>JBELAH010000024.1:0-43830 GCA_049509035.1 Acidobacteriaceae bacterium
AGATCGGGATACGCGGAGAACTCCCGCGTGGCCGCGCCATGCAGGCTGGCAAGCGCCGCAGCTATCGGTTCCCGGCGTGCATCCGTAGGACCAATCAATCCAATCGACAACACGCCACTGCCGAATGCGTCCGGCACGCACAGCGCTGACGGCACCAGCACCTGCCCTCTGTCGCCCTGTCGAAATCTCATATAACTCCTAACGCGATCGTCTGAAATTAATTCGCTTGTTTGCGGCCTGGCCAAGCCTTAGGCTTCCCGATCAGGGTCTTGAGGGGGTAGGCACCGACACCGTAAACCGGGACTGGCACCGGGCTCGCTCAGTCCCTCACTGTCTACGGCCAGATTCCAGCGGGGCAGTTTGCCGGGCGCATTCACTCCACGCGCGATTGCGCCCACGAATACTTGCGTCGCGCCGGCTTCCTCTGGGCCAGTAACTTGCCATTGGATCTTGCCCAAACGTGTCCCCGCCAGATGCCGATAAAAGGGGCGCCCGCGACCACAACAAACGCATAGATCATTGCACATTGCATATCTATCTTCTCCTTTACTTTTGCAATCGTTCTACCAAGCAACACCCGCAAGCCGGTCCAGGATTGAAACCAGTGAATCGGGTTCCTTGATGCGGCCTCCACAACAACTTATTTCGAGATTCTGGTTCGTGACGATCCCAGGAACTGAAAGCTGATCCCTGTGCTGATTCCGTAGGGATGCAATGATCCGAAGGTGAAACCCGGCCACATCTGGTACTCGAAGTCCACCAGCCTCACACGCACTCTCTGCCCTAATCGCAGGTCTACGCCCGCTCCCGGCGCCATCACAAAGTAGTCTCCATGTCCGAATCCGTACGGGAGCTCCAATCGCCCTCCACCCACAAGAAACTTGACGTAGGGCACGAATCTCCGGGGATGAAACGACCATCGCGGCCCCGCGAGCAGAGTTGACTGACTCTCACCGAAGTCGGGATACACCATCCTGCGCGCTTCGGTCTCGACGCCCCAGCGCCACTCCAGATTCGAATTCGACATACACGCTAGCGCCCGTAATACTCCGCCTGCCATAGTCGGCCTGGAAATCCGAAAATGTTCCGCCCACAATGGCGTATGCTCCGGGGCCTGTACCCGCCGGCAAGGCCTGCGCGCAAGCCGGCGGCACGGTCGATATTCCGACCAGCAGCAGTGCCCCTGCGCAAAGCGATGCTCGTCTGCAGTTGGCAGCCAGGTTGGGTCTCCAAAGTTCGCTCACTGGGTCACCGTAAGTGTCACGTCCGTCGACTGCGTCACACCGGATACTGTGCCCGTTGCGGTTACCTGGAAGACGTATGCCCCGGGCGGCGTGCCATTGATGTGCAAGCCGCTGCATCCCTCCAGCCCAGCCGCGAACCCAGCGAGCAGAAGAACCATCAGCAGGCCGGCGAGCCGTCGGCGGCTCCGGCCGAAGAAGAGCCCGAACAGGACACTACCCGGCAGGAAGCACATCGCCGCAAGCGAGCCCGCACTGTGCCGCTCGAGACGCGCTTGCGACCCGGCCGTCAGAGGCGACCCGGTATCGACAACCACCTGGACAACCTGAACACCACCGGCGCTGAGAGCGACCTGGTCCTTGGTAAACGTGCAGGTCGCCGCGAATGGTAAGCCGAGGCAGCCAAGATCGAGCGTGTCAGCGAAGTTGTTCAGCGAAGTTATCGTCAGGGTGGTGGTGCTGTTCTGTTGCGATTGCAGCGTCACCGCCGCGGGATTCAATGTCATGGTGAACTGTGTGGGCTGAGGCACGGTGACGCTGGTCTGCGCCGAAGTGGATGCCGCGTAGACTGAATCGCCGGAGTAAGTCGCAATCACAGTCGGCGAGTTGGTCAGCAGATTAACTGTAATTGTCGCTACGCCGGTCTTGTCGACCGTACCGGTACCGAGCACGGTGCCGTTGTTTGTGAAGCTTACCGTGCCGGTCGGCGTCACCGGTCCGGAGTACTCCACCACGGAAATCAGCGTCACCTGCTGACCTCCGGTCAACGAGGTTGACGACGCCGTCAGCGTATTTGTCGTAGGTCTCAACTGCACCGACTGAGTCAGCACCGGCGCGGTACCCGGAAGATTGAGCGAATCTCCGCTATAGGTTGCGGAAACGGTGTGCTGTCCAGTCGAGAGCGACGCCGCTGTGAACGTTGCTGTGCCCGTTGCCGTTAGTGCCACCGTGCCCAGTTGTGCCGTCCCGTCGCTGAATTCCACCACCCCGGACGGAGACTTCATACTGCCGTTCGATACGACGGCCGTGAAGGAAACCGAAGCCAGCGCCAGCGAGGGATTCTGACTTGACGAGAGAGAGACGGTGGTCGTCTGCACGACATTTTGCAAGAGCACCGGAGAGGTACACTGAGAATTGTTTGCATCCCCGCCATAGATCGCAATGATGGAGTGCAGGCCCGGCGACAGGCCCGATACTGTAAATGTCGCCACGCCGGCCGCATTCAGATTCGCTGCGCCGAGCACTGTCGTCCCGTCCTCAAATGTCACCGTTCCGGTGACATTTCCGCCCTTGCCCACGACCGTCGAAGTCAGGGTCAGCGGTGCGTTGGAAAGCGACGGATTCAGGCTTGATATCAGCGTAGCGTTCGTTGCGATGATTTGTATCGTTTCCACAAGAATGTCTGACGTTGCGGCCTGATTGTTTGCGTCACCGCTGTATACCGCAACAATGGAGTGTTGCCCAACTGCCAGCGTCGAGATCGTGAGCGAAGCTGCTCCAACAGGAGAGACGGCTCCGGTTCCTAACGCGACATTCCCATCCATGAATGTAACCGTGCCGGATACGGCAACGCCTTGCGGGGCATTGATCGAAGCGGTCAAAATCAAAGGAGCCTGAGCAAGCGAGGGGTTGACACTACTTGTAATGCTGACCCCGGCAGCCTGCAAGACCCGCTCATTCAGTGGTCCAGATTGGCTGGGAGCATTGTTCGCATCACCAGAATAGCTAGCGATGATCGAATGAGCCCCAAGAGCGAGCGTCGACGTACTGAATATGGCCGATCCGGCGCTGATTGGAGCAACTCCAAGCACCGTTTGGCCATCAGAAAATGTCACCGTCCCTGAGACAGTATTGCCGGTCGTAGCAACGCTCGCGGTGAACGTCACGCCCGCTGCGAAGGAGCTCGGGTTTAGACTGGACGCAATGGTAGTGGTGGTCGCAGCAATCTGTACCGTTTGCATCAACACCGCGGAAGTGCTGCTCGAATCCTTCGCATCTCCGGAGAAGATCGCGACGATGGAGTGCTGACCCACCGCAAGGGCTGAAGTGATGAGCTTAGCGATGCCCTGGCCGTTCAATGTTCCGGTTCCCAGCGTGACCGCGCCTGCGCCTGTGCCATCCAAGAACGTGACAGTGCCAGTAGGTATGCCGCCGTTTCCGGCCACGACGGCTGTGAGTGTCACCGGCATGCCGGCAACAGAAGGCGATAGACTGGACGCCAGCGCTGTCGCGGTGGCCGCAGATTGGATGGTCTCGGCAATTGTTGTCGATGTGCTTCCCACGTAGTTCGCATTGCCCCCATAGCTCGCACCGATGGTGTGCGCGCCCACGGCAAGCGTGGAGATGCTGAGCGTTGCAACTCCCGTGGACGAGACCGTAGCAGTACCAAGTACCGTTGCCCCATCCGTGAAGGTTACGGTCCCGGAAAACGTTCCGCCGTTCCCGTTTGTACCCGTCTGCGTTACAGTTGCGGTCAACTGCAGGGGAGCACCCGCAACGCTCGGATTGGCGCTCACCGCAATCGTCGCTGCGGTTGCGATCGGCTGCACCGTCTCGTTCACACTGGGCGAGGTCGACGTGAGATCACTCGCATCACCCCCGTAAACCGCCGAGATTGAGTGCACTCCGCCGGCGAGATCGGTAGTCGTCAGTGTCGCTGTGCCTAACCCGTTCAGTGTCCCGGCTCCAATTGCGACAGCTCCGTCGAAGAAGGTCACGATCCCGGTCGGAATTACCCCATCTGTCCGCGAAACCGCCGAGGTAAACGTCACGCTTACTCCCGCGTACACCGTCGCGTTCGACGTGGTGAGTGTTGTCGCAGTTCCCGCTTTCGTCACGGTCTGGATCAGCACGGCCGACTGGCTCGCGAGGTCTAAAGCGTCGCCGCCGTAACTCGCCGTGACGTTGTGCTGTCCCGCGCTCAGTGACGCCGTTGAGTAGGTTGCGATACCACTGCTATTGAGCGCACCTGCGCCGATGGTCGTAGATCCGTCCAGAAATGTGACCGTGCCGCCGGGAACAACGGCGGTACCGCTAGGCCCTGCAACGGTTGCCGTTAGCGTCACGGATGTCGCCAAGGCCGACGGATTAGGGCTCGCTGTCAGAGATGTCGTGGTCGGCTGCTTGACAACTTCGATCAGCACCGAAGAGGTTGCCGTCGCGTTCTGGTCGTCGCCACTGTAGACTGCCGTGACCGAGTGCGACCCCGTCGCAAGAGCAGTAGTCGAGAAGGTCGCCACAGCTGTCCCGCTAAGCGCTGTCGTGCCGAGGTCCACTGTCCCGTCCATGAAATTGACAGAGCCCGTAGGTGTCGTAGAGCCCGACGTTGCGACGCTCGCGGTAAACGTCACCATGGCTCCCACAGATGCCGGGTTTAGACTTGTTGTCAGCGAGACAACGGTGGGAGCTACTGCAAGAACATCCGTCTTCAGAGTGACCGAGCTAGGACTGTTTTGCGCATTCGACTCGACGGTCAGTGTCCCTACCAGATAATTCCCTGTCGTGGTAGGAGCGCTCTCCACACCCAGGGTGCAGGACGCACCGATGGGCAACGGTTGCGATACTTGGCAAGTCGTCGTCGCTGGATCCAACGCGGAGTAGCTCACCGTCTGCAGTGCCGAAAAGTCCAGATCGGCGTTCCCGGCATTCTCTATGATCGCCGGCATGGGCGATGACACCCCGCCTTCCTGCATCGGAGGGTAAATCAGTAGCACGCTTTCCGCAGGTACTTCGCGGATTGTCTGATGAAACATATCGCTGACATATAGATTCCCCCAACCGTCAAAGAACAATGCATATGGCCCCTCATACGGAGTTACGCCTACAATTGCTCCCCCGCCATCCGACAACCCAGTCTGATTTCCGGAATGAGTTGAAATCACACCGGTGTTTGCGTCTACTTCCCGCACTAGGCTGTTGCCTGAATCAGCGATAAAGACATTTCCAGCAACATCGACTGCTACGCCGGCCGGGACATTCAATAGTGCGGCAGTCGCAGGGCCGTTATCACCGGCAAAGCCGTTTCCCCCATTGCCTGCGAGGGTTGAAAGAGTTCCGCTTGGACTCACTTTGCGAATCCGATTATTTGAGAGGTCCGCAATATATAGGCTGCCATCGCTCCCGAGCGCGATCCCCCAGGGATTGTTCAACTGCCCAGACGTCGCCGGGCCGCCATCGCCCGAGAATCCTGCCGTCCCCGTTCCCGCTACAGTTGTGATAATCCCGGTCGTCAGGTTAACCTTGCGGATCACATTGTTGCCAGTATCTGAGATATAGAGCGTGTGGTCGCCATCGAACGCGATGCCATCGGGGTTGGACAGAAGAGCTTGTGTTGCGGGGCCACCATCACCTGAGTAACCGGCTTGACCACCGATGCCGGCGATGGTCTGGATAATGCCTGTGGCCGCGTTGACCATGCGTACTGCGTGATTTGCGCTGTCCGCGATGTAGAGGTTCCCAGCACCATCCAGCTTCACGTCCGCGGGCACGTCCAGCATGGCTGACGTGGCCGGCCCGCCATCACCGCCGAACCCTGGTGTACCATCGCCTGCGACTGTCGAGATGATTTGAGTATTCCCGTCCACTCTGCGAATTCGGTGGTTGTTTGAGTCCGAAATGAACAGGTTTCCCGCCGCGTCAGCTGCACCGCCCATCGGCAGAAATAGCGAAGCCCATTGCGCCCAAATGCCGTCGCCGTTATAAATCCATTGCCCATTCCCAGCAACGAGATTAGTTGGCGCCGGAACCATCACCACAGTTGCGCCCACGCCCGTCGCGCACAATAGTTCGCTCCCAAGGACGCTGCCATCGCCTGCCAGCAGCACTACTGCACCCTGGCGAAGTCCCGGATGCAACGGCTGAAAGTTCACAGCCACTGTGCATATCTGTCCCGCAAAGTAGGTCATTCCAGTCGTACAGCTACCTCCCGCCCCAAACGTAAAATCTTGGTTCGGGATTCCTTGCGTCAGCACGCTAATCGTGTTCAGCGTCCCTGCGCCGGAGACCATTACCGTCACCGTCCCCGCCTCCGCCGTCGAGCCAAGGCTCACTGGAGAAGTGAAGCGAAAAGCCGGCGTCAGCAGCACTGGTAGGGCTGCGACCAAAGATGACGGCATGGAGGCAATGCCCAAAAGTACTAATGAGGTGTGGACTATTAATCCGCTCGTTCTCAACAAAGACAGCCTCAAAGATTTGCAGACTGTCAGCCACTTTGCGTTCTCATCTCGGATCTCAGATTGTGATTGCATTTGAATCAACCTTTTCTGACTAAGGCACAACGATTCGGGGTGTTACGGTTCATATTTTGGGAGACCCGATATCGATCACAAGTGCCTCAGCCCTAATACCCGCCGCCAGCTCGGGAACCAGTTCAGCCTAATGGTCGGGATGGTACTTGTCAGTACCACTCAGGTGTTAGCCGAAGGAACGGAAGTCGCGACCGGCCCAAATCCGCCCGAAGGGGCGTGAGTAACCGCTAGTAGCCGTCCTGCAATACCGTAACTATGGGCGCTACGGCATCCGATGTTGAATATCTTTGCGGTGTCTCCGGCGGAACGTGATGCATTGAATATGCGTTGGATGTGATTGCAATGCGAGGGAAGGACGTTAACCTAGAGAGGCGCTTGTTCACGCTGGCTGCGCTTCCGCGAATTCTTCACTGCACAACTGCATCCATATCTCTTGCCGCTCGGTCAAGCCGATTCGTTCCAGAAACGATTGATCGAGATCTGGATCCCAGTGCTTGAAGTGTGGATGCAATCGCGCATGAAACGCACTCGCCGCATGCACCGCGGCAAGAGGGGAGAATCTCTTTACTGGGCTATCCGACGGATGATGATGCCAAGCCACGGCCTCGATGATGGAGGAGGGCAATCCCCAAAGACCCAAGAGATAGGCGCCAACTTCTGCGTGACTGCAACCCAAGGCTTCAGTTTCCAGGCGACATTGATCTCTCCCCGCAAAGCCGAGAGCTTCGATCATCCGATACTCCTTGGGGTCTGCCGATGCCATCACCAATTTGCCGATATTATGCAACAGTCCTGCGCTTTGATACGCACCCAATTCTCGCGCGGCGACGCCTTCAGATTTTGCGATGAGCGTTGAAAGCCTGCTCACAAAAGTGCTGTGTTCCCACAGGCTTCCAGCCGCTTGAGCGTTAAGTACATGCGGATCGCATGCCGAGAAGATGCTCAGCGAAAGAACCATCGCCTGGATCGTCTCCACTCCCAGCAGCAAAACAGCCCGATCAGGCTCCAAGACTTCCACGCCGGTGCTGTATACGGGGCAGTTGACCATCTGGAGGAGCTTCGCAGTCATCGCCATATCCTGTGAAATGATCGCGCCGAGGCGGGACGCGGATGGACTGTCCAAGCGCAGTTCCTTCACGAGATCTTCGTACAGGGTGGGCAAACTAGGAATATTCTTCAACCGAAAGATGAACTGCTTAATTGACTGATTCTCCAGCAGATCTGTAAGCGCAATGGTCCTTTCCAGCACAGATTTCAGTTGCTCTGTGTCGCACGGCTTGGACAAAAACTGATGGGCCGAAGAAATAGATCGCACCATTGCTTCCCGGTCGGACTGGCCCGAAAGAACAATGCGGATAGTCTGCGGGAACTGATCGCGGATTTTATCGAGAAGCTGAGCACCGGTCATTCCGGGCATTCTCATATCAGTGACGACCGCATTGAATGAATGTTCCGCGAATGCTCGCAACGCTTCGTCCCCACTAGGAACGAACTCCATCTCCCACTGGGTCCGCATCGGACGTAGCGTTCGCTCAAGGCCCATCAAGATATTTTGCTCATCATCGACAAACAGTATTCTCTTCGACATGCTAGTGCTCCTTAGAAACCATGATTGGAAGGCGCACAAAGAATGTGGTGCCTTTGCCGACCTCCGAGTCCAGCCAAATACTTCCTCCGTGTCTTTTCACAATCACGGCGTACGCTAGGGTTAGCCCTTGACCGGTCCCCTTGCCTACTTCCTTAGTGGTGAAGAATGGCTCGAACACTCGATCCCTCAGGTGTTCAGGAATCCCAGTCCCCGTGTCAGCCACACTGATCTCCACCCAATCCCCGTCCCTCTTGGTCGAAAGAACAATCGTGCCCAGGCCGCCAGTCCTCCGATCGGAGGCATCGGCAATTGCGTGCGCGGCGTTTATCACCAGATTTAGAAGAACTTGATTGATCTCTCCGGCCAGACACGGCACCAGGGGCAGGTTCGGATCCAACGTTGTTTGTACGTCAGCGACATACTTCCACTCATTACGGGAGATCGCAACGGTGGTTTCGATGGCCCTATTCAGGTCGACAGCCTGTTTTTCTTGCGCGCCCGGATGCGAGAATTCCTTCATGGCGCTCACGATCCTCGCCACTCGTTCTACTCCCTCAAGCGTCTGGTCGATGGCGCGCGGAATATCCTCAGAGAGAAATGCGACGTCCGTAACTCTACTGCAATTGTCGAACGTATCGATCACCGCCTGCGACACCGTGTGCGCGGTAAGCTCAGCGCGGAGCTTCTGGGCTGCTGCCAGAAGACTAGCCAAGTGCCCCCACGATTCCTTTATGAACCTGGTATTGTCTCCGATGTATTGAATGGGAGTATTAATCTCATGAGCGATACCCGCGGCGAGTTGCCCAATTGCCTCTAGCTTCTGGGATTGCCGCAGTTGGCCTTCCATCGCCAGTTTTTCCGTTATGTCTTCTTTGAGCGCGAGGAAATGAGATATGGATCCGTCGTGATCCTCGATCGGCCTAATGACCGCCGATTCCCAATACAGTTCGCCGTTTTTCTTTCGGTTGTGAAATAGACCGCGCCATTCCCCTCCTACAGTGATCGTTTCCCACAGCTGACGGTAGTCGGCGGGCGACGAGTGTCCCGATTTCAGAATGCTCGCACTCTTCCCAAGCACCTCGTTTGCGGCATATCCGCTGGACTCAGAGAATGTTGTATTTACATAAGTGATCTTTCCATGAAGATCGGTAATCTCGACCGACACTGGGCTTTGCTCTACGGCCATTGATAACTGACGTAAACTCGCCTCAGTTTGTTTTCGCTCTGTAATATCGCGGAAAGTCCAAATCCTGCCATAGTACTTATTGAACCGCCCGAGGACCGGCGAGGAATACTGTTCCAGAACCGTGCCGTTTAATAGCTCCAGCTCGTCACGGCTGGTGTGATTTCTGTGATCATTGAGATACTCGACCTTTTCTCGGAGCCTATCCGGGTCCTTCACCGTCGTGAGGACATGCTCGAGTAGACTCTTGCAGTCGCTCTTGTCGGTGATACTCTGAGGAATCTTGAATAGTTCCTGAATGTGGTGGTTCTGAAGAAGTTTATTCCCCTGAGTATCAACAATTAGGATCCCATCGCCGGTCGAGTTCGTCTGTGCTTCGAGAAAGGCGGTCTTCCACAGCAAGTCTTCGTCGGCATGCTCTCGATCAGTGATGTCCGCGGCAACGATCAACAGTTCAGCGCTCTCGCTTGGCGTCGTCCTAATCCAGCGAAGTGTAAGCCCCAACAGGCGTTCCTGCCCGTTCTTGACGAATTTCAATCTACAGCGCGCCAATTCCGGTTGCTCTGGCAATGAAGTGATCTCGGAAGTGAGGTCTTGGCTAAGCCACTTTATCCCGCATGAAGCGAGAGGCTTCCCGATTGCAGAGGCCCTCGATATCCCAAATGCCTCAGCGGCTGCACGATTCCAGCGTTTTATGCGGCCATCAATGTCGACGAAGATCAGAATTGAAGGCACCGAGTTTATGAACAACTCTGCGTCGCGGTGGGCATTGCTAAGCGTGTTCTCTGCCTCTTTGCTTTTGGTGATGTCGCGGGAGATTCCGAGCGTACCGATACATCTGCCGACACGATCGAAAAGGGGCCTCTTGCTTGTGGAAGTCCAGGTTGTGCTTCCGTCCGGCCACTCCTGTCGCTTCTCCTTGTCAATCAACGGCACGCCCGATTGAATAATTTGCTGCTCTTCCCTCAGACTTTCCCTTGCGCACTCGGCACCGAAGAACTCCCGGTCCGTTTTGCCGATCCCATCCCTCGGATCGGCTAAACCAAGCAGCTGTGCATGGACGCGATTTATCTTGACGAACCGGCTTTCTACGTTCTTGAAGTAAATGCTGTCGGTCGTGTGCTCAAGCAGGGCGGAGAGCAAACACTCGTCGCCGGAAAGGTCAGAATTCGCGGGAGCCGACGGGGCGGCTTGGTCGACCAGCACTTCAGACAATGCCATGGGGCCTCGTGTCTAGCCGGTTACAGTACCTGCAATGCAGGAAGGGCAGCGGTTACTCCGAAATGCCACTATCAACAAAGCGGCATAGCTCGTGGGGCGCCCGTACTGCGACTTTCGTGCGTCTTTTGCCGGTGACGCCCCGCGCGATAGGTTATATGCCAAAGGCATTGTCCCCTCCGAGTTCGTTTCGAGAGAAATAATGAGCCGGTCACAATCCTGCTGGCCATCTCGGCTTACGGGAACTGTTCCCCGGGTCTTCGCCTTTGCAGCACAAGATTGCGACCGGCGTTGGACCTCTCACAAATCCAACCAAGCACAGCGTAGTCGATAGCATGGTACGTGTCAGTACCACCTAGGTGTGACAACCTTTAGTGGTACTGACACGTACCGCCACTAGGTGGATGATGGAGTAATTACGTGCTGCTGGTCGCACAGAAACAGTTATGGAACACCGCTGCTATGAGTCTTGTGACAAGCTTTGGCGTGCCGACAATTGCTACCCGGCTTCCTACACGGCATGAAATGAACTCACTGCATCATGGCCCACGGGCGATGCAGGTAGAACTGCTGAATGTGGTTGCAAAGAACCGCCCTCCACATTAATTCGCCGAGTACTGCAACAAAACGGGCCCCCGGCTGCAGGTTCTTGAACCGTCGGGCATTCCTAGTAGAGCGGATGCACCGGACGAGCGACGAATAGGCCTCAGCAACAGTGCGCTGAGAGAAATAGGCCGGCTATGAAGGATTGGAAAGCTGAACAGAAAATAGCAACGCGCTTCGCAGCCGCAATCGTCACGATCCTGATATCAGCCGCGGCAGTGTTTGCATTTATCGTCACGTTTGCGGTTCGCGATGCGGCGAGGTGGATAAGCGCAACCCTTAGGTGATCGACGGATGATCCTCAGGCCGCTTTCTCTCCTCCTGATGCGCTGATGGTACCCAAGCATTCGGCAGAATGCCACATTGCAATCCAGGATGCGACCGTCCAAGGTCGATCGGTATGCCCCGGTCAGGCTCTTCCAGAACAGCAGCCGATACCGCAGCTCATTCGATACCATCTCGCGACGGAGCCGCTCGTCTCTAGTCAGAACGAAGTGACTCATCGTGGCACTCAGCGACATAACGAAAATAACTGTTGCGAAATCCAACGCCCATGTCGCGGCCCTGGGGAGATCTCGTACTTGGTAGCCTCGAAGACACTCATGACGAGGCCAGTCAGCGCAACCGTTTTCACCATGGTGGGATGTGTAGCCCGGGGAGTACATATAATCTGCTCCTTGACCGGCATTTCCGTGATTAGCTGGCTCCGGCGTTCGAACGGCGCTACCTTCATTTCGAACCTTTCCCTCACGGATACCGCAGCGAATGCGCTTTAATGAAGACCGCACGAGCCTTAGGCGAGAAAGACTGTTGAGACCATAGGATGTCGATAACTGGTGGTGCTAACAGTGTCTTTCGAAAACGCGCCCTGTCCATATACATGTGACATGGCGATCTCCATCAATCCTCATAGGCTACATACCAAGCTCATCAGAGTAACTCCGCCTTTGGTGGTACTGTACCGTACCACAATTCGGAGAGCACTGACAGTCAACCGGGCCATGGTTGAGCGACTGTATGAAGGTGTCGCCGGCTGCTAGCGAAACCATCCACATCCGGGGTCGGTCGCGGGGGTTGGGAGCCAGATGTCCTCTGCGATTTCCGGTGCAGATGCTTGGATATGTCGTTCGGCGTGTCTCTGAGGACTGACTGTCAAGAAGAGATGGGCACGCAAGCGCGTTCTGGCTCAGGCCTCAGCCAGTAGGGGATGTGCGTCGAGGAATATCCCTACCGCGTTTGCAACGTGAGTTTGAACCGATCTGGAATTCCACGTATCCCGCATCCCTAGTGACATAGTCATCTGAGGCAGATGGGTGACCAGTGCTATGAAATGTTTGCCGGCTTCACTGGCTTTGTCATGACGCTTACGCCCACTCTCTTCCGTCATGTGGAAAGAGAGAACCTGGGAGATGAGGTCGGTTCGGAAAGCATATGCAGTGCTGAAATAGATCGTGCCAATGTTGGGCTGATTGATGCTCTCTGAGGCAACAAGACGGGTTAGAAACCCTGCCGTCGGCGACAGAATCTCATTAACCATGGCGAAGCCGATGACCTCAAGTCTTTCGCGAAGAGATGTGGCCTCTTGAGTGAGCGAGACCACCTGATTGAGCCTTTCGTTGCCCGCCAGCAACGCCATATTGACGACTGCAGCTAGAAGCGCATGTTTATTAGGAAATTTGGCATAGATGTCCCTCTTAGACACTCGCGCACGCCTCGCGATCTCGTCGGTGGTAGCGTCGCGAAATGAGTATTCTGAGAACACCTCCAAGGCCGCAGTTACGATTCGAGCAGAGCGTACGTCTGTCTCCTCCGATTCAGACTTGATAGCTGCGCTCTTCGGCTTCATAGCTCCATGCCCAAGATGCAGACGAGCTCAGGGTGCTGCTTGAACCGGAACAGGTGCGGTTCGAACGCCCAGTCGCGTTGGAGAGTGGAACATGTCACTCGCCATCTAGTTTAGCGTGGGGCAGGATTTGTGGTCGAGTGAATTGCTGGGAACTGCGGTATCAGATTGTGTACGTGCTGTGGGTCTAAAGCAACTTAGTTATCAAGGATGTAGACTCTGTAAGAATGGTGCCCAATCGGCGGCGACAAGCTCTGCAGCGCCATGCGGAAACCTCGGTTCTGTGTACTGCCCTGACATTTCGGGCGGCGATGCGACCTATTGGACGCCTGAGCATTTCAGATGGGATCAGCATTCCTGCGCATCATCAACGGCTCAAACTCCTCGACGAGTCGCCCATCTCGCCATCCCCTGCGGACCTCCTCCCGCAAAGTCATAAATGCCTCTGAAGGCGACATCGCCAAACGGTAGGGTCGATCGGTAGTCAATGAATCATATACATCCACAGTCGTCAGAATCCGGGCCGTAAGTGGAATTGCCTCTCCCACGAGTCCGTCCGGATAGCCGCTGCCGTCCATCTTCTCGTGGTGGTGACGAATGATGGGCAGCACGGAACGAAACGACTGCAATGGTTGGCAAATGCGTTCCCCTACAATTGGATGCTGTTGAATGACCTTCGTCTCTTCAAAGGTCAGTAGGCCCGGTTTGAGCAGAATTCGGTCAGGCACCGCGACTTTGCCAATGTCATGAACCAAGCCTGCTCTTCGCAGCGCCAGGAGTTGCTCTTCAGGGAGGCCCAGTACGTTTGCGAGGTCAATAGAGTACTTCGACAGGCGCGCACAATGCCCTTCGGTGTACGGATTCCTGGCCTCAATGCTCAATGCCAGGCTGAAGAGAACTGCCTCTGCGCTTCCCAGCTCGTCCGTAAAGTGCTTCAGGTTCAGAAGGGAGCGAACCCGAGCGGTCATTTCTTGGCTGCGAACAGGCTTGCGCAAGTAGTCGTCCGCGCCACACTCAATTCCTTGAACGTGATCAATGGAAGATGAGAGCCCTGTGATCAGCACTACTGGTACTAGGCGAGTTTTTGGATCACTCTTTATCATTCGGCATAGTTCAAGTCCTGTGCGACGGGGCATCTTCACATCCAGAAGTGCGAGATCTACGTGCTCGGTCGCGAAAAGTTCGGCAGCCTCCAAGCCATCTGTTGCGAGCAACACATCGTACCCGTTCCTTTCCAGGATGGTGGCCAACAAATTGCGGCTTGCTTCTTCGTCATCCGCCACCAGGATCCGGGCTGGTGCTATCTCGTCAAGATGCATAAGTCTCCATGCTCCCGTCAGCACTTGGCGAGACCGAGTCCAAGACGGTTCGCACCTTTTGTGCAAGGTCAACTCTGGTAACAGGCTTTTGTAGAAAGTGAATCTGGTTGGAATAGACTCCCTGTGCAATCGTGCGATCGTCCGTGTACCCGGATATGTAGAGAACCTGAAGCGCGGGCCGTAACTTCGTGAGGAGGTCCGCGAGCTCACGTCCGCCGACTTTGGGCATGATCAGATCGGTTACAAGCAGATGGATGGGGCCTTCATGGGCGGAGGAAATGTGCAATGCGTCCTCTCCATTCTCTGCTGCCAACACGGCGTATCCCAGCCGATGGAGAACTTCACATACCAGCTTCCGAAGACTGGGTTCGTCCTCGGCGACCAAAACTGTCTCGTTTCCGAAGCTCATCTCTAATTCCTGAGGCTCCGTCGCGGGCGTATCCTCTGCATCTTGCAAGCGCGGCAGATAGATTTTGAAGGTAGTTCCTCGTCCGGGTTCGCTGTATACGTAGATTGAGCCACCGCTTTGTTTGACGATGCCATGAACCGTTCCCAGTCCAAGTCCAGTTCCTTTTCTCAATCCCTTTGTGGTAAAAAATGGCTCGAAGATGCGGGCCATCACTTCAGGCGTCATGCCGCAACCTGAATCGGTCACCGCCAACATCACGTAGGGACCGGCCTTTACATCGGGGTGTTGAGCAACGTACGTCTCGTCCAATTCGACATCTTTGGTTTCGATGAATAAGCGGCCGCCGGTCGGCATCGCATCGCGAGAGTTAACGACGAGGTTCGTGACGACTTGCTCGATCTGACCAGCGTCGACGCGGACCAGCCCCACCGAATTGAATGCCATACTGATCTCGATGTTCTCCGGTATGATTCGGCGCAGCATCGTATTGATGTATGTGGAGAGTGTGTTCAGGGACAGCACAGTTGGCTGAAGGACCTGTTGCCGGCTGAACGCGAGAAGTTGGGCCGTCAAATCAGCGGCTCGCTTAGCAGCCTTGAGGACGTCATCCGTGTATTCCCGCAGGTTGGACTCGCCGGGCAAGTCAGCGTGAATCATCTCGACATAGCCAATGATGATGCCTAGTAGATTGTTGAAGTCGTGTGCAATCCCCCCGGCCAGCTGACCAATACTTTCCAGTTTCAGTGCTTGGTCCAGTTGTATTTGGACCTTCCCATGCTCGTCTTCGCTTCGCTTCAACTCGGTGATGTCGGTAAATGCGCCAACAATCTCTAGTGGCTGACCGGCCTTGTTACGGATGAGACGCATGTTGTGTCGGATCCACCGATAAGTGCCGTCTTGATGTCGAAACCTGCAGTCCGCTGTACACTGGCCCCGACTAAACAGTTTTGCTTCCGCCTCAGCCTTAACCTTTGCCATGTCGTCCGGGTGAATCTTTGACTGCCACCATCCCACCGCAAGCGTTGCTTCGGGCTGATAACCCGTTATCTCCATCAAGTTGTCGCTGGTCCAGGTAACGTCCCCGAATTGGTTCTGGGCGGCTACAGCGGTGTACAGGACGCTAGGACTGGAGGAGACAATATGTCGAAGGCGTTGCTCGTTCTGACGGATCTTGTTCTCCAACTGCGTTCGGTCGCTGATGTCGAGAAAGGTCACCACAACCCCATCCATCCGACCTTCGCGATAAATGGGGTTCGACCAGTACTCCACTGGGAACGAGGAGCCGTCAGCCCGCCAGAAGACTTCATCATTTACGTGATCAGCCTGGCCATTGCGGGCTGCTTGGTAGATTCTGCATTCCCCCAGGGGAAGGGGGCTGCCGTCAGGACGAGTGTGGTGGGCCAGACCGTGCATATTCTGTCCGTGAAGCTTGCTCGGGTCCTCGTAGCCGAGCAGGCGGGCGGCTTCAGAGTTTGCAAAGGTGCAGAAACCATCCTTGTCAGTCCCGTAAATCCCCTCGCCTTTGGCATCGAGCAGAAGCCTGATGTGCTCCTCTCTTGCGCGTAGACCGTCATGGGTTCGGAAACGTTCGATGCCAAGAGTGATCTTGTGACCAACCGACGCAATTATTTCGGTGGTTGTGCCCGTGAAGGGTTGGTGGCCATATACGGCTAACACTCCGACCAGATGATCCTCAATGACGAGGGGATAACCGGCAAAAGAGGTGATCCTGTTGCGCGTCATCCACCCTTTGGGGGCGGCAATCGGATCTTTGGGCAAGTCGTTCGTGACGAAGGGTGCGGACTCCTGAGCGATTTGCCCGATCAGGAACTTGCCTTTCTGGATGCGGTTGAAGGACGCGTCGATACCTGCGTCCAAGCCCACGCTGGCCTTAAGCGTCAAACTCTGATCGACCTCGTTGAACGTCCAGACTCGGGCCAACGCCGCATCCAGATTGCGGACTATGGACTGCGCGCATCGCTCCAGCATCTCCGCCTCGGTATTGCTTTGAACCAAGGCCGCATGCGCCTCCGAGATCAACTCACCTTGACGCTGATCCTCGGCGAGGGCTTTTTCCGCTTCCTCGCGGCAGGAAATCTCCCGCTCAAGACAAGCGGCCTGGCGCAGTACCTCGCAGGAAAGGCTTCCGTTCTGATAAATCCGGCCCACCTGCGCTGCGAGAATGGTCGCCAGACGCTCATCTTCCTTGCTGAACTCATCCAGCCCGATCTTGTCGACCAGGCCAATATACCCATAGATTCTCGTCGGGGACGCGATGGGGACCCCCAGCCACCCGTGAATAGGTGGATGTGATGCGGGGAAGCCGAGGGCCACAGGGTTACCGCCTGGATTGTGCAGGTGGATGCTCCGGCGATCAATCAGAATGGCCTTGAGTGGGACCGCTTGAGGGTCCGGCGATCCGAGACGAGCCGAGGTCTGCGCATCCATACCGCTGGTAAATACGGACCGAAACCCCTTCCCGTCAGCAGTCAGGATTCCAGTCATTGAATGGCGTGCCCCGATAATCCGCCGCGCCGCATTACCGAAAGTCTCGATCAACTTATGCAGGTCGGTCTCGGACGCGAGCTGCGTATCTAATTCGATCAACGCGGTTAAGCGCCCGTTGGCAGCACTCAAGTCATCGACCTTATGCGAAAGCGTGTCAGTGAGCAAACGGAGGTGGTCGCGATCGATCTCTGCATTTGGATTGGGCGATGGAAGTAACGATATAGCGCCATTGAGCGCGGCCCTAACCGCATTTAAGATTACTTCTCCCGACGAGGGCTTCGTTATCACCTGCGACACTCCGCATTTGCGAGCAAGAACCTTTGCCTGCTGCTCGTGGTAGTGCGCAGTCCAGAAGATGACGGGAGTTTGTGCTATCTGCCGGTCGGCGCGAAGTTGGCGAACCAACTCATATCCGTCCATGGTCGGCATCAGAATATCGGCGATCAGCAACTCCGGCTGTTCAGCTCTGGCGAGCGCAAGAGCCTCCGCCCCGTCTGCGGCCTGAAGGAGGCTATAGCCTGCACGACCAAGCAGCGTCGCCAGGAAGGCGCGGTTTTCCGGTCGATCATCCACAATCAGGATCGTCGCCATAATCAACTCCTTATCTCACACGTTGCAACATGGTGGGTACCACTTAGGACACGAGTGGATCCACTCCGGCGGGCTCGTCATAATGTGCGAACGGTCAAGAACTCAGGCAAACTATTGCGAATTGATCAATTGTGGAAGTGCACTGGGTGAATGCGGGGCAGAGTGCCAGAGGCCTCCGTCACGCCACGTCCAGCGACAGACTGGTTCGGCCTTGCTCTTTCGTCTTGGGATTGCTTAGAGAAGCCGCTTTCCCATATCGCGCGGTCGCGCTCGTCCAGATTCCGTCCCCAGATTTCGATTCGGCGAAGCGCCCGAAAGCCGTACCGGACGATAACCATTGCTATTCCGGCGACAATCGAAGGAATAATCAGAGACACGGTCATGAGGTTCCTTTCCGGTGACTCTCCGCTAGGAGCATGCAGAGTCGATTCGTTTCAGGTTGTCCCGGAGGGTTTGGTAGATGGGAGCCCAGCATAAGAGAATCTCACCCGAGGGAGTTCCTTTGTAGGGCTGAGCAGGGCGGCGCGCTGGCGGCACTCCGTTCCAGGATGTGCTTTTGTTCGTTTATCGGACACCTCGAGAAACAGCAATGAGAATATGCCCATGCGGCAGGTCACGATGTGATAGCTGTCACATCTCATTGGTTGATCGAGGAGCCATACGGAGGTGCGCGTGGGCATCTGGCGGCACGGAAAGGAAGTGGGCGTACTTCATCCATGGCTTGCTCCGACCGGGCAATAACTCACGAAATGCTTGCCGTGCTGAGGCACCAAGCAAGCACTTGGCATTTGCTGCTCTGCGTCGCTTGAGTCCAATCTTGACAGGGCAATCAACGGCGGGTTACTGGTTCGCTAGTGTCATTGCCGATAAGCAACGCTGAGGTTCTGGAACCTGAGATTGCAAGAAGAATTGAGAGAGCGGTTCGTGCCGGAAATGAACAAGGACCTGACGGTTAACAGCGCGTTCTCATTGCAGTCGACCTGCTTCTGCACAATGTCGAGGGTCGGGCTTTGGCTAAGCTTCCTTTCAACCGCGCCGACGATGCACGGCAAGGCCCTCGTGGTTTGGCCGCCATTTTCGATCGGTTTAGCTACATCCGCTGGGTGGATATGAATGTAGAAGATGGAAACTCCCGAGTGGGAGAGCAGTATGATCTCAGCGTCATCCGGATGATCTACGAGAGAGCCGACTGCATACAACAGCATCTCGCGAATCCTACGTTCGGCTTCGGCAGCGATGCTTGGCGTCGTTGTCAGGCCGCTCCTTTGTGTCTTCGCAGCAAAGCAAGAGAATTCTCTTAATCACTGCTTATAAGCAACACAGCCCAAGTACGCGTTTACATGTCCGCTCTGGTTTCCACCCCACCCGTTTGTGATTCAACCCAAAGAGTTAGGTCGACACCTTCTCCAGCCTGTTTCCTATAAGCAACAGATGTCGGTAAGTCAATGATTTAGATGGGGATGCCATCTAGCCTCCTAGGTAGCGCATTGCGCGCTCAAAAAGGAGACCTATCCGTGGCAAAATCAGTTGTATGCAAATCAACCCTCGCCCTGGTTCTTGTGCTGTTGATCGCCGGCATCGGTAAGAGCTACGCTCAACAGGCTCCTGCCCCGATACCCCCCACGTTCCCCACGCCAGATGACCCAGGCGGCGGCACGCCACCGCCCCCAGACCCCGGCGGCGGCACGCCGCCGCCACAGCTTTCGGCCCCAGCCCCTCGCTAACAGCGATAGACTGGACGTAAAGCTCCGGAAGACTATCCACTCTGGTGGTCGCCCGAGCGGAGCGCGACAAAATGAACTTGTCCGGCTTTGATCGCTTCGTTTGGGCGGCCTCCTTCTACGGCCAGATCCTATTGCTCTTGGTGCTCTGGATTCGGCACCGGGCGAAAACCTTCCCGGTATTTACCATCTATACGGTCGAGAGCGTCCTAAAGACCATCGTTCTCACTGTAGCCTTTTTCCATATCTCCCAGCGCGCCTACTCCTACTCGTACTGGTATATGGGATTCGCAGATGAAGCCCTTCAACTCCTGGTCTTCTATGAACTTGCCGTGCATGTCTTCTGCCCCACGGGTATGTGGGCACCGGATGTGCGCAGAACTTTCTTCGGATTGGTCAGCGCAAGCACTCTGGTAGCTCTCCTTCTGACGTGGCTTGCTCAACCTGCAGCGCGCCTTTCAATCCAGGTCTTCATCCTGCGTAGCAACTTCTTCTCCGCAGTCTTATTGAGCGAACTCTTTGTCGGCACAATGGTCCTGTCGGTTACCGTGGGATTACCTTGGAAGACTCACGTCGCAAGGATCGCTCAAGGACTAGGCGCCTTTTCCATGGTATGCGCCGCAAAGGACATTGTTTCCAACTACGTGGGTATAGGTCGGGATACGCATATCTTCCGTGAATTGGGTTACATCCAAGTCCTAGCCTATCTTGCCTGCGAAGCATATTGGATCGTCACGCTCTGGCAGGAAGCGCCCGCGCCGCGCGAACTCCCCGAAGCCATGCGAACGAAGATTTATACTTTGCAGAAGCAGGTGGAGAGTGACCTGGAGAAGATTCGGAAATGGAGGGGGAAGTGAGGAACCTCTACTTTGTCGTTCTTGCAGTTCTTTTGATGGTAGCGCTCAGTGCCATCCTCGTCCGCTATTACCTTCGCGCGCGGACGTCGGAAGAGACCACCTGGGAAGACATGCTCAAGCGCCTCACCTGGATCGACCGGGACACAATCGCAATGATCGCGTTGGATGTCATCGAGGAATCTGGCCAGCCCAGGCCGCAAGACGAGAGCTTCGCTCTCGATCCTTCTAGAATCTGGACCCTCCTTGGTGGACTCGAAGGCCTCGAAGTAATCGAGCGCAACTGCCGCGTTCTCGTCGAACTCGCGACGTACATACAGCAGTGGTATCCAGAAGCTCTCGTAGTGGCGGAACAGTTACGTCTCAATGCCCGGGAGATCGAGTGGCACGTTGGCAGACTCAGGGGCGCAGCCGAAACCGGCAATCTACAATCATCCTTTGCCGCCTACGCTCAACGCGCTACGGTAACGTATTACCTGATGACCAAGCACGTTTTGGAACTTTACGGTCAGGTTGGCTTTCCACGACTCGCCGACCTGCAAAGAGCAATCTAATAATCAGGCAATCCGTCGCATGAGGACGCCGGCAACGGTGCCGATCACCTCAATCTCCTTTTTGTACTTCCAGCGCCTGCTCGTCTCGTAGGACAGCGGATGAGGAACCAAGGTCAGCCAGTCTGATCTTTTGTCGAGTTCGCAGAAACCCGCCACATAGCCCTTATGGGTCATCAAGAAGTAGATTGGCCGGTCGAACTCGTGTGTCCATTCCCGTCGACTCGCGATTGCACGCTTCAGCGTATCAATGAGTACGATTGACCCTCCTCGGATCATCGGTTCCAGCATTCGATCCCGCTGTCCGATTACACCCCTCTTCAAGTGACTCGGCAGCATGCCAGGCCCTGAAAGAAGTAGGGTGGTTGCATCGGGCAATGGGTCTGTCAGAAAGCTATCCGGCAGCCATTGCTTCGCGTAATGCTCCAAGGGTCCTGAGGAAAGCAACAACGTGGCGTTGGGGCCTGGGACCTGGCTGAGTTCATGGCCCGGTACCGCTGCTGAAGCAGGACATAGCCCAATCATCTGTTCGGCAGTAAGGCCATAAATCACCGCGAGCACGATCAGTTTCGTTGCAGAAAGCCCGCGATCCTCCCTTTCGACCCTATCCAGCCAGCTTGCCGAGATTCGATAGGCAGGGTTCTGCCAATGCGCGGACAACTGGGAGCTCCGTTCTTCGACCTCCCTTAGCGAGAGTTTCCATCGCAATCGGGCATCGCGAAGGTTATTGCCTATGTCGCTCATTCTGAGCTCCTGTACCCGGAGACAGATTACCCTAATTGCCGGTCGAGCAACTACAATAACTCGTCCAAGACTGCGTAGAGCCGCGCCGCGGTATTCCTCGGAGCTGTGCCTCGCCAAAGTGTGCCATGACGGCAGAAGCAGGAGGTAGGAATAATGTAGACCGAATGCAGACTGCCTTGCTGCATGGAAGATGGAGGTAGGCCCTCCGGGGGCGGGTTACAGGATCAGCCCCCAAACCGCCCGGCGCTGCTTGGGGATAAGCTCCCAGGTAGTGAACGGTCCGGGAAAAGGCGAGCTTGACTCGTCAGGTACGGGCCAGGAAGGCGAACGCAAGTATCAGGTTGGCCGAGGTATCGTGGCCCAAGTCCAGGGCCAGCGCGTCGCAGTCGGCAGCCGTGCTCACCTTCTTTCACTCGGGGTCGATGTCCCCGCGCGAATCCAAGCATTCAATGGAACATCCGTCTTTGTGGCCAACGGGCCTCGTTACTATGGCTGCCTCTCCATCGAGGACGAAGTGCGCCCCGGGGCGGCAGTTGCGGTGAAGGAACTGCAGGCAATGAAAATCCGCGTAATTCTGCTCACCGGCGACACGATGGCCGCCGCCGAAGGCGTTGCAGCCCAGATGGGAATCATCCACTTTCACGTCGACCTCCTGCCAGAGCAAAAGGCAGTTGAGGTCGCGTCATATACGAAGCGCGGGCGAATAGTGGCTATGCTCGGCGACGGCATCAACGACGCTCCCACGCTTATGAATGCCACCGTCGGCGTGGCCATGGGAAGTGGAACTGACGTCGCCCGCGAAAGTGCCGACGTGGTCTTGATTGGCAACGACCTTGAGAAGTTTGTGGAAACGGTCCGCATCGCCCGGCGCTGTCGCGCCATCATCTTCCAGAACTTCTATGGCACACTGATTGTCGATGCGATCGGTATTGGGCTGGCTGCAGCCGGAATGCTCAACCCGCTGCTGGCGGCCTTCATTCATGTCGTATCAGAGCTAACGTTCATTCTCAATTCGACGCGTCTATTGCCACCAAGAGAGAAAGGGGCCACATCTAAACTCCGCTTCTTGTCGCGAAAAGAGTGCCGCTCTGCCACTATTCACATGGGGTGAACCGCGGATGTTCTGTCGAAAGAGACTCAACCGTCGTCGAAACCAGGCCGATTTGGCAGCCTGGGACAAGTCCAGCGGGAGCCTGTTTATGGGCTGGACGGTGACCGGCAGATAAGCGGCGCGAGCCTGGCTCAGGCTTTCATGCGGAACATGGCAACCTGGCGCTCCGATGCTAAGAGAGTGACTCAAGCGGAGACCCCGCAAGAGTTCGAGTACCGAGGCGGAGCGCAGGGGCGGACCGATTCGTAGTAGCGAAGAAGCCCGGTAACTTGGGTGGAGCGAAGGGGTCGGCCCGGCCCGTCTCAGACGTGGATCAACCCGCGAGGGGAGGAGTTCTTGACTGAGGCAAAGCCATACAGTATTTCCAAACACCTTGTGCTGGAAGCGTGGCGGCTGGTGCGAGCCAACCGTGGTTGGACCCTTCGGCTCTAGGCGGGTGGAGTAGAGGGTGATCATCTCCCCGACCATGACCCAAATTGGGGGATGGCGAGGGCATCTGCTGAAATCTACCGCGATTGGTACTCCAACGCCGATGGCAGCGCACCGACACAATTCCTGGGCAGTTGGTGGATAACGCCGGCAGCCGTGCTTATGTATAGCCAGATGCCCGCTGACATGAGAACCGCGATCGTTGCTGCAATCAGCAGCTACGGCAATAATCCGGCCGCGCGGGTTCGCACCGCCGCCTACCTGATCATCACTAATGACTCAAGATTAGATCGTGATTTCGGCAAAGCGCCACCATGAAGGGTCATGTCGTCTTGCTCTGCGGCAAAGTCACTGTGACTTGCGTGCCTATTCCGACCGTGCTTTGAATTCGAACTGTGCCGTTCGAGCGGTCGACGATGGCCTTGCAGATCGAGAGGCCGAGTCCTGCCCCACCGCTGTTGCGGCTGCGCGAACGATCAACGCGGTAGAAGCGATCGAAGACATGGGGAAGCGCGGCCTCAGGGATACCTTCGCCCCTATCCATGATTCGCAACTCGGTCATTGCGTCTCGCGAGCCCACGGTAATGGTGACACACCCTTGCGGTGGGCTGTGCTGCAAGGCGTTCATGATCAGGTTGGAGCAGAGAACCTCCGCATCGCCGGCCTGCATCGCGACCTTCCCCGATTCTTCCCCGCTTACCTCCAGCCGGACCTGCTTCAGTTCAGCCAGCGGGAGCAGCCGTTCTGTGACGATTCGCACTGCCGACTGAAGCTCGCTCGTCTCGCCCTGCTCTATTGGCGCCTCCTCCAGGCGCGCCAGCGTCAGCATGCGGTTGGCCAGGTCTTCCATGCGCTCAGTGTCCATCAGCAGGCTCTCCAAACCATGTTCATACTGCTCCGTCGTTCTCGGGCTCATGGCCAGCAGTTGCAGGCTGGACTTCAATACGGCGATCGAGGTCTTCAACTCGTGTGCGGCGTCTCCGGTAAGCTGGCGCTGGCGCTCGAAGGACTGGCGCAGTCCCTTCAGCAGCTCCTCGATCGAGAGCGCAATGGGCGCCAGTTCGGAGGTGCGGAGCACGGCGCCGGGGGGCACAAACTCCCAGGAGTGCACGGACACGCGGCCGGCGATTGCCGCCAGTTCCTGCAACGGCGAGAGCCGGCGGCGGAGAAACCATACCAGCGCGATCCCGGTAATCGCCAATAGCAGCGCGCCTGCCGCCACGTAAAACCTAACCGCCTCCACCGCTTCATGCCAGAGGTCCGAAGTGGGCGAGGCATAGAAAACCGTTACCGGGCGTCGCAAACCACCTTTATCGTCGCGGTCGATAACCCGCACGCCATCCAGCCGGATCGCCCCATACCAGGTTCCGTTGGCCTTGAAACTGTAGTAGGTGGGCTTATTCGATCCGCCGAAGCCCCGGATCAGTCCAGGCGGCGCCACCTGCGATTGACCAAGCACCCGCCCGGCTGGGTTCAGAACTGCGTAGACATCCGGCTTGGGCAGGACCAGTTCCGTGGGATCGACGACCACATTATCCTCGGGATCTTCGGCATCCTGCACCGCGCCCAGCAGCGAGTCTGCCCGACCGCGCAGCATCACGTCGAAGGCCCGCCTGCGGCCGTGCATCTCGTGTCCGACCGCGACGAATGAGAACAATGCCGCGCAGATCAGTTCGGCCAGCAGAACGCCGCCAATTACCTGGCGAGTCAGAGAGCTCCGCTTCATAGCTGCTTCTCCGGAGCTTCCAGCCGGTAGCCGCGGCCGCGGATGGTGGCAATGGAGGTCTCTTCGCCGACCGCGCGCAGCTTTTTGCGCAGGTTGGAGACATGGGCCTCGATCACGTTGGAGTGATGTTGCCAGTTGTAGTCGTAAAGATGCTCAAGCAGTTCGCGGGCGGACACGATGGCGCGCGGGCGGAAGATCAGATACTCGAACAGGCGGTACTCCGTGGGGGAAAGGTCGATCAGGTGACCTGCGCATCGCACCGTCTGCTCCACGGTATTCAGGCTGATTCTTCCCAAGGTCAACACCGGCTGGGAGACGCCCTTGCCGCGGCGGATCAGAGCCTTGGCCCGTGCAAGCAGTTCCCCGAGATCAAATGGCTTGGTCAGGTAGTCGTCGGCGCCGGCATTCAGCAGCTCCACCACCTGTGCGCGCTCGTCGCGGGCAGTGAGAATAAGAATGGGGGTCATGTCCCGGCGCCGGCGCACCTGGCGCACGATGCTTAGTCCATCGAGGCCCGGCAGCATAAGATCCAGCAGTAGAAGATCGTAGTGCTGACACTCAGCCAGGGCTGCCCCGTCGACGCCATTTTCCGCGCAGTCCACTGCAAAGCCGCAACGCTCGCGCAGCGCTGACGCGATGTTGTTCGCGAGCCGGACCTCGTCTTCAACCACCAGCACTCTCATACGCAGCCCAATCTACATTCTCATACAACGCTTGCTCCCTTAATCTCCGCTTAAGCCAGCGCTGGCACAGTTATTCTCGGAGCGACCGGCAGTCGGTATACTTCTTATTTCAACCGAACTCACCGATTGGGCCCTATGTATTATCCCCCCGCAATGATGAATCTTCCGCGCCAGCGCAAACGCCTGTGGCATGCCGCCGGTCTAGCGGCGCTGGCATCGGCGGGGCTGGCCCAGCAGCCGGCCGCACCGGTCGCCGCGCCGCCCACCCCCGCCGCGATCACATTGGACGACGCGATTGCCCGTGCCCGCGCCAACGAGCCAAGCTTTGCCGCCGCCGCCGCCCAGGCGCACAACGCAGCGCTGGATCGCTCCATCGCGCGCGCCGCCCTGTTGCCGAGTGCGAACTATTACAACCAGTACCTGTACACCCAAGGCGCGCGCTGCCCGTTGTCGAATACCGTTTGCGCCGCGAATGCGGGTGTGCAACCGCAGAGCACCGGCACCGCCATCAGCTCGGTTCCGCGATTCATCGCCAACAACACGGTGCACGAGTACACCAGCCAGGCCCAGGTGAACGAGACCATCGGCGCTCAGCAGTTCAACGCGGTAAGCCGCGCCTCCGCTTCACTTGCCATTGCCACAGCGGAGCTGGAGGTTGCACAGCGTGGCCTAGTCGCCAGCGTGGCCGGACTCTTTTACGCATCGTTCACCGCAGACCGCCGGGTAACCGTTGCCGAACGCGCCGCCAACGAGGCAGCCAGTCTGACCAAGCTGACCCAACAACGCGAGACAGCGCGCGAGGTGGCCCATGCCGATGTCATCAAGGCCCAACTGCAGCAGCAACAGCGAGAGCGCGACCTCGCCGATGCGAGGCTGGACGCCGAGAAAGCCCGCCTGGACCTTGCGGTGCTGCTGTTTCCCAACCCGCGCACCGCATACACGCTGGTGGTGCCTGCGGCGCCGTCGGCGGTGCCCGCTCGCGCGGACGTGGAAGCCGCTCTGGCCAGGCATAATCCAGAAATCGAGAGCGCACTGGCCAGCTCTCACCTGGCCAACCTGAATGTCTTCGCTGCGAAATCCGCGTATCTTCCGAACCTGGCGCTGAACTACACCTATGGCATCGACGCCCCGCAGTTCGCTCTCAACGGCCTGGACGGCATCCGCAATATCGGCTATGCCGCCAGCGCCACGCTGAACATTCCTGTCTGGGACTGGTTCACCACGCGCGACAGGGTCCGCCAGAGCGAGATCAACCGGGACGCCGCCACGGTCGCGCTGACCAATACCCAGCGCAGGCTGATCGCGACGCTGGACGAAACCTACGCCGAAGCAGTGGCCGCGCACGATCAGCTTGACAGCCTGAACCTGAGCGCAACCACGGCAGCCGAAAGCCTTCGCCTGACGCGGCTCAGTTATTCCTCCGGCGAATCCTCCATCCTCGAGGTGGTCGATGCGGAGAACTCGCTTACTTCCTCCGAACTTGCCCGCGAGGATGGAATTGTCCGCTACCAGACCGCTCTCGCGAACCTCCAACTGCTGACAGGAACGCTGTAAACCATGATGCCTTCAAGAGCCCTTCCAATCCGCGGTCTTCACCTCCTCAGGTCCTCCGCCTTTGTCCTCTGCGCAGGTCTTCTGCTTGCGGTCGGCTGCAAGAAAGAGGAAGAGACGCCGACGCCCGAGGTGTACGTCCAGGCTGCGCACCCTGAACAGGGCAGCATCTCCGATCAAATTGCCGCAGACGCCATGCTGACTCCGCTGGCGCAGGCGGCCATCTCGCCCAAGGTGACCGCACCGGTAAAGAAGTTCTATGTGCAGCGCGGCTCTCGCGTGCACGAGGGCGAATTGCTTGCCACGCTGGAAAACAACGATTTGACCGCCGCGGCACTCGACAACAAAGGCAGCTACACGGCCGCGCAGGCTACCTTTGACACCGCGACCAAGGCCACGGCGCCGGAGGACCTGACCAAGGCGAAGCTCGATCTTGCTCAGGCGAAGGCCAATCTCGGCCTAAGCCAGTCCATCGTAAACGCGCGCAGCGAACTCTTCAACCAGGGAGCCATTCCCGGCCGCGACCTGGACACTGCCAAGGCCGCGTTGGTAGAAGCGCAAGCCACCTACGACATTGCCGCGCAGCACCTCGATTCGCTCGAGAAAGTGAGTAACGAGGCCGCACTGAAAAATGCCCAGGGCAACCTTGACTCGGCCAAGGGAAAGTATCTGGGCGCGCAGGCTGAACTCGGTTACACCGAAATCCGCAGTCCGATCTCCGGGGTAATCACCGATCGCCCGCTGTTTGCTGGCGAGACCGCAGCCGCAGGTGCGCCGCTGATCACGGTGATGGATACCTCCGCGTTGATTGCCAAGGTGCACATCGGGCAGATGCAGGCGCAGCAGCTTACGCTTGACTCCGCCGCGACGCTCACCGTCCCCGGCGTCGCCGACCCGGTCCCCGCGAAGGTTTCGCTGATTAGCCCGGCGCTCGATCCGGGCAGTACGACGGTCGAGGTTTGGCTGCGAGTGGAGAATCGCAAAGGCCTGCTGAAGGCGGGCACTCCCGTCCATGCTTCCATCACCGGCCGCACCATTGCGAACGCGCTCACGGTTCCGGCCGAAGCGATCCAGGTGAGTGCGGACGGCAACAGCAAATTCGTGATGGTCATTGCGGCGGATTCCACCGCGCACAAGAAGGCTGTCACCGTGGGCATTCAAACGGCGGAGGACGCGCAGATTCTCAGCGGCCTTACTTCGTCCGACATGGTGATCTCCACCGGAGCCTACGGCCTGGACGAGAACACCAAGGTAAAGATCGGCACGGATCCCAACGCCAAGCCGGACGACGACGACAAAGCCGCTGCCGGAACACCGGACTCCAGCGCCAAACAGCCGGGAAAGGATGCGGACGACAAGTGACCGTGCCTGCGGCTTCCTCACCGTCGCTCCCAGAGCGCGAGTCGTCCTTCTGGCTTGCGCGCATGTCGCGCACGATCTTCTTCCTGGTCGTGGTGCTCTTTCTTGCCGGCGCCTACGCTGCGTTGCAAGTGCCTATCTCCGTCTTCCCCGAGACCAATTTCCCGCGCGTCGTCATCGCGGTCGACAACGGCGTGATGCCGGTCGAGCAGATGCAGGTCACAATCACCAAGCCCATTGAGGACGCGGTCAACAGCGTTCCCGGGTTGCAAATGGTGCGCTCCATCACCTCCCGCGGTTCCGCCGAAGTCGATCTGTTTTTCGACTGGAGCGTCGACATGTTCCAGACGCTACAGCTTGCCGACGCTGCGCTGGCTACTGTCCGCCAATCTCTGCCTGCAAGCGCGGTGATCACCACGCATCGGCTCTCCTTTGCCACGTTTCCCATCCTCGGCTATGCGCTCACCGCGGACGATCGCGGAGCGGGCACCGTCCCGCAGACGCGTCTTTGGGAGATCGCCACCTACGACCTGAAGCCGCCCCTGAACCGGGTAGACGGCGTGGCAACGGTTACTGTCCAGGGCGACCAGATCCCCGAGTATCACGTCATTCCCAACCTGGCCAGGCTGCAAAACTCCGGCGTCACTCTGACCGACCTGGTCAATGCGATTGAGACTTCCAACATCATCGACTCGCCCGGCTTGTACGAAGCCAATCATGAGCTGTTCCTCACCCTGGTCGGAGCACAGGCGCACGATGCCGCCCACCTTGCCGCGCTGGTGGTCAAGGCCACCCCTTCGGGCGCACCCGTCCGGGTCGCCGACGTCGCGACGGTCGAATCCGCAACCGAGCCCGTCTACACCACGGTGACCGCCAACGGAGTTCCCTCGGTCCTGATCAATATCACCCGGCAGATCTCTTCCAATACCGTGCAGGTCGCGAACGACGTCGCCGCTGAAATTACACAGCTACAGAGCGTCCTCCCCCCCGGCACTCACCTGACCCCGTTTTACGACCAGTCCGAGCTGGTTCGCCAAGCCATTGCCAGCGTCCGCGACGCCATCTTCATCGGCCTAATCCTGGCGTGCCTCATCCTGTTCCTCTTCCTGAACGACTGGTCCAGTGCCCTGGTCGCTGGCCTGCTCATTCCTGTAACCGTAGCTGTCACCATCCTGGTCCTCTGGATCATGGGCCAGTCCTTTAACCTGATGACCCTGGGCGGCCTCGCCGCAGCCATAGGACTGGTCATTGACAACGCCATCGTGGTGGTTGAAAACATCGTCGTCCACCGCGACCAGGGCCAGTCCCGCGTGGAAGCCGTTCGCCTTGCCATCCGCGAGATCTCCACTCCGCTGGTCTTCTCAACTATCACCCCGGTAGTCGTTTTTCTTCCCCTGATCGCCGTCTCCGGCGTTACCGGAACCTTCTTCCGCGCTCTTGCCATCACCATGACGGCGGCGCTGCTTAGCTCATTGGCGTTGGCCGTGACCTTTACCCCGGCGCTGTCGCTATCGATGCTTCGCGGACGCAAGCCGCGCAATCCAACAGGACCTGGCAAGCCACTGCTGGCCTTTCTCTCGCGTGGCAAGAAGGACTCGCCTGCGCTTTTCGCAGAAGAAACTCCCGCGGTCTTTGAGCGGCAAGCGGGCACTAGCGAGGGCCACGTAGGTGACGAGGCCGGCCCGGTAATGCGCCGCGTCCTCGAAACACATGCCCGCGTCCTGAACTGGGCTCTGGCTCGTCCCCTTACGCTACTGCTGGTCTGTGGGGTGCTGGTCGTTGCCACCTACTTCGGATACAGCGCACTCGGCTCCGACCTGCTGCCCGCCATGGATGAAGGCGCGTTTATCCTCGACTATCTGACCCCGGCCGGCACCTCGCTAGCGGAGACCAACCGCATCCTGACCCATGTCGAGCAGATACTGCACAACACTCCCGAAGTCACCATCACCTCTCGCCGCACCGGGATGCAGCTCGGCCTGGCAGCCGTCACTGAAGCCAACACCGGCGACTTCACGGTGCGCCTGAATCCCAAGCGCGACCGCTCCATCGATGATGTGATGGAAGACGTTCGCCTCCGCATTTTGAAGGCGGAGCCTGCTCTGGACGTCGAGTTTACCCAGATGCTGCAGGACATGATCGGCGATCTCTCCAACTCCCCGGAGCCGATCCAGATCAAGCTCTTCTCTCCTGATGCCGCGCTGCTGAACCAGCTTGGCCCTCGCGTGGAAGCAGCCATCAAGAAGATCCCCGGAGTGGTCGACACCCAGAACGGCATCGACAACACCGTCTCCGGCCCGGCCACCAACTTCCAGGTCGATCCCGTGATTGCTGCCCGCCTCGGCTTTACTCCCAGCGAAGTCGCCGAGGACGCGACCGCGATCATGGATGGTCTGCCGACGGCCGATCCAATGATTGTCAATGGCCGGCCTTACACGGTCCGGGTGCGGCTGCCGGATGACAGCCGCGCTTCGCTGGACGCGATCCAGAGTACCGTGTTCAACTCCAGCAGCGGGCATACGGCGTCGCTGGGCTCGCTGGCGGAGGTCACCCAACTGCCGCCGCAGAACGAAATTCTGCGGGAGAACCTGCAGCAGATGATTACCGTCACCGGCCGGCTGGAAGGCTCAGACCTCGGCTCCGCCATGCAGCAGGTCCAGGCCACGGTGGCTGCCATGCACATTCCTTCTAGTGTTCGCGTGGAGTACGGCGGTACCTATCAGCAGCAGCAGCAGGATTTTCGTGCCCTGCTGCAGGTTCTGATCCTGGCGCTGGCGCTGGTGTTCGGCGTGCTGCTGGCGGAGTTCCGCAACTTCTCCGCCCCTATCGCCATTCTCACCAGTTCCGTGCTTTCCATCTCTGGCGTGGTGCTGGCGCTGCTGATTACGCGCACGGACTTCAATGTTGCCAGTTTCATGGGTCTGATTATGGTGATCGGTATCGTCGCCAAGAACGGCATCCTGTTGCTGGACGCCGACGAGAAGTTCCGCACCCGCGCGGATAACGAGCTTTCGGACGGTGCAGAGGGCGTGACTCGCGACATTGCGCGTGAGGCGATGCTGCACGCCGCGCAACGCCGGCTGCGCCCGATCGTGATGACGGCCATTGCCGCCGTTTGCGGAATGCTTCCGCTGGCGTTCGCCATAGGCGCGGGATCGCAGATGCTGCAGCCGCTGGCGATCGCCGTGATCGGGGGATTGCTGATCTCCGTGGTGCTCTCACTCATCGTGACGCCGGCCATCTACTATCGCCTCACGCGACGCCGCGGCGCCTGATTCGCTCCTGTGCCTCGCCGAAAAACAATTCTCCTGCATTTTCAGTGTTTTCCGTAGGAGCACCAGGCGCGGGGCCAACTGGCTCTTGAACTGTCAAAACCGAGCGATTTCGGGACATAGCTAGCTTGCCGTCGGCCTTTCGACGTGGTCGAGGACGAGGACGTCAGTGGGAGCTTAACGGGTTCGAGACTTCAGGACCTAGACGTTCGCACTTTCGATAGCTTCTGCATCGCCTCTATCGTCGTTCGCCATGAATAACCATGCCGACAGATGGTGCCTGTCGGGCGCAAGGCAGACTCTACTACGGCGGAAGTTGTCCGAGAATCAGCTGGTCTGGGTGATTCCCAACGCGTTCGCCAGCACGTCGGTGTACTTGTTGCCCGAGCCGGTATTGAAGAGAACCACGCGATCCGACGGAGTGAGGAACCCGGTGCCGATCAGATGATCGTAAGCCGCGGTCGCAGCCGCGCCCTCGGGCGACATCAGAATACCTTCCTGCGACGCCCAGTCCTTGAGCGAGGCAAGAATCTGCTCATCCGTCAGGGCCACAACAGTGCCCTGCGATTCGCGCACTGCTTCGAGGATGATGTAATCCCCATAGGGCTTCGGCACACGCAGCCCAGACGCGAATGTGGCAGCACCCTGCCACATCTGGCTTACTGCATCTCCCTGGTCGAAGGCCCGCGCAACCGGCGCACATCCCGCCGCCTGCACGGTAATCATCTTAGGTCGCTTCCCCGTCACCCAGCCAAGGTCCTCGAGTTCCTGGAATGCCTTCCACATGCCAATCAAGCCGACCCCGCCACCGGTGGGATAGAACACGGCATCGGGGTACTTCCAACCTAACTGCTCGACCAGCTCGTATCCCATGGTCTTCTTGCCTTCTACGCGGAACGGTTCCTTGAGCGTCGAGAGATCGAACCATCCTTCTTTCTCTTTCCGCTCGCCAACAATCCGGGCGCAGTCGGAGATCAGACCATCCACCAGCGTCATGTGGGCGCCGTAAGCAATGCATTCGACTTGGTTCGCAAGCGGCACATCCTTCGGCATGAAAATGTGCGCTTCCATGCCAGCGGCCGCGGCATAGGCAGCAACTGCGCCCCCGGCATTACCCGCTGAGGGAACAGCGACCTTCTTTATCCCATAGTGGCGCGCCATGGTGATCGCCAGCGCCAAACCGCGCGCCTTGAAGGTGCCCGTTGGATTGGCGCCCTCTTCCTTCAGAAAGACATTTTCGTAGCGGCGGCTGGGCAGCATCGGCGTCCAACCTTCGCCGAGCGTAACCGGCTCAACGGACGGCAATACGGAACGGTAGCGCCACATGCCGGACCAGGAGAGGTCTTTCTTCGCCGTGCCGATCGTATCGCGCACCGCGATGCCCTCCACAGAAGAGAGGTCGTAGCGGACGTAAAGGGTTCCAGTGCATTTCGTGCAAACTGTTTGAGGAGTGGAAGGGTTGAAACGAGACTTGCAACGCGAGCATTCAAGATGAGTAATCTGTGGCATCCAGCAGTATCTTATATATCATCGTCGGGGTTTGCCACATCTCGCGAAAGCCCGGCACTCTGCCGAGGAATGCCTGGCATCAGGTGTGGTCGATCGGTGCGAGAACGGCGTCGGCCGCTCCGGTCGATTCATCTGCCCTCCCGGCATTTTCCGATAGGCGGTCACAAGCGCTTTGTCGGCACGAATTCGCGGCCCTCTCCGTGCCACACGAATAGTGTTGTGGGCACAATGGATGGAGCAGACAACTCGAAGTCGATGCTTTCGTCGCAGTTCTGAGTAACGAAAGGCGAGGGATGGCCATTTCCGGCCCTCTCATGACCGTTTGTCTCACATCCACTGTTACAAAGTTGCTCGGGCGCTCCAGTTCTCCGCTTGCCGAGAGGCGCGACCGTTTTGGCTGGTCCCGGTTTTCCGGCGCGGTGGCGGGCGTGGACTTCGAACGCGAAGTTGTCCAGCACATCTTCCGCCAGCGGATCGCCGTTGAAGGTAAGGGTGAGCGCGGGCAGACCCTCGCGTTCCGCGGCGTGAAAGAATTGCGATTCGGCAATGCGCGTGGGCATGCACTCCAGCGGGCCGACATTGACGACGGCAGCTATTTCGCCCTTGCGCCAGTTGTGAAGCGACCAACCCAAGGTCAACACCGTCTCACCGCCGACGTCGCCGGCGATGTAGTCGACAGCGGAGTCGGCTATGTCGGTCACCGGCACAGGTCCCGGCAAGGGGAGGTGCCTGGCCATTGCTTCCCACGCGCCATGGCGGATCCGTTCCTTCAGGAAGTTGACAACGCGATCGATTCGTCCGGACGGGACGATCTGCTGGTTGCAATGGTCAACATATTCGAAGAATTCGTTGACCGCCGCGCAGCGGACTCGCATGCCACGCGCTTCCAGCTTAGCGATGAGCCCGTCGTTGGCGAACGCATCGTTGCGGACATAGATTTCGCCGACCAGTTGCACGACCGGCAACACGGCATTGCCGCAAACCGCCGCGAACTCCTTCGCTGCGGCCTGCAGCAATCTGCGAATGCCGAACAGCCGGCCTGTGACTACCTGGGTTACGGCTTGCGCCCGGGAACGGATGGGGCGGTGTTGCCGTTCGATCAGCGCGTATAGCTCCGCCGTGCGCCGTGCATAGATCTCGTTCGCCGCGCCCGGACGAACTTCGGTCGGGCGGACATAGAGCAACGCATCGTGGAGCATATCCTGGGCGATGGCTCCGGTCAGGAAGAGTGTGGTGAATCCCGGCGGCAGCCCCGCATAGAAGTCCGACTCGTTTGGAGACACGAACCGGCAACGGTCGCCGGTGCCGAGGCGTTCGACCACGATCTTCTGCAGCAGATGGTACATGCCCATCCGGCACGGCCCGTTGGTCTGCGGCATCATATAGGCGAATCTCCCGGCCGGGTCACTTTGCAGCTTCTCCAGCAGCCGTCCCAGGGTGAGGTTGACCGGCACGCATTCCTTGCCGGAGGTGTGACGGCGTCCGATCTGCAGGGTTTGCCGATCGGGCATCGCCAGCGCCTCGGCCTTGAATCCCGCCGCGCGAAGGCAGGACGCGGTGGCGTGAGAAGTCGCCCCCAGCCAGGGCACAAGCACCGTCTCGGCCTGTTTATCGAGCATGGTGAAGTCGCAGACGCTGCCCGCCATCGCCGCCAGGCTTTGCGGGGCAGCGCCCGGGCTCTTGGAGGCGCGGTCCTGGGCGACGCAATGGAGGAACGCCTCGATGCGCGTCTTGGTGCCGGCATCACCCGCGTGGCCATCGGTCTCGATGACGGCGAACGGCTTGCCCTCCATCACGTAACTGAAAAAGTGCAGGCTGAAACTATCGGGACCGCAGGAGTAGTTGCTGCAATAGACGCTGTACACGCCGGGCGTGCGGCGGACCAGTTCGGCGGCGCGCAGCAGGCGTTGGGCGTAACCCCAATAGACGCGCCCCAACACCGGCGCATCGCCCGCGACCGGGTAACAGTCGGCGGGGATGGCGACGGCGCCCTGATCACGGAGGATAGCCGGGACGTTGGAGTTGAGGATGGGGTTGTAGATGGTGTACGGCCGGCCGAGCACCACCACCGGGGTGATGTTCTGCTGCCGGCAGAAGGCCAGCGCCCGCGTGCCAATCTCGCTGCATTGTTCGGCAAAACGACTTTGGGCTGCGACCGCGGCCTGATGTGCACTCTCCCATTTGCCGCCGTCCACGCCGAGTGAAGCCGCCAGCCGCGCGCAACTGGCACGGAATTCCGGCGAGTCCAACCCGCGCGCCCCGATCTCGATTTCGGGCGAGAGCCACTGCGCCGTGCCTTTGCCGGCCAGGTCCAGCCGCAACAGGTAAGGAGCGGATTGCACGATCGGGCAGACCTTGGCGTGGGCTTCGTCGGCCACGCGCAAGGTGCTCCGCATAATCGGCGCGAACACGAAGTCCGCGTCGGTTTCACGCATCCGCCCGGCTACGCCGTGAAACAACTGCATCGGCGCGCAGAACGGAACGTGACTTTCCCGAATGCCACGCTTCAGCGTTGCCGCATCCGCACCGCTCACCGTTCTCAAGTCGCAACCCAACTCATGCAGGAAGGTGACGAAGTAGGGGAACAGTTCCTTCAGGATGAATTCATCGCTCAATGCCACGCGTTTGCCGCCGCGGTCCGGACCAATCCCCGCAAGCAGGTCGGCAATCAGCCGTTCACGCTCTTCGAACGGCTGCGGAGCGCGGTCCGGCAGTTTACGCCGCCGGGTCGCCCGCTCATGCAATGCGCAGGCGCCCCCCCAGGTGAACATCCCGGCGGTGCCTGCGACCCGGGTGCGGAGCCGGTCGATCCGGCAGCGGTTGCCGGGAGCGCCGCAGCCGACCGTCGCGTTGCAGATGAAGGTGCTGCGCTCCTCCACCTTCGCTTCGAGAAACAGCCGCAGGTCCAACGGCGTGACTTCGCGCCACGCCAGGTCCGCGCGGGCAAGCAGCGCAATGCCCAGGGCACCGACGGTACCGGGGTTGGGCGGGATGATGACCTCGCTGCCGGTCTGCCGCGCCACTGCCGCGGCCAGCGCATCCGCCGCGAACGGCATGCCCTGGCAGAAGATCACCTGTCCCACCGTCCGGCTGCCTTTGACGCGGTTGAGGTAGTTCTGGATGATCGAGTCGTAGAGGCCGGCAATGATGGTGTTCTGGGCCAAACCTGCTCCCACGGCCTCGTCGATGATCTCTGCCATAAACACCGAGCATTGTTGCCCCAGGGAGACGCCCTCCGGCGCAGCTAACGCGGCCGCGCCCAGTTGCGCGACCTTCTCGATGCCGGCAAACTTGCGGCCCTGCTCCTCGATGAACGAGCCGGTCCCGGCGCTGCAGGCTTCGTTCATGGCACAGTCAATTACGCGACCGTGTTGAAGACGAATGTACTTTGCATCCTGGCCGCCGATCTCGAAGATCGTGTCAACGCGCGCATCGTAGTGGCAGGCGCCGGCCGCATGCGCCGCAATCTCATTCTGGATGAAGACCGCTTCCGGCCCATAGCATTTCGTCAGCAACGACCCGACAATCTCGCGTCCGCTGCCGGTGACGCTGGCTCCGCGGACGCGTTCACCGCCCACCGGGCTTTCCAGGAACTGCCGCCATAACGCCTGCGCCGCCTCGACCGGCGCGCCCTGGGTTTCCCGGTAAGCGTCCCAGACGGTTGTTTCGGTCGCCGCGTCCAGCGCCACCGCCTTCGCACCGGTTGAGCCGATGTCGAGACCGAGAATCAAGTCGCGGTCGCAGCCGTTGCGCGCCGCCCACGCCTGTGGAGGCATGCGCCGCACCCGGCTGAGGCACGTGGTCAGCGCCGGTGTCCGTTCCAGCACCGCGCCGTCAGAGGCGGCAAACAAGCGCTCCACGGATGGCGCCGGCAACGATTGCTCGGCGGCCAGCAACGCCGCGCCCAGCGCTTCCCAATACAAGCCGTCCTCGCCCGGCACGTGCAGTTCGTAGCCGTACTTCGCAAGGCGATCGCGAAACGTTCGCTGCACCCGCTCCGACTGGCTCACTCCGCCGATCAGCACGATCGGGCCGGGGCAGCTTCCGGGCTTCAGCAAATTCAGGACGTTCTCGCAGACAGCATCAAAGAGTCCGGCAAGAATCTCCTCCCGGTTCTCCCCCTTGTTGGCAAGGTGAGTCAAATCCGTCTTCAGAATTACCTGGCATCGCCCCGACAGAGCAGCGGCATGTTCCACGTCCGCGCAGAGCGCGCTGGCCTCCTCGACGCTAAGCGAAAACCGCCCCGTCAACTGGCGCAGAAAGTTGCCGGTGCCCTGCGAACAGCGGCTGTTCTCGCGGAACACCTCACGCCCGTTGGGATGGACTTCCAGGACGGAGAACCCGTGGCTGCCGACTGACACCAACGTCCCCTCCGTGTCCGGGAAGAAGAACCGGAACGCACGGCACTGCGCCTGTTGCAGCGGCACCCGCGCCAAGCTGAACTGCCGGCCCAGACGGCCCGTCGACGCCGCACCGGCCAGCGTAGCGGAGTCCCATTCGCGGTACAGGCGGTCGAGCAGCGGCTGCGGCTCCTTGCCATGTTCCAGGCGGCAACGCCGCTGAAGTTGCCAGCGGCCGTCTACCTGCGCCAGTTCTACCAGCTTCAGCGTATCTGTTCCCGCGTCCACGCCAAGAAACCGAGGGCCCGGCCCAATCTGTTTGTTTTCCTTCTCACGACAGGCCCGGTCGACGAAATTGCTTTTCATAGCGTCTCCTTACCCTGAGACCTAGAACTTAGGCCATATCTCACATACAAGATGTGATGTGGGTCACATACGAGTTTTGTTCTCTTGGAAATCCAGCCGCGAATCCCATCCTGCTTTTCCGGACGGTTGACCCTGCGCACAGCTACAAATGTGCAGGATGATGGCGCGACACCCCAGTGCCTAAGTCCTCGAACCTCGATCATGGAATCACCTGCTGGTGACTGAGCCAGTGGGGCAACGCAGTGGTTAGAAATGGGAGATAGGTAATCAATAGAACCCCAATCGACATGACGACGACGATGGGCAGTACGGAGCGCAACACCTGAGGAATCGGTTTACCGAAGCGATAGGAAGACAGCAGCAGATTTAGGCCAATGGGCGGCGTCAAGTAACCGACTTCAAGGTTGGCAAGAAAGATGATGCCCAAATGCATCGGGTCGACGCCGAAGGCCAGCGCCAGCGGAAGCAGCAGGGGAACTTGAATGACGATAGCCGAGAAGATATCCATCAAGCAGCCGACCAGCAGCAGGAAGGCGTTGAGGGCCAGCAGAAAGACGATGCGTGAATGAATCGTGTGCGTCGTCCATTCCACGGCGCGCGTAGGCACCTCGGCATCCACCAGGTAGTTGGTGAAACCCAGTGCCACCCCAAGGATCAGCAGCACGCCTCCGATAACCAGGCCGGCGTGGGCCATGGCCCGCGGCAGGTCGCGAAAGACGCTCAATTCGCGATGGATAAAAGCCTCCACAATGATCGCATAAAGTGCCGTGACGGCGGCGGCCTCAACCGGCGTGGCCCAGCCGGAGAACAGCGCTACGACGGCGACGACGGGAAGCATCAGCTCCCATTTGGCAAGCCACACCGCCTTCACCAGCCTGCGCGCCCGCAACGGCTCGGCCGCTTGAGCGCTTCCCCGCGAACGCCACACTCCCCAGCAGGAGGTTGCGACAACCATGACGAATGTCGGCAGCAGCCCCGCAAGAAACATTTGACCCATCGGGACCTTGGCCACGATGGCATACAGGATCAGCGGCAGGCACGGAGGCAATAACAGGCCGAGCGAGCCCGATCCAGTGATGAGGCCCAGGGCGTCCTTTTCCTTCAGGCCGCCAGCCAGCAGCATCGGCATCAGCAGGCCGCCCAGAGCAAGAATGGTTACGCCGGAGGCGCCGGTAAAGGACGTGAACAAGGTGCAAACCAGCACGGTTACAATGGCAGGCCCTCCAACCATCCTGCCGAACAGCGCGCGAAACACTTCGATCAATCGCTGCGGAGCTTGTCCCTCGGCAACCACAAACCCGGCAAGAGTGAACAGAGGCAAGGTGGGCAAAGTTGGGTTCGTAACCAAGGAATAGTGCCCAATGGGGATAGAGGCGATGGGCTGGCCGATAGCCCAGAAGAGAATCAGCGCCATGCCGCCGAGAGTTGTGAACGCAGGGACTCCGAGGCCGGTCACGATGGCCAGTGCGGCCACGGCAATCCAAGCCATCTGTGTATGCGGAAGCGGCGGCCACACAAAGACGGCCACGATGGCGCTTGCAACCGCCAGTGCAGCCAGACGGTTGGTCCACTCGGTGGAAGAGCGCAGGAGCAGGCGCCACGCGACCAGGAAGAAGCCCAGCGGCAGTGCCAGCTCGATCCACCAGGTCGGCACTCCGTAGGCCAGAATGGTTGGAAACTCGCGCTCCGACAGCACGAATTGGAGCCCCGCAACACCCAGCAGGACGCTGATGGACGCGGAGGCGGCGGCGCAGACGATTCTTGACACATCCCGGGCGCGTCCGCGAAGGAGCATCTCCTCAAGATTCGAGAGCGCGATCAGCCGGCCTTCGCGAGCCGCCATGACGGCGCCCAGCATGCCGACAATCAGCACCAGATGCTGAACGATGGCGCCCCCGCCATCCAGGCCGGAGTGGATCAGCGGCCTAAGGACAATTCCCGTCAATGGCAGAATGACCAGGACCGCCATCGCCAGCGCCATGGCGCTATTCTCCATCCGACCCGGCTTGAGACCACGCCAGACCCGTTGTTGCCACGGCAAGGAAAGCAGCGGGTCGATAAACACTTCCGTGGCGCTCATTGCCCGCCTCCGGCCTGATTGCGGTACTCGACGACGAGGCGCTGCACTTCATCGAATTCGGCGGCGGGCACCATCGTGCCGCGCATCTTTGGCCACAGAACGTCCTTGGCAAACTGGTCCCAGTCGCGCCGCATCTGCGGGGTCACGGGTTGGACCTGCATTCCACGGCTTTGCATTGCTGCAATTGCCGCGGTTTCTTCGGACGCGCCGGTCGACTCCATGCCGGCTGCCGCGGTCTCCGCCGCCTGCTTCATGGCTGCGCGCGTGGACGCCGGCAGCGCATCCCAACATTTCTTGGTGACGACGATACCCCCGGTGACCGGCACCCATTTCAAATCCAGCATATGGGACACAGCGGTGTTGAATTGGGCGCCGAGGGCATGAATCGGCAGCGTATCTATGCTGTCCACCATGCCGGTTTGCAGACCCGTCAGCGCGTTGGTCCAATCCAGCGCCACAGGGTGGCCGCCGATGGAGTTGAGCAGCAGATTCTCCTCAGCGTCGTCCGCGCTGACAGCCAGTTTCATCCGCAGAATATCCTGCGGAAGCAGCACCGGCTGCCTGGAGAAGAACCGCGCGAAGCCCACCGTCCCCCACGAGATCACGACAAAGCCACGCTCTTCCATGCGCTGCTCAATGCCGGCCACCATGTGGCTGCGCACATAATCCTCTTCGGCGGAGGAGCGGTACATCAGGGGAATCTGCTGCAAGGCCTTGACCGATGGATCGATCGCCGCGAGTCCGTCGGTAGTCAACAATCCCGCTTGGAGCTGCCCTATGCGCATGCGCTGGACAATTTGATGTTCATTTCCCATGGTGCCGTCGGTGTAGACGACAAGCGATACTCCGCCTTCAGGCGCCTTGCTCCACTGCTCGCCCATGGTCCTCAACAGACGGTCCAACGATGTGCCTTTGGGCGCGAGCGTAGCCAGGCGAATGCGCGGCGGCTGGGCTCCGCTGGTGCCGGCCAATGTCGCCAGGATGCAAGAGACGAATGAGATTCTGCGCAAAAGAGATAACACGGCACCCTCCCTATAGAACTTCACGGCTTTGCCGGCGCGGTTGCGGAATCCACGCTGGCGGCTGCATCGACAGGATCGAGAAACAAATCGTCTTCGCGCGTAAGCAGCCAGCGCGCTCGCCGCTGCATCACCAGGTTTGCCAGGCGCCATTCCGGCTTTGCGTCGGGGTCGACGGCCAGCGCCCGGCGCAGCATGCTCTCAAACTGCACGCGATTCTGGCTCGCAACCGAGATCGACTCCGCGTAAGAAACATAAGGCCCGGCCATTTGTCCGTGGGCTATTTCCACCGCGCGGTTGAAGTGCGGCAGGCTGCGTGCCTCGTAGTCCTTCCCGCCGCCGGGCCGCGCCGGCTCGTAGGTAACGAGAAACTGCTGAATGGCGCCATCGCTGAAGTCAGGATCGAGTGCGGCCGCGCGGTCGATCAGCGCTTCGACGATGGACTGGTCGGCAATCAGATCAGCCGACTCCTTGGAAACGGAGATGGCCGAGCCCCACGCCGCGGCGGTCCAGTAGAGAAAGGCGACGTCGCGCTTGTCGCAGCGCATCACCGCGGCCTTGGCATCCTTACGCAGCGCACTCGCGAATCCCTTGTGCCTCGTCTCGATTCCGCGTAAGCCGTAATCCCGGGCCCGCAAATAGAGCAGGCCAGCCCTGTTTCTCAACGCTGTTGCGCCGGCGATGTCGTGGGCTTCAAGCTCATCCGCCGGCTCCTGAACCGCGAGGTAGGCATATTGGGTAAAGCCGCTGGAGGTTGCCAGCAACAGTCCCCGGTGCTGGGGACTCTCGGCCAACAGGCTTTCCATCAGCTTTAGGCTGAACGGCGCCGCGGCCGCGATCAGCTCCGGATCGTTGTCGGAGGAAAATGTTGTGCCGCTGCTGCCCGCAAGGGCGTCTCCCAGCTTGTTGACTGCGATTTTTTTCACGGAGCAGCCGAGCATGGAAGTCAGCAGACAAATCACGATCGCCTCAAGCGCCGTACGCAGTGAAGTTCGAACTTGAGACCGACCTGACCGTCGCATGACTGTCCACTTTCCTTACGCGGGCTTCCTGGCTGCGCCTGTTGTCTCTTGCCTGGTAAAAGCCGAGATCATGGCTAGCCGGACGTTCGAGCCTTTCCTGGAAGCCCGGTCGACTGCACACACTTTTGCCCAGATCGAGCGGGACAAGCAATTGTCTGGATGCTATTTCCGGATGATTTTTGGGTGATCTTCGTCTCGGCCATCAGGGCATACCCAGCATTTTGCGCGTGTGTCGTGCGCGCTGTTGCCAACCCATACCCTCATACAAGGTCATCGCCTCGCGGAGCAAGGCGTGGGCCCTCGCCGCTTCGCCGGCCTTATTCCTGGCCAGGAGCCCCGCTGCGTACCACTCCCTCGCCACGGGTTGCAGGTGGCGGTAGGGCGCCGAATCTGTCTGGTGTATGGCGGCGAGATGATGCTGCTCGGCTGCCGGCCAGTCTCCGGCGCAGGCTGCGGCAATGCCCGCCACAGTGCGAAACGGCGAAAGCAGGGAGTAAGTCCACGCTTCTGTGAGGATCAGTTCTTCCGTCAGCGGCCGCAGTGCTGCGATGTCTTCGCTCCTTCCCATGTGCGCCAGGCCGACCACCGATCGCTCCAGTGCCGTCCACGCGCCCAGGGAGTTCAACTGCCCTGGAACCGGCAATTGCCAGCGCCGATTCGCCCATATCCCAGCGGCCCGGGGGTCGCCGCATTCCGCGCAGGCTGCGAAAAGACAAGCCTCTCTTAGGCCGCAAAGGTACGATTTGCCCTCGGACTCTAACCCGTGCGTATACCAGTGCTCAGCCTGTTCCACATCGCCGGACCAGAGGGCCAGGTGCCCGCGTTGTATGCTGGTGGCGAAGTTCCAGCCCACGCCATGGGCCGCGCCGAACTCCCACGCTTCGACTGTCTCATCCCTGCACGCGTTTAGATTGCCGCGTGATGCGCTCACCACGGACTCGCCGAGCTTCAGTGCCCAAACGGCGCCGTGATGTCCGATCTTCTCCGCGCGCAATGCCGCGTTGGCCAAGGCCGCCGCGCAGGTTTCCGGCTTGCCGGAATACAGGTCTGCCCAGAGCCCATAGTACTCAACCGATGACGCGTCCCAGGCGTCTCCCGCAGCCCGGCAAGCGGAGGCGACCTGAGGAGAGGTCAATCTCACCTTCGCCAGCTGGAAAGACTGGTAGTAGTGAATAGATTCCAGCATCTCCGCACGGCCGCGAGACGGGGCCTTCATTGCTTCGGAGAGGCGGCGTGCTTCGTCGAACATGTGCTCCGCTTCCTGCGGCTGGCCGCTCGCGCTCATGATGGCCGCGCGCATGGAGAGCACACTGCTGAGCGAATGGAGGTTTTGGCCCAGCATCAGGTTGTGAGCATGCGCCATGGTGTTATTCGCTGCTTCAAAGTTGAGCCCCCACGCCTGCAGGTAGCTCAGTGCAATGCTCGCATCGGCGACGCGCTCAAGGTCCTGGGCGGCTTCGAATAGCTGAATTGCCTTGCGATAGCTGGCAATCGCCTCATCGGTCCGGCCAATGCTCCGCAGAACGCTTGCCTTCTGCTCAAACAGTCCTGCTGCGTGAAGTCCGTTATCGTCCTCCCACAGAGAAAGGGCACGGTCCAGGTGTTCGAGGGCCTCTTCATGGGCGGCTCCGGCGCGAGCCTGGCGGGCTGCAATCAGCAGGTACTTTGTGGTTGTTTCAGGATCTGCCGCGGCGCCCGCCTGATAGAGGTGATGCGCCAGCTGCGATGCCTGCGCTTCAAGATG
>JBELAH010000025.1:0-50239 GCA_049509035.1 Acidobacteriaceae bacterium
AGCGCGGGGCTGGCGGTGGCGCCGGCGTTGAAGGGCAGCGTGTCGAGGAAGAGGCCGGCGAGGCGCTGGCGGCTAAGGTGCTCGGCGAGCGGCAGGCGCTGGGCGAAGACCAGGCGCTGGGGTTCGATGCCGTGGCGCGCGGCTTGTTTGCGCAGGTTGGCGTCGGCGAGGGGATTGCTTGCCAGCAGCCAGAGAACGCTGCCTTCTACCCGGTGAAGAATTCGCATCCAGACCGCGAAGGTGGCTGGGCCAATTTTGTAGCTGAGGTTGAAGCAGCAGAAGACGAAGCCCTGCTCGGGCAGTCCCTGTTCGCTGCGCGTGGGTTGCTTTTCCGAGATGGGATGGCGGGAGTTGGCCTGAAAACTGTCGGGCAGGTAAATGATTTTTTCGGTGTAGTGGGGGCGGCTCGACTGCGGAACCAGGGTGTCGTCTGCGATGAGGTAGTCGATGTAATCGGCGCCGCTGGTGCCGGGATAGCCGAGGTAGTTGACCTGGATGGGAGCGGCGCGGTGGGCGAAGATTCCGAGGCGAAAATGTTCCGTGAACCCCATCAGATCTACGGCGATATCGACTTCGAGCTTGCGGCTGAGTTCGGCCACTTCGCTGTCGGAGAGGGAACGGACGTCGATGAATTGATCCATCGCGGCGGCGACACGGCGAGTCATATCGTCGGTGATCTCGGGGCCGAAGGAGAAGCCGATGGTTTCGAACCGGCTGCGGTCGTGCTGCTCGAACACATCGATCATCTGGGTGCAGACTGGGTGCTGGTGAAAGTCGGCGGAAAAATAGCCAATGCGAATTTTTCCACGCTGCGGCCGGCGGAGAATGAGTGAGGCGTCGGCAGGTACTGGATGACGGTCGCGCACATAGATCTCCGCGGCCTGCTTCTGCAGCGCAGCAGAGCTGATGAGGTTGAGAGTCAGGAATGGACTGGCTGCTCTCTGATTCTGACCGATGCGCGCTTCCAACTGCCGACACTCCGCTTCGAGGTTCTCCCAATCGCACAGGAACCGCTTGACGTGGAGGCGCGCACCGGCGACATAGGCGCAGTCCGGATCAAGTTGCAGGGCCCGGGTGTAATCCTCGAGCGCCGGCGAATACTGCTGCAGACGGTGAAGGATATTGCCGCGATTGTTATAGGCCTGGGAGAAGTCCGGCTTGAGCACGATGGCGCGATCCAGCGCGTCCAGTGCCGCCTGATATTGGCGCAGGTCGTAGAACAGGATGCCTAGATTGTTGTATGCATCGGCAAATTCGGGCTTCAGACGGATGCACTGGTTGAAGTCCCGTTCCGCTTGCTGGTATTGCTGCAGTTCGTGGTACGCATTGCCGCGATTGTTCCAGGTTTCCGCGAGGCCGGGATTGATGGCGAGCGCACGGTCGCAACTGGCAATGGCCGCGCTGTATTGCCGGATCCCGTGCAGCGCGTTGGCGCGGTTGCTATGGGCATCCGCATAGATAGGGTTGAGCGCAATCGCCCGGTCGAAGCTCTCCAGCGCGGCTTGGAATTGCTGGAGTTTGTTGAGCGCGCTGCCGCGATTGTTGCAGGCCTCGGCAAAGTCCGGCTTCAGCCGGATGGCCTGGTCAAAGCTCTCCACTGCTTCCCGGCAGCGCTCAAGGGCGTAGAGCACATTGCCGCGACTGCAGTGGGCTTCCGCGAAATCCGGCCGCAGCCGGATGGCCTTATCCAGGCTCTCCAGTGCTGCGTGGTGCCGCTCGAGCCCGGTGAGTGCATTGCCGCGATTGCTGTAAGCCTCCGCATAGTCCGGGTTCAGTTGAATTGCCCGGTCGAAGTCGTCCAGCGCAGCTTGGAATTGCTGGAGTTCGTTGAGCGCGCTGCCGCGATTGTTGTAGGCCTCGGCAAAGTCCGGCTTGTGCAGAATGGCGTGGTCAAAGCTCTCTCGAGCTTCCTGGTACCGCTTGAGTCCACAGAGGGCGATGCCGCGGCTGGCGTGAAGCTCGGCGATGTTCGGATGGTGGAGGATGGCCGTATCGGTCAGCTCGACCGCGAAGGCATATTGCCCGGCCTGACAGGCCATCACGCTAAGCAGATACAGCGCGTCGACGTGGGTGGGAGCGGCCTGGAGTATCTGACGATAGAGGGCTTCCGCCTCAGCCAATTGGCCGGCGCGGTGATGCGCGATCGCTTGCTGAAGCTGGCGATCGAGAGTTGCGGCGACGGAAGCTGGTGGTTGCGGCGGCGAGGATCGCCGGGCGGGACGAGGGGGATGGTTATGTTTGGGTTTCACGCGCTGCCCATCTTCTTTCCAAGATTACCGGATCGGGCGGGCGGGTACGTCGTTAGCAGCCGTGGCGGGCATAAGTTATAACTATGTTATAATCTCTCTATGGAACTCAAAGTTCGCAAGATCGGCAACGGATACGGAGTACTTTTTCCCAAGCAGCTTCTGGAAGAGCTTGCGCTGGAAGAAGGCTCGAAACTTGAGGTTGAGAAAGTGGATGGCGCGTACCGCATGGTCCCTGTGGATGCGGAGTTCGCGCGCCAGGTGGAGGCGTTTCTGCGCACGGAGCCGAAGCACAGGAACACCTATCGCGAGCTGGCGAAGTGAGCCTTGAGTTTGTCCGCGCCGACGTTCTGCGGAATGTACAGAGCCGGTTGATCGAGCGCTACGGCGGATTGCCCGGCGTGCGGGACGAGGGTGCTCTGGAGTCGGCGATTGCCCGGCCCAGGAACCTGTTTGCGTACGCGCAGGCGCGTTCGGTAGCGGAGTTGGGGGCGGCGCTGGCGTGGGCGTTGCTGCGCAACCATCCCTTTATGGACGGGAACAAGCGCGCAGCCTTCGCGGCTCTGACGATGTTTCTGGAACTGAATGGGTATCAGCTGACGTGCTCCGAGGTGGAGGAGACGGCGATGGTGCTAAGGGCGGCGGCGAGCGAGATTACGGAAGAGGAATGGACGGCGTGGGCGGTGCGGAGCGTGGCGGCGAAGTGAGCGAGGTCAGGCGCGGCCGGTGGCGTTGAGTTCTTTGTAGAAGCCGAGGTCGCGGGCCTGGAGCATCTTGGCGATGTAGACGATTTGGCCGTAGTGCAGGCCGAAGTGCTCGACCACGTGGTAGACGGCGGTGAGGCCGGTGGTGGAGTAGCCCTGGATCTGCATGGCGGCGGCGAGGTCGTCGGCAGTGAGGCGCGAGAGGGTGGCGGCGGCTTCGTCGAGTGTGGCGGCGAGGCGGTCGAGCAGGGCGCGCGTGGGGATGCGGTCGCGCTGGGCGAACTCGGCGGGGCGCTGGCGGGTGTCGGCCTGGCGGTTGAAGGAGACGACCAGCCACTGGCGGACGTTGCCGTTGAGGTGCAGCAGCAGATTGCCGATGCTGTTGCTGGCGTCGTTCGGGCGCCACCAGACCTGCTCGTCGGTGAGGGGTTCGATGGTGGCGCGCAGGCGCGGCAGGTACTCGTCGAGCAGCTTGGCGCGGGAGACAGCGAGGAAAGCGGGGGTGAGATCGGGAGTGGCCATGGCAGAGATGTTACGCGAACGGGGTGGGGCGAGGGAGGGTGTGAACCCATATCTCAGCGACGAGTTTAGCTAGCGCCGCTGGCGTGCGAGCGAGTCGGCTACTACCCAGGCGACGCCGGTGATGGCGAGATTGATGGCACTCTCGGACCAGTTATCCCGGAGGGAGTGGTCCGCGAACAGGATTGGTCCATTGACCAGCAGGCCGAAGCACGCGAGCATGACGGTGAGCAGGATGGCGACGAAGCGGGCCTGCACGCCGGTGAGCAGCGCAACGCCGGCTGCGAGGAAGCCGATCCCGGTGGCGCAGGCCCAGAAATGCTGCGTGGGCGGCAGCCATTTGGGGACCAGCGAGGCGGTGAAGTTCAGGTAGACAAAGTGCGCAGCGCCGAACACCAGGGCACAGATTCCGAACGCAAGCCGACCCAGGTGGGCGAGGCGCAGGGCCAGTGCGGAGCGAATTTGGGCGCTGGCGGCGTAGACGATCAGAGCGCCGGCGGCGATGGAGAGCTGCTCGGCGATGCCGTCGTAGGTGAGGAAGTCGGCGTAGTGGGTGAGCAGCAGGCGGCCGTTCATCAGGACGACGACCGCCAGCGCGTAGTAGGCGGTGAGCGCGGCAGCGCCCCAGGCCGCGGTCCGGCGCCACTCGACGGCCGCTCCCGCGAGGAGCATCAAGGCGGCAGCCGCGCAGGCCAGGGCGGTGCGGCCGGGAAAGCCCCTGGGCACCGGTTGGCCCGGAACAAAGTTCCGCCACGTCAGGCCAATGATGCCGAAGGCCATCACACCCAGGCCGTAGACGCGCGAGCCGAAAGCTGTCGTCTTGTTTCTTGATGTCATGACTTCACCGGGGTGCCGGCGGCGAGGCGAGCAGGCGCGTCGGGGTCTAAGCCGCGATTTTGAAGGTGCGGCTCAGAGGCGGGACCTTCTTGCGCTTGGCGCGCGAGGCCTTCCAGAAGTCGTGGTCGTTCTGCATGAGGAACCAGATATCTCCCTGGCCCTGTCCGAAGGCCTGGCTGATCTTGATCGACATTTCGGGCGTAAAGCCGGCGCGCTGGTTGATCACGCGGGACAGCATGACCCGCGACACGCCAATGTGCCTGGCGAAGGCGGTGACGCTCATCGGAATGCTCTCCAGAGCTTCCTTGAGAATTCCGCCGGGGTGGGGTGGGTTGTGCATGCGCATGGTGCGGTTCCTCTAGTCTAATCATCGGGGCGGGGTTAAGGTGCGGTCGCCGATGTCGCGTGGACGCTCAATTCTCCGACGGGCGCTCGATGTGGTCGATGACCAGCGTTTCGACCTGGCTCTTTTGTGTGTCGAGCTTGAGGCCGAGGCTGGGCAAAGCGGATAAAACCTCGTCGCCGGGCTCGGAGGGAGCGAATTTGAGGATGATGTCGTAGCGGCCGGTGAGTCCCGTCTTGTCCTGAATTGCGCCTCCCCGATTCCAACCGACGAGGAAGGACGCGAAGTTCGCCATCGAAGTGCCGTAAAAGCCCAGGCCGTCCTGGCGGGTAACCTCGATTCCGCCGTCGGGCATCCTGAATCCGTCCGAGGGCTTCGCGGTTGGGTCGGTCTGCTTGAATTTCGGACCGCCTTTGGCTACGACCAGTGAGCTTACGCTGGCTTCCCTCACCTCGCGATGAACGACAAGCCTGAAGCGCTCCGCAAGCAGCGATTGCAGCATCGATTGAAGCATCTGCTTCTGCGCGACCGGATTTTGCCACGCGGGGCGGTCCGCATCGGCGACACGCGCATCCACGTCGTAGCGCTCGTTCGTCACCCACTCAGGAAGGCCCTTGACCTGGTCGGGTGCATAAGCCAACGCACCGCCTATCTGCGGAGTGTAGGCCGTCAGAAGCAAGCCCAGCATCGACCAGTGGTTGCGATAGCCATCCGCAGTTGGGCCGAGCTGTTGCACGTCCTCTAGTTGCGGCGGGGTCTTACGCTGGCGGATGGAGACAACATCGAAGGCAAAAGTCTTGGTTGGTGCGGGTACCGACGCAGCGGCAGCGGAGCTTGCCACTGTCGTAGCGGTCGCATGCGACTGATTTGTTGCGGTTTGAGCAAGTGCCGCAGAGGCAAAAACGAGGGCGACTGCCAGGATTCTGACGTTCACTTCGCGGCCTGCTTTCAAAATCGCCAACAGTTTACACCCCGGCCTCCGCCGCGGCGATTCGTCCTTAGTCGCCGGGGCGGGGAGTGAGGGTGCCGGCGGCGAGGTCGCAGGCGCGCCAGAGATACCAGGAGGCGACGGAGCGCCAGGGGGCCCATTTACGAGCGCGCTTTTCCATTTCGGCGGGTGTGGGCAGGTCCATTGGAGTGACTTTGTCGGTTGGCTTGAGCTTGCCGAAGGTCAGTGCGAAGCCTTTGCGGACGCCGTAGTCGCTGGTGGGGAGGACGTCGGGGCGGCCGAGGCGGAAGATGAGCATCATGTGGACGGTCCAGACGCCGATGCCGCGGACTTGCGTGAGGTGTTCGATGATGGCCTCGTCGGACATGCGGCGGATGTGGGCGAGCGTGGGGACGGTGCCGTCGAGGGTTTTGGCGGCGAGGTCGCGCAGGGCGAGCGCCTTGTTGGCGGAGAGGCCGGCAGCGCGGAGCTGGGCGTTGGGGCAGTCGAGGATCTGCTGCGGGGTGGGGTGGTACCTCGTACCGTTCTCGACCGCTTTGCGGTGGTCTGGGGCACCGGCACCAATGGATACCAGAGCTTCTCCGACGGTAGGCACAGTGAGGGTGGGGCCGAAGGATTCCAGCAGGCGGCGGTGGATGGTGGCGGCGGCCTTGCCGTGGAGTTGCTGGTAGACGATGGACTCGACCAAGGCCTCGAAGGGGGATTGCGCGCTGGCGATGCGGAGGGTGAAGGGGCCGGCGCGGTGGATGAGGCGGCCGAGTTTGGGGTCGGCGGCGGAGAGCTCGCGGAGGGCGAGGGCGGAGTCGTAGCGGGGCGGACGAATGCGGCTGGGATGGGGGCGGGGCATTTGAATAAGGTACTAGGTTCGAGGTACAAGGTCCGAGGTGGCGGATCGGTCTGAAGACCGGGGTGATCGAGTGCGCGACAACCGAGGGGTTAGTAGTGGGTGCGCCAAGATAGTTTTGGATCGTTTTATAGAAGCCGTGTCTCATACTTCTGTTTGGCGAGAACGGTAACAGCTTTCTTGTCGAAGGAGACGAAGGTCTCTGCGCCGAGCCAATTCCCCTCATAGGCGATGAGCCCGTCGGCAAAATCGCCACCCGCGTTCAAAACGGCAAGTCCTACCTCGACGGCCGGCCGGTTGAGACCAACATTTGCCGTGTCGGCCAACGCTCGGATGGCGGCTGCGATGTCCGCCCGGTTGAATTCGTATAACCGGCGTAGTACCCAGACAAACTCGCACAAACAAGGAAGCGTTACTGCGATGATCTCAGCATTCTTCAGAATTCTGTCCGCAGCCATCGCCTGTTTTTCGTCGTCCCGGACGACAGCTCGAATGAGCACGTTGGTATCTACAGTGATCTTCATTCCCTGCCTGCCCAGCCGTCCACCGCCGCTTGGTTGATCTGGTCGATGGTGGCGGTTTTCTTTGTCCGACCCGCGAGAAGACCCAGGAAGCCGTCTATCGTCTTCGATGGGCGCACCGCTTTCAGAACTCCCCGCCCCCCAGGGAGCAACTCGAGTTCAATTCTCTCCCCGGGTTGAATACCAAGATGCTGCAGGATTTCCTTCCGAAATGTAACCTGCCCCCGCGACGTGACTGTCAGTGTCTTCATGGCACAAACCTCGATTCACCTTCCCAACCATTATAATGCAAATCTACATTATTTGCGAGCGGGGCGCACTAAGTGCAGCCGGAGCGAGAGGGAAAGCGCGGCTGGCTATTGGAGTTTTCTTGCTTTGAGTTTACCGATGCCGAGGGTTGTTATCTCCTCGCGCTGCCCCGCAGGCATGACCCAAATCAGCACAATTGCCCCGAAAGCCGACGCCAAAATACTGTCCCACTGGATTGCTTTGAACCCCTGGACAAGAATTGCATCCCAGTTGAGGATGCATTGACAAGTGAACGCCCCAATGAACACTACAAGGGCGGTCGCCCATAGTGGCGTCCTTCGTTCTGCGTGCTCGTTGTCCATAACCTCTCCAAAGAGCTCACAAGGCCGCCAGGGATGGGGCCGTTCTCCGCTCAGAACATCATAAGCCCGTCCTCACGCCGGGTCGGAGTTAGTGGCGTGGGTAGTGGGTCACAGAGTGACCCACTACCGTGGCGTGTGATTCTTTTGCCGGAGCTGGGTGGTTTATGGCAGACTAATAGCTCGCAGTTGGGTGTTGGCGCGGAGCGGGACGGGGCGCCTTTGGGCCATGGTTCGATAATCGGATATTCTTCATACAAAAAATAGTTGCGCGGGTGGCCGGCTATTTGAGAAATGTCTTTTTCCACTGCTATACTCGATTTCTCAACCGACGTAACAAGCGTGATCTGCGTCACTGACAATCGCAACTATTAAGAGGCTATTTCCGCTGAGCGACTCTCCCGGACCTGCCGCTCGAACCGGTCCCAGGCACCAACACGATGCCGACGCCCTGACCAGCCGAAGCACGAGCCATCGGCCAACGCGTCCGCGCACTCGAACCATCGCAAGCAGATTCCGATCTTCCACGAGATAACGCAGAGGACACAGGAACGACTCATGGCGCAAGTTTTTGACCGCAGTTCGAACGCGCTGGCCCGGGCAAGTCTGGTTTTGACGGGTTTGATCGTGATTGCGCTCGGCTTGACCCTGGACGAATTGCAGCGCTCGCCGTGGGTGACGCGCCAGGGGCAGCGGCCGGACCAGCCGATTCCGTTCAGCCACAAGCACCATGTGGAGGGCCTGGGCTTGCAGTGCCAGTACTGCCACACCACGGTAGAGGTTTCCAGCTACGCCGGGATACCGCCGACCAAGACCTGCATCAACTGCCATGCGCAGATATGGACCAACGCGGCGCTGCTGCAGCCGGTGCGGGACAGTTGGGCGACGGGGCAGTCGATCCAGTGGATCAGGGTGCACGACCTGCCGGACTTTGTGTACTTCAACCACTCCATCCACGTGAACAAGGGAATTGGGTGCGCGAGCTGCCACGGGCGCGTGGACCAGATGCCGCTGATGTATATGGAGAACAGCTTGCAGATGGAGTGGTGCCTGAACTGCCATCGCAACCCTGCGGTGAACCTGCGGCCGACGGCGGAGATCTACAACATGGCGTGGGAAGGCCCATCGACGGACAAGCCGGTGTGGTGCGCGCCGACCGGCAAGGGCGGGCCGACTGCGGAGAGTGTTTCGTGCACGACTAAAGACCCGGGCGCTGCCGGACCTGAAGTTGCGATGCTGCAGGTGATTGGAATGGGCTCGACGGCGAGCGACGTGCCGCCGGGACCGATGATGCCGGCGACCTACCAGAAGTTCACCAGCCAGATGGACCTGGGCAAGTATTTGACGACGCAATACCACATTCGCCCACCGAACGAGTTGACCAGTTGCGAGACATGCCACCGATGAAGACGACAGAGGCAGGGAACAGGGAACAGGGCACAGCGAACAGCAGCGCGGAGCTGGTGACGAGCATCGCGCCTGCTCGACTGACGCTGGCCGAGGTGCGGGCGAAGCTTGAAGGCAAGAGCGGCAAGCGCTTCTGGAAGAATCTGGACGAGCTGGCGGAGACGCCGGGGTTCCACGAGATGCTGGAGCGGGAGTTCCCGCGGCAGGCTGGCGCAGGAGTGGGTGAGTGGGTGGATGCGGTGAGCCGGCGCGGCTTCCTGAAAGTGATGGGAGCTTCGCTGGCGCTCGCCGGACTGGCCGGGTGCACCAAGCAGCCGGACGAGCCGATTTTTCCGTACGTGAAGGCGCCGGAAGATTTGATTCTGGGCAAGCCAATGTATTTTGCGTCGGCGTTTCCGTTCCCGACGGGCGCGATCCCGGTGCTGGTGAAGTCGGACGCGTTCCGGCCGATCAAGGTGGACGGCAACCCGGACCATCCGATGACGAAGGGTAAGTCGGATGTGTTTACGCAGGCGACGCTGCTGGATTTGTACGATCCCGACCGCTCGAAAGAGGTTCGCTACCGCGGACAGTCGGCTGAGTTCGCGGACTTCGTCGAGGCGTTTACGAAGGCGGTGAAGGCCAGCAAGGACGGGACGGGCATTTATTTTCTGAGCGAGACGGTGACCTCGCCGACACTGGCGGCGCAGTGGAAGCAGGTGCAGGCTAAGTTTCCGCAGGCGAAGCTGGTGCAGTGGGAGCCGGTGAATCGCGATGCGGCGATGGCAGCGTCGAAGGCGGCGTTCGGCGGCTACATGGACGCGCAGTACAAGCTGGAGAATGCGGATGTGATTCTGTCGCTGGATGCGGATTTCCTGGGTGGAATAGCGCAGCCGGGATTCCTGCCGATGGCGGCGGCGTACGCGGAGCGGCATCGCTACGTAGAAGGCAAGACCATGAACCGGATGTACGTGGTCGAGACCATGCCGACGGTAACGGGGTTCAAGGCGGAGCACCGGCTGGCGGTAAAGCCGAGCGAGGTGGTCGCGTTTGCGAAGGCGGTGTCGGATGGCATCGGCACGGGCCTTACCGGCGAGCAGCAGAAGTTTGCGACGGCGGTGCTGGCGGACATGAAGGCCAGCGGCGGCAATTGCGTGGTGATTCCGGGCGAGCAGGCTCCGCCGGAAGTACATGCGGCGGCGTATGCGTTGAATGTGTTTCTGGGTGCGGTGGGCAAAACCGTGGTTTATACCGAGACGGTGAACCCGCTGCCGAGCGAGCAGGTTGCGGATTTCAAGTCGCTCGTAGGCGACATGCTTGCGGGCAAAGTGCAATGGCTGGTGATGCTGGGTGTGAACCCGATGTATGCGGCGCCGGTGGACCTGGAGTTTGCGGCGGCGTTTGAGAAGGTTCCAAACACGGTGCACCTGGGTTCGCATGTGGACGAGACCGGCGCGGTGAGCGTGTGGCACATCAACCAAGCGCATTATCTGGAGAGCTGGAGCGATGCGCGCGCGTACGACGGGACGATTTCGATTATTCAGCCGATGATTGCGCCGCTGTATGGCGGGCACTCGGCGCACGATGTGCTGCAGATGCTGCTGGATGCTCCGCAGGCGTCGGCGTTCGACGCGGTGCAGGCGAACGCGAAGACGTATCTGAAGGGCGACTTTACGACGGCGTGGCGCAAGGCGCTGCACGATGGCTGGGTGGATGGGACGGCGTTCGCGCCGGGCTCGGCCAAGGCGGCGAATACTCCGGCTGCGGTGGGTCAGGGAACAGGGAACAGGGAACAGGGAACAGGAGCGGCAAATACAAATGCAACCGCAGCGGGCGGCGTGGAGATCCGGTTCCTGCCCGATCCGTCGCTGTACGACGGGCGCTACGCGAATGTGGGCTGGCTGCAGGAGCTGCCAAAACAGGTTACAAATCTGAGCTGGGACAACGCGGCGCTGATGAGCTACAGCACCATGGATAACATGAAGCTCGAACAGAACGACGCGGTCGAGATCAACGTGAACGGGCGCAAGGTGATTGCCGGGGCGCTAATGGTTCCCGGGCATGCGGACGGCGCGGTGACGCTGCATCTGGGTTTTGGACGGGGGCCGGAGGCGGGACGCGCGGGCGCGGGCGTGGGCTTCAACGCGTATCTGCTGCGCACGTCGGACACGCCATACATGACCGCCGGCACCATGACCAGGACCGGCGACATCTACGACCTGTGCGTGACCAAGGTGAACTTCACCGAGCATCGCGGGGCCTTCGCGCAGCAGGACCTGAACCAGAAGGAGTACGACGTCGACGGCTTGTATTCGCTGCCCGGACACGAGGCGATGGAGCGCGGGATTATTCGCTACGCCACGCTGGCCGAGATGAAGACGAACCCGAACTTCGCGCACGAGGGCGGACCGGGCGCGCTGGTGAACAAGGTGGGCTACGGACCCGAAGGCGAGGCGCCGGGCAAGGACGAGAGCTTCTTCCCGACGGCGTGGAGCTACAACCATCAGGACGCGTCGGCGTCGACGCCGCAGAAGCCGGTGCTGCAGAACAAGTGGGGCATGGCGATCGACCTGAACTCGTGCATCGGGTGCAATGCGTGCATTGTGAGTTGCTACGCGGAGAACAACCTTCCAGTGGTGGGCCGGCAGCAGGTGAAGATCGGCCGCAACATGCAGTGGATCCGCATCGATACGTATTTCGAGGGCGATCTGCATGCGCCGCGCGCGCACTTCCAGCCGATGGCCTGCCAGCACTGCGAGAACGCCGGTTGCGAGCAGGTTTGCCCGGTAGGCGCGACCGTGCACACGCCGGAAGGCCTGAATACGATGGTCTACAACCGCTGCGTGGGCACGCGCTACTGCAGCAACAACTGCGTGTACAAGGTGCGGAAGTTCAACTTCCTGCTGTACTCGGACTTCGACACCGAGAGCCTGAAGTTCATGCGGAACCCGGACGTGACCGTGCGTTCGCGCGGCGTGATGGAGAAGTGCAGCTACTGCGTGCAGCGCATCGAAGCGGCGAAGATCGAGGCCGATAAGGAGAACCGGGCGGTGGGCGACGGCGAGATTGTGACCGCGTGCCAGCAGGCGTGCCCGGCCAGCGCGATCACGTTCGGCAATCTGAACGATCCGGACAGCGCGGTGTCCAAGCAGAAGGCGACCGAGCGCGACTACCAGGCGCTGGCGGACCTGAACTACCGGCCGCGCACCAGCTACACGGCCGGCGTCATCAACCCCAATCCGGAGCTTGCATAAGATGGCGACGAAATCTCCAATCGATCCAGTCGTCGACCCGATGATCGACCCGCGCACGGGCGAGTACGCGGTGATTGCGCCGGGCCACAACTTCAAATCGGTGACGCAGAAGATTGCGGGTCTGGTGCTGACGTCGAACACGCCCTGGGGCTGGTTCAGCGGGCTGGCGGTGGCGGGCGGCGTCGCAACTTTCCTGGTGATCGCGCTGACCTGGCTGTTCCTGAAGGGTGTGGGCATCTGGGGCGTCACCATTCCGGGCGCGTGGGGATTCGCGATCATCAACTTTGTGTGGTGGATCGGTATCGGCCACGCGGGCACACTGATCTCGGCGATCCTGCTGCTGTTCAAGCAGACGTGGCGCAACTCGATCAACCGGTTCGCCGAGGCGATGACCATCTTCGCGGTGTGCTGCGCGGGCCTGTTCCCGCTGATTCATGTGGGGCGTCCGTGGCTGGCCTACTGGCTGTTTCCCTACCCGAGCACGATGAATGTTTGGCCGCAGTTCCGCAGCCCGCTGGCGTGGGACGTGTTCGCGGTGTCGACCTACGCGACCATTTCGGTGGTGTTCTGGTACGTGGGTATGGTGCCGGACTTCGGCACACTGCGCGACCGCGCAACCATGCCGCTGGCGAAGTACTGCTACGGAATGCTGGCGATGGGCTGGCGCGGATCGACGCGGCACTGGATGCGCTATGAGACGGCATCCCTGCTGCTGGCGGGGATTTCGACGCCGCTGGTGCTGAGCGTCCACACGGTCATCAGCTTCGACTTCGCGGTGGCAGCGATGGCGGGCTGGCACACCACCATCTTCCCGCCGTACTTCGTGGCGGGCGCAATCTATTCGGGCTTTGCCATGGTGATCACGCTGGCGGTGCCGATCCGCAAGTTCTACCACCTGGAAGATCTGGTGACGCTGCGCCACCTGGACAACATGGCAAAGGTGATGCTGGGGACGGGGCTGATTGTGGGCTACGGCTACGGCATGGAGGTCTTCATGAGCTGGTATGCGGCCAGCCACTGGGAGTTCTTCATGATGTGGAACCGCATGTTCGGGCCGATGGGCTGGGCATACTGGCTGCTGATCCTGACCAACCTGGCGATTCCGCTGACGACGCTGTGGTCGCGCAAGCTGAGGGTGAATGCGCTGTTCCTGTTTCTGCTGTCGTTCGTGATCAACACCGGGATGTGGTTTGAGCGGTTTGTGATCGTCGTGACCAGCCTGTACCACGACTACCTGCCCGGCAGTTGGGGCACGTATCGCGCGACCAAGTGGGACTATATGACGTTCGTCGGGACGTGGGGGATGTTCACGTTCCTGTTCCTGCTGTTTGTGCGCTTCCTGCCCATGATTCCGATTTCGGAGATACGGATGATGCTGCCGCAGAGCAAGATTCGCAAGGGCGGGGCCGACGCCGAAACCGTAGTGGAGGAGACGATCTGATGCCGCCGCGCGAGGGAATCTACGGACTGCTGGCGGAGTTCAACACTCCGGGCGAACTGGTGCACGCGACCGAACAGGCGCACCAGGCGGGCTACCGGCGCATGGAGTGTTACACGCCTTACCCGGTGGAAGAGGCCGCGGTGGCACTGCGCTTCCACAAGAACCGCGTGCCGCTGGTGTGCCTGGTGGGCGGGATACTGGGGATGATTACCGCATTCCTGATGGAGACGTGGATCGCGGTGTGGTCGTATCCGCTGAACATCGCGGGCAGGCCGCTGTTCAGTTGGCCGGCGTTCATTATTCCGGCGTATGAGTGGACCATTCTGTTCTCGGGGCTGTCGGCTGCGTTCGGCATGTTCGCGTTGAACGGCATGCCGCAGCTCTACCATCCGCTGTTCAATGCACCGAACTTCCGCGACGGCGCGACTACGGACAAGTTCTTCCTGTGCCTTGAGGCCACCGACCCGCGGTTCTCGATAGTGGAGACGCGCGCGTTTCTGGAACAGTTCTCGCCGGCATCGGTGGTGGAGGTGGAACTGTGAGAAAGGCAGGGAACAGGGGACAGGGAACAGGGAAAAACGTGATCGCGGTGTGTGCGATGGCGGCGGTGGGGCTGCTGGCAGGATGCCGCGCGGACATGCAGGACCAGCCGAAGTTTATTCCCCAGCGGGGGACGGATTTCTATGCGGACGGACGCAGCGTGCGGCCGCAGGTGGAAAACACGGTGGCGCGCGGGCAGTTGCATCAGGACGCGTACTTCTACTCCGGACTGGGGCCGGACGGCAAGGAAGGCAACGTAATGCCGTTCCCGGTGACGATGGAGATGCTGGAGCGCGGGCAGGAGCGGTTCAATATTTACTGCACGCCGTGCCACTCGCGCGTGGGCAACGGCGCGGGCATGATTGTGCAGCGCGGCTACCGGCCAGCGGGAAACTTCCACACGCCGCGGCTGATGGCAGCGCCGCTGGGACATTTCTTCAACGTAATGACCAACGGCTACGGCGCCATGCCGGACTACAGGGCGCAGGTTGCGCCCGCGGACCGCTGGGCGATCGTGGCGTACATCAAGGCGCTGCAACTAAGCCAGGCCGCGAAGCCGGCGGATGCCGCGGCGGGCGCGCCGATTGAGTCGCTCCAGAACATCGCCGTGAGCGAAGGCTTGCCGGCGAGCTTCGGCAACGAATGGGTGCTCCCGAAGACGGCGATCTACGGGACGCCGAACAACCAGGACAACGGAATTCCTCCGGCGCTGCCTCCGAGCGCCAACGGCAAGTATCCGCCGGCGCAGCCGCTGCCGGGTGTGCCGAGTGCACCGGCAACGCCGAACAAGTAGTAGATACGACTTTTTCAATTAAGGCCGAAACGAATGTCATCTGCACACGAACATCACGGAGAACACGGCGCACATGGGCCACAGGTGCTGCCGGCGTCGCTGGCCGCGCCTGAGGTGCTGGTGGCGTGGCGAAAGCGCGCGCTGATCGTCGCGGCGGTGTTCGCGCTGCTGACGCTGTTTTTTACCGGCACGCATGAGGGCCGCAATCACATCATGCGCGCCTACCTGATGGGCTACATGACCTGCTTCAACTTTGCCGGCGGCGCGCTGGTGATGCTGATGCTGCAGTATGTGACCGGCGGCAAGTGGGGCCTGCTGCTGCGGCGTCCGCTGGAGGCGATGACGCGCACGCTGCCGCTGGTGGCGCTGATGGTAGTGCCGATCCTGATTCCGTATTTCGGCAAGCATCTCTACCAGTGGGTGCTGTATCCGGACGCGGGTTCGACCAACGACGCATATCTGCAGGGCTTGATTAATCACGAGCAGGCGCTGACGGCGGACTTCAAGCGGCCGATGCTGAACCCGCACGCGCTGGTGGTGGAGAGCTGCATCATTTTCGCGGTGCTGCTGCTGTGGATGGTCCTGCTGAACAAGTGGTCGCTGGAGCGCGATGCCGATCCGCTGCGCGGGACGTTGCAGAGCTACGAGCGCTGGCGGATCCGCTTCGAGAACCTGAGCGGGCCGGGGATTCTGATCTACGTGCTGCTGATGACCATGGGCGCGATCGTGTGGATCAAGGCGCTGGATGTGACCTGGTACTCGTCCGTCTGGGGCTTGCAATTCCTGGTGGCGCAGGGCTACGCGGTGCTGGCGCTGGGAATCCTGAGCGTGATTCTGCTGTCGCGCTACGAGCCCATGAAGACGCTGCTGCGCACCACCGAGCAGCACGACCTGGGCAAGCTGGCGTTCGCGTTCACCATGCTGAACATCTATTTGTGCTTCGCGGAGTTTCTTATTATCTGGTCGGGGAACATTCCGGACGAACTGCCCTGGTATCTGAACCGCATCCACGGCGGATGGTGGGTGGTTTGTTCGGCGGACTTTATTGCGCACTGGCTGATTCCGTTCTGCCTGCTGCTGTCGCGCGACCTGAAGCGGAACAAGAGCAAGATGATCTGGCTGACCTGCTGGATGATCTTTGCGCGGCTGATCGATATGTTCTGGTTGATCGAGCCGAACTTCAAAGGCGCCGCAGGCAACCTGGTGGGCGAGCCGCTGAGCATTTTGGCGTATGTAACCGTACCGGTTACAGTGCTGGCGATATGGGCGGCGTATTACATGACCCAGTTGATGGCGCGGCCGCTGGTGGTCGTCAACGATCCACATCTGGAAGAAATGCTGGAGGCGGAACATGCACACTGACGGCCACGATATGGATAAAGACAAGATCCAGCCGGCCGATTACTCGCCGCCGGTGGACGCGGAGCACCCGGGATACGAGGTTGAAGACGTCAACGTCCGCGGCATCGCCGTGTTCCTGGCGGGACTGTTCGGCACTGTCATTATCTTTTTCTTCTTCTGCTACGGCATGGGCAAGGTGATCAACAACCTGTGGGTAAAGCAGGACGGCGCAGCGACCAAGTGGACGATTGCGGCGGGCAACGCACCGCTGGGCAAAGGCAAAGACCTGGCCAGCAATGCGGAGATTCAACAGCAGCAGCTACAGCAGATTTCCGGCAACTTTCCGGAGCCGCGGCTGGATGTGGACGACGGCAACCAGGCTACCGCCGATCTGCATGCGCGCGAGGACCTGCTGCTGGAGCACTACAGCCTGGTGGATGGACAGCCGGGGACGATCCGCATTCCGATTGAGCGCGCAATGGAGTTGATTGCGCAGCGCGGGCTGCCGGTGGAGAGCGGGACTGCGGCAACTCCAGACAAAGTGGCGCACGCGGCGGCTCCGGAGATCAAGACGCCGCTGACGGATGGCTTTGCGCGGACGGGCTATGAGTTGATGACGATTGAGGCGCGCGAACAGAAGATGAACTACGGCAAGGCGGTCGCGGCGGAAGCGATTCCCCCGAAGTGAAACAGGACAGGTTTGAGGCACAAGGTTCGAGATTCGAGGGAAAGACAACGGCGGAGATTCTGACTCTTCGAGTCAGAATGACGGGGCTATCAAGATGAAGAACTGGCGGACAATTCGGCGGACGATGGCAAGGACGATGGCGGCGGGCGCGATGGGCGCGCTGCTATGCGGGTTTGCGGCGGCGCAGGTGTCGAGCTACGGCGACAAGGAAGAGGGGCCGAACAGCGGCAACCAACTGCCCACGGTGTTGGACAAGGTTGGCGTGGAGCAGCGCCTGGATCAACAGCTTCCGCTGGACGCGCAGTTTGTGGACGACACCGGCAAGACGGTGCGGCTGGGCGACTACTTCGGCAAGCGGCCGGCGATCCTTTCGCTGGTGTACTACAACTGCCCGATGCTGTGCAGTGAGGAGATGGACGGGCTGGCTAGTGCGTTGGAGATGGTGAGGTTGACGCCGGGCAAGGACTTCGACATTGTGATCATCAGCATTGATCCGACGGAGACGCCGCAATTGGCCGCGCGCAAGAAGGCCTTCTACGTGAAGCGGTATGGGCGGCCGGAGACGGCGAACGGATGGCACTTCCTGACCGGGCAGCAGGCGGCGATCGACGCGGTCTCAAAAGCGACCGGATTTGGTTATATACGCGTGCCCGGGCCGGACGGCAAGCTGGACCAGTATGCGCACGCCAGCGCGATTGAAATTGCCACCACCGACGGCCATCTGGCGCAGTACTACCTGGGGGTGGAGTACTCGCCGAAGGACATTCTGCTGGGCCTGGTTGAGGCATCGGGCAACAAGATCGGCTCGCCGGTGGCGAACATTCTGACCTACTGCTACCACTACGATCCGCAGACCAACAAGCACTCGCTGATCGTCGCGCGGGTGGTGCAGGTGGGCGGAATGATGACCGTGGTGAGCCTGGGAAGTTTCATGTTCCTGATGTTTCGCAGAGACCTTCGGCTGGGCCGCGACCACTCGCCGCTCGACTGGCGAACGGATGAGAAAGACAAAGGGTAACCATGGGAATTAGTCCGGTCTTATGGCAGTTTCTGACGAAGTGGCTGACGAACTCCGCGCTGTTTCCGCCGGAGGCGTCGACGGTTGCGCCGTGGATGGACTCGCTCTACTTCTTCCTGCTGGGAATGACGGTGACCGGCGTGGTGCTGGTGGGCGCGATCGTCACGGTGTTCTCGTTGCGCTACCGCAGGAGCGTGCATCCGGTGGCCACGCAGATTGAAGGCTCCACGCTGCTGGAAGCGACCTGGACGATTATTCCGCTGGGGATTTTTCTGGTGGCGTTTGTATGGGGCGCGCTGCTGTACTTCCGCATCTACAACCCGCCGGTCAATTCGATGAACATCTACATCGTGGGCAAGCAGTGGATGTGGAAGGCGGAGCATCCGGGCGGGCAGCACGAGATCAACGCGCTGCATGTGCCGACAGGGCAGCCCATCCAGTTGACGATGATCTCGCAGGACGTGTTCCACAGCTTTTCGATTCCGGCATTCCGCATCAAGCGCGAGGTGATTCCGGGGCGCTACTCGACGGTGTGGTTCGAGGCGACGACACCCGGCGAGTATCACCTGTTCTGCACCCAGTACTGCGGGACCAACCACTCGCAGATGATCGGAACGATCACGGTGCTATCGCCGGACGACTACAAGAAGTGGACGCAGGAGTCGACCAGCGGCATGTCGCTGGCGCAGAACGGCGAGCGGCTGTTTGCCAGCATGGGCTGCAACGCGTGCCACTCCGGCAACGCCGCGGCGCGCGGGCCCAGCCTGGCTGGCGTGTACGGATCGACGCTGCAGTTGACCAACGGCGCGCAGGTGCAGGTGAACGAGGCGTATCTGCGGGACGCGATCCTGAACCCGTCGCAGCACGTTACCGCGGGCTACACGCCCATCATGCCGACGTATCAAGGCCAGATCAGCGAAGACGGCCTGATTGATCTGGTGGAGTATCTGAAGACGCTGCATACAAACTACCGGGTGCAGCAGACGTTGACGACGTCGGAGTCCGACCAGGCGGCGCCTCCGGCAGCCGGGGGAGTAAATCCATGAGCGAACAAGACAACACAATTCTGCGCTTGCCCGACCAGAGCACGGCGCGGGTGCCGAAGAAGAACTTCATCACCGCGGAGGACGGCCTGCTGAGTTGGCTGCTGACCGGCGACCACAAGCGGATCGCGATGCTGTATCTCATCTCGATCACAGTGTTCTTCTTCATCGGCGGCGCGTTCGCGGGGCTGATCCGGCTGGAACTGCTGACGCCGCAGCCGGACCTGGTGGCGTCGGACACCTACAACAAGTTCTTCACCATGCATGGCGTCATCATGGTGTTTCTGTTCCTGGTGCCGAGCGTGCCGGCGACGCTGGGCAACTTCCTGATGCCGATCATGCTGGGCGCGCGCGACCTGGCGTTCCCCAAGATTAATCTGCTGAGCTGGTACCTGTATGTCGTGGGCGGCATCATGGTGCTGACGACGATGGTGCTGGGCGGCGTCGATACCGGCTGGACTTTCACTACACCACTGTCGACCCATTACCTGAACACCCACGTCGTCACCACCGGCCTGGCCGTCTTCGTCGCCGGGTTCAGTTCCATCTTTACCGGGCTGAACTTTATCGTGACCATCCACCGCATGCGCTGCCCGGGCATGACGTGGTTCCGCATGCCGCTGTTTGTGTGGTCGCACTACGCGGCGTCGATTCTGATGGTGCTGGGCACGCCGGTGCTGGCCATCGCGATTGTGCTGGTAATGCTGGAGCGCATCTTCGGCATCGGCGTGTTCGATCCGACCAAGGGCGGCGACCCGCTGCTGTTCCAGCATTTGTTCTGGTTCTACTCGCACCCCGCGGTCTACATCATGATTCTGCCGGGCATGGGCGTGATCTCCGAGGTGATCAGCACCTTCAGCCGCAAGCGTGTGTTCGGCTACACGGCGGTGGCGTTCAGTTCGGTGGCGATCGCGCTATTCGGCTTCTTCGTGTGGGAACACCACATGTTCATCATGGGCGTGTCCAACTACTCGGCGCTGGTGTTCAGCCTGCTGACCATGCTGGTTGCGGTTCCGTCGGCGATCAAGATCTTCAACTGGTCGTTCACGCTGCAGCAGGGGTCGATCACGTTCGAGACGCCGATGCTGTACGCGTTCGGCTTTATGGGATTGTTCACCATCGGCGGACTGACGGGCGTCTTCCTGGGCTCGCTGGGGATGGACATCCAACTCACCGAGACGTACTTCATCGTGGCCCATTTCCACTTCGTAATGGTGGGCGGGATGCTGATGGCGTTCCTCGCGGGCGTGCATTTCTGGTGGCCCAAGATGACCGGCCGGATGTATCCGGAGACACTCTCGAAGATGGCCGCGGTGGTGACGTTCATCGGCTTCAACCTGACCTTCCTGCCGCAGTTCGTGCTGGGTTACCTGGGCATGCCGCGGCGCTATCATGCGTATCCGCCGGAGTTTCAGATTCTGAACGTGCTCTCGACGGCGGGTGCCACCGTGCTGGGGATCGGCTATATGCTGCCGATTTTGTACCTGGCGTGGTCGTTGAAGTATGGGCCGGTGGCGGGCGACAATCCGTGGCAGGCGACGGGGCTGGAGTGGCAGATCCAGTCGCCGCCGCTGACTGAAAACTTTGCCGAGATCCCCATCATGGACCACGAAGCCTACGACTACGATTGGCTGGAGCACAAGACGAAACCAGAGGTGACGACCGTTGGATAACGCCACAGCAACCACCGAACCGGTGATGGAGCACGAGGCGCACGAGCACGTGTTTGTGCCGCAGCACCGTCACCACTTCGAGACGGAGGAGCAGCAGCGCGAGGCCGGCAGCTTCGGCATGTGGCTGTTCCTGCTGACGGAAATCATGTTCTTCGGCGGCATGTTCTTCGCCTATCTGCTGTACCGCAACTGGTACTACGACGCGTTTGTCGCCGCGTCGAACACGTTGAACATCGGCATGGGCGCGGCCAATACGGCCATCCTGATTACTTCCGGCTTCTTTATGGCGCTGGCGGTGTGGGCGGCGGAGGTGCGCAAGAAAAAGATGCTGGTGTGGACGCTGATCTTCACCACCCTGTTCGGCATCGCATTTATCGGCGTCAAGTATTTCGAGTACAAGGAGAAGTACGAGCTGCACCATATTCCCGGCAACAGCTTCGACGTGTCGCAGTTCATCAATCCGCCGATCGATGCGAAGACGGGCAAGCCGGTGGGCAATCCCCTGCCGCCGGATGTGGCGCAGAAGACGCAGATCTTCTTCTTCCTCTACTTTGCGATGACGGGCATGCACGCGCTGCACATGATCATCGGCATCGGGCTGCTGTTCTGGCTGATTGGGCGGGCGCAGCGAGGAGATTTCAGCGCGGGATACGTCGCGCCGATTGAGAACTTCGGCCTGTACTGGCACTTCGTCGATATTGTTTGGCTGTTCCTGTTCCCGCTGCTGTATTTGATCAATCGTCACCCGCTGGCGCATTAAGGGCAGTTGTTAGTTGCAGGTTGCAGGTTGTTAGTTGGAAGACGGAAGCCCGGGCCTCATCAGGAGTCAATCATGACTGAACACGAGCAGCACTTTCACGACGCCGCGAACGTCACCAATCCGGAGCACGGGGAGCACCACATCGTCACCCCCAAGGTGTATGCGATGGTCTACGGCTCGCTGCTGCTGGGCACGCTGCTGACGGTGCTGGCCGCGGACCGGAACTTCGGCATCTTCAACCCCATCATCGCGCTGGCGATTGCGTGCACCAAGGCGGTGATCGTGATTCTGTTCTTCATGCACGTGAAGTATCAGTCGAACCTGATCAAGATGACGGTGGGTGCGGGGTTCTTCACCTTCCTGGTGCTGATTACGATGACGCTGTCGGACTACATCAGCCGCGCGTGGGGACTCTGGTAGTATTCTGCAAACGATCTACCGCGACGTTACACGGTGGGCCGACTCGCAGGAACTCTTTCCGGCGGGCCGGAGGTGTGCATGCACGACCAGGCGAGACCCAACGGCCCCTTCAACTCCGACGGCGATAGCCGCAGTCGACTTCGTCCTGAGAAACCCGAAGACATCCCAAATACCCTGATTCCGGCTCTTGCCGAGGGAGCCACTCTGTGGCTTACAGGGCTACCCTGCTCGGGAAAAACGACCCTGGCTGTACGCATCGGCGTGGAGTTGGAACGCCGCGGCCACCGGGTTGAGGTACTCGATGCCGACGTGCTGCGCGCCACCGTGTGCCGCGGCCTCGGCTTCAGCAAACAGGACCGGGATGAGAACGTCGCGCGGATCGGCTGGATTTGCGAGGCATTGAACCGGCATGGAGTGGTAGCGATTGCCGCAGTAGTTTCACCCTATCGTGCGGCGCGCGCCCGGCTGCGCTCGTCGCTGCCGCGGTTTGTGGAGATATATGTCAGCGCGCCTCTCGACGTCTGCATGGAGCGCGATGTGAAAGGTCTCTATGCCCGGGCAAGGCGTGGCGAAATCGCCCACTTTACGGGCATCGATGACCCCTACGAAGAACCGTTAGCGCCAGAGATTGTGGTTGAAACAGCACGCATGAGTGTGGACGAGTCCGCGCTCCATATCCTGGACACGCTCGAAGCGTTGAGCTTCACCCAGGCGCCGCATCAGCAAACCACGGAACAACCCAGCGAACTCCGCTGCGAGTGCCTCGACGCGCCATGACAATCAATTTCCGTCTGTTCCGGCGCATGGCGGTGCGGTCGTTTTTCCGCAGCGCCGGAACGCATGGGCCTCTCACCCGCAAGAGGTTGATGTTTCTGCTGTGGTACTACCCGTTCTGGGGAATCCTGCTATTTTTTGGCTGGCTGGGCTTCCTGCTTGACGATCTGCTCTTCCCCAGCTACCGCAAGCAACCCGTCGAGAAGCCGCTCTTTATCCTGTCGAACCACCGCAGCGGCTCGACCTTTGTGCAGCGGACGCTGGTGCGCGATGCGGCTACTTTTACCAGCATGACCAGCGGCCAGATCTACTTCATGCCTTCCATCACACAGCGCAGGCTGGTGGGGCTGCTGGCGCGGGTGGATGCGCTTATCGGCCGCCCTGGAGAAAGGCTGTTGCGCTGGGTTGATGCGAGCACGCTGGGCAAGGTGCGGCTGCACCCGATCGGCCTGTTTGATGCCGAGGAAGACGAGAACATTCTGTTTTATCTCTGGTCCACATTCCTGATCGGCTTTCCGTTTCCCTACCTGGACGAAATGCCGCCGTACCAGTACTTCGACACGGCCATCGCGCGCGACGACCGGCTGCGCATCATGGGCTTCTACCGCGCCTGCGTGCAGCGTCATCTGTATGCCACTGGCGGCCGGTATTACGTGTCCAAGAACCCGTTCTTCAGCGCCAAGATTGAGACCTTGCTGGAGATCTTTCCCGATGCGCGCATCCTCTACCTGGTGCGCAACCCGCTGGACATGCTGCCTTCGACTGTCTCCGTATTCAGTTATGCGTGGCATCTGTTCAGCGATCCGCCAGAACAATATCCGCGCCGCGACGAGATTCTGGCGTGGACCCAATACTGGTATAACCACCCGCTTGCCGTGCTCGATCGTGATCCGTCACCGTGGCGCTGGACGGTGAAGTATGACGACCTGTTGCGATCTCCCGATGCCGTGATGCACGACCTGTACCAGCGCTGCGGATACCCGGAAAGCGAGGAATCCGCGCGACTGTTGCGCGAAGCCGCGACGGCTGCACAGAGCTATACCAGCACCCATGAATATCACTACGAAGCCATGGGATTCAGCCGCGAGCAGATTGTCGAGGCGTACGAGGAGGTCTTTGCGCGATTCGGGTTTGACCGTCGCGGGCCGCCGGACGAGCGGGCAGCTTCTGAAGATGAACTTGCGGCTAATGCGGCGTTTGCTCGGCCGGCTTAGGGTTGCTACGAATGTGGCCTGGGCTGTGGCAGCTCCTGTGCGTCACCGTGCCGCATCGACCGGCCGCCGCGATTCCGAATACAATTCTTGGTGCTCGCAAATCCACGTTGGAGCAGCCCCATGAAGCTGATCAGCCTCATAGCAACCGCCGTTATTCTCGCCACCGCTTCCACGAGTCAGGCGCAAACGCCTGCCGCTGCGCCCGCTCCGCATCCGGTGCCGTCGATCCAGGATACGGAAACGCCGGCGCAGAAAGACGCGCGCATGGCGTGGTGGCGCGAGGCGCGGTTTGGCATGTTCATCCACTGGGGGCTGTACTCGGTGCCGGCGGGAACGTGGGACGGCAAGCAGGTGCCGGGCCTGGGCGAGTGGATCATGAACGGTGCATCCATCCCGGTAGCGCAGTACAAGGCGTTGGCGCCGCAGTTCAACCCGACCGGCTTCAGCGCGCACGACATCGTTGCGCTGGCGAAGAGTGCGGGCATGAAGTACATCGTCATCACCTCGAAGCATCACGACGGCTTCGCGATGTTCGACTCCAAGGCGAACCCGTTTAATATTGTCACGGCCACGCCGTTCCATCGCGACCCTCTGAAGGAACTGGCAGCGGAGGCGCGCAAGCAGGGCATCAAGCTGGGCTTCTACTACTCGCAGGACCAGGACTGGACTGCGCCGGGCGGCGCTGCATTACAGGGCCGTGGTACCGATCACCAGGCGCCCACCTACCACTGGGACAAGGCGCAGGACGGCAACTTCGCGGATTATCTGCACACCAAGGCGATCCCGCAGATCAAGGAGCTGCTGGCCAACTACCATCCGGCCGTTATCTGGTTCGACACACCTACCAAGGACATGACGCCGGAGCTGGCGGGCGAGATTGTGGGCCTGCTGAACCAGCATCCGAACCTGATCTGGAACAACCGCCTGGGCGGCGGCTACAAGGGCGACACTGAGACGCCGGAGCAGACCATCCCCGCGCAGGGGTTCCCCGGGCGCGATTGGGAGTCGTGCATGACCATCAACGACACCTGGGGGTACAAGTCGTACGACACCAACTTCAAATCGACGGAGACGCTGCTGCGCAACCTCATCGACATTGCCAGCAAGGGCGGCAACTACCTGCTGAACATTGGCCCGGATTCGCACGGCATTGTGCCTCAACCTGAGGTCGACCGGCTGCAGGCAATGGGTGCATGGTTGAAGGTGAACGGCGAGGCGATCTACGGGACCGGGCCGACGCTGTTCGGCGCGGAGGCGGGCGCGTTCTCGGCGACTGAGAAAGACCGCAACGGCAAGCCGAAGTGGGTGCCGGCGTGGAGCTGGCGCTCGACCACGCGCGCGGACAAGATCTACCTCGAAATCTTCGCGTGGCCGGCCAGCGGCTACTTCGACGTCCCTCACCAGCCGCGTACGATCAGGAAAGCCTATCTACTGGCCGATCCGGCCCATACTCCTCTCCCTGTGGGAGTCGACCACAACGGATTCCCCTACGGCGGCGGTGACGTCCGCATCAGTCTCCCGGCGCAGGCGCCCGACCCGATCGCGTCGGTGGTGGTGCTGGAGACAGCGAAGTAAGGCAGCAGGAATTGGTCAATTTCGTTTCCACAGACACTTTGTGACGTACATCACGGCGGATTTTGCAGGATGCTGGCATTCTCTCTTTATGAGGTTGGTGACGCAGGGCCAATGCCCACCAGCTCAGCTTCGGCCAGGGGAGCCCCGGACCATTATCGGGAGACTCGCACGCTCCGCCGAGGTCCCTTGTACCGAGGAATGCAAAAAGCAGTAAGTGTACTGATGAATGCAGCAAGCAGCCGCCCGTACTGATGCAAGCAGGAAACAGTAGATGTACTGACGCACGACGCAGTCGATGAACGTATCAAGGGCCAGATAAAAGCACGAGCCGACGCGGCATACCTCCCCCGGTATGCCGCGTTCGGCTTTTCGCGCCAGTGAAGGAGGCCGTGACCGTCTTGGGCGATTCTTGTTTCGTGGCAATCTGTTGACCCATACGCGAACTGACGGCGCCCACCGTCCGTAGCGGTCCAGGCTATTTACCGAAGAAAATCCAAGCGCACGCAACCCCCTGAAGGGAATTTCCATGTCGTATCAGATTCCGGACAATCTTGCCTCCGAACTCGAAGAACTCGACAGGTTTTCACGCTGCTCGACGGGGTCGACGCGCTCTATCGCGGCATAGATAACTCGCTGCGCTTTACGGTGGCAGCAGCCAGCGCTTAGTGCAGTGCCGAGCGCCCGATCCGGTTGCACCGGGGGTGGTGCTGGAGACGGCAAAGTGTGGTAGTAAGCCACATAATATCAATAACTTAGCGCGCCATTGGGCCTCCTAAAAAAAGACCAAACATATGTGATAGCGGTCACATAAGGATTCCGTAGACTGCTGGCATTATGTCTGTAGACAGTCCGTGGGCAGGGCCAATGCTCACGGCTGATCGAAAACCCCGGGTGGCGAATGGTTCTGGTGACGATGCCCAATACCTCGCCTCGGAGTTTTGTACTGAATGCAGTAGTAGTACCGATGAATGCAGTACGCAGTAGATGTTGGATGCAGCACGCAGTAGATGTACTGATGAATGCAGTTGCAGTAGACGTACTGATGAATGCACCAGGCAGTAGAAGAGCAGTACTGATGAATGCAGTAAAGCAGTAGCTCGACTGAATGCAAGTAGCAGTAGATGTACTGTTGTATGCAGTTGTACTACGAACGAACAGGAACGCGGCGCCCACGTACGTGCGCCGCGTTCCTGTTTTAAGTTGCAGGCAAATTGGGCGACGCAATGGCGGCCGTATCGCGTTAGCGTGTAATCAGGCCCAGGGTGATTCGGCAGCCGGTGTCGAGCGAGATGTTTCTCCCGGAGGCCATCAGGATTCCGGAAGCATCCCCAGCGCCGGCGGTGGAGATTACAACGCCGGGCAGCGCAGTCGAGCGCGGGGCAGCGGAGGCGGTTTCGCCGGCCTGCGTAACCACGCCGGGTGTGTCTGCCGCCACTTCCACCGGGGCGCGCCCGTCCGCAGCACCGCCGAGGGTGGTTGCGGCCGTCTGCCCAACCGATTGCATGGGCCCTGCAGAAATTCCGCCGCCGGCACCCGCTCCGCTGCGCGCGCCGCCGGTGCCCACGCCGCCGCCCGCGGTCGTGCCTGCGCCCACCGGAGCCGCCTGTTGGTCGGCCATCATGGGGACGGACGCAGTGGTTGCCACGCTGGCCGGCGGAGCCACCATGCGGATCTCGCTGCGCAGCGCAACGCTCTGGCCGTTCTTCAACTCCGCGCGGTCAAAGCTGATGGAGAGCATGGCGTAGGGCTGGTCCTGGGTGTGCGCCTGCGCCCGGATGACGTGGCCGTCCAGCCTGGTTCCCCGCGGCAGCGCGGTACCGTCGGCGAGCTTCGCGGGCTCCAGCGTCTTCGCGGTTACCGGTTGGCCCGCGGCGGCGTTCCTGCTGTCGAGCCGGCTGGTCAGCTCGGTCTCGACCGAGATCATGTAGCGCCGGATGAGGGCAAGCGACTGGGCTGTGATGGGTGCGGTGGTCCCGGCGGAATCGGCTGGGGCGCCGGAGTTGGCCGGGGCGCTCTGCGCCACGCCCACGGCGATGGGAAAGCTGAGGGCCGCGACCAGGGTTGCAACACTGAGGGATTGCATCGCTTTCACCGGAGTTCTCCCGCGTGATGGGCGGGCGATTTTTCCCTGCCACTCCCCAGTGATACTCCGCATTTGCGTCTGCTGGCAATCCGGAGTTGGCTGGGACTCGATATGCGCCATGCAGATAAAGGTTGGTTTCCCAACCCCATCTCCATTACATTAGCTGTAAAGTTTGGAGGCAGTTATGGATACGCAGCAAGCACAGAACTTTGGCGCCCTGATGGCCGGTATGGGCGGCCTCTTCCTGCTCATCGTCTTCGCCTGTTTGGCCTTCGTCATCTTCCTGTTCTGGCGCATTTTCGCCAAGGCCGGCATGTCCGGCGCGCTGGCGTTCCTGCTGCTGATCCCGGGCGTCGGAAGCCTGATCGTTCTGTGCATTCTTGCGTTCGGACAGTGGAAGGTGGTCCCGTTGTCTTCCGTCGTTGCTGCCCCGCCCAACTATCCGCCGAATTATCCGCCCGCCGGCTGACCCGCTCCTGGTCGGCGTGCCCGTCCTCCGCTGCCGCAAGGCGGCGTCGCGGCCGCGTCGATTCCTTTGCGGCCAGGGCGCAGGCTGCTGCGATTCGTGTCCCCTCCGGCCCGTGGCGTCTGGGTGCGGTAGACTAGAGATGAACCTCATTTTCGCCTTTCCGCATTTCTCTAAAGGTTCCCGGACGAGTTCTATCGGCTGGGACGGAATGCGGCCCCAGCCAGGATCGCCGGTAGGGAGGCAAGGCACCCAGACAGGACAACCCTACGCAGTGAGCAGCCCCCAAATCAGCGAGCAGACTATTCCGAATCCAGAGACCGCGACCCCAGCCGCACCGGCCCCGAAGCCTGCCGCGGAGCCTTCAGCAGCCAAGGCCAAGCTCGCGCCGAAGCCGATCTACAACATCGCCATCATCGCGCATGTCGACCACGGCAAGACCACGCTGGTGGACGCGATGCTGCGCCAGAGCGGGACGTTTCGCGCGAATGAAGCGGTGGCCGAGCGGGTGATGGACTCGAACGACCTGGAGCGCGAACGCGGCATCACCATCATGGCCAAGAACACGGCGCTCTATTACCACGACAACAAGATCAATATCGTGGACACGCCGGGCCACGCGGACTTTGGCGGCGAGGTGGAGCGCGCGCTGAAGATGGTGGACGGCGTGGTGCTGCTGGTCGACGCCAGCGAAGGCCCGCTGCCGCAGACCCGCTACGTGCTTTCGAAGGCGCTGGAAGCCAAGCTGACGCCGATGGTGGTGATCAACAAGATCGACCGCCCGGACGCGCGCCCGCAGGAGGTGCTGAACGAGGTGTACGACCTGTTCATCGATCTGGATGCGGACGAGGACATGCTGGACTTCCCGGTGCTCTACACCAACGGCAAGCTCGGCACGGCCACCAAGGACCTGGCCACGCCCGGCGTCGACCTGCAGCCGCTGTTCGAGCAGATCATCCAGACCATCCCGGTCGCCACCGGCGATCCCGAGGGCCCGGTGCAGATCCTGGTCACCAACCTCGATTATTCCGACTATCTCGGCCGGCTGGCCATCGGGCGCGTGTTCAACGGCACCATGCGCACCGGGCAGGAGTACAACGTCGCGCGCGTGGATGGGACCTTCTCGAAGCACAAGATTACCAAGCTGTTCAGCTTCTCCGGCCTCAAGCGCACCGACATCGAGGAGACGCAGAGCGGCGACATCGTCGCCATCGCGGGCATCCCGGGCATCACCATCGGCGAGAGCTTCTGCGACGTGGAGAACCCGCAGCCGCTGCCCGGCATCACCATCGACGAGCCGACCATTGCAATCCAGTTCAATGTCAACAACTCGCCGTTCGCCGGGCGCGAGGGAAGGTGGGTCACCTCGCGCAACCTAAGAGACCGGCTGGACAAGGAGCTGCTGACCAACGTCTCGCTGAAGATGCACGAGACTGGCTCGTCCGACTCGTTCAAGGTGCTGGGCCGCGGCGAACTGCAACTCGCTATCCTGATTGAGATGATGCGGCGCGAGGGCTTCGAGATGATGGTGTCGCGGCCGGAGATTGTCACCAAACGGATTGACGGGCAGTTGATGGAGCCGGTCGAGCAACTGATGATCGACATCCCGGAGAACTTCGTCGGCACCGTGATTGAGCGGCTAGGCCCGCGCAAGGGCGAGATGACCAAGATGACCAACCATGGGTCGGGCCGCGTGCGCATGGAGTTTCGCATCCCCTCGCGCGGGCTGATCGGGCTGCGGTCGGAGATGCTGACGGAGACGCGCGGAACCATTGTGATGAACGCGATCCTGGACGGCTACATCGACTACCAGGGCGAGATTCCGCAGCGGGTTTCGGGCGCGCTGATCTCCGACCGCCTCGGGACGACGACCGCGTATGCGCTGGAAGGGCTGCAGGACCGCGGCACACTGTTCGTGCCCGACGGCATCGAGGTGTACGAAGGCATGATCATCGGCGAGCACTCGCGCGACAACGACCTGGATGTGAACTGCGTGCGCGAGAAGAAGATGTCCAACATGCGCGCGTCGGGATCGGATGAGGCGGTGCGCCTGGTACCCTACCGCAACCTCACGCTGGAGCAGTCGATCGAGTTCATCGCCGACGACGAACTGGTGGAGGTGACGCCGAAGTCGCTGCGCATGCGCAAGCGCATCCTGCAGGCGAATCGCCGGCCGCGCAAGGGCGCAACGGTGGAGTAGGCGCTACGCCTCTTGGTGCACGCTGAAGCGCTCGGCGAGCATATCCAGCATCCACTTCCAGCCATCGGCGTGGCGGCGGCCCATCTCGTCGTCGGGCACGTTGGAGTGGACCAGCGTGACCTCGGTCTCGTCGCCCAGCGGCTGAAAGGTGACGGTGACCAGCGACTCAAGGCCGCGCGTCGCCTCCGACATCCAGGTGTACTCGATCAGATTGGGCCGCTCGATGCGCACAAAGCGGCCGTAGTGCGCCCAGGTCCTGCCCTCGTTCTCGACGGTGAAGTAGAACAGTCCATTCACCTTGGGATCGATAAGTGTGCGCGGCGCGCCGAACCACGGGCCTCCGGGACGTTTGGGGTCCATCCAGACGTCGAACACCGCTTGCGGCTTGGCGGCGATGGTGCGGGCGACTTTCAGCTCGGTCAGGTTCATCACGTTTCTCCAGCGGGTTGGCTCATCTGTACCGTGTCCGGCACGCCGGGCCACTCCGCTATTCTCGCACGCAAAGCGAATCACAGAGGACACAGAGCAAGAAGAGAGAACACGGAGATTGCATGATCGGTGAACTCTCCGTTTTCTCTGTGATCTCCGTGATTCGCTTTGCTAGAATCCCCCATGCCCAACCCACCCATCAGCGCCGCCAACGCCGAGCACTACACCTGGGGCGACCCCGCCCATCCAGCCTGCGACGCCTGGTATCTGGTGCGTACGCCGGAGCTGAATATCATCGAAGAGCAGATGCCCCCAGGCGCCGCCGAGACGCCGCACCACCACGTTCACGCGCGCCAGTTCTTCTTTGTGCTGGCCGGCGAGCTGACCCTGATTCTGGACCAGCAGCCGGTCACGCTGCACCCGCACCAGGGCCTGGAGATTGCGCCCGGCGACCTGCATCAGGCCGTCAATCGCAGCGATGCTCCCGTGCGGTTCCTGGTCGTCAGCCAGCCGCCCAGCCACGGCGACCGCATCGATAACTGACAACCTGCAACCTGCAACTGCCAACTCTTATTTGTCGATCTTCAGATTGATGTTGATCTGGTTGCGGGTGTCGAACGAGCTGATGCTCCTGACGGCGCTCTTCTTGCCATCGCTCTCCGCCCACAACTGGTAGTCGGTGTTCTGCGCGAGCTGGCCGAAGCGGAAGGAGCCGTCGTCGGACGCGATGTAGCTCTTTACCGCCAGCGTGTGGCCGTCCTTCAGGAACACCGTGGCGCCCTTCACTCCGGCGTCGGACTTGTCCACCACCTTGCCCTGCACCACGCGGTCGGTCTGCGTCTGCGCCATCAGCAGCGGCGCCCGCACGCCGAGCGACGCCGCGCCCAGGCAACATGCGAGGCCTGCGACAACCAGGCAGCGGGCCAAACCGCGGGCCAACCGCCCGGGCAGTTTTCCAGAACAAGTCGATTGATTCATATCTGCAACTATACCCACCCCAGCGCATCAAAAGCGACCTTGCCGCGGAGCCAGGGCCGGCGGGCAGGGCTTTCGCTCGCAGCCCTCGCCGGCCTGCTACTCGTCTTCCTCATCGATTGCGTGCGCGTCTTCCTCGTCGTCGTAGCCAGTGTCGTCCATGGGGGCGAGTTCCAGCGGATCGGTGGAGACCACCTCCAACTCCATCCCGCATTCCTCGCATTGCACGGTCTCGCCCTCCTCCACTTCATCGGCGTCGACGGTGATGGGGTTATCGCATTCGGGACAAACAACAGCCATGATTGGAGCCTCCGGAACTCAAAGACGTTGAATTCGGCCTGTGGGATGCACCCACAGGTCATTTTGCGCCACCCTCCCCGGGGGTCGCACCGGCACAGATGCCCTGGGGAAACGCAACGGCACACCCGCCACCGATAGTATGAGTAGGCTTCCCGCGCTACGTCAAGGATCAATTATCAGATCAACTACCACGACCTGTTGGACTTCGCCCCGCGGCTTGGGCTCACCATCGCCCAAACCGCCTCGCTCCGCCACTGGCACGCAAATGTGGTGAAATGAACTAGCATCCATGCCGCGCTCCTCGCCCATCACGATGACCTTCCCGCCGTTCGCGGGCGTCGTGCGCAAGCTGGTCTTCACCAACGTCGCGGTGTTCTTCGTCATTGCCATCCTGCAGTGGCTGGCGCCGGGCCTGGCCGGCGCGCTGGTCGGCCACCTGTGGCTGCATCCCGCCGCGGTCGCCAGCGGCCAGATCTGGCAGCTTGCCACCTTCCCCTTCATCGAACTGGGAATCCTGGGCATCCTCTTCAGCTCGCTTTCCATCTGGCTCATCGGCTCCATCCTGGAGAGCAGCTACGGCAGCCGCTTCCTCGCCGAGCTTTACTTCACCTCCGCGATTGGCGGCGCTGTCATTGCATCGGCGCTCTCGTTCACCCGCGTGCTCAGCCTTTCTCCCAATGCCGTCAGCTTCGGGGCGTGGGCCGGCATCTTCGGCATCCTGGTCGCGATCGCAGTGCGCATGGGCGATCTCGAGTTCATGCTCTTCCCGCTGCCCGTCAACATCCGCGCCAAGTACCTGGTCGGGATCTACATCCTCGTCGACATCGCTATTCTGCTGAAAGGCGGCGACGTCTTCGGCGCGCTGCTGCATCTCTCCGCCGGCTTCTCCGGCTACCTGTATGTCCACTACGCGCCGCGCCGCGGCCTGGGCTTCAGCTTCAGCGAGCAGTTCTACGGCATGCGCAACGCCTACTACCGCGCCAAACGCAGACGGGCGGCGCGCAAGTTCGAGGTCTACATGGGCAAGCAGGGCCGCAAGGTCCAGTTCGACAAGGAAGGCCGCTACATCGACCCCGACGAGCACAAAGATCCCAACGATAAGCGCTGGATGAACTAGAAGCAGTTGTCAGTTGTGAGTTGTGAGTTGTCAGTTGCTAGTTGTTCGTTTAGTGGGCTGAAGGCCCGCAGGTTCCCGTTCCAGGAGGCACAATGAAGAAGTCCCAACCCACCGATGACGCGCACGAGACCGGACTGCAATCCTTTGCCTCGCTCTGCGTCACGGCAATCAGCGTTCTGTTTGTGTACGCCTTCATCGCGCAGAACTTCCTTATCCCCTCGGCGTCCATGGCCAGCACCATCCTGGTAGGCGACCACGACATTGTCGACAAGGTCAGCCTTGCGCCCGCCTCGCCCCAGGACCACATCCTGTCGCACATTCTGCCCTACCGCCCGCTGCGCCGTGGTGAGCCGGTCGTCTTCTATAAGCCCATTCTCGAATCCGACGGCAGCGAAGATACCCTGGTGAAGCGCGTCGTCGGCATCCCCGGCGACCGCATCCACCTGCGCGGCGGCGTGCTCTACGTCAACGGAGTCGCGCAGCACGAGCCCTACGCGGCCATGCCCTCCGCCGCCACCTACAACCTCTACCGTGATGACTTCCCGCTGATCCCGCCCAGGAATGTAGCCGGCGTCACCGCCCGGTGGAGTCTTGAACTGCCGCAGCACATCGTCGGCGACGACCTGGTGGTCCCGCCCGACAGCTACTTCATGATGGGCGACAACCGCACCAACTCGCTCGACAGCCGCTACTGGGGCTTCGTGAAGCGTGAAAACCTGGTGGGCCGGCCGCTCTTTATCTACTGGTCCATCGACACGCCTGAAGAGAACGGCGAGCCCACCCTCGCCGAACAGGCCAGCGTCTTCTTCCGCCACCTCACCCACTTCGCCACCGACACCCGCTGGCGACGCACGTTCCAAATCGTGCGCTAGGCTTGCTTTGGCATATGCCGTGTCATATACTCTGAGGTAGAGGTTATCGCGCTGGCAGCCACGCCCCAATCTCGTTCCGTCCGCATCTTCCGCAACGGAAGAAGCCAGGCCATCCGCATTCCGCGCGAGTTCGCCCTGCCCGGCAATGAAGCGACAATCTCGCGTGACCGCAAAGGCCGGCTGATTGTGGAAGCGAAGAGGAAGCCGACGCTGACTGAGCTGCTGGATTCCTGGGAGCCTTTGTCCGATGAGGACGCGATGCCTCCAATCAAGGACTATCCCCCCGAACCGGTCGATTTCTGATGCCGACCTACCTGCTTGACACGAACGCGCTCTCTGAACTGGTCCGCAACCCAAATGGTTCCGTAGCAGCCGCATATCGGGTGAAAGCGAGAGACCCTGAGTCGATCCTGTTGACCAGCATCATCGTCGCCTGTGAAGTTCGTTATGGCATTGCGAAGAACTACTCCGCGTGGGTGGAGCAACGCGCCAATGAAGTGTTAGCGAGGATCCCAGTCGAAGCTCTTGCCATTGGGGCTGATGACGCATATGCATCGATTCGTGCAGACTTGGAACGCAGAGGGCAGGTCATCGGCCAGAACGACATGCTGATTGCGGCGCATGCGCTCGCGCTGGGAGCCATTCTGGTGACCGATAACGTCCGCGAGTTCAAACGCGTGAAGGGCCTGAAGATCGAAAACTGGCTGCGGCCTTAGCTGCGCTGGGCAACGCGGAGGTGGAGTTCGCGCAGTTGCTGGTCGCTGACGGGCGAGGGCGAGTCGCACATCAGGTCGATGGCCCTGGCGGTCTTGGGGAAGGCGATGACCTCGCGCAGGCTGGTGGCGCCGGCCAGGATCATGACGATGCGGTCCAGGCCCAGCGCGATGCCGCCGTGCGGAGGCGTGCCATACTCCAGCGCGTCCAGGAAGAAGCCGAAGCGGGCCTTGGCCTCTGCGTCGCTCATGCCCAGCGACCGGAAGATCTCCGCCTGCACGTCCTGGCGGTGGATACGAATCGACCCCGATCCCAGCTCGGTGCCGTTTAGCACGATGTCGTATGCCAGCGCACGCACCGCGCCCTTGTCGCTGGTCAGGCGGCCGGCGAGGATGTCGTCCTCGTGCGGCGAAGTGAAGGGATGGTGCGCCGCGTCCCAGGTCTTGGTCTCCTCATTCCACTCGTACATCGGGAAGTCGGTGACCCAGCAGAATTTGTAATCGTTTTCGGTGCCTGTCTTTTCGAAGCGCGCATGCTTGTCGGCAAACTTCGCGCCGAGTTGGAGCCGCAGTTGCCCCACGCGCTTCCAGATCCACTGCGGATCGTAGTTCCACATCGACGGCGTACCCAGCTTCGGCGTGACGACGGTAAGCAGGTCAGCGGGTTGGGCGTTCAACTTAGCCTCAATCACCGCAGCCAAGGGTGCGAAGTCCGCATTCGTCTTCAGCCGCGCCACGTCCAGCAGGTCCAGCCCGCAGTCGCCGAAGCCCGCGCGCACCTCGCCGAGCAGGGCCTTGCGCGCCGTGCCGGAGAGCTCGCCGACGCTGGGAATCACGAAGCCGAGCACCGGCAGCGATTGCTCGATCTTCAGCTTTTCGCGCAACTCGGGCGTCAGTTCGTCAGTCAGCGAGACCATCGCCGGCAGCCGCATGTCGGGCTTGTCGATGCCGTAGTTCTTGATCGCCTCGTCATACGTCATGCGCACGAATGGCGTAGTCAGCTTGATGCCCGCGGCCGCGAACGCAGCGGTCAGAAATCCCTCAGTCACGCGAAACACCGCGTCCTGCGTGGGGAAGCTGATCTCCAGGTCGATCTGGGTGAACTCCGGCTGGCGGTCGGCGCGCAGGTCCTCGTCGCGGAAGCAGCGCGCGATTTGAAAATATTTGTCGAAGCCGGAGATCATCAGGATCTGCTTGAAGATCTGCGGCGACTGCGGCAGCGCGTAGAATTCGCCGGCGTGGATGCGGCTGGGGACCAGGTAATCTCTGGCTCCTTCAGGAGTTGACCGCGTCATGTACGGCGTCTCGATTTCCAGAAAGCCTTCGCCGACCAGGTAGTTGCGGATGGCCATGGCGACGCGGCTGCGCAGCGCGAAGTTCTTCTGCATCTCCACGCGCCGCAGGTCGAGGTAGCGCCACTTCAGCCGGACTTCCTCGTTGGCAATCGCATCTTCAGCGGGTGAGAACGGCGGCGTCTTGGCCTCGTTCAGCAGCAGCAGTTCGTCGGCAACAACTTCGACTTCGCCGGTGGGCATGTTGGGATTTTCCAGGCCCGGGCCGCGGCGGCGCACGTGGCCTTTGACGGCGACGACGTACTCGGGCCGCGCGGCGTCGGCCTTGTCGTGCGCCGCGCCCACTTTCTCGTCCACCACCACCTGCGCAATGCCGGAGCGGTCGCGCAGATCGAGAAAGATCAGGCCGCCATGATCGCGCCGCCGGTTCACCCAGCCCATCAAAACGACGTTTTCGCCCGCGTGCTCTGCGCGAAGCTCGCCACACATCTGCGTCCGCTGCAAACTGCCTAAAAAGTCTAAAGTCACGATCTTCCTATTGTACGAAAGGCAGGGCGATACGGGCTCCAGCCGGCAAGATTGGGATTGGATTATCATGGCGGGCATGATCCGCTCCTGGATGTTGGCCGTATGCCTCCCGCTCGCGCTGGCCGCGCCCGCGCAGGACGTCAAGGTCTTTCACGCAACCGGACCGCTGCCTTCGTACGAGGTCGCCACCATCAAACCGCCGGATCCGTCCAAGCCCTACATGGGGCAAACGGTGAGCCAGTACATCGCGCTCGCGTACGACTCAGGAACTGGCCGCCTGATGCGGATGGACGGTACGCGGCCGGTCCAGACCGTAGGCGGTCCCGCCTGAATCGACAAGGACAAATACGTCATTACCGGCAAGCCATCGGAAGAACTGCGCCAGGCCATGCAGAGCATGACTCCGGAGCAACGGGCGGCGCAAAACCGCATGTTGCAGCAATCGCTGCTGGCCGAACGCTTCCACCTGAAGGTGCACATCGAAACCCGCGAGATGCCGGTCTACGACCTGGCGCCCACAAAAGGCGGGCTCAAGATCAAGCCCGTGGACCCACCTTCTCCCAATGAGCCTCCTCGTCCAGGAGCGGGCTCGCTGCCTCCGGGAGGAATCATGTTCTCCAGTGGCGGAATCAACGCACGGGCTATCACTATGGACCTCCTCATCAGCGCGCTGCGTGCGTTGGCATTCGATCTCGGCGGCCGGCCCATCGTGGACAAGACAGGCTTCACCGGCACCTTCGACGTCGACCACCTACGTTGGGCCAACCTCTCATCCACGGAAACCACGCCAAGCCAGAGCGCCGACGCAGATTTGCCGTCGCTCACCACCGCGCTGGAAGAGAAGCTCGGTCTGAAGCTCGTCCCCGCCAAGGGCCAGGTCGAAGTCGTCGTCATCGACTCCATCGATCGACCCACAGACAACTAGGCCGGTTTGCTCGCCGGGAAACGGCGTCATTTCGAACCCATTCGTTTGACATACGATCTGCGTCGTACTAAGGTGGCTGCACTGACAGGATGTGGGCGTGATGAGGGCCAGAATGGTGCAGCGGGCAATGAGAATGACTCCTTGGCGCGAGGTGGGCTGCCTCGCTTCGAGCTTCGCCCTGTGCGTGACAGTTGTAGCCTTGGCGCAGACTAGATGCGACGCTCGCCTACGAGGTGGCGACCATCAAGCCGTCCAATCCCGACCAGCAATACTCGGGCACGACGCTGCGGCGCTACATCGCAGATGCATATGACGTACCGATTCCCTGGGGCGCGCCGCCCACTGAATTCGCAGGTTCGCAGGTGGTGGGCGGCCCGGGCTGGATCGACAAAGACCGCTACGACATCAGGGGCAAGGCGCCCGATGAGCTGCGCCAGGCCATGCAGAAGATGTCCAAGGAAGAAGGCAAAGCCACAATCAAGACCATGCAACAGTCGCTGCTGGCAGACCGGTTCCATCTGAAGGTGCACTTTGAGACTCGTGAGATGCAGCTATTTGAGATGATTCCGGCGAAGGGCGGGCTGAAGATCACGCCCTTGACCGGGTTGGATGAAGAGGCCGGCGGATCGATGAATATGCAGATCCGGAACAATGGCACGGCCACGCTGGTGGGGAAAGCGGCGCCCATGGACCTGTTTCTGAACGCACTGCGCGGAGAGTCTCCCGACGTGGGCGGCAGGCCGATTGTGGACATGACTGGCTTCAAGGGCAGGTTCGATCTGAAGGACTTCCGATTTTCCGGCGTCCCTTTGCCGAATGCCGGCGAAGCGGGCGTGAACACGAATGACCCGGATGCGCCCTCGCTTTCGCAGGCGCTGGAGCAACTCGGGCTCAGGCTGATTCCGGCCAGGGGCCAGGTCGAAATCGTAGTCATCGACTCCATCGATCGGCCCACGGAGAACTGACCCGCAAGAGCCATCGCCGCGAACGCGCCGCCAAGGAAGTTCCTGCGCAGCATGGGGATTCCCCCTCTACGTAGACACCGCAGCAGATTGGTTCCGCGAGGTGACTAAACGACGATGGTATGTCCAGGGTGACTGATTGTGTAGGCCTCGAACTGATCGTTGTCATCGAAGATCAACACCTGGTCGCCCCCAACAAAAGTCAAGATCAGAGTTCCTTTTTCACCCCAAGAAGCATCGGAGACTTCACGGCTAAGAAAGTTTCGCAGTATGTGCCCGCTCGTAAGATCGTGAAGCGCTCTTTCCTGGCCCACGACTCTCGTTCCGAAACCCGATTGCATCATGATTTGGATAGGCGGGAGGTCAAAGTTCAATCCAAGATCATTCGCGCCTAAACATATCTGTACAAGCGTCGTGCCTTTGAAAAACGAAAGATCGATCGTGCCCGTGTCGAGTTCTCCAGATCGGCCGTACATCCTTTAGATCCCTTCTGATCGCTCCGCCGGACGGAGAAATCTCCCAAGCTCTGAGCGCTCGACCTTCATCTGTTCGCCGGTGGCAAAGGTTTTGACGGTTGCGGTGTTGGTGGCGAGCTCGTCTTCGCCGAGGATGACGATGTGGCGCGCGGCGCGGTCGGCGGCTTCGAAGGATTTCTTCAGGCGAAACGTCCCATCGCCCACCTCGACGGAGAGGCCGGCGCGGCGGAGTTCGCGGGCGAGGGCAAGCGCGGCGGCGTTGCGCTCGGCACCCATGGGCGCGATGTAGGCGTCGAGCTTTTTCGCAAACATCCATTCAGGATGCGGGGCGTCCACGGATTTGCTCCCGTCCTGCTCCTGCAGCACCAGGATCAGGCGGTCCTCGCCGATGGCGAAGCCAATGCCGGGGGCCTTGGGCCCGCCCAGCATCTCCGAAAGCCCGTCGTAGCGCCCGCCGCCGAGCAGGGCGTTCTGCGTGCCCAGGCCGGAGCCATCGGGCACGGTGAACTCGAAGGTGGTGCGGGTGTAGTAGTCCAGCCCGCGGACCAGGCGCGGGTTGACGGTGTAGGGAACGCCGCAGGCATCCAGCGCGGCCCGAACCGCCGCAAAGTGCGCCGCTGAATCCGCATCCAGGAAGTCGGCGATCTTCGGCAGCGCGTCGATCAGAGCCTGGTCGGCGGGTTCTTTTGAGTCGAGGACGCGCAGCGGATTAGTTTCGGCGCGGCGCTGGTTGTCCTCGCAGAGTTGGTGCTTGATGGGGGCGAGCGCCTCGCGCAGAGCAGCGTTGTAGCGCTTGCGGTCTTCGGCGGAGCCGACGGAATTGAGTTGCAATTCCCAGTCGCGGATGCCCAGCTCATCCAGCAGCGTCGCCAGCATCTCCAGCACTTCGGCGTCGCGCACCGGGCTTTCGGAACCGGACGACACCGGGCCGAGGACTTCGACGCCGATCTGCCAGAACTGACGGTACCGTCCTCGCTGCGGGCGCTCGCGGCGAAACTGCGGGCCGATGTAGAAGAGCTTCTGCAACGCGCCGCTCTCGCCCAGCTTGTGCTCGATGTACGCCCGCACCACGCCCGCGGTATTCTCCGGCCGCAGCGTCAGAGATTGTGCCTTCTCACTCTGCGCGCGCGCGCGGTCTTCCCATGTGTACATCTCTTTGGAGACGATGTCGGTTTCTTCGCCCACCCCGCGCGCGAACAACTCCGTCGCTTCGAAGATGGGGGTGCGGATTTCGCCGAAGCCGTAGCGCGCAAACACATCGCGCGCGGTCTCTTCCACGCGGTTCCACAGCGCAGTCTCAGGCGGAAGCAGGTCGCGGGTTCCGCGCACAGCTTTCAGGGTGCCGGAGGGTTTGGGCTGCGTAGTCATGCGCTTACAGTGTAGCGAACGAGGGCTCGAGCGCGGGCCGGATTCGCCGGCGGGTTGCCTGGTTTGGAACAAAAAAACCGCCCTTTCCGCGGCCCACGGTTTGCGGGCAATTGCATCTCAAGTCGGAGGAGGTACCCCGTGAACCGAATTGGAAAATTTGCAGCTCTTTCGACGCTCTCGGCAGTGCTCTTTACCGGAGTGGCCATCGCACAGGATGCTCGCGACGAACACCCGGCAGCGGCAGCCGACCACGACAACCACGCCTACGTCCGCCACGACGAGTGGAAGAAGGGCTACCACATGAACAAGGACGACTGGGCCCGCGGCGAGGTCGTAGACTACAACACCTATCACCTGAAGAAGCCGCCGCGCGGCTACGAATGGCGCGAGGTGGACGGCAACTTCGTCCTGGCCGCCGTGGCGACCGGCATCATCGCTTCGGCGATTGTCGCCTCCGCCGTTCACTAGACCGTTATCTGCCGGCACGGGAAGGCCCCGCCGCGTGCGGGGCTTTTCTGTTGTGCGCTGCTGGGTAGGGCAAAATCTACGCCCCCGCGCTCTTTGTGAGTGGCGACCCCATCTGAGCTGCCCTACTTGCCGGTCTCTTTCAGGTAGATGGCGACGTAGTCGAGGTAGTTCCGCGCGTACTTCAGGATCAGCTTGCGGTCCTCTTCGCCCAGGGCGCGGCGGACCTTGCCGGGAACGCCGGCGACCAGCGAGTTGGGCGGGATGACGGTGTGCTCGGGCAGCACCGCGCCGGCGGCGATGATGGAGCCCTCGCCGACGCGGCAGTCGTTCAGGATGGTCGAGCCGATGCCGATCAGGCAGGCGTCCTCCAGCACGCAGCCGTGCACGGTGGCGTTGTGGCCGATGGTGACCCAGTCGCCGACGATGACCGGATAGACGTTGCGCATGCCGTGGAGCACGGCGCAGTCCTGTACGTTCGAGTGGGCGCCGATGCGAATGGAGTTGACGTCGCCGCGGACGACGGCGTTCATCCAGACGCTGGCGTGCTCGCCGAGCACGACGTCGCCGATCACTTGCGCGGAGACATCGACATAGCAGGAGACGGGGATGGTGGGCAGAATTCCCTGATAAGGCCGGATCATTCTGTTCCTATCTTACAAGCCTGGGCGGGCGACGGGCCCGCGCGCGGCGGTGATGGCAGTCCCAAAATGCTTAACACGGATCAAGGCGGATAGAAGCACGGATCAAAGGCCAACGCAGGAATCCTTCTGCGTCTTGCTCCCTAGTGGACCTTGCCGGCGGCGTTCTCCAGAACCACGTTGGAGAGCACCGCGGTGTCGGACTTGTCGGGCAGATGCGAGCAGAAGCCGATGCCAACGTAAAACGGCCCGTCGAGATGCAGACGAATGGGTGGGCCGAACTGGTGCATCGGCTCGCCATCCACACTGACGAAGAGCGAGAACAAGTCCCCGTGCTTTTCAATGCCGATGCGCCTGGCGCTGACGGTAACCAGGCTGTCGGGGCTGGCGCCGCCGGGAAGGCCGCGGCCGCCGATGCGATACTCCATGTCCTTGATGCGCGCGTCCTTCTCCGGGCGCTGGGCCAGGTGAATCATGCCGGCACCGTGCAGCGCCACCAACGCCTCCCTGGAATCGTCCTCGAGGTCCTGGCGAATCACCAGCACAGCCTTGCGATCTCCGTATCCGTTCGCATCCGGGTAGGCGATATCGGCGGCTAGCGAGACGTCGCCGGACATCTTCTTCCACAGATAACGAAACTCATCGCGCGTGTACCAGACGTTGTAGCCGGCGGATTGGATGGTGTATTGCCGGGTGGCGGCGTCGTAACTTGCGCTCCCGGCCACCAACGCGCTGCCAATGTCGGATTGGCCCTGGAAGATGCCGATGGGCGTAGCGAAATTCCTGCTGGGCCGGTGAAAGTCCGGGGGAGGCGCGACCTGAACGTGGGTCGCCGAACCCGGATAGGCCCATGCAGGCACGTCCGTGACCTGCGCACGCAGCCAGTGGGATGGGCTGCACGGCAACAGCAGGATCAGCAGGGATCGGCAGATAGCCTTCATAAGGATGCCAACGGTGCGAAGACAGTTACTGGACCGCAATCGAGTATACCTATTCGATCAGCATTGGCTGGCCGGCCGGAATGCGCCGTCCGTCTGAACCGGCACGGGTTTTCGGGGACTTTGGCCGGTCGCTCGGGATTGGCCCCCCAGGTCCCCCAGCCCCAAACCGGCAGAATTGGACAGAAATGCCAGTTTCCTGCCACAATAATGCGCTATTCTGAAGACTGCCCATTGGCACGGATTTGGAGGTGTGTAAGCCTTGGCAGAGATTCGAGTGCAGGAAGGCGAGCCTCTCGAAAACGCACTACGGCGGTTCAAGCGCAAGGTCCAGACGGAAGACATCATCAAGGAAGTAAAGCGTCACTCCTTCTATCTGAAACCGGGCGAGAAAAAGCGCGTGAAAGAAGCGCTGGCCCGCAAGCGGAACCGCAAGAAGATACGGAAGGAACAGGACTAAGCTGCTTCCTTAAACCCGGGATGGCCGCCGCTCACCCCAGAGCTGGAGCTGGCGGCCTTCCTTAACCCGCCCGCCCGACCCCCTCCTCCCCAGGTCAGCAGGCCCCGGCAAAGGCCCAGAAGCTTTGAGGCTGCAGTCCGGCAAACCAATGACCGCCTCCCGGCGGTACGGGCCCCGACTCACACAAAACGATCCAAGGCTGACCGATCTCCGGCTCCGCAAACCTGCAGCGCCGCGATAGATCATCTGTTTCCGCACGATGGGGGAAGTGTATGGAATTCGTGGACCGGCTCCTAACCTGTGTAGATTGCGGCGGTGAATTCATCTTCACTGCGGGCGAACAACTCTTCTTTCTGGACAAGAACTTCAAGAACGACCCCAAACGCTGTAAACCGTGCAAATCGAGGCGTGCGGCAGGCGCCAATGCGGCCCCGGGGAGTGGTCCGGCCGCGGCGGGCATCTCCCGCACCGAAACCCGCACCCATTGCTCGGAGTGCGGCATCGAGACCACGGTGCCCTTCAAGCCCACCCAAGGGCGTCCGGTGCTGTGCCGGCAGTGCTTCAAGAACAAGCGCCCCGCCGAGCCCGTGACCGCGCCTGCGCCCGCGGAGACGGCAGCCACCGCGCCGCCCGTTGCTGCGGTTGTGGAACAGGCGGTTGTGGAACAGGCGGTGCAAGCGCCGGCGGACCGCGGCGCCGCTGCGGCGCAGCCCTCTCAGGCATAAGCAGCCACCCAGAGCCGGCAAAGAAATCTGAAGCTGAACGTGTGCAGCCGTGGCTGCGGCTATCTTCGAATGGCCTTTTCCACCAAACATACCGTGCAGGCAATGACGATTGCCACGACGAAAATCCAGCCACGAGCCTGAAGCAGGCGGCTATGCCAATTCGATTGATTATTCATTCGGCGCCCCCGGCATCTAGTATAAGCCTGTGATTTCAGAATCTGCCATGCGCCGCAACAGCGCCGACCCAACGCCATGACCCAGCCTGCGATCCATCTCGAAGACAGCACCCTGGTCCGCGGGCGCACAGCCGTCGGCGACTTCGAACTGACCATCTGCACCGACGGCATCTACCTGCTGGACGGCGGCGCGATGTTCGGCGTGGTGCCCAAGCCGCTGTGGCAGAAGCGGATCGCGGCGGACGCGGAGAACCGCATCCGGCTGGGGCTGAACTCGGCCGTGGTGCGGACGGGCAAGCATACGGTGGTGATCGAGACCGGCGTGGGCAACAAGCAGACGCCCAAGATGCGGGAGATCTTCGGCAACCAGGAGCTGCTGCTGCGCTCCTACGCGGCCGCGGGCGTCGACCCCGGCGAGGTCGACATCGTGGTGAACACGCACCTGCACTTCGACCACTGCGGCTGGAACACCACACTGCACCCGGATGGCACGGTGACGCCGACGTTCCCCAACGCGCGGTACTTTGCCCACGCCGGCGAGGTGGCGCACGGGCATCTGCAACTCGACCGCGACCGGGTCAGCTACCTCTCGCCGAACTACGATCCGCTGATCGAGAGTGGGCAGATGACGCTGCTGGATGCTGGCTCCTTTGCTGCCGGCGGGGCGGGCGCAGGCGCGAGAGCGGCGATCTGCCCGGGGATTTCGGTGGAGCTGTTTCCCGGCCACACCGCGCAGATGATGGTGGTGCACATCGAATCGGGGAAAGAACACGCGTGCTATGTGGGCGACCTGGTGCCCACCGCGCACCACCTGGACCCAACCTGGGTGATGGGCTACGATCTCGATCCGCTGCGCTGCATCGACGAGCGCAAACGCCTCTACGCCCGCGCGATTCCGGAGCACTGGCTGCTGCTCTTCCCCCACGACCACGACACGCCCATGACGCGGGTCGCGCTGAACGAGAAGGGCAAGCCGGTGGTGGCGGGGTAACAAGTCAGCGAGTCAGCAGGTCGGCAAGTCAGATGAGGGTCCAGACGCAAAAAACCCCGCGCGGGCGGGGTTCGGTGCAAGCATGAGGCTTGAAGCTTACGCCGTGAGGGCGGTGACTTCGGCGGGGTCGACGTTGACGAAGCGGCCGTGCTGGCCGCGGTCCTGGTAGCGGACCACGCCGGAGACCTTGGCGAACAGGGTGTCGTCCTTGCCGCGGCCGACGTTGGCGCCGGCATTCAGCTTGGTGCCGCGCTGGCGGACGATGATGGTCCCGCCGAGCACGGCCTGGCCGCCAAAGCGCTTCACGCCGAGCCGCTGCGCGTTGGAGTCCCGGCCGTTCTTACTGGAACCTAAACCTTTTTTATGTGCCATTCGATTGCCTCTTATCTTGGGGAGATTTGCCCCAGGGGCTAAAGCCCCAAAAACTCTCTAGAATCTTTGCGGCACGGCTGAAGCCGTGCCCTTAACAAAACTGTGCCCTTCCGGCTACTCCGCCGCCGCCTCAGTCTTCTTCGCGGCCTTCTTGGCTGCGGGCTTCTTTTCTGCCTTGGGCGCCTCGGCTTGGTCGTCCTCAGCCTTGAAGCTCTTGCCATTCACCAGGATCTCGTTGATGCGGACCTCGACGAAGTTCTGGCGGTGGCCCTGCATCTTCTTGTACTGCTTCTTGCGCTTCAGCTTGAACACCAGGATCTTGTCGCCGCGGCCCTGGCCGAGCACCGTGCCGGTCACCTTGGCGCCGGCCAGGTCGGTGGCAAACTTGCCTTCTTCGGGAGAAACCGCCAGCACGTCGGAGAACTCGATCGCGCCTTCGGTGTTGCCGGTGCGCTCGATCTTCAGCCGCTCGCCGGGAGAGACCAGGTACTGCTTGCCGCCGGTGCGAATTACTGCATACATAGCCAAACCCTCATTGCGCAGGGGCGGGTGCCGTCGGACTGCGCGTTCTGCCTAGATTGTGTTGCCGGGGCGCATACAGGGTGACTGCATCGGGCCCGCTGGGCTCAGTCGCGGCTAAAGTGCCTGCCGCCAGGAGCCAACCGGCCGTGCAGCCGAAAAAGTGGCTGCATCGCCAAACTTAAAGAGTGTATCAGGCCCCCAAAGCCGGGTCAATCCGGGATGGGGACAGGCTCCGGCGGACAGGGGGAGGCCGAGCAGGAATACTTGTGACGAAGCGCACAGCCCTGCCGGCAGGCGTCACGATAGCGTGAGAAATGATGATTCACACGCTGCACACGCTGCTGTTGGCCTCGGTCATCCCGGCGCTGGGGATTGTGTTGACGGCCGGGCTCCAACTGATTCCCGACAAGGTCCTGGACGAGACCTTTCGCCCGGACTGGTCCGCAGCAAATCCGCGGGAGGATGCGTCGCCGAGTTAGCAGCAGGATCCGTGGGTATTGAGACCATGCCCTTGTGTCGGGCACCCGGCGAAGCAATGGGAAAATGAGTTGCGCTTTTTGCGATTTGGTGCTCCTCATTCGCGCGCCAGGGACTAATATGGTGCAACTTTAATTTGCGTCTGTGAGAGGCCAGATGGACTCACCCGGCTTGCCGTATCTCATCCAAGACGAACAAGGCCTGAACCGCCGCACCCTGGACAAGCTTGAGGCTCTGCAAAACCTGATGGAACTGATCCGGCAAGACAGTTTGCATCCCAGCCGGATCAGGGCCTACGTGCATCAGGCCGACAAGCTCTTGCGCACCATGCAGATCGACCTCTGGCAAAGCGGCCCGTAGCCGTCACTCTGCCGGGCCTCCATTCGCCAGTGCCGCGATTTCCTGTTTGAATGGATTTCGTGAGCGGGTTGGAGGAGAACCATTGGCGTCACTGATCGATGCAATTGATGTAAAGCGGAAGAGTGTGTTCGAGCACGAGGGCGTGCCCTACGCCTGTCTGGATGTCGAGGTGAACACGCCCACCGCGCGCGGCGGGCAGACGCTGGTGCGGCTGAAGATGCGCAACCTGCTGACCAGCGCGGTGTTCGAGAAGAGCTTCAAGGCCAGCGACAAGTTCAAGGAGCCAGACCTGGTGTATGTGGACGTGTCGTATCTATATACAGATGGCGCGGGCTCGCACTTTCTCGACCAGGAGAGCTTCGAGACGCTGACGCTGAACGAGGACATGCTGGGCGACGCGATGGAGTTTCTGGTGGAGGGCACGCTGCTGCAAGTGCGCAAGTTCAATGGCAACCCGATTGGGCTGCAGTTGCCGATCTTCGTCGAGTTGGATGTCGCGCAGACCGAGCCGGGCGTCAAGGGCGATTCGTCCAGCAGCGTGACCAAAATGGCGAAGCTCCAAACCGGCCTCGAGATCCGCGTACCGCTGTTCATCAAGCAGGGCGAGAAGGTGAAGGTGGCGACGGAGACGCGGGAGTTCGCGGGCCGCGCGTAACGCGCAGGCTCTATGCGCCGGTTTTTTGCCGGGACCAGGCGCGCGTGCGGCCGGCGGATTGGAACAGGTAGACGCCGAGGATGCAGATCAGCGGCTCCAGCGGGTGGCGGAAGCGCGCATGCACGGTGACCAGGTAGTACGGCAGCGGCAGCAGCACGAAGGCCCACGCGAATAATCCCGCGGCGGGCACGCGCCGGCGCAGCGCCAGCGCCAATCCCATTAGCCCGGCCAGCGAGAGGAAGGCGAAGTTCAGCGTGCGGCCCACCTCGTTGTACCAGGCCTCGTCGGAGGGATGGGGCACGCCGGCCCAGAAGAAGTAGACGCGGCGGGCGACGTCGGCGGCGAAGTGTGCGGGATCGGCGGCGATGATGGCCTTGGCGGCTGCCCCTTGCCGGGCCACGTAGCGGACCTCGCCCAGCGAGGCGTAGGCGCGGAGTTGCATGGGATCCTGGAACGGGTGGTAGTACTCCATCAGGAAGCCGGTAGCGCCGGGGCCGTTGCCCATGTAGAGCTCGGCGCCGAAGTTGCCGCGCAGCGGGATGAACGCGTGGAAGACGTGCTGGTTGCGCACGGTCCACGGAGCAATGCAGGCGAGGAAGAGCAGCGCAGCGAGCGCGGGGCCGGAGAGGATTCGCACCAACCCACCCAAGCGGCGCTTGGATGGGGCACCGAACGCGGGCAGCAGTATCCACACTCCGCACACCGGCAGAAAGATGAGCAGCGTGGAGTTCGACAGCGCAATCAGGCCCCACAGCAGGCCGAAGGCGATCCAGGAAGTTGCAGGTTGCAGGTTGCAGGTTGCGAGTTGAGCCGGTGCAGAAACCGAAGGCTGAGGGCTGCTGGGAGGGACGGCCGCGGCACCATGGTCCGGCAACTGACAACCTGCAACCTGCAACCTGCAACTCCCGATGCCGCGCATGCGCAATGCCAGCACCAGCGCGAACGCAAACAGCGCGGTGGAGATGGTCGTCTCCCACGGCCAGCGCACGGCGTATTGCATGGCGGCCGGGTAGAGCGCCCAGATCCACGCGGCCCACAGCGCGACGCGACGCGAGCAACAGCGGGCGGCGATCTCCCACACCGCCAGCGCGGTTACGGCGGAGCAGGCCGACTGGATGGTGAACAGCACCCACGCCGACGCCGGCGTGAACACTCCGAAGACGCGAAAGATCGCAGCCAGGAGCAGCGGGTAGAGCGGCGGCAGCCAGGCGGTAGCGCCGGTGTGGGCCAGGTAAACATTGGCGAAGGGGTCGGAGTAGCCGTAGCCCGTCACCAGCGCGCGCGCGATGCGACCGGCTTCCCAGCCGAACTGGAAGTGGTCTTCGGCGGGACGGATGCGATAGCTGTGCGCCAGCGTTATATAAAGGACGCGCAGCAGAAATCCCACCCAGAAGATGCGGGCGGGAGCGCGCAGCGGGTTGGGTGTAGCCGGGTTGAAGAAGGATTTCAGGCGCGCGGGCATCGGCTTCGATTCTAGACTCCGCGCGGTGTGTGGTACCCCCCCTCTCGCCTGAGGTATGATCTTGCGGGCAAGCCAACTGTTTTCATAGGGATGGCGGCTGGTGCCTGGCGCAAGTGTCTGATTGTCCATGGCTTGCCCCTAAAATAGCCAGAATCAGTAGCTTGGCTGGAGATGAAAAGAGCCCCAGCGTGGCCGGGGCTGCTCCTGCATTTTCTCCTGTTTTAAGGATAGCAGGTTGGCAATAGCTCGAGGCGGTTGCATCTGTGCCGAAGGATGGGGGTTGTGCGATTTGTCTTGACAGATTTGGGGCGAAGGCTGGGCTGTGGATTGCAGGGCCGCCAGTTGCCAGCTAAAGGCTGAGAGTTGAGAGCTGACAGCTTAATAGCTATGAGCTATGAGCCGGGAGTTAGCGACGTGGGTAGAATCGTGGCTTATGGTGCGGATCAAAGTGAAGAAGCTGAATGCGGCGGCGCAACTGCCGCGCTATGCGCATATGGGGGAGTTCGGCGACCTGGCGGCGGACGTGTATGCGAGCGCAGGCGTGACCCTGGCCGGCGTGGGGCAGGCGGGGTCGACCCAGGCGGTGCCGACCGGGATCGCGATGGAGTTTCCGCCGACGCATGGCGCGCTGGTCGAGGACCGGTCGGGGCTGGCAGTGCGCGGGGTGACTACGCTGGCCGGCGTCATCGATCCCGGCTACCGCGGCGAGTTGAGAGTGGTGATGACCAACCTCGGCGCAGAGGCGGTGGAGATCAAGGCGGGTGACCGGATTGCGCAGTTGCGGATTGTGGCGCGCATCGAGGCCAGCTTCGGGGAGGTCACTGACCTTGGTGACGCTGCACGCGGCGTGGGTGGATTTGGTAGCACCGGGAAATGAGTGAGTCCTATCGTAGCGAAGTTACCGAAAAAGCGACTTCAGGGGCAGTTCGCAGAGTTATCCTGAGTCTCTATGCCGCAGGCTCTCAATCCCTATTCACAAGCCATGCTCGATTACTGGCATGGTGACTCGGAAGCAACGTACAGCATTCGTCGGGATGATGGCTTTTCACAAGAGATACGAGTTGCTCCATCGTTCGATACTTCACACTTTAATCCACTCGAACAACTCGCAATGAGCTGCTCTACCGGAAGAATTCTTGATACCGGAGCTGGCGTTGGCCGCCATACGTTGTTCCTTCAACAGAGCGGCCGCAATGTAACGGCTCTTGAGCTTGAACCTGAACTTGCCGCCATCATGCTGGAGCGGGGAGTTGAAAAGTCATTCGCAAACAATATCTTCACTCTTGAAGGCGTACAGTTCGATACCATCTTGATGCTTATGAACGGCTTTGGTCTAGTTGGCACTCTCGCAGGCGCTGATGCTTTTTTTGAACACGCTCGGCACCTCGTTTCACCAGAAGGACAGATTCTCTGTGATTCACTTGATGTGCGCCGCACCACAAACCCAACTCATTTGGCACTTCAACAGTCGAACCTGCGTATGGGAAAACCCATTGGGCAGATGAATTTCTGTATCAAATATCAGGGAAAGTGTGGCGAACCCTTCGATTGGCTCCATTTGGATTTCGGCGGTCTGAGCGACCTCGCACGGAATCATGGCTGGACAGCAGAATTGCTGGCTCAGGAAGAGAATGGGCACTATCTTGCGAAGTTAGTAATGGGCAGTGTATGAAATACGGTGCCGGCTCAACTGGTCGATGCAACACTAGCTTGCAGTTTATCTGCCGGCGTTTGAAAGCCCAAGGTTTCTCGCGGGCGTTGATTGAGGCGCAGAGCTACCTTGTTGAGATGGGCTTGA
>JBELAH010000026.1:0-36821 GCA_049509035.1 Acidobacteriaceae bacterium
TGATCAATCGTCGCCAAAACCTGCCCCGGCTGCTGCTCGCCCTGTCCTTGAAAGACGACGAAAACAAAGACACAGCCCCCATCGATGTGCCGAAGTTGACAGGTCACTCCATATCAGTTCTCGGAGGGCCGCTCGACGTGGTCAATCACGTACACATCGACCGCACCGGTTTGTTTGACCAGTTTCAGGCCGGCTTGGCTCTTCAGGGCATCGCTAAAGGATGCCCCTGGTGCCTCGGATTGGGAATCCGAATCGGGTTGTGCAGGCCGTTTGTCCGAACGCAGGAACTCAAGATTGATATCGAACTTTCCGCTGAGGCCTGTCCGATTCAACACGGGGATGCGGTCGAGCCCGCCCATGTTCGGTCCAAAGCTTGCCAGCTGGCCCGCGATCCCATCCATGGAGTAGTCCATCATCCGCATATGCGTCTGGCCGTTGACCGGCCAGAACAGCGGTCCGCAATAAGGCGCGGGTGTCGTGCTTTTGGATTCCTGCGCGGACGGGTCGGGAGGTTTGGTGCAGAGGCCATCGTCCGGATGCGGCTGGAGCTGCGGGCCGGGTTTGCCGGGCTTGTCCAGCACCAGCGCGTACACGGGAAGCTGCCGCGTTTCCGCGTGGATTGCCAGCTTGAAGCGGTCTGCCAGCAGCGCCTGCATCATCAGGCGGATCTGGTCTTTGGTCGGATTGCCGCTGGGTCGTGCTTCGACGGTGAACTGTTCGGTCTGGGCCCACTTGGGCAGTCGGGCAAACATCAGCGGATATTGGCTCGCGTCTTCGATCCGGTACGCGAAGATGATGTAGTTGACCAGCAGGCCATTGGTTCTAACCAGACCGCCGTGGTAGCGGGGAAAGTAGTCGGAGGCGTCCAGGTCGACGTTGGCGTCGGCGGGGGCATTAAAAATGCTCGGGCGGATCGAGGCAACGTCGAAAGACAACTTGCCGCCCGCAGCGGTTTGCCAGCCTGCTGGGATTGCGGTTTGCGCGGACGCGGATGCAGTGAGAGCTACGAGTGCAGCCATGAGCAACAGGCGAGGGGTGGGGAGGATCGGATTGCCGGCGATCGGTTTGGGCACGCGCGATTGCCCTCAGTTAGAAGGTGCACAAGTAAGACGTTGCGAGTTGGAGATAGTTGGGATTTGTTTTTGTTATTTCGGATCGAAGCGGATGCTGGAGAGGATCGACGTCAGCCGGCCGCGCACCTGCTCGAGTTCAGCGGGTGTGATGTCCTTCACGCCGGAAACCTCCCCGCCGCAGAAATTATTGATGGCGAGATCGAAGCGGTAACACGCGCCCGCGTGGCGAGTGGTATAGATTTCGTCGTGCTGCGTGATGCAGATGTCCTTCACCTCGTCGTGGCCGCGCGCGAAGGGGATGCCGGCGATCTGGGTCTTTAGGCCGAGCCTGGTCTGGGGGATGTTGCGAACGATGGTCGTGGTCCTGGCCTGCGCGGCGCAGGAGTCGGCGGAAGCGTGCGGAGTAACGCTGAAGTAAAAGTAGGCGCCGGAGAAGGTGGACGCCGGAAACGGATTCTCCGGCATGGCCACCACGGCGCGCAGGCGGGCGTTGCGCGGTGCGGAGCGCGCGTCCAGGTGGAAGGTGCTGATCTCGCGGTCGGTGTGGGAGAAGGTCCACGCAGCGGGGTAATCGAAAGAGAGATGCCAGGCGGGATCGTGGAATGTGTGGGTGGGGGGCGGATCGTCTTGCGCGTGAAGACCAACGCCGGCGCAGAAAAGCGCACCCAGCAGTGGCAGAATCAGCGGACTCGGCGTCCTTCGCCAGCGCTCAGAATGACGGTTTGTTCTAAAGTCCACTGGCTATGCTCCAGGCGGGGTCAGTGACCATCTGCTATTGCAGGTTGGCTGGAATCGCAGCTTCAGTCCATCCCCCATTTGGTTCAGGCGCGGATGCGTGGGTTGGCCAGCGTGTAGGCGACGTCGGTCAGCAGGTTGACAGCGACGTAGGTCAGGCCGACGGCAAGGATGCATCCCTGCACCAGAGCATAATCGCGGTTGGAGATGGCGGAAAGCGTCAGCCGGCCGATGCCTGGCCAACTGAAAACGGTCTCCGTAACGATGGCGCCCGCCAGCAGGCTGCCGAATTGCAAGCCGATGATGGTCAGCACGGGAATCAGCGCGTTGGCCAGTGCGTGCCTGTAGATCACGGTGGATTCAGCCACCCCCTTGGCGCGCGCCGTGCGGATGTAGTCCTGGTTCAGCTCTTCCAGCATCGCGGTGCGGACCATGCGGGTCAGGATTCCCGCCAGCCCCATGCCCAGCGTGACCGCGGGAAGAATCAGGTAGAAGAGAAATTGCCAGCCGAAGATGGGGCCGCTGCCCGCACCGGAGACGGGCAGCCAGCCCAGCTTGATGGAGAAGATCAGAATCAGAATGGGGCCCAGCGCGAAGTTGGGAAACGACAGCCCGCCCAGCGAGACGACGCCCAGCACGCGGTCCGGCCAGCGTCCGCGATACAGCGCGGAGTAGATGCCCGCAGGGATGGACGCAGCGATGCCGATCAGCAGCGCGGTCAGCGTAAGCGCGAGCGTGTACGGGTAGCGCTGCAGCACCAGGTGGGTGACCGAGTCATTGAGGCGGAGGGATTGGCCGAGGTCGCCGTGGAGAACTCCGCGCCAGTATAGGAAATATTGCGTGTGTAGCGGAAGATCGAGGTGAAGAGCGTGGCGCAAATCGGCCACATTGGCCGCGGTGGCGCCCTCGCCCAGCATCTGGACAATGGGATCGCCGGGAACCAGGTGGATCAGCAGAAAGACCACCGACACCACCACCCACAGCACCGGGAGCGTGATTAGAATGCGGCGAACGGGTTGAGGAATGCGGGGGTTCAAGGTTCGAGGTTTGAGGTGGGTGCGAGGTGCTAAATTAGGTGCCAAAATCAGTCATCGTTGCGGATGCAGCCCTGATCGAACTTGACGCCGAAAACGTCATTGGCCGCGGCAACCATGCGAGGATCGAGAACATCCAGCGTCTCTCTAACCTTGGGCATCAGATAGCTCCCGATGCCGAACTCAATCCAGAAGCGCACGCCGCCAAGGGCGCCGGTTTGAATTGGTTCATGGTTCCATGGATTCTCAAACACGGCTGGCTCGCCCAGCATCAGATCGGATTTGCGGCCAAAGACTGAATGAAGAACGTGCGTGATCTTGTCCCGTTGCTTACAACGCACCGTGAATTCATAGGCTTTTGAGTAGCGCGCGCCGGGAAGCCGTGAGGCGTAGTTATCGGCGTCGTACAGTTCAAAGGGCTCGATCACTGCCGGCCCTGTTGCCTCGGCAGCGAGGTCGAAGTTTTGCTCACCAAGAGCGCACTCGACAGCGTCTTTAAGTTCGACGAAGCGGCTGATCTTCAGCTCCGGGCCGAAGTATTCTTCGCCGGTCTTCGCGTTTGTTCCCCACAGACGTGTCCGGCCGGTTTCCGCGACAACCGTGAACGTGGCATATTCCGGCAACCCCCCGATCGCTTTCAGATATTCAAAGAATTGCGTCAGCTGTTCGAGGTCGGGCGCGAACATGGCTTCGCGCGAAATTAGCAGATGCCGGTAAAGCTCGCTCATGCCATGATTCTATGCCGCGCCCGTGCGGGAACGGATCAAATGTTCAGTTTCAGTTGCAGATCGTCTGTCGTGGGTTTGGCGGGCTTGATAGCTTCGACGCGGACGCGCGCGATCCGCCGCCCGGCCATTTCTTCGACGGTATAGCGGCGGCCCTCGTAGGTCACGCTCTCGCCGACGACCGGCAGGTGACCGAGCTGGGCCAGCAAAAAGCCGGCCAGCGTTTCCACGCCGGCCTCGCGCGGGAAGGTCCAGCCCAGCTGGGTGCCGAGGTCGCGCAGCGTGGTCGAGCCGTCCAGCGCCATCACGCCCTCGGCGTTAAAGCCCGCGGCCTTTCCGGCAATGTCGAACTCGTCTTCCAGCTCGCCCACAACCTGCTCCAGCGCGTCTTCCGCGGTCACAATCCCGACCGTAGACCCGAACTCGTCGACCACCACGGCGATCTGGCGGCGCCGTTCCTGGAACTCCTGCAGCAGCTCCACGGCGAGCTTGGTCTCAGGCACGACGAAGACGTCGTGCATCACCTCGCGCAGCGTGAGCGAGGAGTTGACCGCCCCGCCCAGCGACAGCGTGACCGCGCGGAAGTGCATCAGCCGGGAGATGTCCTTCGAATAGACGACGCCGATGATGCGGTCGGGGTCCGCGATCACGCCCGGCTTCACGTCGTACACCGGCACGCGCGAGTGCTGCTCTTCGACGATGCGGGCGCTGGCGCGCTCGATGGGCAGGTCGGCGGGCAGCGAGAAGATTTTGCCGCGCGGAGTCATGATCTCGCGCACGGTAACGTGGTTCAGCTCGATCGCGCGGTGGATAATCTCTTCCTGGAAGGCCGGAAGCAGGCCCATGCGGCGGGTCGCGGTGGCAATCAGCTTCAGTTCCTCGGGCGAGTGCACCGAACCTTCACCTTGCGGCGGGACCTGAAACAGACGCAGCACCAAAGCCGCCGAAGCGCTCATCAGCCGCACCGCCGGGCGAAAGATGCGGACGATGACGTCCATCGGACCCGAGACGGCCAGGGCGATGCGCTCCGCACGTTGAAGGGCCAGCGCCTTGGGGACCAGTTCCCCCAGCAGAAGCTCAAAATAGGTGATGGCCGCGAAGGCGATAATCACTGCGGCGGTGTGCGCGTACAGGACGGCGTGCGCAGGCAGCACGGTCAGCACGCCGGCGCCGAGAGTGAGCAGCATCTCGGCAACCGCGGGCTCACCCAGCCAGCCCAGGGCCAGCGCGGCCAGGGTCACGCCGAACTGCACGGCGGGCAGAAAGTCGTCAATGTTCTGCTTCAGGTGCAGCGCGGTTCGGGCGCCCGGACGGCCCACGGCCAGCAGTTGCAGCATGCGCGTCTCGCGCACGCTGATCAGCGCGAACTCCGCAGCCACAAAAAAGCTGTTGGCCAGGATGAAGAAGGCCACCATGATCGCGCGGAAGAGCATCCATTCGAGCATCAAATGCTGAGGATAGCACTTGGGGCGCAAAGAAACGCCCGGCTGGATCGGACCAGCCGGGCATCTCCCTGGATCAAGGCAAACTTTACGCCAGCAGCTTGGTGACGGACTTGTCGATCGTGTCCTTGGGAACGTAGCCGACAATCTGCTCCGCGACCTTGCCGCCCTTGAACAGAAGCAGCGCCGGAATGCCGCGAATGCCGTAGCGCTGGGGCGTGGCGGTGTTGGCGTCCACGTCCATCTTCATCACCTTCAGCCTGCCGTTATAGTGCGAGGCGACCTCGTCGACCACGGGCGCGAGCGCGCGGCACGGGCCGCACCATGCTGCCCAGAAATCCACCAGAACCGGCGTCTCGGATTGCAGTACTTCCTTCTCAAACTCGGCGTCGTTCACCGCAGTCACAAACTGTCCCATTTGGTGCTCCTCCCGCTACTCTGCCAGGAGGCAAGTAGGCGTTCCATTTCTCTACACATAATAGATGCGCGAGGGTTGTGGGAGGTTCAAATCGCGGCACCGCCGGAAAGGTTCCAAAACGGTAACGCCCGCTGCCCGGCTTTTGACGGGTCAGCGGGCGGCGTAGCAGCCCTCCCCAGAACTGCACACGCGCTCATCTTATGGAAAGCTTCTGCGCAAAGTAAAGGGAATTTTGTGGTGACTAAAGTAACCTCCGGCTTGGATAGATCAACCGGATATTGAGCCACTTAGCCCAAACAGGACTGCTGCGCCCCCGGGGCGATCGCCGTCTCGATGATCTCGAGCGACGGGTCGGCGGTGGCGGCGCGGATTCTCGCCGCAACCGCATCGGCTTCACCCTCGATCACCAGCAGCACTGCTGGGCCGGCGCCGCTAAGTGCAACACCCAGAATGCCCTCCTCTCCGGCCAGAGGGAGCAGGCGGGGCAGCAGCGGGCAGGCTTCCATGCGATAGGGCTGGTGCAGGCGGTCCTCCATGGCGACGCGCAGCAGGTCGCCCCGGCCCTGCGCGAAGGCTGATACCAGCAGCGCAGTGCGCTGGAGGTTCGCAACCACGTCGGCGCGGCTGTATTGGGCGGGCAGCAGCGCGCGCGCCTTTTCGGTGGCCAAGCTGGCCGAGGGCAGCGCCAGCAGCAGCTTCCAGGGGGTCTTCTCGCCGCAGGTAGCGGCCACCACGGTGTCTCCACCGGAGTCGGCAACCACTGTAGAAACCGTTAGATAGCCCAACACACAAGCGGCGACGTTATCCGGATGGCCCTCCCGCCTGCAAGCCTCCTCCATGCACGCTTGCCGGTCCCAGCCCAGTTCGCCAAAGTGGTTCGCCAGGTAGACGCCGGCCAGCAGCGCCGCCGCGCTGGAGCCGAATCCCATGCTCAGCGGTATCTCGTTGTGAATGCGCAGATTCAGAGGGGTTACATTGCGCCCGGCGCGCTCCAGTAGGTCGCGATAGGTCTCGAAGATCAGGTTGTTGGAGGTGCGCGCGCAGCGGTCGGCGTTCCGCCCTGTTGCTTGAATAGTTAACAGTTGGCTGTCCAGCCCCGCTGCCTCTTCAGCCTCCACCGTTAGCGTCAGCGCCATGGCAAGCCCCACCGAATCGAAGCCGGGACCGAGGTTGGCGGAGGTGGCAGGCAGCACCAGCCGGATGGCGCCCTGGCTCATACCGGAATCCCGGGGGCGACCGGCTCCGAAGCGATTGCGGCGGCCATTCGCTCTTCCAGTGCGTGCAGCACCACGGACTCATCGGCCTCCAGCACCATGGGCGGTTTGCGCAGGGCCTCGTGGCGGGCGCGTTCGCCTTCCGTGGCGGCCGCGAGCTCGGTCGCGTTCAGCAACTCCCCGCGGTGGTAGTCGATGGTGTACTGCGGGTCCTTCAGCGTGTGGCCGGTCAGGATCAGCACCACCCGTTCGCCGGGCAAGACACGGCCCTGCGCCACCAGCTTCTTCAGGCCGGCCAAGGTGACGGCGGAGGCAGGTTCGCAGCCCACGCCCTCGGCGCCGATCTCGGCTTTGGCCAGCGCGATCTCCTGCTCGCTGGCCTGCTCGCACCAGCCGCCCATCTGCTCGATCACGCGCGCAGCCTTGCGCCAGCTCGCCGGGTTGCCAATGCGGATGGCGGTGGCGCGCGTCTCGGCTTTCACCGGCTTCATCTCGCGGTTGGAGTCCGAGAACCAGCGATACAGCGGGTTCGCGCCCTGCGCCTGGATGATGCTGATCTTGGGCACGCGCGGGATCAGGCCGATGTGCTTCATCTCCTGAAATCCCTTGCCCAGCGCCGACGAGTTGGCGAGATTGCCGCCGGGAACGACGATGTGCTCAGGCACCTGCCACTCCATCTGCTCCACAATCTCCATCGCCGGCGTCTTCTGCCCTTCCAGCCGATAGGGATTCACCGAGTTGAGCAGGTAGATGGGAAACCGGCGAACCAGCGACAGCAGCAGCCGCACGCAGCCGTCGAAGTCGGTCTTCAACTGAACGGTCATCGCGCCATAGTCCATGGACTGCGAGAGCTTGCCCCAGGCGATCTTGCCCTCGGGGATAAAGACGATGGAGCGCAGCCCTGCGCGCGCGGCGTAGGCAGCCATGGCGGCTGAAGTATTGCCCGTAGACGCGCACGCGACCCACTTGAAGCCGCGTTCGACCGCAACCGACATCGCGGCTGTCATGCCGGTGTCCTTGAAGGACCCGGTAGGGTTCATGCCCTGGTGCTTGGCCAGCAACCAGTCCACGCCCGCGATTTCGGCGCAGCGGGGCATCTCGTACAGCGGAGTGTTGCCCTCGCGCAGGGTGACTACGTTCTCGTAGTTGTTCAGGATTGGCAGCAGGTCGCGAAACCGCCAGACCCCGCTCTGATCGATGGACAAGGTAGAGGTCCGCAACTCCTGCCAGCGGTAGCGCAGCGCTCCGGGATTGGGCAGGCGCACGTCGGGCACCGGAGGGCCCGAGGCCGGGCTGGAGACCTTGGCGCCGGGACTCCAGGCGTAGATCACCTCGTACAGGCCGTTGCATTCAGGGCAGCGAAAGTCGCTGCTGCCCGCCTCCGCAGCGATCCGCGCGCCGCAATCTGTGCATCGTAGTTGATGGGTCGTGCTCATCTCACTTACCTTTACCTTATTGTAAGCGGGGGAATATGGCGACGGCGAAGCTACGTCAACGGGCGATGAATCTCTGGCTGGTGATGGTCTGTCTGTTAGGCGCACTTCCCTGCTACCGCGCCCAGGCCGCGCCGCGCACGGTGCAGGTGCTGGCCGCAGCCGACCTGCAACCGGTGCTGCCCGCTCTGGCCGTGTCGTTCGAGCAGGCCAGCGGCATCAAGCTGGTCCTGAGCTACGGGTCGTCCGCGACCCTCGCGACGCAAATCCTGAACGGCGACCCGGCCGATCTCTTCCTCGCGGCGGACTCGAGCTTCCCGGAAAAGATCGTCGCTGCCGGCCTGGCAGACTCGCCTGCGCCAATCCCCTACGCCCGCGGGACGCTGGTGCTGTGGGCGCGCAAGGACTCGCCGTTGCAGCCGCTGACCCAGAACACGCTGCGCGACGGCACGTTCACCTCGCTGGCGATTGCCAACCCCGACCACGCACCGTACGGTCGCGCCGCGGTTGCCGCGCTCACGTCGATGAAGCTCTACGACCCACTGAAGCCGAAGATGGTCCAGGCTGAGAACATTGCGCAAACGGCGCAGTTCGTCGAGTCCGGCAATGCGCAACTTGGGCTCATCTCGCTCACCTCCGCGTCGACGCCGCACCTGAAGCAGATTGGCTCGTTTATCCGCATACCCCCAGCAACCTACCCGTCGATCCGCCAGTGCGCGGTGGTGATGAAGAAGTCCCAGCATCGCTCCGACGCGCACGCGTTCTTGGACTGGCTGCGGTCGCCTGCCATCCAGCAAAGCCTCCCCCAGTACGGCCTCGATCCTGCTCAGTAGAAGCCGTAGCCCGCACCTGCCGTCGACCCGCAAATGGTGATATCATTATGACGTATCTGATATCATCGGTTTGGAGGTGGACCATGCCGGCTGTCACGATCCGAAATCTATCGCCAGAGACTCATCGCGCCCTCAAGCGCCGCGCGCGCCTTCACGGCAGCAGCACTGAAGGCGAAATCCGATCGATTCTGGAAGAAGCCGTCCGTCCCCGCGTCAAGATCGGCTCGGAACTCGCCAAGTTCGGACGCAGGACTTTCGGAAATGACCTCAACCTTGTCCGCGATTCCCGGCCTACGGAACCTGCGGTGTTCGATTGATTATTCTCGATACCAATGTGATATCGGAGCCGATGAGGCTCCACGGCGACCCCGCTGTCCAGGCCTGGCTCGACCGTCAGGAAGCCGAGACGCTGTACATAACGGCTACTAGCCTCTCCGAATTGCTCGTCGGCGTCGCACTTGTCCCCGCGGGGAAACGCCGGGCCAATCTCGCCGCGTCGCTCACCAGGCTATTGGAGAGACTATTTGGCCCACGCATTCTGCCGTTCGATCGCCCCGCAGCAATCGCTTATGCGTCGGTCGTAGCCCGCACCCGGTCAGTCGGATACACAATTTCGGTAGCCGACGCGCAGATCGCGGCAATCGCATTGGTCACCGGATTCACCTTAGCAACCAGGGACATCGATCCGTTCGCGGCCGCCAGAATTCCGATTGTGAACCCCTGGACGGACTGACGCCCGATACACTTGTACCGACATGGATACGCAAGCCTTATGGCTGACCCTGCGCCTGGCGCTCACCACCACCGCGCTGCTGCTTCTCGTCGCGCTTCCGGTCGCGTGGTGGATCGCCAGCGGAGCAGGCGCGGCGCGGGCGCTCACCCAGGCGGTGGTAGCGCTGCCGCTGGTGCTTCCGCCAACGGTGCTGGGCTTCTATCTGCTGGTCGCGCTAGGCCCGCTGACCGCGCCGGGCCGGCTGATCATCCGTCTCCTGGGGCATCCGCTCGCGTTTTCCTTCTCCGGACTGGTGGTGGGGTCGGTGCTCTACAGCCTGCCGTTTGCGGTGCAGCCGCTGGTCGCGGGATTCCGCGCGGTAGACACATCCCTGCTCGAGGTCGCGGCCACGCTGGGAGCATCGCCGCTGCGCGCGTTCCGGACCATCACGCTGCCGCTGGCCAAGCCGTCACTGGTCACCGCCGCGGTGCTCACCTTCGCCCACACCGTGGGCGAGTTCGGCGTGGTGCTGATGCTCGGCGGCAACATTCCCGGAGCAACGCGCACGCTCTCGATTGCTCTTTATGACCAGGTGCAGGACTTCAACTACGCAGCGGCCAACCGTACCGCCGCCGTGCTGCTCGCCTTTAGCCTCGCCACGCTCATCGTCATCTACTGGCGCGGTGCCGAGAGGAGGCCACTGCTTGGCTGAGGCTAGGGTGACCTTCAAAGTGCTGCCGATGGCGCCAATCGAGGTGAGTTGCCGGCATCGCGTCGGAGCACTCAACTTGCACGTCAGCTTCCGCGTTGACGCGCCTTGGACAATTCTTTTTGGCGCGTCCGGCTCAGGCAAAACTACGATCCTCAGAGTCATTGCAGGCCTCACCCGCCCCGGCCTCGGACTCATCAAGACGGCCAGGTTGGATCGCGCGGGACAGGATCGAAGCGGGATCGCCGTAGACACCGATCACGGTTTTTCCCTGGACTCTCACCAGCGCGGCATCCCGCTTGCCCCGCAGAGTGCGAGCCTGTTCCCGCATATGACCGTGCAGCAGCAGATAGCGTACGGCATTTACGTTTCATCGCAGGACAGAGAAAAAGATGGAGACGTGAATGCCAGGAAGAAGAAAACTGCCGAGATTCTTCAACTGTTTCGCATCGCCGATTTGGCAGGCAAGTTTCCTCGGGCGCTCTCGGGTGGCGAAGCCCAGCGAGTGAACATGGCTCGGGCCGCCGCGGCTGCCTCGCGCCTGCTCTTACTGGATGAGCCTTTCACCGGACTCGATTATGCTTTGCGATCTGATCTGATGCAGGATTTTCAGTCGTGGGCGAAAGTGAAAAACCTCTGCGTGCTCTCCGTCACCCACGATGTTGCCGAAGCGTTTCAGCTCGGCGCCGAAGTCATCAAACTCGCCGACGGTCGCGTGGTCCAGCAAGGTCCCGTGGAAGTCGTTCTGGCGGAAGAACGCGCCCGCCTGCTGGCGCAACTCAATGGGGATGCGCGAAGCCCAGCGTAATCGGCTCTTGTTCCAGGCGGATCGCGAAGCGTTTTTCCACCGCGCCCATCACCGCATCGCGTAGCGCTACAACCTCCGCCGCCGTAGCGCCGCCAAAGTTCACCAGCGCCAGAGTGTGCTTGGTCGAAATGCCGGCCTGCCCCATGCGAAACCCCTTATGGAAGCCTGTCCGCTCAATCAGCCACGCGGCGGAGATCTTCACCAGCTCGTCGGCGGGCGCAACCCACGCACCAGGCGGAAACTGCGGCACCTCGTCGACGCGGCAGCCCGCAATGACAGCCAGCCGCGAAACGCTGGCAGCGGGGACAATGGGGTTCTTGAAGAACGACCCGGCGCTGCGCGAGTCGGGATCGTTCGCGTCGAGCAGCATGCCTTTGCGCGCGCGAATCTCCCGCACCGCAGCGGCGGTCTCGGCCAGCGTCGGCTGGGCCGTGCCGCGCTCGGCGAAGTACTGCTTCACATCGCGGTATTCCAGGTGCGGCTGCCCGTCGAGTTGCAGCCCGTAGACGACCCGCGTGATGGCGTAGCGGCCGCGCCGCGTGGCATTGAAGATGCTACTGCGATAGCTGAAGCCGCAATCGGCGGGAGCAAGTTGGACCACCTTCTCGGCGTCCAGATCGATCGCGCGAACGCTGGCAATGGTATGCGAGACCTCCTGGCCGTAAGCGCCCACGTTCTGCACCGGCGTGCCGCCAACCGAGCCGGGAATGCCGGCGAGGCACTCGATGCCGGCACCGTTTTTGTCGACCGCAAGCTGCACCACCCGGTCCCAGTCGGTCCCGGCGCTGGAGACGATGCTGGCATACCCGTTGGACTCCTCAGCCCAAACCGAACCGGCGGCAGCCACGTGAATCACCACCCCCAGAAAGCCGCTGTCGCTGACCAGAAGATTGCTGCCGCCGCCGAGAATAAAGAATGGGACCCCCTGCGCGCGGGCAAAGCGGACGGCTGCCAGCACGTCGTCCTCGGTCGTCGCTTCCACCAGCCAGCGCGCCAGACCCCCAACCCCGAGCGTCGTGTATCCCGCCAGCGAAACATTTTCGAGAATCGTCACGCCCTCTAGAGTAGTGCATCGCGGTGGCAAGCCGACCCACCACCGGCCCAACGGCTCTGGGTCGGTTCGAATCTGTCTCGTCAAGGGCACGGCTGGTAGCCCAGAGCTTTAGCTTTGGGTCTCCGTGCCGCAAGTTGATTCTGCCTCGTCAAGGGCACGGCTTCAGCCGTGCCGTAAGCTGCTGGTTTGTTAAAAGGGCTTTAGCCCCTGAGGTCAGGACTTCTCAAACCGACCCACCACCGGCCGAATGGGATGTTGTGACGCATAAACCTTGACCGTGTGCCAGTGGCACGCCGCCGTCTTCACCCGTACAATCGATACTGGAGCCGCCCTCAAACCGCGGCCTCCCGAGGAGACCCTATGTACCCAGAGATCATGCTTATCCCCATGCGCGAGGAGTTGACCCGTGCAGGCCTGAAGGAAACGCGCACCGCCGCCGAGGTGGACGCGGCCCTGGCCCAGCCCGGCACCACCATGCTGGTGGTGAACTCCGTCTGCGGATGCGCGGCCGGCAAGATGCGCCCCGCGGTGCGGCTGGCGATGCAGCACGGCGTCACGCCCAACCACGCCGTTACCGTCTTTGCCGGGCAGGACCGCGAGGCCACGGAGAAGGCGCGCACTTACTTTGCCGGCCATCCGCCCAGCTCGCCGGCGATTGCCATCCTGCGCGACGGCCAACTGGTCTATCTGATGCAGCGCTCGGCGATCGAGACCTCGACCGCGCCGGCCATTGCCCAGGAGCTTACCCGCGCGTTCGACGCCTATTGCGCTACCACCACCGCGTAGAATCCGGCGACCGATTTCCAGATAGCCCCACATTTGCGGCCAATCCATCGGCGCGGTGTGGGGTTTTCTTTGCCGACGCGGACGCACGGGTTCCGCGACTCTGCCCTTCCCTTTCCGCTCACCTTGAACCCGCCTTCCGCCGATGAATCCAGCAGGGCCATGGCGAGCAATCACTTTATCTCCGCAGAGCCGTTTCAACCGGCGATCCCGCCTGAGCATCAGGAACTGCCGGGCGGCCCGCTGCTATCGGGCGAGAGCGCGGCGGTGCGGCGGCTGCGCTCGCAGGTCCGCCGCATCGCTCCCTACTTCCGCACCGCGCTGGTTCACGGCGAGCCGGGTGCGGGAAAAGAGCTGGCGGCGCACTGCCTGCACGCTGGGTCGCCGGGCAGCGATGGCCCCTTCATCGTGGCCCAGGCGGCCATGCTCGCCGAACCCCTCGACCATGCCCCGCGTCCCCTCGGCATGCGCTCCGCCCAGTCGCTGGTCGAATCAGCCCACGGCGGGACCCTCTTCCTCAAGGGCATTGCCGAGCTGTCATTTGCCCAGCAGGCCGGGCTGCTCCGCTTTCTGCAAGCGTGCGAGCAACTGCGGGTCGCAACCCCCGGCGCCGGCCGCGTCTCCCTCCAGCCGGCCGACTCGCGCCCGCGAATCATTGCCGCATCCGATCGCGACCTGCGTCCGCTCGCGGCCATTGGACAGTTCCGCCAGGACCTGTATGCGCACCTTTCCGCAGTGGAAATCCTGGTGCCACCGCTGCGCCAGCGCACCGACGACATTCCCGTCATATGCGAGTGGCTGCTGCGCCGGCTTGCGCACCAGACCCGGCAAACTCCCAGGCTGCTCTCCGAGCCCACTCTGTGGCTGCTGCAGAAGTCCCTGTGGCCGAATAATCTTCGCCAACTGGAACGCGTCGTCTGCCAGGCGGCCGCGCTCGCTGAAGCAGATTCGATCGAACCGCGCCACCTGCTCACTGTAGTGGAACCGGGGTTCGGCCCCCTGCCCGCGCCCTCCGCCGCGAAGTCGGAGCGGTTGAGCGACGTCGTCCAGCGCCACGTTCTGGACGTCCTCGGGCGCTGCGGCGGCAACAAGCTGCGCACAGCTAAGGCGCTGGGCATCAGCCGCTCCACGCTATACCGGATGCTGGACGCCGGCGCCGCTGGCAGCACGAGTTAGTTCTCGGTTGGGGCCCGGTCGACGTGGTCAACCACGATGGTGTCGACCGGAACTTTCTGGCGCTGCAGAGCCAGGCCAAGAGTGTCCTCAAGCGCGGTGAAGATGGACGGGGCCGGGTTGACGTCGCTGGCGCCGGGGCTGCTCATGTCGTCGCTGGCCCAACGCAGCTGGAAGTCGTAAACGCCGTCCAGGCTGGTCATGTCGACGACCACGCCACCCAGGCTGTCCGCTAATTCGTAAGCCAGGTCCGACATCGGAATTTTTCTTGCCCTGAAGGTCCAGACGCGGCCCTGATTGCCGCCGCTGGTGCTGCCTTCGCCGGGATCGGACGGCTTCAGCTTGAAGCCGCTCTTGGCCACCATCAGCGCGTAGCCTTGCATCTCTTTCGTTTCGTGATGCACAGCCAGGTGGAAGCGGTCTTCAAGCAGGGTGCGCAGCATCAGCCAGCGGTCGCGATACTTGGTGTCGGGAGGATATTTCCCGGCGACATCGAAGCAGACCGATTCCAACCACCCTGGGCCGGTCACCTGGTAAGACTGAACGCTGTAAGCCAACACGACCAGTTGCTTCAGAGTCTGGTCGGCGGAGATCAACTCGTCCGCGCTGGCCCGATTCGATTTCGGACCGCCGCAGGCGTCGAGCTTGATTGTAGCAACATCAAAGGTCGGCCGCGCGTTCTGAGTCTGAGCCGTGGCCCCGATGGGAGCGAGCAGCAGAAACATTCCGCAGGTGATTGCGCGCTTCATAATCTCGTATACGAAGCTTACTCGCTTGCAATTGCAAGAAAATGAGCCAACCGGATTGTTTCCAGGCCGTTCCCACGGCGGGTCCGCAGCCCACGGTCCTTGGCACCTCGCATAAGATACAAGCGAGGCTCCAAACGTCTCCAGAGGTCCCATGAATCGTTGTCTGTTCGTACTTCTTGCGTCCGCACTCATTGCTCCACTCCCACTCTCCGCCCAACTTCGCGCGCAAACGCTGCCGACACCCGGCGCGACCATCCCGGCGCAAGACCTCCAGCAGGACATCGCCACCCGTTCGCGCGCGCTGGATGCGCTGTTCAATGACATCTGGCAGGACAAGCTGAAGCACCAACCCGAGTACGCAACCTACCTCGGCGACAAGCGCTACGATACCGAGCTCACCGACTACTCGCCCAGCGCGGTCAACGATGCCCTCGCCCGCGGACGCGGCTACATCGAGCGCCTCACCGCTATCGATACCAACGGGCTGCCCCACCAGCAGCAGCTCTCCGCCGAGTTGATGCTGCGTTCGCTGGTCGAAGACCAGGAGGGCGCGCAGTTCAAAGCTTGGGAGATGCCGGTAAACCAGTACGACGGCATCCAGCTCGACCTTCCCCAGCTAGCCGAACACACTTCCTTCGCCACTGCCGACGACTACGACAACTACGTTGCGCGTCTGGGCAAGATTCCTCACGCGTTCTCGCAGATCATGACCAACATGCAGACCGGAGTCGACGACCACCGCACGCCGCCGCAGTATCTGATGCAGCAGGTACTGGCGCAGGTCCAGGGCATCGCCGCGCAGAAGCCCGCCGACAGCCCGTTCGCGCTGCCGCTCAAGAAGTTTCCCGCGTCCATCGCCGCAGCCGATCAGAAACGTATCACCGAAGATGTGCTCAACGCGATTGCCACCCAGGTGCTGCCGTCATACCAGCACTTCGCGAAATTCCTCTCTGGCGCCTACATTCCCAACTGCCGCCAGGACCCGGGTATCTGGGCGCTGCCGGACGGCGACGCCTACTATGCCTTCCTCGTCCGCCAGAGCACCACCCTCGACAAAACGCCCGCGGAAATCCACCAGATCGGCCTGGACGAGGTCAAGCGCGACGAGACGGAGATGCTCGCCATCGTGCACCAGCTTGGCTTCACCGACCTCAAGACCTTCGCCGCTGCGCTCAAGGCGAATCCAAAGGAACATCCCGCATCCGCCGACGCGCTGATTGCAGCCTACAAGGGATACATCGCGCAGATGCAGCCGCGCCTGCCGCAACTGTTCGGGACGCTGCCCAAGGCGAAGCTGGAGGTGGTGCCCATGCCCGCCTACATGGCCCCCAACCAGCCGCAGGCCTTCTACGACCAGGGCACGCCGGACGGCAAGCGCCCCGGCAACGTGGACGTGAACACCTACCACTGGGCCGATCGTTCGCTGGCGGACGTGGAGGCAGTTTCGTACCACGAGGGCATCCCCGGCCACCACCTGCAGATCTCGATTGCCCAGGAGCTCACCGGCCTGCCGCCGTTTCGCCAGCAAAGTTACTACACCGCATACACCGAGGGATGGGCGCTCTACTCCGAACGTCTGGGCAAGGAGATCGGCTTCTACCAGGACCCCTACTCGGATTATGGGCGGCTGGAGGCGGATATGTGGCGCGCCATCCGGCTGGTGGTGGATACCGGCGTCCACTCGCAGCACTGGACCCGCCAGCAGATGGTCGACTACTTCCACGAGCACTCGGCGATTGACGAGACCAACGTCCAGTCCGAAGTCGACCGTTATATCGGCTGGCCGGCCCAGGCGCTCGGCTACAAGATGGGCCAGTTGAAAATCCTGGAACTGCGCGAGCGCGCCAAAACGGCGCTGGGGCCCAAATTCGACCTCAAGGCCTTCCACGACGTGGTTCTGGACTCCGGCGCATTGCCCATGGATGTCCTGGAAAAGCAGGTCGATGCGTGGATCGCTGCCCAAAAAGCGCAATAACGCGCGTCCCGGTCGTTTCGCGAACAACTTTCTTTCGCCCCTGCAATGTAAGTATTTCCCGGGCGATGGAAGTATTTCCGTCGCCCCAGAGCGTTCTATCGCGCTCGCGCGAGATCTCGAAGAAATGGCTGAACTTACTGAATGGAACGCGGTTTGCACCACACCGCCCGGAACGACCACTTCTACGTTCAGAGGTTCCGACATGCAAAATCGCAATCGAATCCGCACCGCCGAAGGCGTTCTTTCTCTGCTGGTTCTGGCCGTGGCGCAGGGCGCTTCAGCAATCGCAAGCCCGCCTCTGCCAGTCCAGCCCACCACGTTCCTCCAGCAGGACACGCAAGCACCCCCGCAGCAGCCCGCACAGCCCACCCAGCCGCCCGATCATTCGCAGCCCCCACAAAAGGCTGTGGTTCTCACCGGCACCATCGTCAAGGACGGCTCCGACTTTGTTCTGAAGGACTCGGGCGGCACCGTATACAAACTCGACGCCCCGGATAAAGCCGCGAAGTTCGTGGGCAAGGCCGTCAAGGTGACAGGGCAGCTTGAACAAGCGGAAAACCAGCCCCCCATCCTGCATGTCCAGGCGATCGAGCCAGTCGGCGCCTGACCGATCCCGCGCCTGACCCGGTCCCGCATCCAGCAGGAACGGGTCAGGCCGCAGTCGATTCCGCGTGCCTAACGGTTCGCGTCGAGTTCCAGCAAATGCCGCGCTTCCACCAGCGGCAGGATGGTTCCGTCCACGCTTAGCTCGTACTCGCCCGCGTTTTCGGGCACGGGAATTACGGTCTCCACGCTGTGTCCGCGCTTGCGCAGCACTTGCACCAGCAGATCGATGTCGACCATATATCGCCTCCGAATCAGGGAGATTTGGCCAGCCCTACTTCTTCGCTAACCCACGCACGTAGATCACCAGGTTCCAGATAGCCTCATCTTTGGCGCGATCGCCTTCGCCGGGCATCTTGCCCTTGCCGTTCTTGACCAGATAAAAAATCTCTCCGTCCGACATCCCCTTCAGAGTGTCCGGATCGGTCAGGTCCTTCATACTCAGATGCATGTCGGCGACCAGGTCGCCTTTGCCGTTGCCGTTGTCCCCATGGCACATGGCACAATCGATTCCGAACATCATCTTGGCGTGGGCCTGGGATTCTTGCGTGGGCTTCACCGGGTTGGTCAGCGTCGCCGCATCGGCCGGCGTCGCAGCCGGTGCCGTAGCCGGCGCCGCGGGCTGGTCAGCGGGAGGTGCGGCCGGTTCCTGGGGCAGAAACGCAAACAGCAGCGCGGCAGGAAGGACCATCAGGAGTTTCAACATACATGCCTCCAGTATCGTCGAGCGAATCTTATGCCTTCCATAGAGCAATGGGAAGCACGATCCTCGGCACGGTTAAACTCTGCTCCCAAAACAGCTTTCAGGCAGTGTCCTGCGTCACGTCTTCCGCCTTTGCGGCAAACTATACGGCGGGCTCTCGGCCCGTGCCCTGCCTAGTGTTTCGCGCCTGCCGGATACGAAATCTGCACCTCGCTGTACACGTTGCTGTTCCCAACCGGGACTGAACCAGACCAGTACACACCCGCCCCGCCGAAGGGGTTGGGGGTAATCGTCCCTTCCAGCGACAGCGTATCGTGGTCCACGGTGTTGGAGCCTTTCGCCGTCAGCTTGTCTCCCACCACCGAGAGCGTAATCGTCGTGTCCGGCTTGAACACGCCGGTCAACTCCTGCTGCTCGTTCAGCGGCGTGCCCACGCCGTTCTCAATCCGGTAGAGCTGGAACATGCACTTCTCCGCCGACTGGATCGTCCTCCAGTAGCGCAACGCGTAGCCCGTCTTGGTGCGCGGGTCGTACTTGATGAAGATATCGGCGCGCTGGGCCCGAGGATCGTCATCGGCGGGCGAGCCTGCAATGCCAAATCCCTGCCCGGCGTTCTTCTCCGGCGACATCACCACCTTCACCGTCATGTCGCCCACCGGCCCATCGTTGACATAGATCAGCGAGGCGTGCGGATTGGCTGCACGCGCAGGCGCCGCCGCAGGTGCCGCGCCTCCCGCGCGGGCCGCTGCTCCTGCTCCTGCCGCCCCCGCACCACCGCCAAATCCGCCCGGACCGCCCGCCGCTCCCGGCGGATTGCTCACCCGGAGGCCGTAGCCGTTTACCAGCGTGTCGCCGGTGACCGAGGTCCAGGTCCCCACCACAGTCCACTCGCCGTTGACAATCGTCGGGTCCGTCGCTTCGACGAAGTTGCGGAAGTCGGGATTGACATTCTGCGACGGGACCTCGGCGCTGGTGATGGTCTTGCTCGAGATGGCCGTCGTCTCCGGGCCGGGATCGCTGATGTTGTGCTTCGGCCGGATCGAGACCTCAAGATATTTGCCCACGTCGCCGGGAGTCAGCGTGTAGGTCTTCAACGGCAGATCGCCGCGGCTCACCGCGACCTTGCGCGGACTGGTGCATGCCGCATCGTCGCACTGCGACCACGTAATCTGCGACTGGTCGGTAAGGTCCGCGCGCCCACCCAGGTTCAGCAGGTAGCGCACGCTCACCTTGCCCGCCAGCGGCGTGGCAATCACCGGCTGCTTCACGAACGTCGGCGGATCGATGAACTTCGGCTCCACGTTGACGAAGGCCTGCACGTAGAAGCCATTGGCCGCGGTCGCCTTCACCCGGACCCACTCCGCGCGGTCGGTGGCGTTGTTGCCGGTCACGGTCACGCTGTTGCCGGTGGTTGCGCTCAGCGTCACCAGCTTCGAGTCGGTCGACCACGTGATCTTGGTATCCTTCTCGCGCGCAGGCGAGACGCTCGCAGTCAGCGTCGCACCCGCTCCTCCCGTGCGGATGGTGGGCGACGCCGAGCGGCTGACGAACGGGCCGCCGCTGGTATCCGCGGCCGCCGCCGTGCGGCTGGCCATGGCCATGCGGAACACTTCGCTGCCCTCGGCCTCATACTTGGCGCGGGCGTTGGCCGGGTCCCAGTCATCGGCGACACCGCTGGGCGTGGCCCGCAGCAGGTTCCACGGGTTGAAGGCCTTCGCCTCTTCCGCGGTCAGCTCACGCGAGAGCGTGTACGTCGGAGTCCCCTTGATCATGTCCTTGATGCGGATCGGGTTCCCGTTCGCATCCTTCACGTGGTAGGTCAGCGCAAACAGGTTCTGGTGCACCGGCAGTACGTCCCACGCCATCCACGTCACATGGGTTTTCGGGCCGATCACCGGCATGGTGCACTCGATCAGCGTGTCCGGATTGCCGAAGCCCTTGAAGAACTCCAAGCCCTGCGCGCCCTTGAAGTTGGTGTGGATGAAGGTGAGGTTCGAAGCCGACATGACGCCGCGGCCGGTGGGGAAATAAATCTGCGAATCATTGAACACGCCCACCGTGCCACCGCCGAGGAAGTCGTCGGTGCCCTCGATAAACACATTGGTAAAGTACGACCGCGTAGTGCGGATAAAGGTAGTATCCAGCCGGCTCAGAAACGCCACGTGCGAGTAGATGTGCCGGTCGCCTGCCATCTGGATCGCGACCGCCTGCGTAATCACCGGCGAGCGCATCTTCAGGTCCTTGGAGTGGTCGCCGGGATACTCGTAGTCAAGGTTGGCATAATCGCAGACGGTCAGGTTGATCATGCTGAAGCCGTTGGCATTTACGTCGAATATGTAACCGTTATTGTTCGCGCCCTCCTTGTTGCCGCGATTGTCCGCCAGCACCACCTTGCGCCGGTCGTCGGTCAACCCCAGAAAGGTAATGTTGTCCTTCGTCACCTGAATGCTGTACGGCGCGTCTGGCCCCACGTGCATCAAGTACACATCCGGCTTGATACCGATGACGGTGGGATGGTCCGGCGTTCCTGCAGGCGCCGCAGCGTAGGCAGCCTCCACCGTCTTGAACTTCTTCGCCGCAGCATCGTCCTGCGCGAGACTCGAGTCCACCAGGTAGTCGTAACGATAGTTCGTGGTATCGAACTTGACGCCGGTATAGCCGTTGAAGGGCGCGCCATCGCGCAGATTGTCCTGGGCAAGCGCCCGCGGCGCGAAAGCGGTGGCGACGATCAATACAACTGCTGCGATGCCCCAACCTTGGACACTTACCTTCATATCAATCTCCTTGCGATTCTGCTCTTGCCTTCAAATGAGGCTTCCAGCCCGGAAAAGTGGTCATACCAATGCGCAGAAACATTAGGGATCACCACACAGCCCTGTCAACTCAGCGCGCCTCTCGGTCCCGAAACACCCACTCTGGTAGCCTGTTTGGATGAGCACTGACAAGCACGAACATCCAGTCCCTGCGCCTGCCCTGTCCGATCTGCACCTTGCCGTTCTGGGAGCGGGCAAGATGGGCGGCATCCTGTTGCAGGGTTTCCTCAAGAACCATCTCCTGCCCGCGGACCGCGTCGTCGCCACCGTGCTGCCCGCCGACAATGCCACCGCAGCGGCTACCCGGCTCGGCGTCGAGGTCGGGACCGACAACCTTGCTGCGGCCCAACGCGCCGACGTCATCCTGCTCAGCGTCAAGCCCACGCAGGTGCCCGCGGTGGTCGCCGAGATCGCTCCTGCGCTCACTCCGGCCAAGCTGCTGATCTCCATCGCGGCGGGGGTGAAGACAAGCGCAATCGAGAACGCCGCGGGCTGCGACCTGGGCGTTATCCGCGCCATGCCCAACACGCCCGCCATGCTCGGCGCCGGCGCTACCGCCCTGTGCCTCGGCCGATTCGCGACCGCGCAGCAATTGGAACTGGCGCAGAGTTTTTTCCAGGCTGTCGGGCGCACCGTCATCGTCGACGAAAAGCTGATGGATGCCGTCACCGGCCTCTCCGGCTCCGGACCGGCATTTCTCTACATTGTCATCGAAGCGCTGGCCGAGGCCGGCGTCGCCGTGGGCCTGCCACGCGACGTTGCCACACTGCTCGCGGCCCAAACGGCCTATGGCTCTGCGCGCATGGTGCTGGAGACAGGCAACCATCCGGCGCTGCTGAAGGACGAGGTGACCACTCCTGCCGGCTGCACCGTCGACGGCATCCTGGAACTCGAAGAAGGTGGCCTGCGCGTCACCCTCATCAAAGCCGTCAAGCGCGCAACCCAGCGCGCCAGGGAGCTCGCCGCCGGCTGAGCCAGCCGCTCAGGATTCCGCCGTCGATGCTGCTCGTCTGCCCGGTTCGTGGGACGCGAGAGGTGTTCGCGCTCACTGTTTTCGCTATCAATCTTGCAGTATAGTGGTCGATTGCAGGATGGAATCCCCTTAACCCTGCAAGCTGATGAGTTGGGAGTGGGCCCCATGATGAATCGAATCAAGGTCTTTGTAATTGCAGCGTGTTTCTCTGTCGTCACCTCTGCCGCTATCGCCCAGGACATCGTCCACGCCTTGTCGGGAACGGTGCAATCGGTCAACCCGAAGATCAAGATGACCGAAATCACCACCGACAACGGCTCCTCGGGTCATTTCGAGTGGCTGAAGAAGACCGGCCCAGAAATCAACTTCGACAAAAACGTCCGCGCCGACGCCGTGGATGCGGACAAGTTCACCAATAAGGGCGCCCATGTAATCGTCTTCTTTGTTGGCGACGGCCAGGTGCGGACCATCATCGCCGTGCGCGATCTCGGCGCCGGCCCCCTGGAGAAAACCAGCGGGACCGTCGTCAAACTCAGCCGCCATGAACGCCTGTTGACCATCAAGAACAGCGCCGGAGTTGAGGAGTCGTTCCGCCTCGATCCCAAGACCGTGGCCGACACATCGAACGGAGTAGCCGAAGACTTCAAGTTCGACTACGCCAAGGGAGACACCGTGCTGGTGACGGCCGCACCCTCGAACGGCGGCGAGACTGCCCTGCTCATCGCGCCGGTGATGTGACGGCTGCGCCAGCCGCCTAAAATCGGGCTGTAAAATCGACCCATGCCCCTGGATTCCGCAAACCCGGCAACGCACCATCGCCTGTTGCCGCGTTTTGCCTGGTTTGCCGTCTTCTACAACGTGCTCGTCATCCTCTGGGGAGCGCTGGTCCGCGCCAGCGGCTCCGGCGCCGGCTGCGGCAATCACTGGCCGCTCTGCAATGGCCAGGTCATCCCCGTTTCGCCCGGCTTCCACACCATCATCGAGTTCGCCCACCGCCAGATGACGGTCGGCTCCACCCTGATCGTCGTCGCCTTGCTCGTTTGGACCATCCGCGCAACCGTCAAAGGCCATGCCGCGCGCTGGTTTGCCATCGCATCCACCGCCCTGCTGCTCAACGAAGCCTTCCTCGGCATGCTGCTGGTCAAGCTCGGCTACGTCACCGGCAACCAGTCCGCCGGGCGCATGGCCCTGCTCTCCGTCCACCTCAGCAACACTCTGCTGCTGGTCGCGGCCCTCACCCTGACCGCGCGCTTCCTCGCCACCGCGTCGCGCTGGGCCGGACTCGAACGAGCGCCCGGCTTCGGCTGGGCCGTCGCCGGACTCGCGGCGACCATCGCCGTCGGCGTCAGCGGATCGATGGCGGCGCTGGGCGACACCCTCTTCCCTGCCGCATCCCTCCAGGCCGCCTACCTGCAGGACTTCGCGTCCAACTCGCCGCTGCTCCTCCGCCTGCGCCTCGTCCATCCGCTCAGCGCGCTGCTCGCCGCGCTCTTTGTCATCTGGCTGGTGCGCCGCTCGCGCCAGGCCGGCCCGGATCAGGAGCGCACCGAACGCATTGCTCGCACCCGCTTTGCGCGCATCGTGCTGGGGCTGCTGCTGCTCCAATTCGCGCTCGGCATCGCCGACGTGCTGCTACTTGCCCCCGCGTGGATGCAGTTACTCCATCTGCTCGGCGCCGATCTCTACTGGGTGGCGCTCGTCCTGCTGGCTGCGGATACAATCTGGCCGGACGCAGCCCACTCCATCGCGCACGTTTCCACTCCCTCGGCCGCAGCGCCCGTGCTCGCCCAGGGCCAATCCGCTATACACCTCTAGCCGGGACCACCTTACTTGGGAGCCGCCGCCTGCGGAGTTGCGTTCGGAGCCGGCTTCGGAGCCGGCTTACCTGCAACCTTGTCCGCAACCTTCTCCGTCCCTTTCGCCGTATCCTTCGCAGCAACCTTGGTGCCCTGCTCTGTATCTTTGGCGGCAACCTTGGCGTCTTGTTTTGTATCCTTCGCGGCGACTTTGGTGCCCTGCTCGGTATCTTTCGCCGCCACCTTGGTGCCCTGCTCCGTATCCTTCGCGGCTACTTTGACCCCTGTTTCCGTCTTGTGAGCAGCGGCCGCCGTTCCGTGCTCAACCTTCTTCAGGAGACTCGGTTTTGCCGGATTGGTGCCGGCGCCAGCGTCCTTAGTCGTTTGTCCGGCTGTTTGTCCGGTTGTTTGTCCAGTGTCCTTGGCGCCAGCCGTGGTCGCGTTGCTGGTGTTCTTCCCATCCTGGCTTGTGGTTTGCGCGTGCGCAATTCCAAATCCAAGCCCTGCCACAAGCCCCGCGGCAAGCAAGGCCTGCGTTGCTCCAATCTTCTTCATACCTGGGCCCTCCGGCTTGTTCAGCGCAAGCCTTGTCAGCCAGACTACGCCACTCCGCTGCAAAGTGAGCGATTTGCTTCTGCCCTCTCTTTGTCTCTGTGTCCTCTGTGATTCGCTTATTGCGGAGCCTGGGAACCCACGGAATGGCAACTCCGCGTCGAAGTGGGTATATTTCTCTACGTCTGCAAAAAACGATCTTCTCACTCCCAGCCCGGCCGCAACTCCCATAACTTCGCCGGCAGAATGGAAGCCCGAGCCCGATGCACCTTGCCCCCATCTCCGCCGTAATGATGCTCGCCGGCACCCAGTTGACCCATCTCGCGCCCATCGACATCGCCATCCTGCTGCTCTACTTCGCGATGGTCATCTTCATCGGCTTTTACGTGAAGGGGTCGACCAACACCAGCGAACAGTTCTTTCTGGCCGGGCGCGAGATGTCCGCGTGGATCGCCGGCCTCAGCTTCGTCTCCGCCAACCTCGGCTCGCTGGAGTTGATGGGCTGGGCCGGCGCAGCCTACCAGTACGGCATCCTCGCCACCCACTGGTATTGGATCGGCGCCATCCCCGCCATGCTCTTCCTCGGCATCGTCATGATGCCCTTCTACTACATCTCCAAAACCCACTCCGTCCCCGGCTATCTGCAACTCCGCTTCGGCGAAGGCGCGCGCGCCGTCTCCGGCATATGCTTCGCCTTCATGACCATCCTCATGTCCGGCGTCAACATGTACGCCATGGCAGTCGTGATGCAGGTCGTCCTGGGCTGGAACATCTACTTTTCCATGTGGGTGGGCGCCATCACGGTTGGCATCTACGTCATGCTCGGCGGCCTGCGCTCGGCCATCATCAACGAGGTGCTCCAGTTCGTCCTCATCTGGGCCGGCGCCATGCTCATTCCCATCCTCGGCCTCATCGAAGCCGGCGGCTGGCACAACCTCATGGCCCAGATCACCCAGCGAGTGGGCGAGGACTACACCCATATGTGGTCCACTACCGGCAGCTTCAGCGCCAACCCCATGGGCGTCCATTGGACTGGCATCGTCTTTGGCCTCGGCTGGGTCATCAGCTTCGGCTATTGGACCACCGACTTCCTCGTCGTCCAGCGCGTGCTCTCCGCCAATAGCCTCCGCTCCGCGCGCCTGGCGCCCATCATCGGCTCGGCGTTCAAGATGTTTGTGCCCTTCTTCGTCATCCTGCCCGGCCTCCTGGCCCTGGTTCTGCTCAAGGACTCCTCCGGTCACCTCATCCAGCTCTACCCCGACGGCAGCCCTCAGGTCCTCGCCGGCGCCCACAGCTTCAACCAGGTGCTGCCTCTCATGATGGTCCGCTACCTCGGCCCCGGCCTGCTCGGCCTCGGCATCACCGCGCTGGTCGCCGGCTTCATGTCCGGCATGGCCGGAAACGTAAGCGCCTTCTCCACCGTATGGACCTACGATATCTACGGCGCCTACCTCAACAAGAAAGCATCCGACTCGCACTACGTCCTCATGGGCCGCTGGTCCACCATCATCGGCATGGGAGTCTCGGTCGGCACCGCCTACCTGGTCAGGAACTCGGCCAGCATCATGGACTACGTCCAGCAACTGTTCAGCTTCTTTATCGCGCCGCTCTTCGGCACCGTAATCCTGGGCATGCTGTGGAAGCGCGCCACCAAGGCCGGCGGCTTCTGGGGACTGCTCAGCGGTACCGCCGCCTCCGTCTTCATGTGGCTGGCCGTGCTGCACGATAAAGCCAACATCCGCTTCATGATCCTGCAACCGCACGCCTCCGCCGACACCATCCTGCGGGTGCAGGCCATGGCCGCCAATCTTTATCGCGCGCTGTGGTCGTGGTGCATCTGCGTAGCCGTCACCATCATCGTCAGCTACATGACCAAGCCCATGTCCGAAGCGCAACTCACCGGCCTGGTCTACGGTTCCACCGTCATTCCCCACGACGGCTCCAGAAATGTCTTCGAAAAGCCGATCTTCTGGGCCATCGTCGTCGCAATCGTCCTCTTCATCCTCAACCTCTGGCTCTGGTAACAGTAAACAGCTTGTCATTCTGAACGATCACTTTTGCTTGTCATTCTGAACGCAGTGAAGAATCCCCGTATTTCGCCTTTGCCTTACTCGCCACCAAGGAGCCGCCCATGACCGAACCCCATCCCCACCACGTCGACCCCAGCACCGAACAATCCCTCTCCATCTGGTTCTTCGTCGGCGTCCTGATGCTGGGCTGCGGCCTCATCATTCTCGGCCAGGGCATCTACGAGTTCTCGCACCCGGCCACCGCCGTGCTCGCAGCCACCGACGTCGCGGCCAACGTCCTGGCCAGCCTCCATCCGGCTTTTTGGTGGGGGATTGTCATGACCCTCTTCGGCGCGTTCTACACTATTCACTTCCGCCCGGGCAAAGGGTAAAGGCTCAACACCGGTTGTCACCGATCGACGAACGGGTTTGTACCTCACTTTGGGACGGGATCGACGTCCTCGTCCGGGTCAGGCCGAATCCGCCCTTTTCTCCGTGAATGGGTGTCATCGGTGACAATCGGTGTTGGGCCTTTCTCCAACCGGCCCCGCAGCCGATCAACACGCAACAGACCAAGGTAGGTGGTAAAGATTGGGCTTTCGGCGTAGCTTGGTCTCGCTGTCATCCTGAGCGTAGCGAAGGACCCCTGTTTCCCTTTTGTGCCATGAGAATCTCTCTCACGAACATCTGCACTATCCTGCTTCTGAGCGCAGCGCTCTTAGGGCAGACGGCAGGGCACAGTGTTTATGGCAAATACACAGGGCCACATTCACTCGGTCCCTATAGCCTTCAGCACGACGTATCGATGAAATATCTCCTAAGCTTGTTTGGGACAAAGCCGGCAGGCAAGGACACGTATTGCTTTGTGGATAAGGAGCAAGGCCTTTATCTCTACCTGCAGCCTATGGATGACGGGTCTGGGCGTGTAGCAGACCTGTTGCTCAGTTCATTTCCTAATTGCAGACATTTCCCTGTGCTAGGGACGACGATTGATCCCAGCGTCCGGAAAACGCCTGAGGGAATCGGGATTGGAAGCTCGAAAGAGGACGTTATCCGGGCGTACCACAAACCAGTATTCGACCAGAAGTCCGATAAGAATGGTGGCCGCGGTTTGATTGCAGATAATCATGACGACGATTTGAGCCACGTATCCGTCGGGGACTCAAGTTATCTGTACAGCTGCCTTCTTAGTCCCAAACAAGGCTGCGACAATGACCAACGAGCAACCCAGATCGGATTCAGTGAAGACAAGGTAATCTGGATGCGCCTCTCAAACTCAGAGTAATTTTACTTTCAAGTACTCTCGGGAGAAATATGTTCAAGCAAATGACCATGGGAGTTCTAGTAGGCAATCGCGGCTTCTTCCCCTCACACCTCGCCACCAGCGGCCGCCTCGAAATCATCGCCGCGCTCGAAGCCGCCGGCATCAAACCCATCGTGCTCCACCCGGACGTCACCGCCCACGGCGCAGTCGAAACCTACGAAGACGCCAAGAAGTGTGCCGCCCTCTTCAAATTCCACGCCGCCGAGATCGACGGCCTCATCATCACCCTGCCCAACTTCGGCGAAGAGCGCGGCCTGGCCGACGCTATCCGTCTCGCCGGTCTGCGCGTCCCCGTCCTCATCCAGGCCACGCCCGACGCGCCCGCCAAGATGTCCATCGCCTTCCGCCGCGACAGCTTCTGCGGCAAGATGTCCATCTGCAACAACCTCAAGCAATACGGCATCCCCTATTCCCTGACCACCCTCCACACCGAAGCCCCCGACTCGCCCGAGTTCAAATCCGACCTGGCCTGGTTCACCGCCGTCTGCCGCATAGTCCGCGGCCTCAAGAACGTTCGCCTTGGCGCAATCGGCGCGCGTCCCACCGCCTTCAACACCGTGCGCTACTCTGAGAAACTCCTCGAACGCTCCGGCATTACCGTCGAAACCCTCGACCTCTCCGAAATCATGGGCCGCATCGGCCGCATGCCCGACAACGACGACGCCGCCCAGGCCAAGCTCGCCGCCATCAAGAAATACATCCCCATCGGCCAGACCCCCGAGGCCGCACTGCTCAAAATGGCCAAGCTCGGCGCCGTCATCGACCACTGGATGGCCGCCTCCGAACTCACCGTCTCCGCCGTCCAGTGTTGGACCTCCATCGAAGAGTACCTCGGTATCGTTCCCTGCACCGTCATGTCGATGATGAGCGATAACCTCATCCCCTCCGCCTGCGAAGTCGACATCCTCGGCACCCTCTCCATGTACGCCCTCACCCTCGCCAGCGAAACTCCCTCCGCCCTGCTCGACTGGAACAACAACTACGGCGACGACCCCAACAAGGCCGTCTGCTTCCACTGCTCCAACCTTCCCAAGCATTTCTTCAAAGAAGGCGTGAAGATGGACTACCAGCTCATCATCGCGGGCACCGTGGGTAAGGAGAACACCCACGGCACCTTAGATGGAACGGTGAAGGCCGGCGCGATGAGCTTCGCCCGCTTGTCCACCGACGACTTCAACGGCACCATCCGCGGCTATGTCGGCGAAGGCGCCTTCACCAACGATCCGCTCTCCACCTTTGGCGGCGCCGGTGTCGTCGAGATCCCGAACATGCAGCAGCTCCTCCACTACATCTGCGAGCACGGCTTCGAACACCACGTCGCCGCCAACTTCTCCACCACAGCAGCGCCGGTCTACGAAGCCGCCACAAAATACCTCAACTGGCCCATGCACTGGCACAAGTAGCCGCAGGCACGCGCGGCTGTTCCATCGCCGAGCCGCCGCGCACACTCGTTCGCTCGCACCACCGCACCCAACATCGCGAAGGATGAATCCATGAATCTCCGAGTCCCCACGCTGCTCTGCGCATCCCTCCTGCTCGCAACCGCGACGCACGCTCAAGCCCCCGCTGCCCCGCCGCCGCAACCAGCCTCGTCCGCAACCCAGCCTCCGCGCCGCGTCCCAGAAGGCCCGTATCGCAAAACAATCCCTCCCTCACCCGGCGACCTAACCGTATGGCCGCGCGGCGCGTCACCGCAGGAGGTCGGTAAAGCCCTGGCCGAGCACTTCCTAACCAGCCCGCAGTCCGAGCGCTTCTCCGGCTACCCCTACGTATGCACGTTCTACGGAGCGATGACCTTCGCCGAGCTCACCCACGACGACTCGTTGCGCGACCGTCTCATCGCCAAGTTCGACCCGATGCTCCCTGGCGGCACGGGCCGCCAGCCGCAGCGCCACCACGTCGACGACTCCATCTTCGGAGTCATGCCGCTCCAGATCGCCATCCAGACCAAAGGCCTTCCCACCTACGATTCAAAGTACCTCCAGCTCGGCCTCTTCTGGGCCGACCGCCAGTGGGGGCCGCTTGCACCCGACACGCCTCCGGAATTGCCGCAGGATGTCCACGACGCCCTCGTCAAGGATGGCCTCTCGCCCGAGACCCGTCTCTGGGTCGACGACATGTATATGCTCACCATGCTCCAGCTCGAAGCCTACCGCGCCACCGGAGATCGCAAGTATCTCGACCGCGACGCCCACGAGATGGTTGTCTATCTCGATCGCCTCCAGCAGCCCAGCGGCCTCTTCTTCCACGCGCCCGACGTCAAGTACTTCTGGGGCCGCGGCGACGGCTGGTTTGCCGCCGGCATGGCCGAGATGCTGCGCACCCTGCCCGCCGATCATCCCGACCGCCCCCGCATTATGGCCGGCTACAAGCTGATGATGGCCGCGCTGCTGAAGTATCAGGGCGCGGACGGCATGTGGCGCGAGCTCATCGACCACCCCGAGGCCTGGCCCGAATCCTCCAGCTCCGCCATGTTCAGCTTCGCGCTCATCACCGGCGTCAAGCACGGCTGGTTGGACGCTGCCGCCTACGCCCCCGCAGCCCGCCGCGCCTGGATCGCCGTAGTCGGCTACGTCGACCAGAACCACGACGTCACCCAGGTATGCACCGGCACCGGCAAGCTGGACAACCTGCAGTATTACCTCGATCGCAAGCGCGAGACGGGAAACCTGCACGGCCAGGCACCCGTCCTTTGGGCCGCCACCGCGCTGCTGCGCGACCAGCAATGATGTGCCGGTCACCGAACACAGGTGACACGCGTCACATCCGCGCGTGACCCCGAGCGATACCCTCCTTGTTAGGGCTAAGCAGAGCCACATATGCCCACGGTCTTGCCGCCTTCTCCTAGAGGCGGCTTGGCTTTTAACCCCCAACCTCATTTGCCCCGGTGCTGCCTCAGCTCAACGTCCGCATTTCGGTTGCTGCCGCTGGCTTCAATCAAACGGATGCCCCGCCAGCCACTGGGCCAGCACCAGGCTGAGAAGAGAGATGAGACAGCCCAACCCGGCGGCACTCGCAATCTCCAGGCGGGTCCAACGGATCAGGCGCACGCGTCGTTTGCTGCTACGACCCCATTTAGGAACTCCGGACACAACCCCCTCCTTTGCGAAGAGCCCGTCCGGAGGAGCGTTGCCGCTCCTCCGGACGCCCATGGTTGAGTTGCGTGCTCGCTAAAAATGGAACCCAAGTTCGGCCGTCAGCGCCCGCGGCGTAAGGTAGTGCGTGCCCGAGAACGTCGAGAGGAAGTTGTAGAGCGCGTACTTGTTGGTGATGTTGACGGCGGTCAGGTGAAGGCTCCACTTGTACTTGTCGCCGTTGAAGAGGTTGTCCTGGCCCAGCGACGCGTCGAAGACGTTGCGCGGTGCGATGCGTTGAGGATTGTGGTCGTTGTCGCCCTTGTTGGGTGCGGGAATGGAGATGAGGCTGGACGTGAATTGCGAGGCCAGGCAGGTGGTTGGTAACAGATTGGTCGGTGTTGCCTTGTCGCTGCCGCAGGCGAAGCCCGCCTGAAACTCCTGGTCAGCCGTGAACGGCACGCCGAATGCATTCACCATCAGGATGGCGGGCTGGCCACCCAGTGTGGTCGAGGAGGCAAGGCACGGGCTGTTGGGATCGGTCACCCCATAACATGGAGCCGAGCCGGCGACCAGCCCACTGTCGAAGCGCCAGTTGAACCCGAGCCACGGCGAGAGCTTCCCTCCCGGGAGTTGGTACTGCAGGTGAGTGGTCTCGTTGTACCTCTCGTCGTGATCGATGCGGAAAGGAAGGCCGGTCTGGCCGACGGTGGCTCCGGCGCCGGCGATCTGCGGCGGGTAGAAACGCGCCGCGACCGACGACATGACGACGAACGCGGAAAGGCCGTGGAAGTGGGGCATATCCACGCGCAGGTCGAAGCCGGGGATCTTCGAGTTGTGCCAGTCGATGGGGAAAGTGATGGGCGTGTTGCCCAGCACGGAGAAGTCGAACGCGTTGTGGGTGTACTTCCAGATGTAGTCGCCGGAGAAGACAAAGTTCTTGCCAAATGCCTGTTGCAGACCGGCGTGGAACTCATTGCGGAAGCCGGGCTGGAGAGTAGTACCGACGCCGGGGGATCAGACGAGAAGCTCGGCCAGCACGGGGACGCCGCAGCCCCGACTGGAGAGCACAAGGTTCTCGTTGAAGGGAGTTTCGAGGGTGCGGGCGTAGGAGATGCGCAGGACGGAACTGGTCTGCTTGATGTTGTAGGCGATGCCCAGGCGAGGTTCGGCCTGGCGCTGGATGGCGAGGCCGTTATAGAGGTCCCCGCGAGCGCCGACGTTGAAGGTCCAAGCGCCGGCCGTGATCTGGTCCTGGGCGTAGAGCGCGAGTTCCTTGACGTCGGTGTGGCCGTTGAAGGTGAAGTAGTTGCCGCCGCGGGTTAGGTCATAGGGTAGAAGCAGCGGATTGTAGCCGCCACCGAGCGGGTTGGTTGGGTCGTAGGGCGCGTTGGCCGAATCTCCGGCCGCCGCGCACTGGGTTGGGCTGGTGAATCCGGGCAGCGGGTTGCCGCCTTCGTCCACGCAGGGCGAATTGAAGGTGGAGTTGATGATTGCCAACGGGTCGTTCTCGCGCAGCAGCGTCTGCATGTATTCGGCGCCCAGCTTGATGTTGTTCGCGCCCTTCACGTAAGAGATGGTGGTGTGGGCGCCGGCGTTGGTCAGCGAGCGTGCCTGGCTGATGGTTTGGTTCTGGATCGGCCCCAAGTCGGCCAGCGGATTCCTGCTCGGGTAGTAGTTGTAGGAGTCGCGGCGAACGTAGCCGGTGAAGTTGAAGACCGAGTTCACGCTGATCGTGTGCGTATACGTTGGGGCGATGTTGAAGGTATCGATCTTCGAGCGCTGATCAGCGTTGCCGACACTGCCGAAGACGGGGTTCACGCCAGTCCCGCCGCTGACTACATTCTGGACGTTGAGGTTGTCGTAGGAGTTCGGCGTCTGGAACCACGAGCGGCTTAGGCCGAGGTTGATATGCACAGAGTCGGCTGCGGTAAGCTGCCGGTCTATGCGGTCGAAGACGTTGAACTCGTTGCCCTTGTCGTGGAAGACGGCGAACTCGGGCGGATCGAGGAAGCGGCCGGTGTTGAGGCCGTCCACTTCGATGAAGTTGCCCCAGTTCTTGTTGCCGTAGCTCAGATCGACGGAGGCGGTGGAGGACCCAAACGTCCCGTAGGACGCGGTCACCGACCCGGTAGGCGTAGTCACGCCCTGCCCGGACCGCGTGGTCACGTCGATCACCACGCTGGTCTTGCCGCCGAACTCCGCCGGGGGTGCGCCATCAATCACCTCGAGCGACTGCACCGAGTTGGAGGGGAGCTGGTTGGAGAAGACCTTGCTCTGCTGATCGGTGATGGGCTGGCCGTCGATGGAGAAGGAGTTGGAAGCGTGGTCGCCGAGGCCGTGGAAGAGGCCATTGGAGTCGGCTGCGATGCCGGGCGAGGCGAGGGTGACGAGCGAGCTCAGCGTGGACGACTCGCTCTCCAGCGGGAGCTTCTGGAAGAGGTCGCGGTCGATATCGGTGTGGCCGACGGGATCGTTTTCGATCAGGTCCTGGCCGGTCGTGGTCACCTCAACCACCATGGAGGTTTCGCCCAGCTTCAGCGAGATATTCACGGTTATCGGAACCGTCGACCGAACATCCGCATCCTCCGACATGGTGGCGAAGCTCGAAGCCGAGGTGGTGAGGTGATAGGGATTCAGCGGCAGATTGGTGAACTGGTAGCGGCCCGAGGCGTCGGTGGTGGTGTGCCGGCTGTAGCCGCTCACCGGGTTTTCGATGGCGACCGCGGCCCCGCGAATGACTGCGCCTGTGGCATCGGTTACCGTGCCGTAGATGGTGCCGGAGTTGCCTGCCGATTGAGCGAGAATGCTGGAGCAAATGAAGAAAATGGAGATCAAGAGCGTCGTCAGCGACGCGCGCTGGTTGAGCGTGTGCATGCACTACCTCCCTGAGTTAGAGCCGGACTATGAATCGCTGGGTTGCGAGCGGTTCAAGCGGCCGGAGGAGGGCGTGAGAATAGTGCAAATTGTGGGGTGAAGTCGTGGGAGGCGACCGGATGCGACGCCTCAACCCGGGTGAAGACTTGAGCGACACAGACCTGCGTCACCGTGACGGCGATCTGGACCGCCATGTGGGCGGTGACACAGAGGCCGCAATCCTGATGGGAAATCTCGCGCTGCGAGTGGGTATGCGTGGCCGCAACCACGCCGCCAACCATGATCAGGGCAATACACAGCACGCCGAGGAGGATTCTCCACGGCGATCGCGGGCGCGATAGTGTGGTTTTGCCCGTCATCTCACGAATATAGCGCAGGTTGGAGAAGAATGGGAAGTGACGCCGCCGTAACCTGCCCAGCCGCAGCAACCGGATGCCGCTCGAACTCCCGCCCGCCAGCATTGCGAAATCCCGCAATCTCCGCCATACTTAGGTGTTGGGCTGTGTGAGCTGCGGTCCCGCCTGCTCGGCCGGCGGATCGCCCGGTTTCATTCTCTTCGCCCCGCATACACCGATTTCTCTGAGAGGTTTCCCAAGTGTTGATGATTCGTCTGGCGCGCGTTGGCGCCCGCAAGCAGCCCCACTACCGCGTCGTTGTCATTGAAAAGGACCGCGCCCGCAATGGCCGTTCCATTGAGGTGGTTGGCACCTACAACCCCCGCACCACCCCGGCCACGCTCGACCTCAAGCGCGACCGCATCGACTACTGGGTCGGCAATGGCGCCAGGCTGTCGGAGCGCGTGGGCAAGCTCTTTGCCCAGCCCGCCGCCCCAGCCGCCGTTCCGCCCACCGCTCCACCCGTAGCCGAGCCCGCCAGCGCAGCATAGTTACTAAATAGTTATCAGGTAACCAGCCAACTGTGCTAAAAAGAATCTGCAATGACCGCTTTTCTAACACTTTCTGCGCGGTTTCTTCACGTAGACTCTTGGCAGGCCCGCTTTGAAGTTAGACGGGCCGCGTGGTCACTCCCCACCGGAAGTGGCCACGGTGTTGCACCGGCAGAAAGTCATCCTTCCCTGAAGACCTCACCCAGACTGAGGCGATGGGCGGCATCGAACCGGGGCAACATTCTTCCCAAGAGGTGTCTGTGATGAACGAAGCAACGCTAGTAGCCTCCGAGCCAACTGAGCGGATGAAGCAACTCATTCTGGAGATCGTCCAGGCCCTGGTTGATCAGCCCGAGGATGTCTCCGTAGAGATGCTCGATGACCACGATGCCACCGTGATACGACTTCGCGTCGCTCACCAGGACATCGGCAAGGTGATCGGGAAACAGGGTCGAACCGCGCGCTCTTTGCGCACCATCCTCGGCGCCGCCAGCATGAAACTCCACCACCGTTTCGCCCTCGACATCCTCGAAGACGACGAAGTGTGACCAAAGCGCGTCGCCGCATAGGCCGCTGTTATCGCCCCGGGAGGTAACATCCTCTCTATGGAATCCCCTGCGCAATGGATCGTCCTCGCCCACATCCTTCGGCCCCAGGGGCGTAAAGGAGAGGTCCTCGCCGATCTGTTCACCGACTTCCCTGAGCGCTTCGACCAGCACCCCCAGGTCTGGCTCGCGCCATCCGGTTTTGCCGATCGAGCCTCGTCCGGCGAACCCTCTGACGAATCAAACCCAGGCGCTTCGGTTCAACCCGCCCAGGTCGCAGCCCATTGGCTGCCCGTGGGCCGCAACGCCGGGCGTATTGTCTTCCACTTCGCGGGCATCGACAGCATCGAAAAAGCGCAGCAACTCGCAGCCAAAGACGTCCTGGTCCCGCTCGCCGAGCGCATGCCGCTCCCAACCGGCGCCGCGTACATTTCCGATCTGATCGGCTGCACTGTCTACGATCGCGGCCAGCCCTTGGGCGTGGTCGAAGGCGTTCAGTTCCCCACCTCGCCCGATGGCCTGCGCCGGCTGGAAGAAGCGGCCCCGCTGCTCGAAGTCAAATCGCCTGAAGGCGATGAGGTCCTCATCCCATTTGCCGAAGCGCTTCTGCTCGACGTCGATCTGGCCGCCAAGTCCATCCGCATGACCCTGCCCGAAGGCCTGGCCCAGATCAATCGCCCCACCCAGGAATAACCATGATTCCCTCCAAACCGCCGCCTATGCGCTTTGACGTCCTTACCATTTTTCCCAACTTCTTCGCCGGGCCGTTGGACCACGGCATCCTGAGCCGGGCCATTTCTTCCGGTGCGGTGGAAGTGGCAACGCACGATCTGCGCGACTTTACCCATGATCGTCATCGCACCGTCGACGACCGGCCCTTCGGCGGTGGCGAAGGCATGGTGCTGAAAGCGCAGCCCATCTTTGACTGCGTCGAGTCGCTCGGCGGAATTGCGGCGAAGGCAGATCGCGATGTGGCGCAACAATCAGTGATTTTGCTCTCGGCGCAGGGAAGGCGATTTACCCAGGCCACGGCGCACCGCCTGGCTGCGCTGGAGCGGGTGGTGCTGATCTGTGGGCGGTATGAAGGCGTCGATGAGCGCGTGTGCGAGCTGTTGGCGGACGAAGAGTTGTCGATCGGCGATTATGTGCTGTCGGGTGGCGAGCTGGCCGCGGCGGTAGTTCTGGACGCAACCGCGCGGCTGCTGCCGGGCGTGCTGGGGCACGCGGATTCTTCGCGCTACGAGAGCTTTGGCGAGGGCGACGATCCGGCCGATGCGATGACGGCGGACGGCGTACCGCGCTCGACGCACGGCGCGGGCGGGCTGCTGGACTATCCGCATTACACGCGGCCGGCGGAGTTTCGCGGCGTGGCAATTCCGGAGGTGCTTGGGGGCGGCGATCATGCGGCGATTCGGCGCTGGCGGCGGCAGATGGCGCTGAAAAAAACGTGGAAAAACCGGCCGGATTTGCTCGAGAGTGCAGCGCTGAGCGATGAGGACCGGGAGTATCTGGCTGGGCTCGGGAGGTAGAGGAGTGCCTTAAATTGTTCCCAAAATGCCTCAAATTGCTCCACGTGGAGCAATTTGGAACCGAGATTGCTGGCAATTTGAAAACTCGATAGAAATGCGCGTAAAACAATGACAATAAACCACTAAATGACGATGCTAGAGATGTTTTGGGGTGTGGAGCATTTGGGTGGATGGGGCGCAAAAGCGGGATTGTCTTACATAATAGGAATATGTGGGACAATAAAATCCAGTGATTCGCCGAGGGAAAACACGCACTTTTACGATCAG
>JBELAH010000027.1:0-35169 GCA_049509035.1 Acidobacteriaceae bacterium
ACATGTCGATCCGCTGCTCCATGGAAAGCCTGTTCCGTTTTCCTTGTGCCATAAACACCACCTTTAGAAATTGAATTCATATCAGATGGTGTTGCATCGACCAGTTGAGACCACCCCGTTTTTCGTGCGCTACGATCTCTATCTCCGCGCCGCAGGAGTCACGTTGATTGTGAGGACATTGGAAAAGACCCGAACATCCCCCAGCGGCTTATCGTACCGGCTCAACTGCACGCGATAGACTCCGGGCTGGCTAAAGTCGTAGTAGTCGCTTAGGAGCGCGTAAGAGATGCACGGACCTGTCTCCGTAGATTTGAAGGAGCGAATCCCTGGGGCGGGGCTGGCATGGGTGTTTAGCGGCAGTTCAACACCCGATGGATCGCGCACAGAAAAGGAATACCCCAGCTGGGCAATGAAGGGGTCCACCGGGTTGAGATTACCCATCAAGCCCATGCCTCCAAAGTCCGAGGTATTCGTCTCCTCTAGGTCCACCCGCACAGCATCACCGGCGGCGGCGGTCTGCGGCCCGCTGAGTTTGAGTGTGAACGGAGTGGGGCCACCCGCTGGGGCTGGGGTAACGTCCATTGTGAAGGCATTCGACACGCTTCGGTCGTTTTCCGCATAGCCAGGAACGGAGCAGATCAATTGAAGTTGATAAGTGGCCGGAAGCGTCCACTCTGCGTTGAACCCCATGGCTTTCTTGCCCAGCGTGGCCTCCAATGTCGCACCGGGTGAGATAGCCCGGATGATCTTCGGGCCGTCGTGCGCGAGGGTTTGGCCGAACTGGAAACCATTCGGGGGTCTCACAACGTCATGCATGCCGCAGCTTCTATCAGCGACACTTCCATCGGGATCGGTGACCAAGAAAACATTCTGGCCGGAGACATTCTTGGCCAGCACCTTTAAGGACACATCGCTTCCCGAGGCGAACGTCTCAGGCCCGCTAAGCGTGAGCGCCAACGGAGCGCTGGGCTTCACCGCGTCGGGCGATACGGTAAGGGTGATGACGTTCGAGGAAACAAGGCCATCTTTGTCGTTGTGGTCTTCCGCGATGGGCCGTTTCAGTTGTAGGGTGTATCGTCCCGGCTGGCCCAGATCGTAGAGGAAGTCTACGCGGAGAACGTCATCTAGCACCTCGCTGGGCCGAATGCTCCCGAAGCCCCTTGAGCCGCCACCGGGCCGCTTCCGCGGAGGTTCCTGGCCCGAAGGCCCCTGGATCGACAGCACGAGGTCATCCATAATAATCGGCTCCACGACGCCGATTGGGTGGTCTGAGGTGTTCTGCAGCAGCACCCGCACCGGCACCGGCTGCCCGACGGCCACTGTTTCGGGGCCGCTGATCCGGAGCGTGAACGGAGCGGCGGTCTGCGCTGACGCCGTCGCAGCTGCTCCGGTCAACATCAGCATCGGGATTGCCCAGAATAGACGCATCATCTGTGCCTTCGACCTGATAGACGGGGCAGGTGGCGGTCATGTCTCAAAATCTCTCAATACGGCAGCCCTCGCCGCGGCCCTCGATAAAGCGAGACGACCTCGACGCAAAATGAGGTCTCGATCGAGTAAGCTCCCGATTCCGGGCGAATGACCGCCAACCGGAAGTAATCCTCGAACCGCCTCAAAAGTCGCCTTCTCGGTAACTTGAGTCCCTCACATCAATTTGACCCACTCCCGGCTCACCAGGAGAGGTGGAGGAGGGAGGTGGCTTCGCGGGGGAGGGTGGTGGGGATGGTGACGGAGTTGGAGGTGACGTCGAGCCAGGTGGGTGAGGTGAGGGTCTGGAGCTGGCCGGCGGCCTGGAGCTGGGTGTACTGTTCGGGCGTGGGCGACTGGGGCGAGCCCATGGCGACCCAGACGGTGTAAGCGTTGGAGTGAGTGTCGTCGATGCGGAAGTGCTCGAGCAGGACCTTGTGGATGCCGGCGGGGATGCCGGTGATTTTGACGGTGACCTGGGAGGCGGGGACGGGGAGGTCTTCGTCGTGGTAGTTCCAGAGCATGACGGCGGCTTCGTGAGTGGATTTGGTGGCGAAGGCGTCTACATCGGGTTGGGCGCGGACGCCGGATTTGGCGATGTCTTCGGCAGGAACTTCAGAGGAACTGGTGGCGGCGACGCGATCGCCGGAGAAAAGGCCGGCCATGCGGAAGATGTTGAGGACGGGCTGGTCGATGCCGTTCGTGGCTAGGGTGCGGAAGCCCTCGAAGTACTGCTTGCCCTCGAACTCGAAGGCCCAGGTGACCATGCCGATGAGGTTGACCTTGTTCTCGGCGGCCAGGTCGAGGAGGGCTTTCATGGCGGCGGCGGTGTAGGTGGGGTAGACCGGGCTGTTGCGGTAGGCGTTGTTCGGGTTCTCGCGGGCGGAGCAGGCGGCGCAGCCTTCGGGGTCGGCTTCAGAGAGGATGATGGGGAGGTTGTGGTACTTGGCCGAGGCGGCTACGGTGCGAAAGCCGTTGGCGGCGGCGCTGATCTCGTTCTGGAGGCCCATGCGGATGTGCGCGGTCTCGCCGGGGCCGGGCGGGACGAGGCGCGGGCTGCCTTTGGGATGGAAGGAGATGAAGTCCAGCGGGATGGGACCGCCGGTGGCGGCGGACTTGTCGCTGGCACAGTGGTTGAGGAAGTTGGTGAGGAAGGTGATGGCGCGCTGGCTGCCGGGGCCGGTGCTGCCGGGGCCTCCGACGCGGGCTTCGGGGAGCGCGGCGCGGACGCCGGCGACGGAGTAATCGTAGAGCTTGAAGTACTGCTCGGGCGTGCCCTGCCAGTAGGAGATGTCGGGCTCATTCCAGACTTCGAAGTACCAGGTGGCGACTTGGTCGCGGCCGTAGCGCTGGACGAAGTGGGCGACTACGGTTCGGACCAGTTCGCCCCACATGGCGTAGTCCTTCGGCGGGGACTGCACGGAGCCTTTGATGGTGTTGGGGTAGGGGAACTCGTACTGCATAGTGCCGGAGGCGAGGTCTTTGGGCATGAAGCCAAGTTCGACCATGGGGCGGACGCCGGCGCGCTGGTACTCGTCGAAGATCTGGTCGAGGATGGTGAAGTTGTAGACGGGCTTGCCGGCGCCATCGAGCGAGAAGACGTTGGTGGAAGACCACTTGAGCTTGGGCTGACCGTCGCCGGAGGTGAGGAGGTGGTGGGCTCGGATGTAGACGGGGACGGGCGAGAGGTCGTGCAGCTCGGGCAGGAGCTGGCTGCCGTACTTGCCGGTGGTGAAGTTGATTTCGTCGTAGCCGAACCAGCGGGAGATGGGCTGGTAGGGGCCGAGCGATCTGGCTAGGTCGACCTGGATGGAGACTTGTGCGGGCGGAGCGGGCGGCGTGGATGGTCCAGGCGCGGACGCCTGGGGAAGGGCTGGGATTGCGGCGAGGCATAGGAGGGTGATTGCGAGCTTACGCATGGAGCATGACCTCTGGAGCTGGAGTTGCACGCGATGGCGAACGCAGGGTGGTGCGACGGAACAATCTTACAGGTTGGCGTTGCGAGCGGCCGGCTATGGCCTGGAGGGTGGTGTGGCGGATGGCGGGGCGGGCGGGGCGGGGGGCTTGAGGACGCCGCAGTCGGGACTCTTGTAGACGGAGGTGGTTTCGGCGCTCCACTCGATCTTGATGTCGTTGTCTCCGGGATGAATGGTCCCGCTGAAGTGGATATTGCCTTTGGAGTGTTCGCTATCGCTCCAGTTAACCTCCAGCGTTCCCTTGCCTTTGATGTAGCCGGAGCAGGCTAGGTCGGCTGTCATCCCACCGGGCTTCCTGGCGACGTTGACGAGCTGGCACATGTTGGAGAGGTTCTCCGGCACAATGGCGCCGTACGCGTCGATCATCTCCTGAGTAAGGCAGGCCTGCCAGGTGCGCGGCGGGTGTACCTCGGGCGTGGGGGAGACGGTGGTAGTGGCGAGCGTCACCTCGTACAAGCCGGGCTTTCTTTCCTGGGCCGCAGCGGCGAGGGCGGCGGTGAGGCAGCCGAAAAGGAGGCTATATCTGATGGCGTGCATACTTACCCCGCGTGATGGAACTAAGTGTGACAACCCCTACTCAGCGCTGACGTTGCGATGAGGCGGGTGAATAGCAACAATGCCCAGGGGGCGACATTTGCGAGGGGCCTGCGGTTACCGATCGCGGACCAGACTTGCAAGTCGCAAAGGTGAAGCCGGTTCTGGCGAGGCGGATTCTCAGGACCCCCTTCGCCACGGTTCAGGTGAGGATAATAGCAGGAATGAGCAAGAAGCGGCAGCAGATATAAGGATAAATATTGGAGAAAAACTCGGAGTCAATCGGTTGCCGAGATTGGGAGATCAGCGGGCGCCGCGGCACCGATTCATAATGGCGGCGTGAAGGCGCTCACGGAGTTCGGCGGGAAACTCGTAGATCTCGTGCTCGCGGTAGATGGCGATGGTCTGGCGAGTGGTATCGAGCACGACCTCGCAGTGATGGCACTCGCAGATGTGGGCCTGGACCTCGGCGAGGAGCGCGGGATCGACCTTGCCGTCGAAGTAGTCGGTGAGCTGGGCGAGAAAATCGGTGCAGGTCATGGTTTGGGCCCCCCGTTCTTCTGCCGGAAGTAGCGGCTGAGCCGCTCTCGCAGTTGCAGGCGGGCGCGCAGCAATCTCGACTTGACGGCGGGGACGCTCAAGCCGAGTGCCTCCGCGGTCTCTTCGGTGGAGAGATTCTCGACATCGCGCAAGGTGAAGACGGTGCGGAAGCCGGGAGGCAGGCCTTGAATGGTCTTGCGCAGGATGTCGCCGAGTTCGTTCTGACCATACAACTGCTCCGGGTTGGGTCTCCACTCGGCGAAATCGCGCGGAATGGAGCCATCTTCCGTCTGGACATCCTCGTCCATGGAGACGGTCTTGCTGGTCTTACGCTTGCGCAGGCGCATAAGACTTTCGTTCACTGCGATGCGAACCAGCCAGGTGGAAAACTTCGAATTGCCCTGGAACTGATCCAGCTTCTCGTACGCCTTGAGGAACGCGTCCTGGGTAATGTCTTCCGCGTCCTCGCGGTTCTGGGTGATGTGCTGCGCCACCCGAAAAATTTGCCGTTCATACTGACGAACCAACTGCTCAAACGCTGCCGTGTCACCCTTTTTCGCGCGCTCGACCAACGCTACGTCCGGGTGTATCTCTTCCGCGACTGGAGATTGGATGGCGGGCATAAGGAAAAGGTGCAATTGTCTCGTCTAAATAGAAACTGCCGGCGGGGCACGGACCGAGGAAGCAGAAGCGGAATTGCCGACCGCGATCCCAGTGTAAATGGGCTTGCAGTGCTGCGGCAATGGGTGCGACCTCGGGTGACTGGATGCGACTGGGGGTGGATGAATGAGGGGAAGAAGCAGATGTATCTGAAGTGGTACGCGCGGAGGGGCTGTGCGCGCGCGGAAGGGCGGCTGCGGCTTTAGAGTTGAAGTGTGGGCTTTGGTTGGAGTGCGGGCGAGCCTTGACCTGCGCAAGCCGATGGTTGGAGCGTGAAGGAATGCCGGACAGAAGGACCTATTATCGAGTAGCCGCGGTGCTGCTAGCCTGCCTGCTATGGCATGGAGACAGACTGGTTGCACAGGCGCCGGATGGCGCAACGCCGACCGCGGCGAGCAGAACGGCTTCGACTGCGAAGAAGCCGCCGGCGAAGTCGGCGACGGGCAAAACGACGACGGCAGCGGCCAAGACCAAAGCGGCGACGACGACCAGCGCCAGGACGGCCCGCACCACGACCAAAGCCGGTACCACCCGGAAGCACGCAGCCTATAAGCCACCGACGGCACGCAGCATCAAGCTGACCAGCGCATTTCACGCTTCGGAGGAGTTGCGGCCTATGGCGCAGCAACTTGCCGCGACGCGCTCGGCGGCGGCATACGCGGGCGTTCTGAGCTATGCGCACAGCCATCCCGGGGAGGGCGCCGCGGCGGCGTATGTCGCGTTGGGGCATGCCTACGCACTCGACCATCGGTATGCAGATGCCGTTGCCGATTTTGGCCAGGCGAAGCGGGCCGGCAACGCTCTGGACGATTACGCGGACTATCTTGACGCACAGGCGGCGATCCAGGCAGGCCACGCTGGAGACGCGTATGCGCTTCTGGACCATTTTGCGGAACATTATCCGGACAGCATCTTCGTGGCGACCGTGCCGGTGCTGCTAGCCAACGCGCATCTGCAGCAGGGCGACGGACAAGGCGCGCTGCATGTGCTCCAGGCGCAGGTGAATACGCCGGCGGCCGAACAGCCAGACTTTCTCTATGCACTGGGGCGAGCCTACCAACTGGCGGGGGATACAAGCCACGCGGCGCCTGTGTTCCGGAAGATCTACGTGACCCAGCCGCTGACCAGCGAAGCCGCGCAGGCGGCTGCGCAGTTGCAGGTGATGGGCACTCCGCTGAGCGCTGCGGAGCGGAAGACGCATGCCGACGCGCTGTTCAATGCGAAGCGATACAACGAGGCCAGCGCCGAGTACGACGCCATCGGCAGGAACAATCCACAACTGAGCGCAGCGGACCGCAACGCGTTGACGATCTACGCGGCGGTGTGCGACTTCAAGCTGAAACATCTGAGCCGGCGCGACATCGAGAGGCTGCCCGAGACCAGCGACGATAGCGCGGCGCTGAAGCTGTATATGCTGGCAGAGTTGTCGCGCGATGAGGACGACCGCGCGGGCCATGACGCGCTGATCACGCAGATGATCCAGCGCTTCCCCACCAGCCGATGGCTGGAAGAGGCGCTGTACTCCGGCGGCAACATGTACCTGCTGAAGCACGATGCAACCCAGGCGATCTACCACTACACCAAGCTGGTGGAGCTGTTCCCAAACAGCACCTATGCGCCTTCGGCACACTGGCGCGCAGCCTGGTTGAACTACCGCACGCGCAATTACCCAGAGGCGGCGCGGCTGATGGATGAGCAGATTGTGCATTACGCGGGAGGCAGCGAGATTCCGGACGCACTTTACTGGCGCGGGCGGATCTATGAGGACGAAGAGCACAACTTCGCCCAGGCGGCGAACTACTACCGCAGGTTGAGTGAGATTTACCCTGACTACTATTATTCCCTGCTCGCCAGGCAGCGACTGGCAGTGCTGGGCAAACAGCCCACGGTCCCGCCAGCTCCGGCTCTGAGTGCCGCGAGGAACGGGCCGGAACCCGATCTGACCGGCGAGCTTCCGGAAAATGACACGCATCTGATCAAGGCGCGGCTGCTGGCGAACGCGGCGCTGAATGAATACATCGGACCCGAGATTCACGCCAGTCCAAGCTCGGACGAGTGGGGTGCGCTGGCGCAGGCGGAGATCTACGTCTCCTATGGCGAGTACACGCGCGCCCTGCAGTCGATGAAGCACAGCGGCATCTCGTTCTACACGGTGCCGATGGAGCAGGTGCCCGTGATCTACTGGCACCTCCTGTTCCCTCAGCCCTACTGGAAAGAACTGGTGGCGGATGCGGGAAATAACGGGCTCGATCCGTATCTTGTAGCTTCGCTGATTCGGCAGGAGTCAGAGTTCAATGCCGGGGCCGTGAGTCCCAAGAGCGCATACGGGCTGATGCAACTACTGCCGTCGGTGGGAAAATCCCTGGCAAAGAAGCGCGGGATGAAGGGCTTCGCCACCAAGCAGTTGCTGGACCCGTCGGTGAACCTGGAGTTGGGGACGGCAAACCTGAAACAGGTTCTGGATCGCTTTGGCGGGCAGGTGGAGTACGCGCTGGCGGCCTATAACGCTGGGGATACGCCGGTTCGACAGTGGCTCGCGAGCAACGACTACAAGGACGTGCCCGAGTTTGTGGAGTCGATTCCCTACACCGAGACGCGTGAATATGTTCAGTCGATCCTGCGCAATCGCGAGATGTATCGCGCGCTGTATCCGGCCCGCTAGAGTGGCAAGAGCTGGTACGGGCATCGGCGGAAAGCGCCAACGGATCGAACGCGTAGGTTACGATGTGGAAGGCTGAAGCGACGCCCGGATGGCGAAATTGGCAGACGCAGCGGACTTAAAATCCGCAGACCGTAAAAGGTCGTGGGGGTTCAAGTCCCCCTCCGGGCACCATATAAACAATTTTATATCAATAATATAAAAGGGTAGTAATTGCGTTGGCTAACCCAGCGATTCCAACGGGAAGCTCTCCACCACCAGCCTGAAAGCCGGTGACTCCATCGCAGTCAGCGTAGACGTGCAGAATGCCGGGGACTGCGACGGCGACGAGACGGTCGAGGTCTATCTCATTCCCAAGAACCTTGTCGGCGCGCCGCTGCGCGCTTTGGTCGGCTTTGACAAAGTGCATCTGGCCCGTGGCGCCACTACCACCATTCAGCTTACAATCGACCCGCGCCAGCTCAGCTTCGTCTCGCCCACGGGCGATCGCAGCGTGCGTCCCGGCGACTATGAACTCTACATCGGCGGCGGCCAGCCATCCAAGGATTCCGGCGCCTTTCTACCCTTCCGCATCGAAGGCTCGAGTCCCATAGCACCATAATCCCTCAGCGGAAGGTCACGTAGTGATCATTGCAGGTGCTTTGCCTTGTTTCTTAACCCACAGGTTAAGGAACAGCCGGATCGGGGTGATCCGGCCCTTGATTCTGTGAGGTTTAGGCGACGGAGATTTCGAGGCCTTTTGAGGCAGCGGTTCCAGGCGGTATTTTGGCCTGGAGCACGCTCCAATATCTCGGGGACCTTGTTCAAGACGGCAAGCATGCAGTGCGCATCTCATTTCGACCGGACTGCTGGAACGCGGTCGGGATAATCGGAGATGATTCCGTCGGCGCCGAGTTGGATGGCGGCGCGGATCAGCTTGGGTTCGTTGACGGTGTAGAGGAGTACCTGAAGGCCGGCATCGTGAAGCGCGGCGATGAATGCGGGTGTCGCGGAGGCAAACGACAGGCCAACCAGCGCTGCGCAGGCCTCGCGTGCGAATGCCGGCCCTGACAGGGGGATCCACTCGATGAGCGCCTTGGTCCTGGCGAGCGGGTCGATCTGGCTGATTTCGAGGATATCCGCGTGCTGGAAGGACGCGTAGATGACCGGGCCGGGGAAGGCGCACGCCTGGACTGCCCGGTGCATGGCCGGTCCGATGCCGCGGGTTTTGGCTTCGAGAATGACTCCGGCGTGGCCGCTCGCGGTTGCCAGAGCAGCTTCGAGGGAGGGTATGCGCTCGCCGTTGCCGGCATCGAGTTGCTGGAGTTCCTCCCAGGTGAGGTCGGAGAGCAGGCCGGTGCCAGAGGTGGTGCGGTCGACGAGGGTGTCGTGCATCAATACCAGGCGACCGTCGCGGGTGGACTGAACATCCAGCTCGACGAAGTCAGAGCCGAAGGAGATGCCGCTGCGGATAGCGGCGAGGGTGTTTTCCGGGGCATGGCCGGCGGCACCTCGATGGCCGATTCTGAGAACCCGTTGGGTATCCCGCGGGGGTGAGGACCTGAGTTCGTGGGTGTTTTCCAAGGTACATTTCTCCAGAACCGCCAACTTCCTTGTGAGAAGTGTTGGGTTGCGGACAGACAGGCATTGTCAGTCTGTCTATTAATCTGTCCATGATTCACCTCGGCTGTGTCCGCGGTGAATTACTTTGAGACCTCAGGTTACGCTTCAGGCTGGTGAGACATCCAATGCTTCGCTGAGGCGCGATTCGCAAGGAATATGTATCGGGGATGACCTAATTTGCAGTAGTGCCGGGTTTAGGGATTTGCGAGAAAGGATTTCTTGCCATGCAGCAGGAGACCCCGCAACCGGGATTCGAAGAGGCCTTCGTCGATGTGGCTGGCGCTCGCGTGTGCTATCTCCATGCCGGGACCGGCAGGCCGATGCTGCTGATTCATGGGTTGGTGGGCTCCAGCGCAGACTGGCGGAATAACATCGGCGCCCTCGCTCGGCACGCCAGCGTTTATGCGATTGACCTGGTGAACATGGGTAAATCGCAGCGGGTGGGAGGGCTGGACGCTACTCTGGCGGCGACTGCGAATCGCATTATCGCAGTGATGAACGCGCTGGGTGTGGGCGCGGCGGACATGGTTGGCCACTCGCATGGGGGAGCCGTGGCGCTGATGCTGGCAGCGCTCCATCCGAAGCGAGTGCACCGGCTGATCCTGTTTGCGCCGGCCAATCCATACAACCGCTCAACCGATCCTGTGGTGCGGCTCTACAGCAGTTGGTGGGGCGGGCTGGCGGCCTGGGCGGTGCCCTATCTCCCGGCGTCGATCCAGCGCATCGCGCTGGGGGGTATGTACGGAGGGGCGGCCCGGGTCGCGGATAGCGATTTGCAGGAGATTGCGGATTGCCTGCGGAGTCCCAGCTCGTTGCGCCACGTACTGCGGATTACGCGCGGCTGGTTCGCCGAGGAAGCCAAGCTGAAGGCCGCGCTTCGCCGCGTGAAGCGTGTTCGGACACTGCTGGTGTGGGGTGATCGCGACGGTACGGTCAGTCTGAGTTCCGGCATCAAGCTACACCGCAAACTGCGCGCATCCGAGCTGATGGTGCTGCCCGGTGGCGGCCATGCCGTCTTCGAGGAGGCGCCGGAGGAGTCGAACCGCATCATGCTGGAATGGCTTGGCCGCCATCCATTGTCGACTCCGCGCCGGCACGACCTGCCCCGGGTTGCCTCGGCCAGAAGAACCAGGAGCACGGCCGCGGTGCGGAGTTTATCGCCGGAGGCTTAAACTTCGTCGCGAATCCGCTGACTATTCTCCAACGAAGAACAGCGAGGATACTGAAGCCAGCTTGAGGTGCACCGTGGTAATTGGCTGGCCATTGGCATCGCCCGGCGTGACCTCTGCCGGCTCCTGTGTGCCGGTGTGCGGGTTCCAGACTGTCAGCGTCTTGTGGCCTTCGAGAACGACGTTGGTATCGATATCTTTCGGCGACGAGTTGGCGAAGAAGTAGATATCGCGGTCATCCTTTACCTTGTGGATGTAGGTCAACGCTCCCTCATATTCCGAGCCGGCCCGTAGTTCGCCGAGAGGCAGCTGAATATCCACGTCGCGCTGGGGATGCGCCAGTCTGAGGATCGTGTCCAACAGCCACGGATGGGTGTTGGGCAAGTAGTATGCCTGTCCTCCCGCGGCATTCTTCTTGACGTAATACCAGAAGACGTAAAGGTTCTGGCGGTCCTGCGCGCGCTTGACGTCTGCCCTCAGGGGCTCATCCTGGGCGACGCCGAAGATGTCCGCCATGGCCTGCTGGAGTTCTCGGTCCTTGCCAAACTCCGAGGAGTGGGTGGGGAGATGTTCGGTGGCAATGACGGTGCCGCCCTGATCGTAGAACTGCTTGATCTTCACGGCGGCTGCGGCTGAGAGAGTATCTTGGGCGGGCAGGATCAGAACCTTGTATTGCTCGCGATTCACTTGGTTGTCGAGCATCAGTTTTCCGTGGTCGATGGTGCAATTCTCGACCAGCACCTCGGGGTGCAGGTAGGTGTAGTCCACGCGCGAGGCGCGGAAGAGGTCTTCGCCGATGTTCTGGTAGTCCGCGCCCGGGGCGTCGCCGCCCTCGCGTGCGTAAGCTGTCTCCACTATTTGTGGGGCCTTTTCGCCGGCAGCCAGCGGAAACTCCTGCCCGCCTAGGTTGTGATAGTCCGCATGCAGCGCGTCGATGGGATAGAGCACCGCAACATCCGCCACGTGCCGTCCTCCCTGGAGCATGTAGCTGAGACGGCCGACATAGTCGTTCAGTTCCACGCGCTTCGGCTGTACGGTGCGAGCCGTTACCTGGGAGTTGATTCCCATCGCATACTGGTCCATGGCGACCTGGAAGGCGATCTTATCGGTCAGGCCGCGATAGGCAGCGTAGGTTTCGGCGCGGATAATGCGATGGTCATAATTAAAGCCGGATGAGGTGACAATTTTGTAGGAGATGTTCGACCGGCCATACCACCAGATGTCGTCGATGGTCGGGATAGTCTGATACTTGAACATCTTGATGAGGTCGCCGGTGAGCGAGGTTGGATTTGCCGGCTCTTCCTGGTCAGTGTGTCCGCCGAATTGCAGGTTGTGGTCCGCACACCAATCATTCAATCGCTTGATGTAGTTTTCCTCGTAGAGCGTGGCGCGGAAGCCGAACAGGGCGTCGCGCGCGGCAGCGGTTTGCGGGCCGATGTCGTACCAGAGCGCCGGATAATACTTCATCGGCGAGTAGCCGTATCGTTTCTGGAAGGCGGCGTTGTAGTCAGGCGTCCAGATGCGGTCGGCGTGGTGCATGGACGGCTCGTCGTAGAAGGTCTGGGTGATTTCGTTGCCGAAGTACTTGCCTAGATACTGGTTGTACCGGTCGTAGGTCAGGGACATGTACGCCGTCATTGCTTTGGGGTCGAGGTAGTCGACTACCGTTGCCTGGCCTTCGACGAGATAGAAGGCCATGGCCTTCCAGTTGCCCCTGGGCACGGCGGTGATGAGATGGCCGGCCTTGCCGGTGCTGCTGACGTCCACCAGATCGTGGGTGTCCAGGTTCATCAGGACCGAGCCCATGTAGATGCCTTGCGGAATCGCCAGGTCGATCTTCTTCGGCCCGACTACGTCCTGCTCCGCCTCGTTCAGGCTCTTGGCGGCAAACTGGGGAAACTTGGAAAAGAGCAGGCCGCCTGCCGTGCCGCTGGGGAAGGAGTAGTCGTCGTAGAGGACGACTTCGAGACCATCCTTGATGGCCTGCTGCACGCCGACGTCATACAGTTTGAAGTATTCGGGACTGAGGAACTCAACGCCCTTGGTGCTGGGAGCGCCTCGGAAGAACCTCTTGAGATAGCCGTCGGAAAGGCCGAGCGAGGTGCTGCCTCCGGGTTCGAAGAAGAGGCCGCCGTAGTTCAGCGCCTTAGCCTCATCCACTTCGGCGGCGAGGCTTTCGGGGGTGTCGCGGGTCATGTTGATGCTGCCCATGGCGTGGCCGCGGTACTGCGCGGGTGGGGCCTTGAAGGTCTGCGGATTGAAGTCGGCGGCTGGCGACTGGCTGGGTGCGGAGACGCTCGGGCTGAACGCGAGGAACAGGGACGTGAAAAGAACGGCACGGACGGATCGCATTAGCATGGGAATCACCTCACAGATTTTCAGCGGGAATCGCCCTGTTCGCGGCCGATTCGTTTGAATTGTAACGCTGACGAAGGATCTACAAGATTCAACTGCACTTGAAGGCAACGGACGGCGCTTGGAGCGCTACGCTGCTCGGAGGCTTCAGTAAATAGCCAAAGTAGACTTGCCGGGAGCACTAAAGTCTCAGCCAGAATGACCGATGAATTGACGTGAGACCGAGGTTTGAGGATTGAACTATAGGAATGAAATTGGAGGTCGGCAACAACACCACACTGTTGTGGAAAGGCCTGCGCCGTCGGGCGTAAACGGGAGCGTGGGGAAGGCCCGGAGTGCGATGGGGGTTTCGACTCGGAAGGCGTCAAGCAGTGCAACTCAGGTCGACATGGCGGCATTGAGCAGGACCGTGAGAATGGCGTGCGCCCTATCGGGCAGGGATGACATACGAACCGAAAAGATCCTGGCTATACAGCAGGCAATTGCCACGGGTAAGTACAACATTGCGACATCGGCTGTAGCAGACAAGTTGATGTGCACACTATTAAAGTGACACCGCATAACTGAGGGCACACCCACAGGGCGAAATATCGCTGCACCCCTTAGAAGCCCTGCGGCCTCTGCCCGGCAACGCCGAATGCCTGCTCCAGGGAAATGCCCGCCTCAGCCAGCGTTCCTTCGTCGAATAGCCTCCCAACGAGAGTGACGCCGTGGGGCACGCGCCTGGGCGGGGAAAACTTCGGCAGGGGATGCGCTGGGTCCGGCGCCCAGTCGCTGCGCGCCTCAGAAACCTCCACAAATCCCGCGCGCAGGGTAAGAGACGGATGCCCGGTAAAGTTTGTAATCACCAGAAACTCGTCGCGCAGGGAGGGGACGAGGAGCAGATCGACCTCGGAAAAGACGCGTTCCATCTCCTGGGCGACTTTGCGGCGCATGCGGTCGGCCTGCACGAAATCGACCGCGGAGAGGAAGCGGGATTGGCGGAAGGTGTTGGGCCAGGCGTCGGGCACCTGCATTTTCAGTTCGTCGAGTTTACCGCTGAGAGTGAGGTCCTCGAAGGCGGCAGCGGCTTCAGCAAACAGGATGATATTGAGGGAGTCATACGGCCAGTCCGGGAGCGAAACCTCCACTGCCTTCATTCCCAGCTTCTTCACGGTTTCCAGCGCGGCGCGATCGACGTCAGTCGCGGGCGCCTGCTTCATCCACGCCGGAATATATCCGACGCGCAGGCGGGTGATGTCGGCACCGGAATCGAAGGTCAGCTTGCTGGGAACGCTCGCCACGTCTGCCGGATCGGGTCCACTAATGGCATGGAGAACCAGAAGGGTGTCCTGGACGGAGCGCGCCATTGGTCCCAGCTTGTCACAGGTCCAACTCAGGGTCATGGCTCCGGTGCGCGGAACACGGCCATAGGTTGGCCGCAGTCCGGTAACGCCGCAGCGCATCGACGGACTCACAATGCTGCCCTGGGTCTCGCTGCCGATCGCGAAGCCTACCAGCCCGGCAGCTACAGCGGCGCCCGGGCCGGCGCTCGAGCCGGACGAACCCTCTTCGAGCAGCCAGGGATTCATGGTCTGGCCTCCAAACCAGACGTCGTTCAGGGCCAATGCGCCAAGGCTTAGCTTTGCAACCAGCACCGCACCGGCCTGGTTGAGCCGCGCGGTCACCGTCGCATCCTGTGCGGGAATGCGATTGCGATATGGCTCAGCGCCATAGGTAGTCGGGATTCCGGCCGTATCGAGCAGATCTTTTGCTCCCCACGGAATTCCGTGCAGGGGTCCGCGGTAGTTGCCGGCGGCAATTTCCCGGTCCGCCGCGCGTGCCTGCTCCAGCGCGAGCTCACGAGTCAACGTGATGACACAGCGGAGCTTCGGATCGAACGTCTCCAGCCGGCTGAGATAAATATTGGTTAGCCGCTCCGAGGTAATCTGCCGCGCCTTGATCCATGCTGAAAGCAGCGAAACAGGCGCGAACGCAATGTCCTCGTCCCTGGCGGGAAGGCCTGGCGCGGGGGAGGAGTGGATCACGAACTCATCCCTGGCGGGACCGCTGGCAGTCCCCGGCAGGGTGGGGTTCCACACCGTTGCCGGCGCGACGCTCTGCTCGATGTGCAGTTTTCTGGGGCCGACCCGCCGCTCGTAGACGGATGCCAGAGATTGCTGCCAGTTGCCGGCCGCTTGCGCCAGATCCTTGGGCGACATCTCCACCTGGACGAGCTTTTCCGCCTCGGCAAACGTTTGCGGAGTCACAGTGGGTCCAACCGGCGGCGAAGTGCCAAAGGCGGGTGGAGCGCCTGGGGTTTCCGGCGTTTGCTTTGCGGGCGCGGGTTTGGCGGACATGGCTACCCCCATCAATCCGAGTGATCCTTTGGCAAGAAAGTCACGGCGCGAGCGGGGCATGGGGCACCTCCTGGAGATGGAAGCCGAAAGCGCAAGCGGTTTGTGGCGCCGAGCGTCTGCTGCGCGACATTGCAAATGCGCCAACCTGCGGTAAGGGTAATGATTATTGACTTCCCAAAGCACTGTTTCTGTTGTATCTTCACGGCATCGTAACCAATTTGTGCACGCCTGTCATTAAGGCCCAACCGCCAGTCCGGGGGATCTTCTCCCGTTGAACGGCGCGTTTGACGTTTTGGAGGTCGAAGATGCGATTGGCAAAATCTGTTCTATTTCTCTCAGTCCTGATCAGCGTTTTCACAGTCCATGCCCTGGCCCAGTCTACGGCCACCTTGTCGGGAACGGTGACCGATCCCAGTGGCGCGGTGTTGCCGAACGCCCAGGTGACGGTGCATTCCCTCTCTACTGGGCTGGACCGTGTCCTGAAGACCGACGGCGCGGGCCTGTACGCGGTACCGTCGTTGCAACCGGGCGACTACAAGGTGCAGGCGACTGCGTCCGGCTTCAGCACCTACACGGTGCAGAGGGTGACGCTGGACGTAGACCAGGCGGTCACCGTGAATATGAAGCTGGCGGTGGCCACGGCCGGGGAGACGGTACAAGTGGAGAGCACTGCCTCGCAGATTGAGGCGCAGACAATCACGGTCGGCCAGGTCATTGACACCAAAACCGTGCAGGAGCTCCCGTTGAACGGCCGCCACTTCCTCGACCTGACCGTGCTGACGCCGGGCGGTGTGGTAGCCAGCTCTACTTTGGGCAGCTTGACCCAGCCCAGCCGCGGTCTCGGCGCCAACTCTTTTCTTACCGCCGGCAATCGCGAAGACTCGGTGAACTTCCAGATCAACGGCATCAACCTGAACGACATCAGCCAGAACCAGATCACGTTCCAGCCGTCGATCAGCACCACCTCCGAGTTCAAGATCAACAACCAGACCTTCAGCGCGGAGTACGGGCGAAGCGATGGCTCCATCGTCACGGTGGCGACCCGCTCCGGCGGCAACAAGTTCCACGGCGAGGCGTTCGATTACTTCCGCAACGAAGCGCTGGACGCGCGCAACTACTTCAACCGTCCCTACAATCCCGCAACCGGGCTTCCCCTGGTTGCCAACACCGGCGACAAGGCCCCGCTGAAGCGCAACAACTACGGTGGCTCTGTCGGCGGACCCATCTGGCGGGACCGCACGTTCTTCTACTTCAGCTACGAAGCTCTGCGGCAGCACCAGGGCATCCTGCAGAACAGCACGGTATTTACGACCCAGACGTTTACGCCCGGGACTCCCGGCGCGGAGATTGCAGCACTGCTCCCCGCGGCCAACAGCGGCAGCAACTATGTTTCGTTTACCCCGGGGCCGGTGCAGATCGACCAGTACACGGGCGACGTGTTGCAGCAGTTCGGTGCAAACGACTCCCTGCACGGCTTTTACGCGTTCCAGAAGGACGTCCGCACCGAGCCCTCCCTCCAGGGCGATACGCTGCCTGGCTGGGGCGACCATCGCGCTGCGCACCGTCAGATCGGCACGCTGCAGTACGTTCACATCTTCAACTCCAACGTCACCAATGAGGCCCGTCTCGGCTTCAACCGCATCGCCATTGCGTTCAATCCGGCCAACACGATCAACCCCGCCAGCGTGGGCCTGGTCGACGGCCTCACCGGCAACGTCGGCATCCCGCAGATTACCATCACCGATATAAGCACTACGATCGGCGGACCTTCCGGCTTCCCGCAGGGGCGCGACACTACCACCGGCGTGCTGGCCGATGCCGTGACCATGGTGAAGGGCAATCACCAGATCAAGTGGGGCGGCGAGTTCCGCCGTTATCTGCTGTACAGTTTCGCCGGCAATATCGGCACGCTCCAGTTGTCCACTGCCAACCTTCAAGCCAGCGTGGCCCCGGTGTTCAGCATTCAGCCCAACATCATCGACTACCGCATCTACGCGGACGCCGCGGGCTTCTTTGCGCAGGACACCTACAAAGTCGCTCCCGGCCTGAACCTCGAGTACGGTGTGCGCTTCGAGTGGAATGGCACGCCGCTGGAAGGCGAAAACCGCATCTCCATGTTCAATCCCAACAACGTCACGCTGACGCAGGCGGGGACGAACGGCATTGCCGCCAACGGCGCCTACAAGCAGAACTACAACGTGGAGCCGCGGCTGGGGTTCGCCTATGACGTCTTCAACAACCAGAGGACGGTCCTCCGCGGCGCCTACGCGTACCTGGTGGACCAGCCCGTGGCTGGCACGGTCAGCGTTCTTACCGGCAATCCTCCGTTTACCACAGCGGTTTCGTTCAGCAACAGCGCCTCGCCAATCCCATTGGGGAGTCTCTATGCCTCGGCCAAGGCGGCCTCCGGTTATGCGCTGGGCTGGGTCAACCCGAACCTGAGGAATGCTTACGTCGAAGACTTTAACCTGAACCTGCAGCAGGCGCTGCCCTGGGGCGTGATTTCTTCCGTCGGCTACTACGGCTCCGCGGGCCATCACCTGCTCATCTACACTAACCCCAACCAAGCCAGCGGCGTTCCGGGGAGTGCTCGCCCGTTTAACACTCTCTCGGCCAGCAGCCCCATCGATCCGGGCGTCAGCATTGCCTCCAACATCGCGGAGCGCAACAGCATCGGCCACTCGAACTACAACGCTCTCTGGGTCACGCTGGGCAAGAACTTCAGTCATGGGATCGAGTTCAACATGAACTACGAGTGGACCAAGTCCATGGACATCAACTCACTCGGCTCCCAGGGCCCAGGAATTGTCCTGCCCGACAGCAACAATCCCAGCGAGAACTATGGGGTGTCAGACTTTGATGTGCGCTATCACTACGCCGGGACCGCCATATGGGCCCTGCCCTTCAAAGGCAACGAGTTGGTCTCCGGTTATCGTTTGGAGACGATCTTCCAATACCAGGCGGGCTTCCCCGTCAATATCGTCGCCTCCAGCGACGGATACAACGGCAGCAGCGGTGTGATCCGGCCTAACCTGGTTGGCCCTATCTCCCGGACAAGACAACAGCTTCCCGGACAGGCCAACGTCACCTTGTTTCCGAGCGCCGGCCTGGGCTACGGCGGCACCGTCTGCGATATTACCAACCGCACCGGGAATTGTGTCTTCGAGATTCCGGGCACACAACCCAGCCCAACCGCCACCACCGCACCTACTGTCTACACCGCCCTCGGCACCATGCAGCGCAACGCCGTTACCGGGCCTGGGTTGGCGGATCTGGATCTTTCCGGCGAGAAGGAGACGAAGATCTTCGAAAACCTCACCTTCACCCTGCGTGTGGACGCCTTTGACATCCTGAACCATCCGAACTTCGGCCAACCGTCGGGAAACGTCCAATCCTCGGCCTTCGGCCAGATCACTGCAACCCGCTTCGCCACCAGCGATGGCGGCTCGTCGCGGCAGCTTCAGCTCAGCGGCAAGTTCATCTTCTAGCAGCATCATGATCCCACTGGCGCGTGCTTTGCTCGCAACTCGCGGCAGAGCGCGCGCCTTCTCTTCTATGATGGGAAAACCACAGGGCCGGTGTGTGCATGCCGCGCATGCCTGCCTTCGCGTAAAGGCTGGTTGGATCGCAATTCTTCGCCTGAGGTCGGCATTATGCGCCGTCGCACGTTTCTCACCACGCTTCCACTCGCCGCGGCCGGTTCGGCTTCGTTCAGCCAGAACTTGACCACCAAACCTGCACAGGACGACGCCGCGCACGCGCCCGGTGCAAGCGATCTCCCCAAGTTTCAGCCGGCTGGAGCCGAGAGCTTTGTGCGCCCCGACGTCCATGCCGGAGACCGGCCTTCCGGCGCGAGCTTTGCCAGCCGCTCGCCGGCGCTGGGATGCTCGGGTGCAGCCGGCACGGCCCATCCACTGGCAACCCAGGTTGCAATCGAATTGCTGCGCCGCGGTGGCTCTGCTGTGGACGCCGCCGTGGCCGCAAATGCGGTGCTTGGCTTCGTCGAACCGGTCAGCTCCGGTCTTGGCGGCGACTGCTTCGCAATGCTCTGGGACCCGAAGGCGAGAAAAGTCGTCAGCATGGCAAGCTCAGGCAAGTCGCCGAAGTTGCTCTCTCTTGCAACCGCGCGCTCGCGGGCGAAGGACGGCGTACTTCCCCACCTGGGCGCCGTCACCGTATCCACTCCCGGTGCGCTGGGCGGCTGGTGGGCGCTGCATCAACGTTACGGCAAGCTGAAGTGGGCGGACCTGTTTGAGCCGGCGATTCACTATTGCGAGGCCGGCTCGCCCGTCCCACAGATTATCGGCCATTACATTAGCCGCAACATGGCCGCGTTTCTCAAGCCCGGCTCCGGCGTGGAAGAGACTGCCAACGCAGTACACACCTACGAGCCCGGCGGCAAGGCGCCCAGCGAGTACGATGTGTTTCGAAATCCGGACCTTGCCCGCACCTACCGTATGATCGCGGCCGGCGGCCGCGACGCTTTCTACGATGGCCCCATTGCGGCGACCATCGATGCCTACTTCAAACGCATCGGAGGATGGCTGTCCAAGGAAGACCTGCGCGAACATCAGGCCGAGTGGCCCAAGCCTCTGGTCACCACCTATCGCGGCGTCGAGGTCTACGGCATGGGTGCAAATACGCAGGGACTGGCCACGCTACAGATGCTCAACATCATCGAGCAGTTCGACGTCCGGGAGATGGGTTTCCAGTCGGCTGAGTCGCTGCACGTGCAGGTCGAGGCCAAGCGCCTGGCCTACGAAGACCGCGCCCGCTACTACGCCGACCCGCACTTCGCCACCATCCCGATTGAGTGGCTGAACTCAAAGGAATACGCCAGGGAGAGAGCCAAGCTTATACGGCCTGACCGGATTCTGGAGCCGGTGCATCCGGGCCAGGCGCCGAGCCACGGTGACACCACCTACTTCACCACCGCCGACAGCGACGGCATGATGGTCTCGATGATCCAGTCGAACTTCCGCGGCATGGGATCGGGTCTGGTGGCGGACGGGCTGGGTTTTATGTTCCAGGACCGCGGTGAACTTTTCTCGCTTCAGGATGGGCACCCAAACATCTACGCCCCGGGCAAGCGGCCCTTTCAGACCATCATCCCGGGATTCGCCGCGAAAGACGGCGTCCCCTGGATGTCCTTCGGCGTGATGGGCGGCGACATGCAACCCCAGGGGCAGACCCAAATTATCCTGAATCGCGTGGATTACGGGCTTGACGTGCAGGCTGCGGGAGACAGCCCGAGGTGGCACCACGAAGGTTCTTCGCAAACCATGGGCGAGGACCTGGCCGGGCTATCGCCCAAGGGACTGCTGCGGCTGGAAGCGGGAGTTCCGGTAGAGACCCGCAGGGCGCTGACTGCGCTGGGTTGGCCTATGGGAGCGAGCGACGGCGGATTCGGCCGGTACGAGTGCATCGAGAACCGCAAACCGGGAACCGATCGTGTTTATGCCGCCGCCAGCGAGATGCGCGCCGATGGGGTCGCGTTAGCGTATTGATCAGGTGAGTATTGGGCCACCACTCGGAAGGAAGCTTGGCGGCGTGGAGACAGAGATGTCCGTTCTAAGCCGAATTCCTGCCTCTGGCGGGGGCGCAACGGAGGCGCTGCTTCCGCCGGTTTCCCGTTCCGGCTCTTCCCTGCCTCCGGTGTCCTCAACATCGCTTCAGAAGCCAACTGCCCGGCGTTGGATCATCGCCATAGCGGTGATGTCCAGTGCCGTGCTGGAAGTGCTGGACACCTCAGTTGTGAACGTCAGCCTGCCCCATATTGCGGGATCTCTTTCATCGACGGTAGAAGAGGCAACCTGGGTATTGACGTCCTATATCGTGGCCAACGCGATCATCCTTCCGATCACGGGATGGCTGGCCAACTACATGGGGCGCAAGCGGCTATTGATGACGGTGGTGACTGGATTCACGCTGTCCAGCGTTCTGTGCGGGCTTGCACCTAATCTGCCCATGCTGATCTTCTTTCGCGTGCTCCAGGGGACCACGGGAGGAGGGCTCCAGCCACTGTCCCAGGCGGTCCTGCTGGAAGAGTTTCCGGGCCGGGAGCGCGGCAAGGCGATGGCATTCTGGGGAATGGGAATTGTGGCTGCGCCCGTTCTCGGGCCCACGCTGGGCGGCTGGATCACCGATTCCTACTCCTGGCGCTGGGTCTTCTACATCAATGTGCCGGTCGGCATTCTCAGCCTGTTCCTGATCTATCTGTTTGTTCACGATCCTCACTACATCCGGCGCGGATCGCTGCGCGCCGATCTCTGGGGACTGGGCATGCTGGCCCTGGGCATGGGCTCTTTGCAGATTATGCTGGATAAGGGACAGGAGAAAGACTGGTTTGGCTCTGAATTGATCAAGGTGCTGGCCGTAATGGCTTTGGTCTTCCTCACCGCTTTCGTCATTCGCGAGCTCCGCGTCAAAGACCCCATCGTCCACTTCCACCTGCTGCGATTCCGGGCCTTTGCCACCGGCATTGGGCTGGCCGCTGTACTCGGCTTTGTGCTCTATGGAGGCCTGATCCTGCTGCCTCTGTTCATGCAGACCCTGCTGGGCTGGACCGCGGCCACGGCGGGTATGTGGACCAGTCCACGGGGAATTGGAACAGCTTTCTGCATGCCGCTGGTCGGTTATCTGCTCGGCAAGGGCTGGGATGGGCGCTGGATGCTGGCAGTTGGATTTGCCACGGCTGGCCTGACGTTTTTCGGCTTCTCCAATATGACGTTGCAGTCCGGCACCTGGGACATCTTCTGGTACCAGATCACCCAAGGAGTTGGGATGGCATTTCTGTTTGTACCCCTGACCACCTTAACCATGGCCTCCATTCCGCCGCAGGAGACGGGCTACGCCACCAGCCTCTTCAGCGTGACCCGCAATATTGGATCCAGCATGGGAATCTCGTTTGTGACGACCTGGATCACACGGCGCTCGCAGTTTCATCAAACCGTTCTGTCGGCAAACAGCACGCCTTCGAGTCCGATCAGCCGCGAAGCCCTCGCTCGGCTTACCGGCGTGATCCAACAAAGCGGCGTGGACGGCGTAACCGCCAGGCACAAGGCCGGTGCAATGATCTACGGGACGCTGCAACAGCAGGCTGCTTTGCTGAGCTACGTGGACGTGTTCCACATCATGGGAATTCTGTTTCTAGCCGTCATTCCATTGGTTTTCGTCATGCGGCGGCCTCGCCGCCAATTCAGCCCACCGCTTAAGAATTCTTAACCACCGCGATCGGCGCTAATGCGAGCGGCAGGTGGCAGTGAGCGGCCGAGGTGTATGCGGCCCGGGCTTTAGCGGAGCCTATTCCCCGTAGGGAACCCAGATGTTCTTAATCTGCGTAGCGTGGCGCAGGAAGTAGCGGCCTTCGGCCTGCTGCGGATCGTACCAGTCGGTCGCGTAGCCATCGTTGGTCCAGGTCTGCTTCATGTTGCCGACGCTGGCGAGCTTGACCATGGTGGACGCCTGCTCGTCGCGGAAGGACCAGATGGCGTCGACGTCGTCGTGTTCGGCGAGCGTCTTGCCAATCTCGGCGGCGCGTCCGGCGACGATGTTGACGACACCGCCAGGCAGGTCGCTGGTGTCGAAGATGGAGTAGAGGTCGGCCATGACGGTGGCGTAGCGCTCGCTGGGGACGGCGACCACGGTGTTGCCCATTGCGATGGCGGGCAGCACCAGCGAGAGCAAGCCGAGCAGCGGCGACTCTTCCGGCGCGAGAATGCCGATGGTGCCCACCGGCTCGTTCATGGCGAGAGTGACGTTGCGGCCGGGAGGGTTGTGCACGACGCCCTCGAACTTGTCCGCCCAGCCTGCGTAGGCGAAGATGCGCTCGATGGAGTAGTCGACTTCGATGCCCGCCTGGTCGTCGCCAACGAGGATAGCGAGTTTAGCGGCGAGCTCGTCGCGGCGCTGGATCATGTTCTCTGCGATGTAGAAGAGCACCTGGGCGCGGTTGTGCGCGGATTGCCTGGCCCATTTGGCGGCGGCGCGGGCGGCTTCTACAGCGTTGCGGATGTCCTTGCGATTGCCGAGCGGCGCTTCGCCGATGAGCTTGCCGTCGCGCGCGTAGACGGGATAGCTGTATCCGCTGTCGGGCCGCGCCTGTTTGCCGCCGATGTACTGCTTGATGGTGCGATCGATGGGAATCGGTGCGTTGGCGGATTCGTGCGCATCGGCGACTGGTCCGGCCGGCGCGGCGAGCTTCACCTTCTTCCCCTTGGCGTGGTGCAGCCATTCGGGCACCAGGTATTCGTACATGCCTTCGCGACCGCCTTCACGACCGTAGCCGGACTCGCGATAGCCGCCGAAGCCGCAGGAGGCGTCGAACATGTTGGCGCAGTTCACCCAGCAGACGCCCGCTTTGATCTGCGAGGCTACGTCGAGCGCGACATTGATGTTCTCGCTGAAGACCGTGGAAGCAAGTCCATAAACCGTGTTGTTCGCCAGTTCGACGGCCTCGGCGGGAGTGCGGAAGGTCATGGCGACCAGCACCGGGCCAAAGATCTCCTCCTGCACCACGGTCGATGAAGTTTGCACGTTCGTCAGCAGCGTCGGCGGGTAGAAAAGGCCTTTTGCCGGCATGGAATAACTGGGCTGCCAGCAGGTCGCGCCCTCTGCCACGCCCTTGGCGACGTATTCCGTAATGCGCTTCAGTTGGTGAGGGTCGACGATGGCTCCCATATCGACCGCCTTGTCCAGCGGCGATCCAACGCGCAAATTTTCCAGCCGCGTGCGGATCTTCGCAAACAGTTGTTCCGCCACGCGCTCATGCACCAGCAGCCGCGAGCCGGCGCAGCAGACCTGGCCCTGGTTGAACCAGATCGCATCCACCAGGCCTTCCACAGCGGAGTCGAGGTCGGCATCGTCAAACACGATGAACGGCGATTTGCCGCCCAGTTCGAGCGACAGCTTCTTGGGTGAGTTGGCCGATGCCTTGCGAATCACGCGGCCTGCGTCGGTCGAACCGGTGAACGCAATCTTGTCCACGTCGGGATGTTCCACCAGCACCGTGCCCACGCGGCGGTCGCAGGTCACCACGTTCAGCACACCCGCCGGCAGGCCCACCTCCCGCGCCAGTTCCGCAAAGGCCAGCGCGGTCAGCGGCGTGTAATTCGCAGGCTTGATCACCACGGTGTTGCCGGCGGCCAGCGCTGGCGCAACCTTCCACGCAAACATCAGCAGCGGAAAGTTCCAGGGGATAATCTGGCCCACCACGCCGCACGCGGTGCAGCCGGCGAACTCTGTCTCCAGCAACTGTGCCCAGCCAGCGTGGGCGTAAAAGTGGCGCGCCACCAGGGGAATATCGATGTCGCGCGATTCGCGGATGGGCTTGCCGTTGTCCATGCTTTCCAGCACGGCCAGCCGGCGCGAGTGTTTCAGCACCTGGCGAGCCAGCGCGTACAGATAGCGGGCGCGCTGGTGGCCGGTCAGCGCCTGCCAGCCGGGCAGGGCTGCGCGTGCGGCCGCAACCGCGGCGTTCATGTCCGCGGCCGTGGCGCTGGAGACGTCGGCGATCTTTTCGCCGGTAGCCGGGTTGATGGTCGCGACTGTGTTGGCCGGCTTGGTCCAGGCGCCGTTGATGTAGAGGCCGAACGCACGATCATGCGCGGCGAGCCACGCGTCGACTTCCGCCGTAGCTTCCGGCGCCGGTCCGTATTCCATGCTGTAAAACTTTTCAACGATGCTGTTCACGTGGGGTTCTCCTATCGTGCCTGGAGCGGGATCGCTATGCGATCGGGTGACGGTAAGCGGCGGAGTAGCGGCCGTTGATGAAGTGTTCCAACTGGCGCTCGATATCGGCCAACATGGAACTGGCGCCGAAGCGGAAAAGGCTCGGCTCCAGCCACGAGCGGCCCAGCTCATCCTTCATGAGGAACAACCAGTTCATCGCGTCTTTGGCGGTCTTGATGCCGCCCGCGGGCTTGAAGCCGACGGCGTAGCCGGTACGCTCCGCGTATTCGCGAATCGCGCGCACCATCACCAGCGAGACCGGGATGGTCGCGTTCACTGCTTCCTTGCCGGTCGAGGTCTTGATGAAGTCCGCGCCTGCCTGCATCGCCACCACCGACGCGCGCGCGACATTGCGCAGGGTTAGCAGGTCGCCGGTTCCCAGAATGGCCTTCATGTGCAGCGGGCCGCAGGCGTCCTTGAACGCGGCGACTTCGTCGTAGAGCGCCTGCCAGTCGCCATTGAAGACGTGAGCGCGGGTGATGACGATGTCGATCTCCGACGCGCCGGCCTCTACCGAGCGATGAATCTCCGCCACGCGTTCCGCCAGTGGCGAAAGGCCCGCGGGGAATCCGGCGGAGACGGCCGCGACCGGAATGCCGCTGCCTTCCAGCGCCCGCACTGCGGTTTCGACGAAGGTGTGGTAGACGCAGACTGCGCCGGTGTGGAGATTCAGCTCCTCAATTCCCAGGGCTTTCACCGTGCTCTCCTGCAGCGGCTGGCGGGCCTTGGCGCACAGGCGGCGGACGCGGTCGGCGGTGTCGTCGCCCGAGAGCGTGGTCAGATCCATGCAGGCAATGGCGCGGAGGAGCCAGGCGGCTTGCCACTCTTTCTTGACGGTGCGCCGGGTGCCAATGGTGGCGGCGCGCCGCTCCACCGCACTGGTGTTGGCGCGAACCTCCTCAACCCACTCAAGATTGAGCGGCAAGCGGCGATTCGGCGTGAGCGGCCGGCCGTTGAGTTCAACCGCAACGGAATGGGTCAGGGTTGGATCGTGTTCCTGCTGTTTCACTGTCATAGTGCGTCTCCGCCAGATGCTCCAAGGAAAACTGCGCGAACCTGCGAGCCTGGATTCAAGTCATTCTAATCGCTAGCTTTCCTTTCAATAGTAGACACGTTGGACGAAATACTAACCGCCTTCGGCCTCGATCATCAATGAGGCAAACGTCGTTTGGGATGTTCCCAGCGCCTTCTGTTGGCAAAACAAAAGTTCTTTCTTTCTAATCAATCGCCAAGACACGTTCCCACCCGGCGGGCAGACTCTACCCACGAATGGTCAGGGGGGACCAGCTTCATTTTGCCTGCGACTTCTTCCAGGGGCACCGGTTCGGTGTGGTCGCCGCGCGCCGCCACCATTACACCGAACTTGCCTGCGTTGATCAGATCGGCGCAAGCGCTGCCCAGGCGCGTGGCCAGGATTCGATCTTCCGCGCAAGGCGTGCCTCCGCGCTGCACATAGCCAAGGATGGTCAGGCGGGACTCAAGGTGGGTGAGTTCCTCAAGCTGGTGGGCCAAGCGCAACGTGTTGCCCTGATGGCGGACCTCAAACGCGGTGATCTCGCGCTTGGCCTCCAGTTTCTCGCTCAAGGTCTTGGCGCGTTTGAGGACTTTTTCCGCCATGCCAAAGACGCGGGCGTCGTTCCGGCTCATTGCGCCCTCGGCCACGGCAACAATGCTGAAGTTGCTGCCCTGCTTGCTGCGCTGGCCGATGGCTTTGGCGATACTCTCCACGCTGTAGGGAATTTCGGGAATGAGAATAACGTCGGCCCCGCCGGCGAGTCCCGCACCGAGCGTGAGCCAACCAGCGCGATGCCCCATGATCTCGGCGACGATGATGCGGTGATGGCTGTGGGCCGTGCTGTGCAGACGGTCGAGCGCGTCGGTGGCAATACTCAGGGCCGTGGCATAGCCAAACGTGGCATCGGTCATGGCCACGTCGTTGTCGATGGTCTTGGGCAAGGTGATGACGTTGATGCCAGCCTGGTGTAAGCGGAATGCATTCTTCTGCGTGCCGCCTCCTCCGAGACAGACCAGACAATCGATTCCCCACTTCTTGAGGTTGTCTTTGATGACGCCAGTCATGTCTCTGGTGCGGCCGTTGATGACCATGCGATGGGGCTTGTCGCGGCTGGTGCCAAGAATGGTGCCGCCCAGGGTAAGAATTCCGGAAAGGCCGGAGTGATCCAGATTGACGCGCTTGTTTTCAACCAGGCCGCGGAAGCCATCGCGAAAGCCAACGACCTCCATGCCGTAGTAGCCGTGCGCGGCCTTGCCGACGCCGCGGATGGCGGCATTCAGGCCGGGGCTGTCGCCGCCGGCGGTGAGGATGCCGATTCGTTTGACCTTCTTAGCCATTTGACAACACTATCAGACACTGCATGGTTTCCTGTCGAGCCAAGATCGGTGATCTGAATGCTTTTCCAGCCGCGCAGTTGTCAGAATTCCTGGGTCTGCAAGAAAGTCTTAGTAAGTCAGCAACTTTCCGAAGTACAGGCTAATGTGGCCCTTGTACTCCCCTTTGGCAACTGCCGGCTGCCCCATGGGGCCGCTGGACTTTGGACCCACGAACTTGCTGCCGATCGCCGGGATGGCGTGCAGGAAGGAAACTCCGGTTTGCGGGAACGACGCGTAGGCTTGTCCAACAATGCTCGCAGGCGGAGTCTTCGGGGCAAAGATCTGTACGTAGATGGGAGCGTCGCTGGGTTGGTCTACCAGCGCGGTGATCGGGCCTTCCGAAGTATTGAGCTGCAGCCAGCGCACGCCTGCGTAGAACCCCTTGAAGACCGGGTAGTCGAAGTGCTCTCCGGGTTTGAGATCGTCCGGATCGCCGACCATGGTGTTGTTGTAGGGCCTATTCCAGACGTCGAGAGTACCCCCGGCGAGGCGATTCTGATAGACGGGCGCGGGTCCGTTTCCGAGGAACCGCATGCCTTTGATATTCGCTTCGGGGTAGTCGAATCCGACGCCGAAATACTCCTGCTCGCCACTGAGCGCGTAGACATAGTCAATGGACAACCAGCCGTTGGGCTTGAGACGGTAGGTCAGCGATTTCATGGGGCCGGCGAATTCGGCAGAGATGACCAGATCCTTGCCGTCGGTATTCAGACTAAGGGACGTGAGTTTGGAGTCCGGCGCAAAGGCAGGAGGCGTGGGCGGCGAAGCCGGCGGATTTTGCGGCCTGCTCGGAGGCGGCGGAAGCCTGGGCCCCATCGCCACGACGCGCGGGCCGTTGACCAAAGAAAAGGACTTGCCCTGCCGAGTGGCGGAGACGAGCAGTCCGGTGGTCTTGCTGATCTGCAGCGACAGGTCGCCCGCAGACGCAGTGATGGTGTTGCCGGATTCTGTGACAGTTGGCTTTGCGCCGCCGACAGCCTGATCCACCTGGTCCAATTGATGCGCGAGATCGTTTGTGGGCCAGACGTAGGTCTGAATCACGCGCCCTGAGGCGTCCTTGATGCGTAGCCGAGTGGCATCGGGCCTTCTCTTTGCGTTCGGACCGGCGGCAGGAGTAGGGGGTCCCCAGCCGTCCCACGTTGCCGAAGCGCCCGGCTCCAGCGAACGGCCTCGATCGGTGCGCGAGGCCAGTACCACCGAACCGGAGGCCGCGTCATTGGGTTGCCGGAACGCGATCGCCTCCCACTCGAAGGTGCATCGGTCCGCGTTGGTGAAGGCATAGCGGTTGCTTACGGTGTAGGCGCGCGCGGCACTGTCCGGTGGCGTCACGATGATCGGCGACCAAAGCTGTTTGACGGTATAGAAGCTCCCTTCCCTCTCGCGATATGGGCCGACGATGCCATCCGGGGCCTGGTTGTCGGCGGAGTCGAGGATGCCGCCCTTATCCACGCGCTTTACGTCTTCATCCAGAAACGCCCAGAGGAATCCGCCGGCGCCGGCCTTGCTCTTCAGGATGAGATCCCAATACTCATTCAGGCCTGCCCCCGCTCCGCCGTCGTAGAGGCCGTGCAGCATCTCTGTGGGGAAATAGACGGGATCGGCGGAGAGCTTTCGCTGCAACAGCTCATAGCTCGGGTAGTGCGCGGTATCCGCAATGCCCGCGGGAAACGCCGCGGTCGGGTGCAGCACCACGCGTTTCTGCGGGTCGTACTTTGAGAAGTCACCGTCGAGCGCGGGATTCCAGCCGCCTTCATTGCCGTTGTCCCAAAAAAGAATCGACGGATGGTTTACGTCATGCTCAACCATCTCCCTCACCAGCTTCTGGCCAATGTCAGTGTCGTAATGCCCGTGCCAGCCTCCGAGTTCATCGAGCACGTATATACCGAGTTCGTCGCAGGCATCCAGAAAATGGCGGTCCGGTGGATAGTGGCTGCTGCGGACCGCGTTCCCGTTCAGATCTTTTATGACGTTGATGTCGTCTCGGGATATCTGCGCGGACAGGGTCCGGCCGGAATCCGGCCAGAACGAATGGCGATCCACGCCCCTGAGAAATACGCGCTTGCCGTTGACGAACATGCCTTGGCCGGGGCGAAGCTCAATGGTGCGGAATCCGAACTTCTGCCGCACCGTATGCACCACGGTGTCGCCTAATTTCAGTCGCACTTCGAGTTGGTAGAGATTCGGCGTTTCAGCATTCCAGAGCCGCGGATTGTCAATCTTCCCAGCGAGGTGGGTAACTTCATTGAAGGTCACATCTTTCGCTATTACCGGATTGCCAACCGGTTTGCCGTTCAGGTCGAGCACCCGCATCTCCAGCGAGGCTTTGCCGCCGCTCGCGGCACCTGTGCGCGTGTCGCTGGTGGTGACATCGACGTCAAGCGAGCCCTCCGCGGTGGCGTTGATTGCCAGATGATCGACAAAGGCCTTGGGCACGGCCTCCAGATAGACGGGCCGGTAGATGCCGGAGTAATTCCAGTAATCACCACGGCGCTCGGCGTTATTGACGGAGGGATTCATGGAATCGTCATCGACGTCGACCTGAAGCTGATTCTTCTCTCCAGCCGGCTTCAGCATGCTCGTGATGTCGTACTTGAACGCGTAATAGCCGCCCTGATGAACCGGGCCGGCGGACTGCCCGTTGATGTTGACCTGGGCATCCGTCATGACACCTTCGAACTTAATGAAAATGGTCTTGCCCCGCCAGGTCGCAGGCGTGGTAAAGGTGCGCTTGTAGATGCCGTGAGTGCGGGGCCAACCGCCCGCCGGATTTGGCCGGCCATACTCATAGATGCCGAAGCCTTGCAGTTGCCAGTTGGACGGGACGCCGATCGTAGACCACTTGTTGGCATTCATGCCCTTGTCGCACATGAATTCCCACTTGACCGGGTCATCCTTCCCCAGGCCGGATAGATACTGTGTTTCAGTCTCCGCGGCTTTTGCTACCGAAGCCAGAAGAAGGACGAATAAAGCAGCATAGCGCACTGACGAAGGCATCAGAATCCCCCAACAGTCATGATCTCGAAGCGATCAATTGTGACATGAGCGTGTCGACGCGCACCAGTATTCGATCAAGCCAGGAGGCCGAAACGACGAAGCACTGTTCGCAAGGGTACCTCTTCGGGCCGCACTCGATATTCCCTGAAACGAGGTTCTAACCGAGTTCAACGGGAAGAGTCCGTTGACCCGGTAAACTGGCTCAAACTGCGACATTTCGGGCGGTTCATCAATGGATCCGAAGCTTCTGCTATGGTGTGCGCAAGGAATTCTGAAGTCACTAAAGGCGGGGCGCACTGCGCCTCTGCGTGGTAACACGATTGAAACACTGGGTGACTGGGCACTCAACGCCACCTTTCGAGTAGATTTTAAGCGCAGGCCCGGGAGTGGGAGCCAACATCGGCGGATTGGTCCGTCTTGTGGACGGCCAATTTGTTTTCCTCCAGCACTTCAGCGCGCCTGACGTGCAGGCCCGCAGGTAAGCTATCCTCGGGAACACAAGGACCCCCTATGGATTGCCGTGAATTCACTGAGTCCGCTGCTCATGACGGCGCCTTCTCCCTTATGGATGGAACTGACGTCGATGGCGAATTCAAGATCGAACGTCTCTCTCGTCACGAACCTGACTAGTTTTATGGAGAAAAACATGAACTTAAGAACGAGCCTTCTTCATCCGCGTGATGGACTGATTCAGATGATGGATCGCATCTATCGGTATCGGATGACGACCACCTCCGGCGGCAACCTGTCGATTCGCGATGCAAACGGAGATATCTGGATCACACCCTCCCGCGTCGACAAGGGCAGCCTGCGACGGGACGACGTCGTCTGCGTACGCAAAAACGGCACGGTGGAAGGCCGTCACCCTCCCTCCTCTGAACTGCCTTTTCACCAGGCCATCTACGACGCTCGGCCAGACCTGGGAGCCATCGTGCATGCTCATCCGGTGGCCCTGGTTGCCTTCAGCATCGTTGGGCAAGTGCCGGATACGCGTCTCTTCCACCAGGCCAGCAAAATCTGTGGAAAGGGAGGCTTTGCCCCCTACGCGTTGCCGGGGAGTGCTGCCCTGGGACAGCAAATCGCCGGCGCCTTTAAGCAGAACTTCAACTGCGTCATCCTGGAGAACCACGGAGTCGCCGTCGGCGGCATGGATTTGCAGGAAGCCTTCCAGCGATTTGAGATGTTCGAATTCACCGCGAAGACGATCATCAAGGCGAGCCTGCTAGGTGACGTTCATTACCTGAGCGACGAACAGTTGACCCTGTCGCGAAAAGATCCTCCGCTCTTCCAGGAGTTTGATCGAGATGCAGCCGACAGCAGCGAGAAAGAGGCTCGGCGTCAACTGGCCGACTTCATCCGGCGCGGATATCAGCAACGCCTGTTGATCAGCAAGGCGGGCAGTTTTTCCGCGCGCCTGGACGACGATTCGTTTCTGATTACACCCCACGTGCTGGATCGCAGTGCGGTAGAACTTGAGGATTTTGTTCTGATCTCCAAGGGCATGTGTGAGCGCGGTAAGGTCCCGAGTCGCGCGACCCCAGACCATCAGGCTATTTACCGTCGCTATCCTCAGATTACTGCCATCGTCAACGCGTCCCCGGTGAATGGAACCGCATTTAGCGTGACCGACAGCCCCTGCGATTCTCGAACCATTCCCGAGAGCTATGTCTTTCTGCGCGAAGTGCAGAAGATTCCCTTTGGAATGCAGTTCGGCGATGGTGAAGACTTGGCACGGCGCATGTCTCCGCGTAATCCCATCGCGCTGCTTGAGAACGATGGCGTCCTGGTCCTCGGCACCAGTATTCTCGATGCGTTCGACCGCCTGGAAGTCCTGGAATCAACCGCCGAGGCGCTCATCAACAGCCGTCCGCTCGGCAAGGTTGCGCCCATGTCTGAACTCGTCATCCATGAACTGGCCGCAGCTTTTTCGTTGGAATGATTCGTGATTGGCGTCTGCCGATTCATCAATCGTCCCAGTTGGCTGACATCGTTCAGGCTCGTTGCAGTAGGTTTTTAGGAGAGATTATGAAGATGCGCCGGCGGGTATTGGAAGTTGTTGGGATTCTGCTAATAACCGCGACAACTTTCGGGCCGCTCGCGCATGCGCAGGACAATCTGCGTGACGGCGCTCCGTTCAACGGCTACACGGGCGTGAAGTTCGACACCACCAACTACGCCTACGACTACCTCGTGGACAGCAGCCTCTCCCAGGACGACCCGGCCAACAAGAGGTTCAAGACGTTGCAGGCGGCGTATGCCGCAGCCCCGGCGGGCACACCCGAAAAGCCGACCGTGATTGGCGTCAAGCCCGACGTCTACCTATTGCACGTCGGCGAATCCGCGCCCTACAGCATGCAGATGACCAAGAACTACATCACCATCCTCGGGCTGACCGACGACCGCCGCAAGGTTGTTTTTGCGGACAACCGCTGCAAGGACGAGGGAGCGACCAACGACGGCTTCATCTTCGTCATCAACGCCGACGGCTTCACGATGATGAACCTCACCGTGCTCGACTACTGCAACATCGACTACGAATATCCCGGCGACCCCTCCAGGAACCTGAAAATGCGCTCGCCCGTCATCTCGCAGGGCGTGGTTATCCAGATGTCGGGCGACAAGCATGTCTACTCGCACGTCGCGTTTCTAAGCCGGCTGGACACCACCGTCATTTCGACCACGCGGGCCTACTTCACCAACGTGTTCGTCGAGGGAACCGAGGACTTGATTGTCTTTGGCGGTGGGCCAGTTGCGGTCTTCAAGGACTCCGAGGCTTACTTCCCAACCGGCAGTGGCGGATTGGCATCACAGGGAATTGCCTTTATCAACACCGTATTCAAGGCCGCGAAAGGCATGGAGTTCTACACCAGCGAGGGCAATACGGAAAAGAGCTTCGGCAATCCGGACACGCTGATCGATTGTGTCGTGCCGGCCGGCACGGCGTGGATAGCGGATGCCGCCGCGCACCAGAATTACTACTCACTTACCTATCACCTGAAAGACCCGAACGGGAAGCCGATGCGCATCCGGGACGGCCAGGCCGGCTCTGCCACGTACGCGCTCTCCCGCGAACTCAGCGACGAGGAAGCGAACGCCTTCAACCCGTGGAATCTGCTACGCGCCGCTTTACCCAACGGACCCGTCGATGACTGGGACCCGGCCAACGCTCGCGCACAGTATGAGAGCAACGGCAGCGATGTCTTCAGAATGTCCGTGGCCGCCGGTACTGCGCCCGCCGCAGGCAGAGCCGGTGGAGGTCCTTTCTTCAGCCGCATCGTGTCGCCAACGGTGCGCACGGGTGCAACGGGCGCGGCGATAACGGTTACCCCTTTCCCCACACGCGCGAATGCCAACGTCACATGGTCGACGCCGTCCAATCTGGTGACGGTCAGCTCGACAACGGGAAACAACGTTACCATCGCCGGCAACAACCATACAGGCCGCGCCGAATGGGTGGTCGTCAAAGCGAAGGCTGCCGACGGCTTTTCCGTCATGGTGCCCGTCAACGTGGAGCCGGCGTTCATCGATCCGCCGAAGTTCGTTAGCAAGCCCGCGATCGCGACTCCCGTTGACGGCAAGGTGGCGGTGCACTACACGCTTGCCCTGGGCGGCCATGAGGACCAGTCGCTCATCACGTGGTACCAGTGCGACGACGCCCCCTGCGCCAGTCCGCGCGCGGTTGCCGTGAGTCGTGGCGACCTGCCGCTGCGGTCTTACACGCTTACCGCAGGCGATGTGGGCAAGCTTCTCCGTGTCAGCATTCAGCCCAAGCACAACATCAGCGACCCCGGCCCCGCAGTCGTGGCAACCGCCAGCAAGCCCATCGCCGCTGCCAACGTGACTTCGACCACCGTCAATCCCCACTTCCGCAACTTCGTCGCGACAGAAAACTCCTCCATCGAGAGCGGTGAGTGGACCATCATCGGCACCTGGACCCCGGTCACAGGAGACAACCTGGTGAACGGCTACGGCCTGCGTATCAGCGGGCTTGCCGGAACGGCGCCTCGCGGAGGGGGCACGCCGCCGGACCAGCCTGTCACCGTGAACGGCGTGCGCGTCGCGAACCCCTATGCCGCACTCTTCTACCAGAACGACAAGCCCACCGGAGACATGACGGTGAAGGTGGTGATGTCGCCCGACAAGACCGCCGGGCAGGGCTTTGCCCTTTCCGGATCACCCGACGACAGCCCCCGTATGGAGCGGGCCGACATCTTCATCAAGTACGATCCGCGCACCAGGAACGGCTACTCGCTGCGTTTCTGGAGGACCATCCAGTCCAGCGGGAAATGTGTCTTCCAGATCTACAAGATCGAAGATGGTGTTGGCCGCCCCTTGAACGACCAGCAAGATATTACTGGTGTCTTCAAGCCGAACACGACCATCACTCTTTCAGTTGTTGGAACGAAGCTCAGCGTCCAAGGCTCCAACACGACAGACGGCGATACGCTGTCGCTGGAAGGAACCATTCCGCCAAACCCATTTGGCGGAGCGGGTACCTTCTGGTCGGGTGGCGTCACGATTGGAAATAGCAACGTCTACAGTGAATTTGAGATTTCGTATCCGGGCAACACGAAGCACTAGCTACGGCAGCCAAGTGAGTTGGATCGGATGCGGTGACATCCCTGAAAAGTCGTGCCGGCTCAACTGGTCGATGCAACACTAGCTTGCAGTTTATCTGCCGGCGTTTGAAAGCCCAAGGTTTCTCGCGGGCGTTGATTGAGGCGCAGAGCTACCTTGTTGAGATGGGCTTGAGA
>JBELAH010000028.1:0-34699 GCA_049509035.1 Acidobacteriaceae bacterium
GATCTTAACTCAGGCTCAGCGCTAAACTGGCCTCAGGGCACGACGGCCTCACCGCCGAAACGCAACCCATCGTTACGCCTCAAATCGCAAGATACAAGGGCACGGCTTCAGCCGTGCCGTAAGCAGCCCATTCATTAAAAGGGCTTCAGCCCCTGAGGTCAGGTTCCCGACTGATCCATTACCGGAATTCATCCAGTCCGGCCTTTTTCGGGGGTAAGATGGTACTGTGCCGAAGTACTCCATCGTCGTGCCCTTCCATAACGAAGAGGAGAACGTCACCACGCTCTACGACCGCGTCAAGCTGGTCATGGAGCAGGTGGGCGAGTCCTTCGAGATGGTCTTCGTCGACGATGGCTCGCGCGACCGCACCTACCGGCTGCTGGAAGAGATTGCCGCGGTCGACAGCCGCGTGCTGGTCATCAAGCTGCGCCGCAACTTCGGGCAGACCTCGGCGCTGGCTGCCGGCTTCGACCACGCCCAGGGCGAGTTCCTCATCTCGATGGACGGCGACCTGCAGCACGATCCCGAAGAGATTCCCAACTTCCTGGCGCGCCTGGAAGAGGGCTACGACGTGGTCAGCGGATGGCGTTCGCACCGCGCCGACAACCTCCTCTTTCGCCGCATCCCCTCAGCCTGCGCCAACTGGTTCATGGCGCGCATCTCCGGCGTGGACATCCACGACTTCGGCACCACCTTCAAGGCCTACCGCCGCGAAGTCATCCACAACATTCCCCTCTACGGAGAGATGCACCGCTTTATTCCCGCGCTGGCCGCGTGGTATGGCGCCAGCATCTGCGAGATTCCCATCACCAACCCGCGCCGTCAGTATGGCCAGAGCCACTACGGCCTCTCGCGCACGCTGCGGGTCGGCCTCGATCTGCTCACCATCCGCTTCCTGCTGCGTTATATGACGCGCCCGCTGCACTTCTTCGGCACCATCGGGTCGCTGGGAATCCTCTCCGGCGGCGCTCTGGCGATGTGGCTGCTCGCGCTCAAGATCTTTACCGGCCAGCACGTCATGATCGTCCACGGGCCCATCTTCGTCATCGCGGGCGTGCTCATCCTCGCCGGCATTCAGATGCTCGGCATCGGGCTGCTTGGCGAGTTGCAGGTGCGCCACTTCCACACCCCCAGCCATCGCGCGCCCTACGCCATCGACCGCATCCTGCGTCTGCGCTCCAGCGAAGAGAGCCTGCTGCAATAGTCCACCCAGATGAGAAGGACCTCCAAAGCCGCATCGATTCTCGGCGTGCTGCTCTTGCTTTCGACCGCGCTCCCGGGCTGCCTGGTGGCGGGGTACACCAGCCAGGGCGGCGGGTGGGTGTGGCCCGGCAGCTTCGTCCTCACCCTCATCCTTTTGCTCGTCTTTCTTCTCAGCCGCCGCTAACCGCCGTCAACTGAATCCAGACTCGCCGTCATCTCGACCGAAGCGGCGGACAGGTTCATCGTCTGGCGCGCAGCGGAGAGACCCCCGCATTTGCTTTAGCTGAACCACACAGTTGTATCCTTTACCCATGCTCCTGAAAGAACTTCGCACCGCTGTCCTCGACGCCAACCTCGAACTCGTCAAACACGGCCTGGTCCTCTACACCTTCGGCAATGCCTCCGGCGTCGACCGCGAGCAGGGTCTGGTCGTCATCAAGCCTTCGGGCGTTGACTACGACGACTTGCGCCCGGAACAGATGGTCGTCACCGACCTGAACGGCAAAATCGTCGACGGCAACCTGAAGCCGTCCTCCGACCTCGACACGCACACGCTGCTCTACCGCGAGTTCCCCACCATCGGCGCGGTGGTCCACACCCACTCCGAGTACGCCACCAGCTTCGCCCAGGCCGGCCTCGCCATCCCCGCGCTCGGCACCACCCACGCGGATTATTTCTACGGCCCCGTCCCATGCACCGCGCCCCTGACCGACGAGGCCATCGGAGGGCGCTACGTCCACGAGACCGGACTCGCCATCGTCGCACGCTTCGCCGCCGCGCCCGCGCGCAATGGCGCGCCAGCCCATCCCGCCATCGACCCGCTCGCCGTCCCCGCCTGCCTGGTCGCCGGCCACGCGCCCTTCTGCTGGGGCCGCGACCCCCACGAGGCCGCGCACAACGCCGTCGTGTTGGAATACTGCGCCAAAATGGCCTACAAGACCCTGACCCTCAAGTCCGAAGCCAACGTCGTCACCCAGGCCCTCCTCGACCGCCACTACTTCCGCAAGCACGGCCCTTCGGCAACCTACGGGCAATAGGATCAGGTTGAGTTGGCTTCAGTTGAGGTCCATGTCTGAGCAGTCCCTGCAAGACACCCGCAGACCGCCTTTGAGACCTGCTACCCTGTTCGCCATGGCACGGCTCAAGAGATGGTTCGTAATCCTTCTTGGCAGCATCGCCCTTCTGGCCGTGGGCGTCATCGCAGCCATTTTCGTTTTCCTTTCCCCGCAAGCGTCGAAAATCGTCGACTTCCACCCCACCCAGTTTTCCGCAAACGCCGCCGCGCCATTCTTCTACTCCATCGGCGACGAACTCAAGTTTTCCAATCACATCGATCCGCAGGCTCCAACGCTCCTGCGTGGCGCGGTCGGCAATTTTCTCGTCTCGCCCGACAACCAGAAAATCGCTGTCGTAACCGGCGGCAACCTGGTCGTCGTCGACCGCTCCGGGCCCTCTCCGCGAACCATCACGCCGGTCGACAGTGACATGGGCGCAATCTTTTCGGGAGGGGACAATTCGAAACTCATCGGCCAGCACTATTTCCGCGATGCCGGCTTTCAATGGTCGCGCGATGCGAAAAACCTCTACCTCATGGGCGACACCTACTTCAGCGGCGGTCAGTCCTTTTCCAGGAACGGCGAGCTCTGGCGCTACGACCTCGATACTGGCAAACTGCAGCTTGTGCTCAAGCCATTCGCCGTCGAGCAATACTTCTTCGGGCTCAACAACGGCATTTACTTCTGGATCTCAACCGGAAACAAATTGCAGCTCCAGTACTTCGATGGCAGGACAATCTCCAATATCGGCGATCCCGGCGCAGACCATTCCGTCGATCAGCTTTCCCCGCGCTTCGCGGAGCAGCCCTTCTATTCGTTCGACGACATTGCTTACATGATGCACATCCTGCCCGCCCAGGGCGCCCATCTGGAGAAGGCCGACAATGATCGGGTTGAGGTGCTCGAGATCGGCTCCCGCCCCTACCTTCGCTTCACCATGGGAAGCGACTTTGAACCGTTCTTTTGCTCGGACGTCCGCAACAGCGTCTTCCTGCCCGGCGGTCGATACCTGCTCTTCAATGCGAACCGCTGCGGCAACTCGAACGGGCCGCTCCTGATCGACTCCATCACCGGTCAATACCAGCGGCTCCCGCCCAAGACCCGCGCCTACATCACGCTCAACACCGTCTCGTATCCCCACTACGGGTTGGACAGGTTCGCTGGTCTTATTCCCGACTAATAACCGCCTTGAATTTGAGCTAGAGAACGCCTTTATCGAGTGTCTGGTGCGTGGCGGCGATCGTCTTCCACGGATCTTTGCTCAGTCGCCCACGCCACCCCGCGAAATCCGCAACCCGGAAGCTGGGTCGCACCGCCGCAAACTCGCCGCCCGCCGCAATCTCCGCCCACGCCAGCGGCATGGAAACCCCCGCCCCTGCCCGTGCCCGCGGCGAGTACGGCGCAACCGCCGTAGCCCCGCGCTCATTGCGCAGGTAGTCGAGATAAATCTTTCCCGTGCGCGCAGCCTTGGTCATCTTGGTCAGATAGAGCTTCGGGTTCGCCTTCTCCAGCGCCAGCACAAAGCGATGCGCAAAGTCTTTCGCCGCAGCCCAATCCAGCTTCGGCTCCATTGGCGCCACGACATGCAGCCCTTTGCCGCCGGTCGTCTTAAGAAAGCTGCTGAGCCCAATCTTCTTCAGCCGCACGCGCACTTCGACCGCGGCCCCAGCCACCTCCGCCCACGCCAGCGACTCATCCGGATCGAGGTCGAAGATCAGCCGGTCGGGATGCTCCAAATCCTGGTTGCGCGACCCCCACGGATGAATCTCCAGCACGCCAAGCTGCGCCAGCGACGCGAGCATCTCCGGCGTAGCCGATTTGCCGTCGAGCGTGATGTACGGCTCAACCACGCCCGTCTTCTTGTCCCGCACTTCGACCGAACCGATCCCCTTCGGCAGCGTGGCATTCACATGCTTCTGAAAAAAGCACGCCTTGGCCGAGCCCTCGGGGCAGCGCACCAGCGACAGCGGCCGGCCCGCGATGTGCGGCAACATGCGCGCAGCCACGGCCCAGTAGTAATCGGCCAGCGCCTGCTTGGTCAGCCCGGATTCAGGGTCGAGAACTTTGGCAGGATGCGTGAGCCGCACGGGCGCGTGTTCGCTCTTCGCCGCGCGCTCTACGCTGTCCGTTGCGGAGCGCTTCGCAGCAATGGGATGCGCGATCGCCGTATGCGAAGCTCGCTTCGGCGCGACGGCCTTCGAAGATTTCGGCGCTGGCGCAGAGTCTTCGCGCGCCACCTCTGTGGCGGGCTTGTCGTCGCGCAGACCGAGGAACGCGGCCTGGCGGACCAGCTCATCGGCCGTCCATGTAGCGAAGCGCACCTGCGCAACCAGCGTCGGCTTCACCCACAGCGCTCCGGCTCGCGCTTCCGAAGGCACACTCTCGAACGGCGTCGAGGCCAGCTTTAGCGGTTCGAGTTTGTCGCGCAGCATCTTGTGCGTCTTCTCGGTGAAGCCGGTGCCGACGCGCCCGGCGTAAATGAGTTTGCCGCCGTCGTAGTATCCCAGCAGCAGCGCGCCGACCCCGCGCATGCCGGTGTGCCCCGCGCCCGGCAGAGTGTAGCCCCCGATAACGAACTCCTGCTCGTGAAGGCACTTGCATTTGATCCAGTCGGAGCTGCCGCCCGCGGCGTACTTCCCCGCGGCGCGTTTGGAGACGATGCCCTCGGCGCGCAGCTTGCACGCGTTCTGAAAGATGGTCGGGCCGTCGGACTCAAGATGTTCTGAGAGGCGCAGCGTATGCTCGTCCGCGCCCGCCACGATCTCCGCCAGCAACTCCTTGCGTTCGCGCAGCGGCAGGTTACGCGTGTTGTGTCCATTGACGTGCAGCAGATCGAAGCAGAAATAGGTCAGCACATGCCGCGCGCCTTCCTGGAATGCAGCTTGCAGATCGGCAAAGCTCGTGTTGCCGTCATCGCCCAGCACCACCACTTCGCCATCCAGCGTGACCTTATCCACCGGAAGCCGTGCGACCTCGGCAGCGATCGCCTTCATCCGATGCGTCCAATCCAGGCCGGTGCGAGTGAAGAGCTGAACGCGTCGCCCGTTCTTGCGCGCCTGGATGCGGTAGCCGTCGAGCTTCAACTCGTGCAGCCAGCCGCTTCTGGCCGGCGGGGATTCGGCCTGCTGCGCCAACTGCGGCGCGAGAAAAGTCGGCTGCGTCTCGCGCGGAAGTTTCGCCAGTTGCTTTGAGAGATCGAGCTGTGGAATGGGCGCCGCTTTGCTCTTCTGGCGGTACCACGCCTGGCCGGCAGAGCGCGTGTCTTTCGAGTTCCAGACATGGTCTTCGCTGCTGGCGATCTCTTCGATGCTGCGGCCGGTGACGACGGAGTTGGGCTCCGCGTCGGTCACTGCCGGGTCGGACGCCGAACGCTCGAAGTCGTCGTGCTCCTTAATCAGCAGCCAGTTGGGCTTAGCCTCGGAGCCGCCCGACTTGCCGTGCATGCGGATCAGCGCCCACTTGCCCTTCAGCTTCGTCCCGTGCAGGATGAACTTCAGCGAGCCGGTGCGCAGGCCCGCGTCGACATCCGGGTAGGCGGGCTGCGGCTCCCACCAGCCCTGGTCCCAGATCATCACCGTGCCGCCGCCGTACTGGCCCTTGGGAATCACGCCCTCGAAGCCGCCGTATTCCATCGGGTGGTCTTCCACCTGCACCGCGAGCCGCTTGTCCGCGACCACGTAGCTCGGGCCTTTGGCGACCGCCCAGCTCTTCAGCACACCGTTCCAGCCCAGGCGAAAGTCGTAGTGCAGGTGCGTGGCCGCGTGCTTCTGCACCACGAAAGGAAGTTGAGCCGCAGCCTTTGTTTTCGCTTTGGACTTCGCGCCGCTTGGCTCCGCCGTAATCTTGAAGTCGCGCATGGAGCGGTAGCGCGCAAGCTGCTCGTCCACCGCATTCGACGCCGAGTCCGCAGCAGGCTTGGTTGTCTTTGACTTTGCGGCCTTCTTCGCCCTCGACGCAGCCATTCGGATCACCCTGGCTTTCTAGCATGCGTGCGATCGCCGCGAATATGCAAGCATGTCAGGCAGACTTGCGGCGGGCCGTGGCCTTCGCAGCGGGCTTCACCAGCGCGATGCCCTTCGACTTGGCGGTGGGCGCTTCTTTCACGCTCATCGGCGGCTTCTTCTTGCTGGTGGCCGCAGCGGCGTCGCTACCCTGAACACTCTTGCGCAGTGCGTCCATCAGGTTGATCACCTGGCCGCGCTTCGGCTCCACCACCTCGTCCTTCGGGATGGGTGCGTGCTTGATCTTGGCTTCCACCAGCTCCTTCAGCGCGGCCTCGTAGCCGTCGGTGAACTTGCCGGGGTCGAACTTCGCGGTGCGCTTCTTTATCAGCGACTCGGCCAGTTCAAGCGATTCCTTATCGATGGCGACCTTCTTGATTTCACCGAAGTACTCCGCTGGCTTGCGCAGCTCTTCCTGGTAGCGCATGGTGTAGGCCATCATTCCACGTTCGTCGCCCGGCGCAGCCGTCAGCGCGATAATATGCTCGCGGCCGCCAAAGGCAATTTGACCCAGGCCGGCCTTCTTCGATTTGGCCAGCGCCGCGCGCACCACCGCGAACGCCTCCGCCTGAATGTCATTCTCGGGCACAACGAAGTAGGGCTTCTCCAGGTATTCAGGCGCAAGTTCGTCGAGCGAGACGAACTGCTGGATCTCCACCGTGTGCTTCGAAGGTACGCGCAGATTGGCAATCTCGGATGGCTCGATGATGACGTACTGGTCCTTGCTGTATTCGTAACCTTTTACGATCTCATCTTTTTCGACCGGCGCGGCGGCCTCGCCCGGGGCCTCTTCCAGTGCGGACGCGAGCACCTTCTGGTGGCGCACGCGTTCGCCGGTGCTGCGGCTGATTTGATGGAAGCGAATCTCGCCCTTGGCTTCGGTCGCAACGAACAACTTCACGCCAAAGGAGACAAGAGAGATTTGTATGTGACCGGACCAATACGGACGCGCCAAAACGCACCTCGCGGACAGCTACCCTCGATCATTGAGATTCTGGGCCAAACTGTCAAGATGTACGAAGTGGTTATTGACCAGGAGGATAAGGCGCCCCGCCTGCCGGTTTCAGCCCCTTCGGTACGCCAACTCAGAAAAAAAGAACCGAAAATGCGCTTGACATATTCCTATATGGGTATGTATTGTCTCGTCATGGCAAGAGCAAGCACCACTTCCGATGCCTTCAACGCAGTCGCCGAACCCCGCCGGCGCGAGATCCTTAGCTATCTCGCCGGGGCCGAGCGGCCCGTCGGAGAGATCGTGACCGCGCTCCGCATGGAGCAGCCTTCCGTCTCCAAGCACCTGCGCGTGCTGCGCGACGTGGGCCTGGTTCGGATGCGCTGCCAGGGCCGGCAAAAGCTGTACCGCACCAACGCCGACGCCATCCGCCCGCTGCACCAGTGGGCCGGCACCTTCGAGCGCTATTGGCAGCACCAGTTGAATCGAGTGAAGGAGCGCGCGGAAGCGATGGCCCGCCAAGGCGCATCAAATCCGAACTCCCCAGGCCAGAGAATCGCAGATCCGAATCCTAAGGAGAAATGATGATTCCCACCGAACAGACCCTCGAAAACCTGACCCTCACCATCAATCAGGAAATCCACGTCCAGGCGCCTCTGGACACAACCTTCGCCGCGCTGCTGGAGCAACTTGGCCCCGGCAATGAAACCCCCGACGGTAAATCTCTCAACATGAAGATCGAACCCTGGCCCGGCGGCCGCTGGTACCGCGACCTGGGCGACGGCAACGGGCACTTCTGGGCCAACGTTCAGGCCATCAAGCGGCCCGCGTTGCTCGAATTTTCCGGCCCGTTGTTCGCCTCATTCCCAATGGTTTCCAACGTGCAATACCGGCTCAGCGAAGTCGATGGCGGGACCCTGATCGCCTTCAGGCACACCGCGCTCGGCTTCGTCCCCGAAGAGCACAAGGCCGGCATGAACAAAGGTTGGGCCTCGATGAACGACCGCGTTCGCAGGTACGCCGAGGCCCGCTGATAGCAGTCTGCATCACGAAAAATGTGCAACCGAAGAGTTCCGCCAACATCTGCTCTTCAGTCAGTCGTGATCGATCTACGTAATCTGCATGACCCCAACGGAAAGACAAATCAATAGGAGCCTGCTATGACAATCGCAAACAAAACAGTTTTGGTGACCGGAGCAAATCGTGGTATCGGACAGGCGCTGGTCGAGGAAGCCCTGAAGCGAGGCGCGAAGCGGGTGTATGCCGGCACGCGCCAGCCCCTCACCCATCTCGATGCGCGCGTCACGCCGCTCACCCTGGACGTGACCAACGCTGCGCAGATCCAGCGCGCTGTTGAGGCAGTCGAATCTCTCGACATCCTCATCAATAACGCCGGCATTGCGCAATTCGATGACCTCAGCGATCGTGCCGCGCTCGAACAGCATCTCGCCGTCAATCTCTTTGGCACGCATGCCGTGACCCAGGGATTCCTGCCGTTGTTGACTCGCTCCCGGGGAGCCATCGTCAACATTGTGTCAGTCGCGTCCCTTGCGGCCATCCCCATGATTCCGGCGTACTCCATCTCGAAAGCCGCCACGTTCTCGCTCACCCAGGCGCTGCGTGCGCTTCTGGCCGGACAAGGCGTCAGGGTGCATGCCGTCCTGCCCGGCCCCGTGGATACGGACATGGCCCGCGGCCTCGAGATACCCAAGGCTTCTCCCGAGTCGGTTGCCCAAGCCATCTTCGACGGAGTAGAGAAAGGCGAGCAGGAGATCTTCCCCGATCCTGTGTCGGAGCCCCTGGCGGCGGGCTGGAGCAACGGTGCGGCCAAAACGATGGAGCGCCAGTTTGCCGCGTTCGTACCACCCCAGCGAATCGCCGCATAACGACAACCCGATGTAACTCAAAGAGGAGAGAAACGATGAACGATCAAAGCCTCACCACGAGCTTTAGCGTAGACCAATCTCCCCAGCAAGTTTTTGCCGCCATCAACAACGTTCGCGGGTGGTGGTCGGGAGAAATCGACGGCAGCACCGACCATCTCGGCGACGTGTTTACGTATCGTTACAAAGACGTCCACCGCACCACCCAGAAGATCACGGAATTCGTGCCCGGCAAGAAAGTCGTGTGGCATGTCACCGATGCGGAGCTCAATTTCGTCAGAGACAAGACTGAGTGGAATGGCACCGACATCGTCTTCGAAATCGCGAAGAAGGGCGACCAGACCGAGGTCCGCTTTACCCACGTCGGCCTGGTTCCCGCATTCGAGTGCTACGGCGGCTGCTCCGGCGCGTGGGGCTTCTACATCAACGACAGCCTGCGCAACCTGATCACGTCAGGCAAAGGCGAGCCCAACCAGAAAGAATCAGCAGCCGCATAACCGCTACGAACCGGTGTCATATACCCGAAATGAGCGGCATAACTCGTTTGTCATTCTGAACGGAGCGAAGAATCCCCGCATTTCGCTTCTGCCCACACCCAACTTCCTGATTATGCCGATAACCTTGGGGACAGAACGCTAGCTAGAATCTTTCGGCAGCCAGCACCTCTGCATACGCCGGCACGGTAAGGAACTCAGGAAACGTCGGCGACTCGATCAGTCTGCGCATCAACTTCGCCGCGCGCTCGTATGCGGAGTAGCGCACGGCGTCGACCTTGGGCCTTGTGGCAGCGAGTTCGTCGTCAATGGTCGTTTCGACCAGCCCCACCGTAACCGCGCGGCCGTCCTGCAGCTTGGCGCCGTGGTGGACCCACTGCCAGAGCTGCGCGCGGCTGATCTCCGCCGTCGCGGCGTCCTCCATCAGGTTGAACAGCGGCACGCAGCCGATGCCGCGCAGCCACGCCTCCACGTAACCCAGGCCGACCGCCACGTTCTGCTTCAGGCCGGCTTCGGTGATCGTGCCCGCGGGGACCTGCAGCAGATCGGCAGCGGTGGTGGTGTAGTCCGGAAGCTGCTTCGAGATCTGGTTTGGCTGCGGCATCACCCGGTCGAAGACTTCGAGCGCGACCGGTACCAGTCCGGGATGCGCGACCCAAGTGCCATCGTGCCCATCGCTGGCCTCGCGCTCTTTATCCGCCCGCACACCCGCGATTGCCTTCTCATTCGCGACGGGATCGGACTTGATCGGGATCAGCGCGGACATGCCGCCCATCGCGCTCACATTGCGGCGGTGGCAAGTCTTGATGCACAGCTTCGAATAGCTGCGCATGAAGTGCGTGGTCATCGTCACCTGCGCGCGATCGGGCAGCAGGACCGAGGTGTCGCCGGCGAATTTCTTGATGAAGCTGAAGATGTAATCCCATCGCCCGCAATTCAGGCCGGCGGAATGATCGCGCAACTCGTAAAGAATCTCATCCATCTCAAAACTTGCAAGAATGGTCTCGATCAGCACCGTGCCCTTGATCGAATTCTTCGGCAGGCCCAGTTCCGCTTCCGCCTGCACGAAAACATCATTCCAAAGCCGCGCTTCCAGGTGCGACTCCATCTTGGGCAGGTAGAAGTACGGTCCGGAGCCACGCGCCAGCAGCTCCTTCGCGTTGTGGAAGGCGTACAGGCCGAAATCGAAGAGCGAGCCGGACATGGGCTCGCCGTCCACCGTCATGTGGCGCTCCTCCAGGTGCCAACCCCGCGCGCGCACGAACAACACGGCGGGCTTCTCGATCAGTTTGTAACTCTTTTTGGTTGCCGGGTCGTCGTAGGTAATGGTGCGCCGCACCGCATCGACGAGATTAAGCTGGCCATCGAGCAGATTGTCCCACGTCGGCGTAGTCGAGTCCTCGAAGTCGGCCATGAACACCTTGGCGCCGGAGTTGAGGGCGTTGATGATCATCTTGCGGTCGACGGGGCCGGTGATCTCGACGCGGCGGTCCTGGATGTCGGCGGGCAAAGGCGCGACGGTCCACTCGGAGTTGCGGATGTGCGCGGTTTCGGGCAGGAAGTCGGGCTTCTGGCCGGCATCGAGCGCGGCCTGGCGCTTGGCGCGCGCGGCGAGGAGTTGCTTGCGGCGGGCATTGTGGGCGCGGTGCAGGCGGACGATGAAGGCAATGGCTTCCGGCGTGAGGACCTTGGCGTAACTCGGAGTGATGGGGGCGCTGATTTGAACGCCGACAGGAAGTGTAGTGGACATAGAACTCTATGTTAGCCCGGCCAGAGTCAGCGACACAAAAGCAGATTCCTCCGCTGCGCTGCGGAATGACAAGCAAGAAAAGGAATCCTTGGTCAGGTACGTTTGTAAATGGCGTAGTAAGGTTGGTTGCAGAGGGTTGGGTTGAAGGCTGGGTGAAGGATGGCGGCGGTGGCGGTGTGGAGTTCGAAGTAGTACTGCAGTGGGTAAGGCGAGTCCGTGTAAGCCGCGGGAATGGCCGCGCTGTAGCTGGCGCCGCCCTGCTGCATCGGCGTGGACAGCCACCGCTCCCCGTGGTTCACGTGCCGATACCACAGGATGGCTTCGGTCACGCTGGACGGAGTGGTGATGGTGAGCGCGAGTTCGCTGCCGGGGTGGAAGGATTCGGGTGCGGCGTGCATGGCTGCGATGGTGGCGAGGATGGGGCGGGAAACTGGAATGGCACCAAGCGTCACAGGTGGAGGTGTCGCTACGGCGGCGAGCCGCTTTTCGAGCGCATCGAGGTCTGCGTCGATTGCGGGCAGGCGGTCGGCCCAATGGCCACGCCGGAAAGACGTTGAACCGTAGCTGACATCGGCGGCATAGACTGACTTCGCGAGCGTGGCCATCCCGGCCCAGGCGTCGCGAGCCTTGCGATATGAACCCAACGAACTTCGGGCGGTCTGAGCGTCATTGTTCAGTTCATAAATTGAATAGAGCAGCGCAGCGCGGAAGAGTTTGGCGTAGTAGGAGCCGAGGCCGTTGAGGATGAGGATGTCTTCTTCGGAGCGGCGGAATTCGGGGGTGATGTGTTTGGGATTGGCAGCGTCGCGGGCGGTGGCCAGGCCTTTGGCGGAGGTGGCGACCATGGTTTCGAGCCACTGGATGACTTCGCTGGTGTTGTAGCGGGCGTTGACGGTGCCGGCGATGAGGTCCTTCGCGTGCTGGTCGATGGTGGTGAAGAGTTGCGGGTCCAGCGGGCTTATGACGCTGACGTTGTGGGGCGCGGGCGAGTCGGTGTAGAGCGGGCGGGAGGTGTACGGCAGGATCGAGACAGGGGTGAGCATCTCCGGCCAGAACTCGTGGTTGGAGGCGGAGGGGCACCAGGCGGTGGTGACGAGTGGGAGGATGCGGCTGGACGCGGCGAGGGCGGTTTCGAGCGCTGGGCCGGCGGGGCCGAAGGCTCGCTTCAGAACGCGGTGATAGAAGTCGGGCGCGGTGTCCGGGTTGTAGAGGTAGCGGCCCCAGGTGAGATAGGTGAGGGTGAATTTGGCGGTGTCAAGGTCGGACATTCCCGTGGGCGTCTTTTCCCACATCTCAGAGGCGAGATGTGGGGCACCCAGTGTGGCGTCGGCGTAGGCGTCGCGGCCGCCGGGATGCCCGGAGCCTTCGCGGCCTTTGAAGGTGAGGGGCTCACATAACTCCATGCCCGCGGCCCCGCAGAAGTTGGCGGCGCGGCCATAGCCCGCGGCCAGCGCAGGATCGCCCCACAGGAGATGGCGCTGCGTGCCGGGCCAGACGCGGTAGAGGAGTTCGACGCCGATATCTTGCTGATAGAAATCGCCATAGCCATAGCGGGTAAAGTTGCGGAGGCCGCTGGAGACGGCGAAGGTTCCGGTAACTCCGGCGCGCGGATACTCATTGGCGCGGATGTCGGCCTGCTGATAGCCGAGGCCGAGGTGCTCAGCCCAGTACTTCGCGCCGGCTTTCACCGGCATGCCCGTGGCGCGGGCAATCTCGACCATGCGTTGATCCAGGCCCTTGGCGTGCATGTCGATTTCGATGATGCGGGGCCTTCCGTCCGGCGTATGCGCGGCCGGAATCGCCTCGAACAGCGTCTCCCAGAAACTGTAGCTCCCCTCCGGGATTCCGCTCTCGCCGTGAATGCGCATCGTCAGCCCGGTAATTGGCGGACATTCCCGCAGCACCGCCGCCAGCGCATCGCGGCAATACGCCGCATGGATCTCCGGCGTCAGGCCCACAATGTGGTGATCGGAGTGCGGGCTGTCGGTCCACTCATACGCATGCGTCCAGATGCCGAGTTGGAAGTCCATCCCCCGCCGCGCTGTCTCCGCCGCGATAAACTTCAGCGTCCCCAGGTTGCGTTGCCGCTCACCCACCTCCAGCGCTGGCTCCACGTGCACCTGCTCATAGCCGGGGACTTCGACCAGGTACGGGTAAGGGAAGTGGAAGTAGTCGCCGGTAACCCCGCGCGGAAAATCCCAGCCAAATCCCAGCGCAAAGTTGAACCGGTTAAACCGCGCCGCCGCCAGCGTATCCAAGTAGTTCGTCCAGAACGCCCGGTCATAAAACCACGCCTTGTCTTCAATCTCGGAGCAAAAGGCCCGCGCCACGCTGCGGACTTTATTCGGCGTGGTCTCGACAAGCGGCGCCGCGAGTTGCAACTCGAGCATGGGCAGATCGCTGGAGTTGATGCGGTCGGTGAGTTCGAGGACAGCGTAGGTGATGCCGCGGATATCGCTGCCGGTGGCGAGCAGCGTGATCCCGTGCGGGCCGGGAACGAGGGCCGTGGCTTCCGGTTGCGTGAGAGCGGGTCGGCCGGGGAAAGACTTCGCCAGCGGGCTGGTGACCGGCGCGATCAGAATGTGGAAGTCGCCTCCGGCTGGCTTGGCGAGCGACTGCGGTGTGATGGCGTCACGCAGCTTCTGCGTGGCCCAGCGCACGGCATCGTTGTTGACCAGTGGCGAATCGTCGTCGCTAACAATGGCGATGCGCTTGGCCGGAGGCGCTGCGTGGGCAAGCTTCGCCGCGCCCAGCGACGAAGCCGCCGCACTCATCTTCAAGAAAGTCCGCCGCGTCGTCTTGCCCTTCATCGCGGCAACCTAGGCGAAGCGCAGGCTAACGTGGCCGGCGTGCGCGAATTTGACGTCGACCTGCTTGCCAGCTCCCGCGGGCGTGTTGCCGGTCCAACTCCCGGTGGTGATCCACTGGCCTGCTTTCAGCCCGCCGGTGCGCGCCGCGCCCTCATTCGCAAGGTACGGCAGCAGCCGCAGCAGGTCACCGGAGGTGTTGGAGCCGGTGCGCTCCACCTGCACTGCGCCGTCGATGGAGAGTGTAACTGTTTCAGTTGCAAAATTGATGCTCTTCCAGTCCACGCACGCCGGGCCGTGGATAAAGCCGCCGTTTATCTGCAAGTCTGCAAGCGCCGAGAAGTAGTTGTTCTCCGCCTTGGGATCGATCAGTCCGGACTCCAACTCCTCAATCGCCGGATGGCAGCTCGCCATCGCCGCAATCACCTCGTCGCGCGTATACGGCTTTGCGCGCGGTGGCAGGTCTTCGCCAACCAGGAAGGAGATCTCGGCCTCCAGCACGCGATAGCGGTAGGTGGGACCGCTCAGGATCGCACCGCTCGCGGCCATCCACGCGCGCGGCATCGGCGCGAAAAACGGCGTCGCTTCCAGCGAGCCGGCCCCGATTTTCCAGCCGCCAATCTCCTCGTAGGCCAGGGCCATTTCGTCATGCACCCGCGCCACTTCTTCCAGCGTGGTGGGCACCAGCGCGGGCGGCAACTCGGCGAGCAGCTTATGCGTGCGGCGTGCATCCAGCAGCAGATCGGCTGCCTCGATCAATTCTTTTTCGCGGGCTCCGGATATCATCGGGTTCACTCCAGTTCTTTGTCCATCACAGTGTCGCTCAAGCGGGCCTTTTCTGTCATGCGGCCCCCGGCAGCCGGAGCCGGGTAACCCGATTGGTTCCCATAGCGCGGCTCCGGCATTGCCGGGGGTTTCCTCCGCGTGATAGAAACATGCGAAGTCCGGGCCCGGTTCGTGGGTTTTTATCCCAATGAAGGAAGAGGAGGATTGCGATGCGAATTGGTCTCACAAGACGGTTGATGGTGTGGTGCGGTGCAGCCAGCATGTTGCTGCCGGCGGTCAACGCGGTGGCAGCGCAGGTGGATATGTTCCTAACCATTGATGGCATCAAGGGCGAAGCCGCCGCAGGGGCGATTCATGTAACCAGTGTGGTGCACCAGATGGATGCCAACTCCGGAATGTCGGTCGGGAAGCGCCAGCACAACCCGATTACGATCACCAAGGAGGTTGATTCGGCCTCTCCGAGCCTCTTTAAGGCCGCGACTTCGCACCAGGTGCTCAAGCAGGTGGCGATTACATTCCAGGGAAGCGGCGCGGGCGCGGGAAAGATGGCACAGAAGATTGTGCTCACAAACGCTACGATTGCGAGCATCAAGAAGGTCGGGAACGCCGAGCAGATCACGCTGAACTACGAGACCAGTGAAGTGACGTGGACGGATGGAGGCAAGACGGCGATGGATGACTGGAGCGTTCCGAAGTAGGGCGCGGACCATTGCCGGTCGGCTCAGCGGCGTGATAGAAACGCGTCAAGGCGGAATCCATCCATAGCTCCAATTTGCGGAATCAGCGGAGGTAATATGATGCGTTTTGGTCTGGCAGTACGCTTGTTCTTGCTGGGCGTTGTGGCGCTGCTGTCCGCTGCTCAGGCGACGGCCGCTACCGCCGCTAGGATGACCATTGGCGAGCCGCAGCAAGGCAACGTCAAGGGCAGCAAGGTGCAGAAAGGCGGCAGCCCGGCCACCGTCATCGAACTGCTTAGCGTGACTCGTCCCGGCACCGATGCCGCGTCGGGCATGGCCACCGGCAAGCGTTCGACGCCCGGGGCAGACACGCTCATCGTAACCAAGTATTACGACACCACCTCCGCGCAGTTGGAACAGGCGGCGGCGACCAACCAGGTTCTGCCTGAGGTCACCATCGCCTTTCAAACAGCCGTGGCCGCGACCGGTGCGACCTCCAACTCCAAGGTGAAGGGGAATTCAGCCAGAGGTTCGGCCTCGGGCATGGCTGCGTCTACAACATCAAAGACCGCGCAGACCCTGCTGCTTAAGAACGTCCAGGTCGACGAGATCGACCAGACCAGAAACCTCCAGAAAATCACCATCGAGTATCAGTCAATCGAGGTCACCTACACGTCCGGCAAGCCCGCCGCGGCCACCGACGACTGGGAGACGCCGTAGCCGCGCGCGAGGATGGTCTAGACTCGAAGCATCGAAACGCCGAAGCCATCTATCGATACGCCCGATACGCCCGAAATGCCGGGCGAGCCACGCCTCCACCGCAGCCTGACCCTTCCCGGCGCCGTCGCGCTCAACATGCTCGACATGATCGGCGTCGGCCCGTTCATCACCCTCCCGCTCATCCTCGCTGCCATGGGCGGGCCGCAGGCAATGCTTGGCTGGATTCTCGGCGCCGGGCTCGCGCTCTGCGATGGCCTGGTGTGGGCGGAGTTGGGCGCGGCCATGCCCCAGGCCGGCGGCTCGTATGCCTTCCTGCGCAGCATCTATGCAGGCCCCGGCGGCAAGGGCCAGGCCGGGCGTTTTCTGGCCTTCCTCTACGTGTTTCAACTTAGCTTCTCGGCACCGCTGTCGGCCGCATCGGGATGCATTGGCCTAAGCCAGTACGCGACCTACGTCTTCCCGTCGCTCGCCGGCCACACCGCCGCGCGCACGCTGCATGCAGGCGGATTCAGCGCCGGCATTGCCGTCGGGCCGGAGACCGGGCTGGCCATTGCCGCGTTGCTGCTGGTGGTGTTTCTGCTCTACCGAGGGCTCACCGACCTGCGCTTTGCCACTGCCGCCATGTGGTGCTCGGTAATGGCGCTCATGACGTGGATCGTTCTCACCGGCGTCGTGCGCGGACATCTCAGCCAGGCCTTTGCCTTCCCGCCGGGCGCGTTTCGCCTCACCCCGGCGTTCTTCCTCGGCCTGGGTTCGGCCATGATGTTCGCGACCTACGACTACTGGGGCTACTACAACATCACGTTTCTCGGCGCCGAGGTCAAGGACGCGGCCCGCACGGTGCCTCGCGCCATCCTCATCTCCATTGCGCTGGTCGCGGCCATCTACCTGGCCATGAACATCGCCGTGCTGGCCGTGCTGCCGTGGCAGTCGCTGGTGGGAGCGCAAAATGAGGCCGCGCGCCGCGCCGTGATCTCCACGTTCATGCAGACCGCATACGGACCGCACCTCGGCCCGATCCTGGGCAAAGTGGCCGCCGCGCTGGTAATGACGACGGCATTCTCCGGCGTGTTCTCGCTGCTGCTCGGCTACTCGCGCATACCCTATGCGGCCGCGCGCGACGGCAACTACTTCCGCATCTTCGGCCGGCTCCATCCCAAGGGCTTTCCCAACGTCTCGCTGCTGGCGCTGGGCGCGGCGGCCATCTGCTTCTGCTTCTTCTCGCTGGCAGACGTCATTGCCGCGCTGGTGGTGCTGCGCATCCTGCTGCAGTTTCTCATGCAGCATGCCGGCGTCATCTATCTGCGCCGCTCGCAACCCAACCTCAAACGCCCCTTCCGCATCTGGCTCTATCCACTGCCGCCGCTGCTGGCGATTTGCGGCTTCGTCTACATCCTCATCGAGCGCAGAAACTTCCAGCGCGAAATCCTCGGCGCGGGAGCAGTACTCGCGGCTGGAACAGCGATTTACCTGGTGCGGGAGTGGGCACAACGGGCCCGTGCAGGAATCAGCCCCGGCCCCTCCGGCTAACGCTGCCGGCAGTGGAAGATATTCGTCCCGGCCATGTCAATGCTCGAGCGTGATCTCAATATGCCGGTGGATCGTGTGCGGCTGCGCAACTCCACACCTGGCCAGCGCTGCGTCATCGCACAGGCGGCCGCTCATCACCACGGGGTTGTCCATGCTTGCCGAGATTATTCTGCCGTCCGCCGTGCTCAGGGTGATTGTGACGTCAAATGTCTCCTTGCCAACTCCCGCCTCGTACTTTCCGTCTTTCGTCTTCGTTACCTCGACCCAGTTGTTCGCCGTGTCCGCCACCGGGGCCTGCATCCACTCCGCTGGAAGTTGCAGATTGGGGTGGGATGGCGGCAGATGGTGGACCACAACCACAGCAGTCTGCTTCACCGGGTCGATCGACTGAAGATTCAGGTCGAAGTCGATGTGGTCCTTTCCGACCAGAACATGCGTGCCGTCGGCCCATGAACTGACCTGCGGATTAGGCATGTAGAAGTGATCTCCAGGGTGCTGCAAGGCCCCGGTTCTATTCACCAGCCACAGGTCTACGTAAAAGGTCATCAGGTCCGTAATTGGCCCAATCATGCTCGGGTCCACTCTGCTCAGATCGGGCATGGAAGGCATCCAGTTGGGATCAAGCGAAAGGGGCTGGCGAAATTCGGCCATCGCCGGCGCCAGCGCGACGGGCTTTCCGTTGGACGTCATGCCGGTCCAGCGAAAATCCTCGATGTAACTACCGCTGGCTGTCTTGTTCACTTTGCCGGAGACGTCAGCGGTGTAGTGCCAGTCTTCATTGATGGCGGTCATGTGGTAGGTCAGTGTTTCTCCGTCGCGATAGTGGCGCGCCAGAGGACCGCTGTCCGGTGCGGGCACTTGCGCGGAGACAAGCGTGGAGGCAAGAAGAACTGCGAACGCGGATTTCATTGTGTCTACCTCAGGATGCCTTGGGTAAAGAACTGCATTTGCTGCCGAACCACTTGGGTGGTTTGCTTGAACGGCGGGCCCTCAACCGCCCAAAGCGCCGTCAGGCCCAAATGCATCGTCTTGAAGCTCATGATGAGTTGCGAAAGATCAATGCCGGACCGCAGTTTCCCGCGCTCTTCGAGTGTGGCAAACAGCGAATGCAGTGGAGGATCGATGTACCTCTGCATCTCCACCATGTACGGAAGGAAGCGCGCGGTATCCATAAACATCTGTGCCAGAAACACGCGCACAAAGGCGTGATAGGGCTCCTTCAGCCGGAAATGAAGAAGAATGTAGTCGGCGAGGGCGCGATCCGCCGGCCGATCTCCCGGCCTGAAGCGGGCGATCCTCGGTGCCATGCGCGCCTCCAGATCGGCCATGAACGCCACCACAATGTCCTCTTTGGTGGTGAAGTAGTTGTAAACAGTCCCCTTGCCGACATCGGCCACCGCCGCTATCTCGTCGACGGTTACGGCGTCGAGGCCGCGGCGCGAAAAGAGTTCAATCGCCACGGATAGAATCTGAGACCGCGCGGCGATCTTCTTTCTTTCGCGTCGAGAAGCGACTGTGGTCATATATGACTATAGTCATATCGTGATCTTCAACAACTGTCAAGCAGAACCTTGCCGTTCACGGGGCTAAGCCCAAATTGGGCAACGAAGCTCCCGAAATACGGCGTTATAGGCAGCCCCATTTGTCCCATATCTCAAACTGGGCCGCCAGGCTGCCAATCCAGGATGCTCCCATCCGCGTATTTAGATAGTCTAAGAACTGGGGCCAGGCAGTTGCTGTTCCGGCGTAAACGGCCGGAGCCAGGAGGGGAGCGACATGCTGATCAGGAACGACAGGAAGCTCGGCCACAATATCGCCTCATCGGAGATCACTCCGAAGGCGACCTTCTTCAATCGCCGCACATTTATCTACGGTGCGGCGGCCCTGGGTACGGGAGCGATCTTGCTGGACCAGGTGCCAGGGCTGTTTCATCCCGGCGCGGTCCACGCCGACCAGAAGCTGGCGACGGTGCCGTCGAAGTACACTGTGCCCGACGCGCAGACGCCGTTCGCCAAGGCGACCACCTACAACAATTTTTACGAGTTCGGCACCGACAAGTCCGACCCGGCCCACAACGCGCACACCTTGCACACGCGTCCCTGGACGGTCGAGATCACCGGCCTGGTCAAGCAGAAGAAGACCGCCGACATCGACTCCATCATGCGCTATCGCCCCATCGAGAGCCGCGTCTACCGGCATCGCTGCGTGGAAGCGTGGTCGATGGTCATCCCCTGGGACGGCTACTCGCTCAGCGAGTTCATCGCCTGGGCGGAGCCGCTTCCCAGCGCGAAATTCGTCCAGTTCCTCTCCGACGATAAGTCGAGCGATATGCCCGACAAGCCCGGCGGCTACGACTGGCCCTACTCCGAAGGCCTGCGCATGGACGAGGCCATGAACCCCCTCTGCCTGCTCACCTTCGGCTGCTATGGCGAGCCGCTGCCCAACCAGAATGGCGCGCCCATCCGCGTGGTCAGCCCCTGGAAGTACGGCTTCAAAAACGCCAAGTCAATTGTGAAGATCAACTTCACCGACAAGCAGCCGCACACCCTCTGGAACGATATATCGTCCAGCGAGTACGGCTTCTACTCCAACGTGAACCCGAATGTCGATCATCCGCGCTGGTCGCAGGCGCACGAGCGCCGCATCGATTCGAGCGCGTTTCCCCGCACCATTCCCACCCAGATGTTCAACGGCTACGGCGATCAGGTGGCGAGCCTGTACGCCGGCATGGATCTGAGAAAGTACTACTAGAAGCGCCGCAACCCGCATCAAGCTATGCGGAATATGCAAAGGGCCTTTAAGACGGCGAAACCAGTTCCCCCTCATGCTCCATTACTGCGATCGCGGCTCCGACCGTGCCCTCGGCGACGCGGTTGCGGCCCTGTGACTTCGCCAGGTAGAGCGCCCGGTCCGCGGCCCGCAGCAGAACATCGGGGGCCATGGTTACGCTGGGGTGGCCGCAGCAGACGATGCCGACGCTCACGGTCACGAATGCGCCCTCGGGATTGGTGGGATGCGCAATCTGCAGTTCTTCCACCGCTTGGCGGACCCGCTCGCCCACCCGGGCAGTGTCCTCCAGCGAGGCTTTGGGCAGGATGGCGACGAACTCCTCGCCGCCCCAGCGGGCCACCGAATCCATCTCCACCCGGACGCTGAATTGGAGGGCGCGCGCAATCCGGCAAAGGCACTTGTCGCCGGCCCCATGGCCCAGGGTGTCGTTGTAGCGCTTGAAGCGGTCGACGTCGATCATCAGCACCCCAAGCGAATCCCCCGCAGCGACAGCCGCGTTCCACGAGCGCTGAAGCACTTCGTTAAAGTAGCGGCGGTTGGGAATTCCCGTGAGCGAGTCCGTATAGGAAAGCTCCTTCAACTGGCGGTTCGCCCAGGCCAGTTGCTGCGTGTGCACGCGGTCGCGCGCGGTCAGCAGGAAGGTCCGCCGGTCGCGCAGCTCGTTGTTCCACCGCACGCTGAAGGAAACCAGCGCAAGAATACTCAGACAGGCGTCCATGTTGCGGCTCTGGAGCGGCGGAACATAGCCAAGGATGCCGAAGAGAACGCCCAGATAGATGGCGATGCACGCGGCTGTAACCAGCGCGGCGTGCTGCACCCGCAGCGGCAGAATCAGGTTGCTGGCGAAGGTTTCCAGCAGCAGGGCTACAAAGTAAATGTCGATGAAGCGTGGGGAGACGTGCAACGCCATCCACGAATCGGCGAGCATAGCAACCACTACGGGAATGCCGGCGACCAAGCCTCGGGCCCAGCCGGGAAGGTCGAAGCGGAGCAGCGCAACCCCCAGCAGGCATACCGGAAGCACGACGGCAACGCGGGCCTTCAGTCCGTTCTGTAACTCCAGGCGGCCCGCCTGGGAATCTGCCAGCAGCAGCGCGAGGTGGGCCGCGGCGAATAGCAGCAATCCGACGCTGAGCTGAGCCCGGTGGATCTTCGACGTGCCCAACTCGAACTTGCGTTCCACTCTGGCCGGAAAATGGATGCGATACCACGGCTGCTCAAGACACTGCTCAATGTCTTCGTCAGGTTCCGGCGGGAGAAATGTTCTGCCTAAGGACATCAGAAAGGGGCCAAGAGTTTACTAAAACCAGTATCGTCGTGGAATGACTTGATTTGTATCCCACCGTTGGGTCAGGTGCCGAATCCGATACGGCAGCGAAGCCGGCCTCGGAGCGGCAGAATCCGCGAACCCGGTTATCGCGTTAAACTAGGCAGACTATGCCGAATCGGCTCATCCCGTATGTCAAGGCGCTGGTCCACCTCGCATGCCTGCTGCCCTTGCTCAGGCTGCTCCAGATGTATCAGTCCGGCGCGCTGGCGCTCATGGCCGACCCGGTAAACTACATCACTCACGCCACCGGCTACTGGACGCTGTTTCTGCTGCTGGCGTCGCTGGCCGTCACGCCTCTGCGGCGGCTGCACCCAAAGCTGGCGAACCTTATCCGCTTCCGTCGCCTGCTCGGGCTCTACGCGTTTTTCTACGCCACGCTGCACCTGTCGACCTACCTATTTCTCTTCTCCGGCTACGATCTGCCGACGGTCATTACCGGGTTGCGCGCAGGCCATCCCGGCGTGGTGGTCGACGAGTGGAAAACCGTCTGGCCCACCATCCTCGACGACTTGAAGAAGCGGCGCTTCATCCAGGTTGGCCTGTTCGCATGGTTTCTCCTATTCGTTCTCGCAGTAACCTCGCCCGCATTCATCATGCGCCGAATGGGCGGCGCCACCTGGCGGCGCGTGCATTGGGCCGTCTATGTGGCGGCAATCGCAGGCGTAGTGCACTACTGGTGGCTGGTGAAAAAAGGCGTGCGCGCCCCCATGCCGTTTACGCTGGTGCTGGCCGCTCTCCTGCTCGCCCGCATAGCCTGGACTATCCTCAAACGTTCCCGCACCCCCGCCAGACCTCTTCCCGTCACTGACTAACACCACCCGCACTTTGCATTTGCTTCTGTTCGCTTTTGTTCGTCATTCCTAGGACGCCAACCCGCATCAGCCCGCACAACTTTGTCTCCCAATCCTTGGTCTAAGCTAGGGGAGAGGCTCCGCTATGCGCGTAATCCCCCTCGTTGCCCTCACCCTCATCTGCATCGCAACAACTCCGCTGCCTGGGCAGAGCCCGCCGGAGCAAAGCGGCACGCCCGCGCCCATCGTCCGCCAGAAGCCCGCTAAAACCCCCGCAAACAAGCCTTTCGCCGCCAAACCTCAGCCCGCCGCCAAGCCGGAGCCGCTGCTCCCGCTCACCGACCGCGAACGAGCGCAGCAAATTCTCGACCGATTCACCTTCGGCCCGCGACCCGGCGATGTCGACCACGTCCTCGCCATTGGCGTCGACAAGTGGTTTGAGCAGCAACTCAATCCCGACGCCATCAAGGACCCCGCGCTGGATCGTCGCCTCGCCGATTTCCCCACGCTCAATATGACGCCTGAGCAGGCCCTCACGGTGTTTCCGGACCGGGGCACAATCCAGCAAGTAGCCGACGGCAAGAAGCCGATGTTGACCGACCCGCTGCTCGCCGCAATGTATGAAGTCCAAATCGCCAAGCTGCGCCGTGAAGCAGCGGCCCGCAAGCCCGATGCTGCCGGCAATCTTCCGGAGCCGTCCGACGCGGAGAAGGCTGCCGAGCGCCAGGGTGGTCAATTCGCCGCCGCACGCATCGCCGGCGACCTGTTTGCGCTGCCGAAAAATCAGCGCATGGCCGCGCTCATCCAGATGCCGGTGGAAGACCGCATCGCCTTCACCAGCTACCTCGCCGGCGATCAGCGCAACCAACTCCTCGCAGACTTCACCCCGCGCGAGCGCGAAATCTTCCTTGGCATGGCCGCGGGCGTGGGCGCGCAATACCAGATCGGTCAGGAGTTGGCGCAGGCCAAGATGGTGCGTGCAATCCTCAGCGAGCGCCAGTTGCAGGAAGTGATGACCGACTTCTGGTTCAATCACTTCAACATCTACATCGCCAAGGACTCCGACCAGTGGTACACCACCAGCTACGAGCGCGACGTCATCCGCAGGAATGCGCTGGGCAAGTTCGGCGACCTGCTGCTGGCCACCGCGCAGAGCCCCGCGATGATGGTGTACCTCGACAACTGGCTCAGCATCGGGCCGGACTCCATCGCCAACGGCGTCAATCCCGCCAACCCGCGCTCCAAACCCGGCAACCGTGGCCTGAACGAAAACTACGGGCGCGAAATTATGGAGCTGCACACCGTCGGCGTAAACGGCGGCTACACCCAGGCCGACGTCACCAACCTGGCCGCAATCCTCACCGGCTGGACCGTCAACAATCCCGGCCAGGCTGGCGGATTTATCTTCGACCCAAGGCGCCATGAGCCTGGAACCAAGGTCTGGCTCGGCCACAGCATCGGCGCCGGCCCGCCGTTCGTGATTCAGGGAACGCTGGCAATCGACGCCGCCGTGGCCGCCAGGGCCGCCCCCGCCATGAACGATTCCATGGACGAGATGATGATGGGCGGCGGCGCCGAGCAGAAGGCCGCAGCCTTGGCGAGCGCGCCCGGCAACGAAGGCATGAAGGAAGGCCTCGAAGCTCTCAACCTGCTCGCCCACAGCCCGCAGACCGCGCACTTCATTAGTTGGAAAATTGCGCAGCGCTTCGTCGCCGACGATCCTCCGCCCGCGCTGGTGGACCGCATGGCGAGAACATTCCTCGCCTCCGATGGCGACATCAAGGCCGTCCTGCGCACCCTCGTCGCCAGCCCGGAGTTCAACTCAAAGAAATACTTCCGCAACAAAGTCAAAACGCCGATGGAGTTTCTCGCTTCGGCCTACCGCACCACCCTCACCGATCCATCCAATCCCGGCGCGCTGGTCAACACCATGCGCACCATGGGCATGCCGCTCTACTACGCGCTGCCGCCAACCGGCTACTACATCACCGCGAACCACTGGATGAATACCAGCGCGCTCGTCGACCGCCTCAACTTCGCGGACCAGTTGACCAGCGGCAAGTTCGCGGGACAGAAATTTGACGCGCCAAAGATCGTCGCCCTCGGCCTCATGGGCGAGCAATCCCTGCCCGCGCAAATCGCCGGCACAACCGACCCGCACTCCGGACGTCCCGCCTACACCGAGGCCACGCTATCGGAGACAGCTCCCTCCACTGAGCCAGCCATACCGGCGGGAGCAGAGATTGCCCTCAAAGTCCTCGAATCGACGTTGATCGGCGGCGAGGTCTCCACCAAAACCAACCAGCAGATCCACCAGCAGCTCGCGGACGCCAGCGCGCAGGGCACCGCCCCCGCCGACCTGCTCAACCTGCTCACCGCCCTCGTCATGGGTTCGCCGGAGTTTCAGGTGCGCTGACAGAGGGCGGGCTGGATCTTCCCCCAACCCGCCCCGAGCGTGCAATCCGCCTACGCGGCCTTGCTCTGCTTCGCGTAGTTCTCCATTCCCGTGATGTCGATGAACACCACGGGCTCGTTGCCCACCACCCAGCCATCGTGTCCGGGTGGGATGTTCACGACCGTGCCCGGCCTCAGGTCCATCTCCGTGCCGTCATCCATCTTGATGTGCATGACGCCGGACAACTGAACGCCCAGGTGTGCCGCCTGGCAACTGCTGGTGCCGGCGATGGGCCGTACGTGCGTGCTCCAGCGCCAGCCGGGTTCAAATTTGACGCGGCCAAAGGTCACGCCGTTGATGGTGATCAGTTCGACCTTTCCCTTCGGGAATTCACGTACTTCGTTGGGCTTGCTGAAGTCGATGGATTTGAGCTGAGAGTGCATTTCTGTCATAGCCATAGGAATACTCCTTGAATAAGGTTCTGACTTGCTCGGAATAAGGTTCCGACTTGCTCGCGTAAATGCCAACGCACAGGGATTCCTGTTCGTACTTCAGAAAAACCTGCTAGTACTTCAGAAAAAAATGCTGGCCCCGATGACCCGCCGGCAGCGCGCAACCAACCACCCCTCGCTACCGGGGTCACATTTTAGCTCCGCCCAGCCAAATTGGGAAAGTCCTCCGCCGCTTCTGGCTAAAGAGGCTGCTGAGGTAGCCGCTTCTGAGATAGGCCCCGGACTTCATCCCTCCTGAAGCGTCATTCTGGCTCGAAGAGTCAGAATCTCAGTATTTGCTTTTGCTTCTAGGTAGGCCAAGCCTTCAGGCTTGGCATCTCGGGGACAGAGAAGACCAGGGCTTTCGCCCCTGGAGTATGCTCTTTCGGGGACGATCCAAGACAATCTGAGAGCCAAAACAAACTCATCGGACACTGCCCGTCCCTCTGGGCTTACGCCGCACCCTCACAGCCCCTCGAACAAATCCGTCATCTGCACCGCCGCCTGCGGCTTGGGCGTCGCCATCAGCGTATAAACTTCCTGCCCGACATGCTGCTCGAAGTAGCCCTGAAACTTCTCCAGCAGCGGCAACTGCGACGTATGTGCCCGGAAGGCCTCGAACTTGCGCGGCAGCACGCTGCTAACGTCCAGCGTCACCGTCCACGGCGCGGGCAGCGGCGACGGCCGTCCCGGAAAGAAGAAGTGGGTGGTGTTGTAGAACAGCCGCTGCGCCGTATGCACCGGACCCAGGGCAGGGAAGCGCTTCGGCGATGCGGCCCAATGAAAGGCCGCTGTCGTAAAGCAGGAGACCATGGTGTGGTCGGCATGCGTATTCATGGCCCCGTCGCCGCCAAAGGTCAGCACCACGTCGGGCTTGTACGCGCGCATGCGTTCCACCAACTTGGCCGCAGTGTCGGAGAAGTCAGCGAACTCAAGCTGCCCGTCCTGGTAGTCGAGGATCTCGGCGTGGGCCACGTCGAGCACCTTGCACGACGCAGCAAACTCGGCCCGCCGCAGCTCGCCCAGGTGCTCGTTGGAGACCGCACCAACGCGGTTGGTTGCCGCCTGGCCATCGGTAAAGCAGATCACCGATGTCTCGACCCCCGCTTCCGCGGCCAGCATCAGCGCGCCTCCAAAGCCAAAGCATTCATCGTCGGGATGCGCCGTGACACAAAGCAGTTTTCGATTGGATTTTTCGCTCATAGCCAATTCAAGAGTAACGCAGCCGGCAATCTGCCTCTGCGCACGCCGTTCTCAATCGCCGCCACCTTCCAGTTCGCCGTCCTCCAGCAGCAGATCGTCCAGCACAGGGTCGCCCTGCAGCAAATCGTCGAACAGCAATCCCGTAGCTTCCGCATCGCCGCTAATCAGTGCCCGCACCGGCGCAAACGTCCGCCGATGCAGCGCGCACGGCCCCAGCTCGCGCAGTTGCCGCCGGTGCTCCGGCGTCCCATATCCTTTATGCGCGGCCAGCCCATACCCCGGATGCACCACGTCCATCTCTCGCATCAGCCGGTCACGATGCACCTTCGCTACCACCGACGCTGCGGCAATCGACAGCGAGAGCGCGTCCCCATAGAACAGCCTGGTCTGCGGGCACGGATGATCCAGCCGCATCGCATCGATCAGCAGGTGGTCGGGCATGATCGCAAGCCCCTCGACCGCAGCCAGCATAGCGATCCGCGTGGCCTGGTAGATATTAACGCGGTCGATCGTCTCCGCGTCCACCTCGGCCACCGAGAACGCCAGCGCGCATTTGCGAATGCGCCGGTCCAGCTTCTCGCGCTGCTCCCGCGTCAGTTGTTTCGAGTCCTTCAGCCCCGCGCGTGCCAGCCCGCCCAGCCGTTCCGGCAGGATCACCGCAGCCGCCACTACCGGCCCAAACAGCGCGCCGCGTCCCACCTCGTCCACTCCTGCAATCGCGCGAAAGCCGTGGTAGCGCAGCGCCTGCTCGGGCGCATCGCTGCAAACCAGCAGCTTCAGCATGCGTTGCTTCGCAGTAGCGGCGGAGACGGCATGCGCAGTGCGAAGACTCCCCATATCGGGTACGAGTTTACAACTTTCGTTGCTGTTAATTTCCTATGGACACGTGCGGACAGGATGTATTCTCGGGGGAAGAACAGGCTTTTCGACGCCGCCAGCCAGGCTCCGTTAGCTGCGGCTGGTCGCAAGGTGTGGGCTTGGGCGGGGTACTCGCGCCCAACTTGCCGAGCCGGTTCGGGGGCTTTTCCATGAACGTGCGCACCACCTTCGCCACATTTCTAGCTCTTGCAATCATCGGAAGCGCCGCCTGCTACGCGGCCGCATCGCAGACCTCAACCCCGCCTCAGACCTCGGCTCCAACCCCGTCGGCAGCCCCTCCCGCCACCCCTCCCGCGGCCACCAGGCCCGCCGCGCCGGCCAAAAGCAAGAAGGTCAAGCCCGCCAAAAACATCTACACCGGTCCGAACACGATTGTTGTTTTGCCCCCCACTCCCATGCTCGATGGCGAGGGCAAGCAGCGCGTCGATCCCGATGGCAACCTGATGTTCAATCCGCCGGTTAAGCAGGTCCGCGACAAGAAGGGCCACCCCGTCTTCGACGCCAACAATAAGCCGGTCTTTCAAACCGCCACCAACCTCGGCTACGACGACAAGGGCAAGAAGATCCTCGTAAAGAAGGTTAAGCCGCCCAAAATGACGCCGGTTTCCATCAGCGCGGGCACCCTCACCGTCGACGGTTGGACCGGCAAGGCGCGCTTGAACTACGACATCGCCGACCTGAAATTCATGTACATCTACGCCCCGGGAATCGGCATCACCATCGTCTCGCAGAACCAGTTCCCGGGGGCCAAGGAGCAGCTCGGCGCGTTCAACGACAAGGCCCTCAGAATCACCGTCGACGGCCATCCCATCGAGCTCGCGTCGGAGAAGCGGCTGCTCGGCAAGAAGCCGCAGTCGGCCTGGGTCGCGGTCGATCGCAGCTTCCTTCTACCCTCCAAGTTCCCGGTATTTGGCTACGGCAGCGCCACCAGGGCGCCCTACGCCTGGCCCGGTTCGAAGGAAAGCGTCATGGCCAAGGGCCCGGTGGTGGCTCCGCCGCTGCCTGTCGATGTCCGGCCCACATTATTGCTCGCGCCGTGTCCAGCTGGCATGATGCGCCCGGCCGGCCCGCCCGTGTTGCCTGGGCAAATCGCGGTCGCTCCGCCGTGCGTTCCCATCAAGCCGGCAGCTTCCACCGCTGCGTCAGCCCCGGCAACTCCGCCCGCGCCATCAACCCAGTAATGCAAGACCAGGGATGCTTTATCCATCGCCTTGGACCAGCTGATAGCTTATAGCTGATCGGCTTACAGCTCATGAATCATCCTTTCGCTTGGCCTTATGATTGGCCCTTCGGCGAAGCGAGTGTCTCGGCTGTGAGCCATGCGCACAAAGGCCGCGATCAGAGATCATCGCGGCCTTCTGACTTAATTGGAAATTCGCTCTTACGAGGGCCGAGCCACTTCGTGCAGCCGCGCCGCCTTGCCGCGCAGTCCGCGCAGGTAGAAGAGCTTCGACCGCCGCACTTCGTACGACCGCAGCTTCTCAATCTTGTCCACCACCTTGGAGTTGTACGGGAAGATCCGCTCCACCCCTTGCCCAAAGCTCATCTTGCGCACGGTGAAGGTGCCCTGCGGCCCTTTGTTGGTCGCAATCACCATGCCTTCAAAGGCCTGGAGACGCTCTTTTTCGCCCTCGCGAATCCTCACCTGCACCCGGACAGTGTCGCCGGGGCCAAACGAGGGATGGTCGGTCCGCTCAAGTTTGGCGGCCAGTTTCTGCATAATCGGATGAATAGACATAGGTGCTTTCCTGTTCAGAATTCGAATCTTTAGTTTACACGAAAACCCGCTTCCCCCGCACCCACTCCTCAAGCCCGGGGGCCATTCGCACCGCTGGGCTGCAACCAGTCCCGCCCCTTGCGCCCCATCGCCTCTCGCCATAAACTACACGCTTGGAATAACCCACGTGATCAGATCGGCAAGTGCAAGAGGTCGCGACTCCAGACAGCCGAAGCCTGCCGCCCGCAGGCTGATTCAGTCACTCGCTCGGCAGTTCATCCCGCGTAACCTCCTGAAGTCCGCGCTGGTCCTCCTGCTGGTCTCCCTGCAAGTCTTCCCCGCCTCTGCATGGGTATTCCCTGAGCACCGGGACATTGCCGCCCTGGCCATGCAGAAGCTCGACCCGGACCGCCAAGCCCGTCTGCAGGCGCTCTGGGCAGAGGCCCGCACCGGGTCCGAACCGCGCCTCTGCGCCCAGGACTCCGATCCCGCGCAAACCGGTTGTGTCGACTTCGCAGCCTGGGCCGCCATCTCCGGAGACCACTCCTGCTCCGCGCAGGAGATGCTCTCCACCGTCCTCACTGCCCCGTGGATCTTACCCGTAGAGCAGGTCGCCGCCCGGCTGAAAGCGCAAATCGCCGCCGCTAAGCGACGCAGCGACCGGACCAACGCCGTACGCAACTCCGATCTCGCACTGGAACGCACCGACCCGGAGTATGTCACCCGCGCCAGCTCCAACAACGCCCACTTCCTGCTGGCGCGACCCGAAATTAATATGACTCCCGAAGCCTATGTGCGTCTCGCACTCGGCCCAACGGCTGAAATCAATGCTTTGGCAACCTACGTTTGGTATCACCTGCGAGCGCTCGATCGGGCGCGTAGCGTCTCCCGCGGATTGGTGCCCACCGCAACCCACGCGGCCGCCGTTCGCGCGGCGCTCGCCGACGAAGCTTTCGCTTTGCACTTCCTCGAGGACAGCTTCGCCGCAGGCCACATCGCAGGGAACTGGGGAGTAACCGCCGTGCGCAAGGGGACGCACGACTACTATAGTGAGCACGGCCTTGCGCTAACCACCTGGAACGGCGAGCATTTCGTCGGCGAGGGCGACGCCTTCATGAAGCCGGCTGACGCCGATCGGGCAGCCAATGCCGTTCGCGATAGCCTGGCCCAACTTATCGATGCCTTCGACGGCAAGATCGAACTGACCGATTCCGATGCCCCAAACTACGGGCAGCCGGAAGCTTTCAATGTCTGTAAAGAAGCGCAGTTTCCTGCGGCCGCCGGAACCCGCGCAGACATCAAGCAGCTGGTACCCATTCTGCTGCAGACACCTGTCCCTGCATTGGGCGCAGGCGCAGGCGAGTTGCCTCGCTTCCGCACCGAACTCGGGGCCTTTTTCGGCTTATCGGGAGGGTTCCGGGAGGGAGTGTCGACCCATGGCTTTGGCCCCCATGAAGCCGGTGCAAGTGCCACCTCTGGTTTTGAGTTGGCAGCCCGCGCAGGTTTAGGTCTGGATGGTATTCTCGACGATTCCAGCGACGGATTGGTCTTCGTCGAAGCTGGCGTTCGGGACGACACCGATGCCGTCGGCGCATCCACGCTTCCCGGCCGCGGCGCCATCACCGCTAGGCTGCGCATGCCTTTCTGGCTGGTCCCCGGCGACCTCGCGCTCGCGGCGCCCGTGCTTGCCTTCACCTCGCCGGTGAAGCTGCAAAAAATGTTGGTAGGAGCAGCCAACGGAGGACTCATCCCCTGGCAGGCCGGGATCGCAACCCGCGCCGGTCGTTTCCAGTTTGTTCTCGGACGTGAGGTGGGCATCAGCATCTATCGCGATGGCAACGATCACCCATTTCCGCTGCCCACCCCAGGCGTGCCGCCGAATAACACGACCCAGGTAACCCTCAACTCCCTGCAAGTTGAGTTTCCCGTTCTCGAGTGGCGGCTGTTCCGCGATTTTTCTGTCAACCAGAGTTCCGGCCTGATGCTGCAGCCCTACGTCGGCTTCAACACACCGACTACGGTTTCAGTCATATCACCCACCGGCGCACCCAACCCCGATGCGCACACCATCGTCACCACCGGCGTCCGAGTCGTCTTCGACTGGCGCCACTACTTCAAATAATCCCGCCCGCCCCCTCGCCGCATTAGGGGTAAGGCTCACCGCTTACCTCGCAACTCGTCGCAGTTCGAGGGATCGCCCTCGGTCGCGTTTGCCATCACCACCACGCAGGTCTCTGACTCCGCGCCCGCAAACTCCATCCGCACCAGCGCATGTCCCAGGCGCAATGCCGCGACCGCTCCAGTCGCCGTATCCAGCCGGACCACCGGATCGCTTGCCTGTTGCACACTCATCTTCACGTCGCCCGGCCCCAGCGCAATTGGCCAATTGCTCTGTTGTGTCAGGACAAATGGGTAGAGCCATCGCACATTATCCGGCGCAGTCATCAACAGGTGCATGATGCTCACACTCATGTCAGCGTCCATCAGGTCGCCGCCAGCCGCGTTCGTCAGCCGCACCTGGCTACCATCCGGCAGCGTCACCGGCACTTCAATTGTCCGCGAGGCCACGCCGCCATCCGCAAACAGCAGGCTGAAGCGGAACTCCGCCGTGTCCGCCCGCCGCGCTACCACTCTGACAAACGCGCTCCCATCGGCCGCCCGCTCGATCGTGCCGATCTTCAGATCATCGAACGACTCCACATCCTCGACCGTCAATGGCTTTTCCTTGCCGTTGTACTCCGTCAGTTCCTGGACCACCACCGTTCGCAGCACCTCCGGGCCGGTCAGCCGAACGCTCAATTTGGCCGGTTCGCCCAGCGGCAGCGAGACGCCGTCCACAGGAATTTCCACCCGCGCGTCGGCATTGAACCGGTCCTTCACCTGCGGGGAGAGCAATGCCGTCTGAATCGCCTGGCGCCCCTGCATTTCCTTGATCACGCCGGCTGCGTTTTGACCCACAACCTGCGGCAACTTCGGGGGAGGCGGCGGTTCCGGCAGCGGCGCGCCGAACTTCGCCCGCAGGTCGCGGCAGTTGGATAGATCGCCCGCGTCCGGCGGACCGCTGGCAGCAACCACAAAACACGTCTCGCTCTTCAGTCCGTGGAATTCACGTTCCAGCAACGCCTGCCCCGGCGTCAACGCAGTCACTTGCCCGGTCGCGGAATCCACCCGAATTGCCGGCTTATCGCCCTCGCTCAACACCCGATAGGTCAACTCCTTCGGCGGCAACACCACAAAGCCCGCAATCCCGTCATAGCACGCGTTGATCCAGAGGTCCGTTGTCGTAGAGCCTTGCCAGCCTGGATTTTCAGCTACCATGTGTTGCGGCAGATTCGGGTTTGCGTAGCTATCGTTTCCGCATGGCATGTTGATTCCCCGCGGTAGCTTCGTGCCAAAGCCCACATTGGCGGCAAGCGTCTTGTGCGCCACGCCGCCATCCGTGAAGAGAATCGTGAAGTTGAACTCCGCCGCGCCAGGCTGCCCCGGAAAGATCTGGACCAGAACATTCCCATCTGCCTGCTGCTGAAACGTGAACGGAAGCGGAGGCTTGGTGTACCCCTCACGTCGCGTGCAGCCGGTGTTCCCCGAATCGCATTCCACGCGCGCGACGGTCGATCCGTGCACCTTCATCACCATCGCATTGTCTTCGGCTACATTCAGCGGATGCGCCGGCGCAACCATCTCTACCCGATCCTCCGCCAGGAAGCGCCCCTTGCGGCCATCCTGCGGTCCATACGGCAGTTCCGAGTGGTTCTCCGCCAGCATCGCCTCGACAATTTCGTCCCTGGTCTTGTTCCCCTGTTTCACCGCGTCGCAATTCGAGCGATAGGCGCCCCACTCCGAGTCCTCGCTCACCACGATGCAGATTTCCGCCGTCGAGCCGCGGTAGGTGGCTTCGACCAGGGCCTCGCCCAGGCGCAACGCGTCGATCTTTCCTGTGGCTGGGTCGAAACGGATCGGCGGCTCGCCCTTTGCCATCCGCACGTTCAGCCGCGCGTCCTTGAACGGGATTTCCAGCGGCTGTTTCAGCCCCGGATAATCCGCCGTTATAACGATTCCCTCTTCCCGCGACTTCTGCGACAGGTCCATCGTGATAGCGGAATGGAACATCGAACCCCAACCAAGCTGGAGTTTTTTGGGCGGCCCCACAGCAATCACCGGGACGGTGACCGACTCCTGCTCCCACCCTCCATCGGCAAAGACCACCATCAGTTGGAATTCGATTTTGCCTAAACGCTGAGGAACGACATTGACGTAAGCGCTGCCATCCACGCGGTGCAGCACCGACACTTCCCCATCGCCGCCTTGGATCCAGGGCGACATCCCGTCCGCGCTCGCCTCTCGCTGCGTCGTGATCACATGCGCCGGCGGCGGACCCTTCAGAGAAATCGTCAGCGCGTTCTCCTCGCCGAGATGGAAGGCGCTACCTGGCGTCTCGATGCTCAGACGCCCACTCACGCTCATCAGATCAGGTGGCGGAGCTTGCTCGGCGGCAGGCGCTCGGTTGGCTGGCGTCTGCGCCGGCGCGGCCAGAAGCAACCACCCGCTTCCGGACAGTACAGTCAACCAACACGCGAGCAAGCGAATCTGTCTCCTCGAACGATTCATGGGCCGCTGCCAGTGTAATTCCTTGGCTCAATGGAACGCATTGACCCGCCTTTGCCCTTGCCCTTGCCCTCGCTCCTGTTCTTGCCTTTGCTCTTGCTCGTCATTCTGGCTCGAAGAGTCAGAATCTCAGCTTTTGCTAATCGACCCGAAGAGCCGTCACGGCCGGGCCGCGATCATGGTCCAACCAGGTGACGCGTCGAATCGGTCTGTTTTGTGGCCCATCCGCTGGCCGGCAATGCACAGGCCACCATTGACAAGTACGGCAATATTGCCACGGGTACGATCAACGACACGCTGGAGGCATCGCAGTGCGCAAACCCAGCTCCATTGGCTCCATCATGGTGCGGTACCGGCTCCGACCTGGCCCCCATCTCCCAAGCGCAGCTCGACCAGGTTGCGCTGCGCTTGAATCAACGTCCCAGAAAGACCTTGGGCTTCCAGACGCCGGCAAGTAGACTGTAAGCAAGTGTTGCATCGACCGTCTGAACCGGCAGGGGCTTTGAGAAAGCCGGAATCCCCTCAGCGTCTCTTAGCCGAAGAGACAATCCTCTCGTCCGCGTCCTTTTCCTGCTTCGCCCACTCCGTGTCGCGGTCCTTGTCGACCAGGCCTTCCACATCCTCGGCGCCATATCGAGGA
>JBELAH010000029.1:0-28804 GCA_049509035.1 Acidobacteriaceae bacterium
CGCCACATGTCGATCCGCTGCTCCATGGAAAGCCTGTTCCGTTTTCCTTGTGCCATAAACACCACCTTTAGAAATTGAATTCATATCAGATGGTGTTGCATCGACCAGTTGAGACCACCGGGGTTTTGAGTAAAGAGGGATGGGTCTAGTCCGGGGAATCCTTCAACTCTTCCGCTCCAGGAAACCTCTCCCCGCAAAAATCGCCGGCATCGCCTTCTCAATCCGCGCCATCCGCGTCTCCGCCTGCTTCGCTCCGGCAAAGTGATACAGATACCCACGCTGCCGCCCCGGGGTCAGCGCCTCAAACGCTCTCCTGAACCGCGGATCCTTGCGGAGTTTTTCTTTTAATTCCTCCGGAACCGGAAACTCCGAAGTCGGCTTCTTCTCTATCCGCAGCCCGGCCTTCTCCGCCGCCATTGCTTCGCGCACATACGCTCGGATCGTCGCCGCCTTCGCGGCAATCTCCGCCACGCTGGTGAACTTCATCACGCGCCCCGCCTGCGTCTGTCCCAACTGCACCAGCAGCTTCTTCTCGTCTTTCAACAGTGCTCCCTGGAAGAACCCCAGCGCGAAATACTCCTTGAACCCCTGCAGGATGACGATATTCTTGCCATCCATCGTGTAAGTGGGCTTGCCCCATTTGCACTCCTCCTGCATCGCCAAGCCGGCGAGCACCCGCCGCATCTCGTCAATCTCCGCCTCCCACCGCTCGCGATACGCCATCTCCATCGTGCCATCATCTCCATTTCCGGGGTTATAGGTAACTTGCCCGCCCGAAGGCGAGCCCATGTTTTGAACCCCGCAGACTTACGCCAGCAGCGCTTCGAGGAGGGCGGCGTACTCGGCGGCGAGCGCGGGGCGGCGGTGGGTGGTGGTGGAGCGGGCGTACCAGTAGTCGGCGTTGGAGGCCGCGCCTTCTTTGCGATGGAGGTAGGCGTGGACGGCCATGGCGTCGCGGGTTTCCAGTTCGTCGACCTGGGCGTGGGCTTGCGCCCAGTCGCCTTTGGCGTCCCACCAGAGGGCTTTCAGCGCAGCGGATAGTTCGGCGGGCGGGGCGGCGGCGGCGAGCGACTTGGTGAATTCGGCGGAGGTCATGGAGGAGTTGTCAGTTGTGAGTTCTCAGTTCTCAGTTGTCAGTTGAAGGCAAAGACGGAGGCAGATTCCCTCCGGGAATGACAAACCAAAAGGCGACGGCAAATACAGAGATTCTGGAGCTGCGCTCCAGAATGACGACGTAGGGGCGAGGGCCGGAGGCGACTGCTGAAAGAATCGTCTCGGGCCTCAAACAGTGACCTCAGCGGCTAAAGCCGCGACGCTTTCCGTGACTGTTACGGCACGGATAAATCCGTGCCCTTAACGAAGTCGCTCTTTTCCGGCAGCCTTAGAAGCCACGAATGCCTCGCATGCCTCGCATCCAATATTAGAATGCGAGGCACCTGCGGGTTATGCAACATTGGTTGGATCCGGCGCTCTAGCGCAGTGGAGCGCAGGCGCCGCGCTGGAAGATGACCTCATCGCCGGGGTTGGGCTTGTAGGTGTTCAGGTTTTTCTGGAAGTCGGCTGAGTTCACCGGGCCGGCGTAGTCGTAGACGTTCCCGGAACACTCAAGCCGGCCGCTGAGGTTGAAGAGGGCGTAGGTGCCCACCGAGCCGCCGCTATAGCTCATCTTGGTTCCGAAGATGTTGCTGTTGTGGTTCACTGAGCCGCCGGACTCCAGCGCCTTCACCATCAGCAGGTGCTGCGGCGCGGTGGCGGGAATCTTGCCGGTTTGCGGATCGGCGCCCAGTTGCTGCGCCAGGCCGTCGGCGTTCAGCGCGGACTCCAGCCGCGAGGGTGTGGTGTTGGCGGGCTGAGCGGGCGCGGTGGTGGTTGTTGTCGTGGTGGTGACGCCGCCGGAGGGCCTGGGAGTGGCTACCGCCGCCGTCGGACCGCCGGCGAGGGACCCGAGGAAATCGTCAATGTTCTTGATGTCTGGATCTTCGGGGGACTTGGAGTTGGCAAGGCAGTCGCGCAGGTGCAGCAGCTTGTCCAGCGCGACGACGAAGGGCGATCGCGCGGGATCGACCGAGGTGAGGGCGTAGGGGGTGTAGACGTCGGGCATCAGCACCGAGAGGTTGACGGCGCGCAGCTCGCGGCTGACGTTGTCCATAAACGCCTGGTCTTCAATGGTGCCGCCGACGGGTTCCGCGGCCTGGGTCTTGGCGAACAGGCCGAGGATGCCCTGGCCGGTGGAGAGCATGGCGCCGGCAGGGGTCAAGGCCCCCATCACGCCTCCGACAGCGGCGGTGGCGGTGGTGGCCGAGGTGGTGAGGCCGCGGCCGGAGACGCCGGCGGGCCGGTTGGGTTCAGGGGGCGGTGGGGCCGCGGCGGCCGCGGAGCACGCATTGGCGCCGCGGGCTTCAAACTCGGCCATGGTCTGCATGTCGGAGCGCCAGATCTGGAAGTCGCTGAAGACGTTGCGGTCGAAAGGAAGCACCACGATGCCGATACTCGATGGACCGCCGGAAGCGCCGACGTTGCAGATGGCGCCGCTGGGCACGCTCTTGAAATCCGGCTTGGTGCCGTAGAGATAGGCGGCGACGTCGCAGGCGATGGCTTCGCCGTTCGTCTGCAGCGCGCGGTAGGTCAGCATCTCAGTCTCGATGGAGAAACCGGAGGCAGGGGAGGAGGAAGGCGCCTTAGCGGCGGGCGCGGCGGTTTGGGCGTGCAGGCTGGGAAACGCGAAGAATGTGCCGGCGAGGAAGAGAAGAACAACAACTGACTTGCAATACGCCGAATACGGCGAAGACGTACTCATGGGTGTTTCACCTCGTGTCGTACCAAAAGCACAGACAACAGGACCGGGCGTGCATCCGGGATGCGGATTAGCATACCGCAATCCTCTCAAACAGGCATTTAGACGATGCAGCTTGCAGAAAGACGCATCCGGGGTATCGGGTGCAGCACGCAATTGGGCGCGATTACCGTCACCGTGTTGCCGCGGTTGGGGTTGCAGGCGGGCGAGTGAAAAGCAGCAACGCGACCGAAGCGCTCAGCAGCGGGCCGGCGACCGAGAACAGCGCCCGGCCGATGGTTCCCGGTTCGCCGCCATAGTAGGCGTCCAGAGCGAAGGCGGCGACGCAGGTGGCTGCCGTCGCCATGCGCCAGTTACGCGGCAGGCGGTTCAGGCGGATCAGCCCCAGCGGCAGCAGCCAGCAGAAGATGTACCAGAAGTTGCGGTCGCGAAAGGAGCTGAGGAAGTGCGCCAGGTACGCGCTGTTGCCGTGCATCTCCAGGCCGAAGCGCAGGGGCGAGCGGAAGACGTGGGTGATCTCGAATTGCACGACGGTGAGCGTGGCCAGCGCGGCCAGCCAGGAAGCTGCCATCCACGCGGCAGCAGCTCGTGGAGCGCGCAGCGACCTTCTCGACGAGAGCCACCATGCCAGCGCGAACACCATCAGGAACGGGACAAACGACTCCTTCGCCGTAGCGCCCAGGATGCCGGCGATGGGCAGCATCCAGTAGCGCTGCGCAAAGAGCGCCCACACCAGCAGCATCAGAAAGAAGGCCTCGCCCGCGTCGACAAATCCAGCCAGGCGCAGATTCGGCACCGCGAAGTTCAGCAGGAACAGCAGCGCCGAGCCGAGCGCGACGGGATAGCTGCCGAGTTGGCGGTTGACCACCGTGACCAGAAGCAGCGCCGTCCACGCGGTGAAGAACGAGTCCACCACCAGCAGCCCCAGCATGATGGGATCCCACGAGCCGATGCGGCCCCTGGCCATGCGATAGATGGGCCGCGCCAGGTAGGGCACCAGAATCCGGAACTGCATGTGCTGGTCCAGAGCGGGCGTGGGGGGCGAGACGACCAGGTTCGCGTAGGCGGAAACATCCGCCAACCCCCCGGCCTGGCGCCAGTCCACGCGATTGAGGCTGGGATAGCCCAGCCCGCAGCAGATCAGGAAGAACAGCGCGAACAGCAGCCAGCGCCGTCCGGGCGGGATGGCCGCGGCTGACCCGAGCGTGGAGCGTGTGGTTGCCTGTTCGGCTGCGTGCGGCATGGGTGACCTCGTACTCCCGGAGTTTACCGCGACGGTGCGAGAGAAGGCTTAACAGCGATTGACGCCGATTGAACCGATTCACTCGCAGCAAACTTTTGGGCTGGGTTTTTCATCGTATGCAGGATGAAACGCTTATGCAGGATGGAACGCGCGTCGGCATTCCGTACGGGGTTGCTGGCTGCGCTGGCTTGCTGCTGGCAACCCGGCGCAGCGGCACAACCCATCCCCGTGCGTCATGTGGAGGGAACGGTGCATGGCTTTCTCTCGCTGCGCGCGCAGGATGGACGGGTGGTGGCCGTCGGAGACTTGGCGCAGGTGGCGCGCGGCAGCACGGTTACGGCACACCTGGTGTTTCATTTCCGGGATGGCTCGGTGGACGACGATACCACCGTGTTCTCCGAACGCGGCAGCTTCCGGCTGATCACCGATCACCACATTCAGCAGGGCCCCACGTTTCCGCAGCCGATGGACCTGCTGATCGATGTTCCTCACGGACGAGTCACTTCGCGTTCCCGGGGAAAAGACGGCAAGGACGAGGTCACGACTGACCAGATGGCCCTTCCGCCGGACCTGGCCAACGGATTGGTTTCGATCGTCGCGAAGAACCTGCCGCCGCAGACGCCGGAGGTGAAGGTGCACCTGCTGGTTGCCACTCCCAAACCGCGGCTGGTCACGCTGGCAATCTCTCCGCAGGGCGAGCAGGAGTTTACCCTGGACGGCTCGCCGCGCAAGGCCGTGCACTTCGAAATCCAGATCCAGTTGGGAGCAGTGACGGGCGTGGTGGCGACCCTGATAGGCAAGCATCTGCCCGATATCCAGCTCTGGATTCTGGGTGGGGACGCTCCCACCTTCCTGCGCGAACAAGGCCCGCTCTTCCAGGATGGGCCCATCTGGACCATGGAACTGGCCAGTCCGGATTGGCCCACCGCCCCGCCCAGCGCCGGAAACTAGCCATTCCGACCGCTATCTGTAGCCTTGCGCACGCAAACGCGGATGGAATTTGGTTTATCCTCTTCTGCACCGTGGGAGGACGAGCCGATGGCAGCAAGCTGGCCGGAGCTGGAATGGGCCGACTGGAAAGAGACCGCCGACACGCTGCATATGTGGTCGCAGATCGTCGGCAAGACGCGGCTGGCGCTGACGCCGCTGCAGAACCACTGGTGGAACGTGCCGCTGTATGTGAGCGCGCGGGGGCTGACCACCTCGGCCATGCCGTGGCGCGGCGATGTGGTGGAGATCGAGTTCGACTTCCGCAAGCACCTGCTGGAACTGCGGATGGGCAGCGGCAAGCGCGCGGCGGTGGAATTGCGGCCGCGCACCGTGGCGGATTTCTACGGGGAATACCGCTGGGCGCTGGCCGGGTTGGGCGTGGAGGCCAAAATTTGGCCCATGCCCGTAGAAGTCCCCGCACCCATCCGCTTCGACCAGGACACGCAGCATGCGTCGTACGATCCCGCGGCGGTTGCCCGCTTCCACCAGGTGCTGATGCGGGTGGATGCGCTCCTGAAACGATTTTCAACGGGATTCCAGGGCAAAATCAGCCCGGTGCATTTCTTCTGGGGCAGCTTTGACCTGGCGGTCACGCGCTTCAGCGGACGCCCCGCCGCCGGCCCACCGCGCCCCGACAAGATGCAGCAGGAGGCCTACTGCGATGAGGTGATTTCGGCGGGGTGGTGGCCGGGGAATGGCGGGTATGGCGCGGCGGCCTTCTACTGCTATGCTGCTCCGGTGCCGGCGGGGCTGGCGGAAAAGCCGGTGCGGCCGGGAGCTTGGGATGCGGCGCTGGGCGAGTTCATTCTGAAGTACGACGAGGCGCGGGCAAGCGCGTCTCCGGAGGATGCGGTGATGAGTTTTCTGGAGACGACGTATGCGGCGGGGGCCAATGCGGCAAAGTGGGACCGCAAAGCGCTGGAACGGCCGATTGCTACGGCGCCGTGTTTGTGATCCGCTGACCGAAGATCGTATAGTTCTGCGGCTCCGGCGTTCCGAATTGGCGCGGGCCGACCCGCATGAATCTGCCGCCGCGCCACTCGTATGTGGTTTGGATGAAACCGGAGGAGCAGCAATCGCCAGATGCCTTATCGGGGTCGAACAGGTCGACAACCAGCTTCCCGGATTGACCGAATACCTTGTAGAGACCGGAGTGCGCGCGGTCGCCGGTGTAGCAGTATGCGAGCAGCTTCGGCCGGCCGGATTCCAGCGAGTAGATGTAGATGTAGTCGGTTTGCTGCGTTCCGCCGGTGTCGTAGTGCAAAACGACGATTGCTTCTTCTTTGGCGTCACCGGTCGCGTCGGCGTACTTCACGGATGCGAGGGTGAAGCCGGTGGAGTCCTTGCCGCCGTGCAGCCTGATTTGGCTCGTCGCGGAACGATCAAGCCACATCAGGCGATCGTGGGCCAGCAGCGGTCCAGTGCGTGGATAGTTGAAGTTCTTGAAATCAACCTGCCGGATCGTCTTCTGCCCGTCCGCAAATCCAACAGAAAAAAGAAGTAACGCCGCGATTGCGAGAGTACGCACGGGCGAAGAATAGCCCGAATCCGCTCGCATTTCAACGGCGTTTGCCGGTGCTCTTGCGACGTGTTGAAATCAACCGCGCGTCAGGTGTACACTTATGTGTACACAAGGAGGCATCTATGCCTGCGATCAAAGTCGGTGTGCGGGAGTTTCGGGAGCAGATATCAAGCTTTCTGGAGTCCGATGTGCCCGTGGCAGTGACGCGCCGCGGCGAAACCCTCGGCGTCTATGTTCCCACGCCTCGCAGGTCTGTAAGGCCGGCGGAGATTGCCGACCTGAAGGATGCGGCAGACCGGCTGGCGGCTGAGTTGCGAGATGTAGACGAAGAGGAAATGGTGGCCGAGTTCAAACAACTGCGCCGCCGCGGGAAGGCTGCCGCTCGCTAGATGCTTGTCCTCGATGCCAATAGGTGCGCCATGCGACAATCGTATTAACGCGCTATGCCAACCCGAGCTGAGCCTGACCTCGCAACTCCGGCGCAAGCTGCCGATCCAACCCAAGCACCCACGCCAGCGCACATCACTCCCGCGCTGCTGAAGACGCATAGCATCACGCCGGACGAGTACGCGCGCATCGAGAAGCTGATGGGGCGGACGCCGAGCCTGACCGAGCTTGGCATCTTCTCCGTGATGTGGTCGGAGCACTGCAGCTATAAATCCAGCCGGGTCCACCTGAAGCGCCTGCCCACGCGCGGCACGCGGACCACCGGCCCTGGCAGCGTGGTTCAGGGCCCCGGCGAGAACGCCGGCATCATCGACGTCGGCGACGGCTGGGCCTGCGCCTTCAAGATCGAGAGCCACAACCACCCCAGCTACATCGAGCCGTACCAGGGCGCGGCCACCGGCGTCGGCGGCATCCTGCGCGACATCTTCACCATGAACGCGCGGCCGCTGGCGGTGATGGACTCGTTGCGGTTCGGGCCTCTGGCTGAAGACAGTTGCAGGTTGCAGGTTGCAGGTTGCGAGTTGAAGACGGAAGCGCAGGCCTCTCAACCTGCAACTGACAACCTGCAACCTGCAACTGATTTTGCGCGCAACCGCCAGACCTTCTCCGGCGTGGTCGCGGGCATCGCCGGCTACGGCAACTGCTTTGGCGTGCCCAACCTCGGTGGCGAGACCCGCTTCGAGGCGTGCTACAGCGGCAACCCGCTGGTGAATGCGTTTGCGCTGGGCCTCGTCCGCATCGACGAAATCTTCTACGCCAAGGCGACGGGCGTCGGCAACCCGGTGATCTACGTCGGCGCCAAGACCGGACGCGACGGCATCCACGGGGCCACGATGGCCAGCGAAGAATTTACCGAGGGCTCCGAGCAGAAGCGTCCCAACGTGCAGATGGGCGATCCGTTTATGGAGAAGCTGCTGCTGGAAGCGTGCCTGGAAGCAATGGCAACCGGCGCGGTGCTCGGCATTCAGGACATGGGCGCGGCGGGGCTGACGTGCTCGACCTGCGAGATGGGCGCGCGCGGCGAGCTGGGCGTATCGATTGAACTGGACAATGTGCCGCAGCGGGCGGAAGGCATGACGGCTTACGAGATTATGTTGAGCGAGAGCCAGGAGCGCATGCTGCTGGTCGCCGATAAAGGCCGCGAAGGCGAAGTGCTGGCGGTGTTCGCGAAGTGGGGGCTGGACGCGTCGATTGTGGGGGTGGTGACGGCGGACGATGTGATGCGAGTGCGGCACCACGGCGAATTGGTAGCGGAGATTCCGAACAAGGCGCTGACGGACGACGCTCCGGTTTATAAGAGGCCGGTGGGTGAGTGGAAGTGCCCCGCGCCGCTCGATCCTCCGGCGTGGGTGCTCGAAGAACTGAAGAAGCCGCGCGACTACACGGCCGACCTGAAGAAGCTGCTCGCCAGCGCGAACATCTGCGACAAGCGCTGGGTGTTCGACCAGTACGACTCCATGGTGCAGACGAATACGGTACAGGGGCCGGGCGGCGAAGCCGGGGTAATGCGGATAAAGAACAGTTGCGAGTTGCAGGTTGCAGGTTGCGAGTTGAAGACAGCTGCGCCTCGTTCTCAACCTGCAACTGACAACCTGCAACCTGCAACCAAGCCCCAAAGGGGCTTGGCCATGGCCCTCGCCGGAAATGGCCGCTGGTGCTGGCTCGATCCCAAACTCGGTGCGATGCATGCCGTCGCCGAAGCCGCCCGCAAGGTCGCCTGCACGGGAGCCACGCCAGTCGCCGCCACGAATTGTCTGAACTTCGGGAATCCGGAAAAGCCGGAGATTATGGCCCAGCTTTCGGCGGCGATCGATGGGATCGCGGAGGCGTGTACGGCGCTGGGGACTCCGGTGACGGGCGGCAATGTTTCGCTCTACAACGAAACCAAAGGCGAAGGGATCTACCCCACGCCCGTCATCGGCATCGTCGGCTTGCTGGACGATGTGAGCAAGGCTGTCCCCGCGGCTTTTCAGCAGGCTGGGGATTCTATTCTTCATTGGGAGCCGTATCGTGCGGCGTTCAGCCGAGAGCTGGATCGCGATGATTTTCAAACGCCGCTTGGCTCTTCTGAGTTCGCTCGCGTTGGCTTCGATGAAACTTGGGGAACGCCGCCGGGGATCAAGATTCAATTCGATCGGCTTGTCAACGAGGTCCTTGCGCAACTGGCTAGCGAAAGGCTCCTGCACTCCGCATGCGATGTAGGAAGCGGCGGAATTGCTGTCGCACTTGCGAAAGCTTGCCTGACGAATGGCATCGGAGCGCGCGCGGACCAATGCGTGGATCGACGCGCTGGCAGCGTCATCAACCTTTTCGGCGAGTTTCCCTGCAATCTTGTCCTGTCGTGTTCGCCTGAATCCGTCGACCGTATTCAAGAAATCATCAGGAAAGCTGGACTCGTGAAGTTGAATCAGATAGGAGCGACCACATCGGTTCCTTTGCTTGAGCTTAGTAGTGAAGGCGCAGATATTTCCGTAGCGCTCAATGAGGTGAGTTCCTCGTTTGCTTCGACGCTGGAATCGCAGCTTGCGGCGGAGGTGGTGACCGCATGAGCGAAATGGTCAAGGCGATGGTGGCTGGCGAGCAGCATGGCAGGTCCTTCGACTGCGGACGCGATGCGACCTTCGCTCAGGATGACGGTTCTGTAGAGTTAGAAGGGCAAGCCGACGCGCACTTCGACAAGCTGCGCGAAGAGTGCGGCGTCATGGCCATCTACGGCCACCCCGAAGCCGCGCGTCTCACCTACTGGGGGCTGTATGCGTTGCAGCATCGCGGGCAGGAGTCCGCCGGCATCGCCGCCGCCGACGGCCACGACGTTACCGACATCAAGGGCATGGGCCTGGTCTCGGAAATCTTCACCGACGACGTGCTCGCCAAGCTGCCAGGGCACATGGCCATCGGCCACACCCGCTATTCGACAACTGGGGACTCCGCGCTGCTCAACGCGCAACCGATTTCGGTCGAGTCCACCAAGGGCCTCATCGCGATTGCGCACAACGGCAACCTCGTCAACCTCGGCAACTCGCGCACGCGGTTGGAACGCGACGGCGCGGTCTTCCAAACCACCTCCGACACCGAGATCATCGTCCAACTCATCGCGCACTCCCGCTGCAACACGCTGGTCGATTGCATCGCCGAGTCGCTCTCGCAGGTTGATGGCGCATTCTCCATCGTCATGATGACGCGCAACCGCATCTTCGCCGCGCGCGACCCGCACGGCTTCCGGCCGCTGTCGATGGGGCGGATTGCGGGAGTGAATGGCGCGCCGGATACGTTTGTGTTTGCATCCGAAACCTGCGCCTTCGACCTGCTCCACGCCCGGTACGAGCGCGACGTGCTGCCGGGCGAACTGGTAATGGTCAGCGAGGACGGCGTCACCAGCCGCCGCTTTGCGCGCGAGGTTGTTCCGCCGGCGAGCTGTATTTTTGAGCATGTCTACTTTGCGCGGCCGGATTCGCGCATCTTCGGCCGCTGGGTGCAGCAGTCGCGCGAGGAGATGGGACGCCAGCTTGCGCGCGAGTCTCCCGTGGCCGCGGACCTGGTCGTCCCGGTGCCCGACTCCGGCGTGACGGCCGCGCTGGGATACGCCGCCGAATCCGGAATCCCCTTCAACCTCGGGCTCATCCGCAACCATTACGTCGGCCGCACCTTCATCCAGCCGGAGCAGCGCACCCGCGACTTCGGCGTGCGGATGAAGCTGAACCCGGTGCGCAACCTGCTCGAAGGCAAGCGCGTCATCCTGATCGACGACTCCATCATCCGCGGCACCACGTCGCGCAAGATCGTCCGCATGGTGCGCTCGGCGGGCGCGAAAGAAGTGCACATGCGCATCTCCTGCCCGCCAACGATTTCGCCTTGCTTCTATGGCGTTGACACGCCCAGCAAGAAGGACCTGATTGCGGCGAACTATTCGGTCGCGGAGATTTGCAAGTTCATCGAGGCGGACTCGCTGGCGTATCTGTCGCTGGTCGGCCTCACCCACTCCTGCACCAAGGGCGAGCCGGCCACAGGCATGTCGCCCGCCAGCTATTGCACCGCCTGCTACACCGGCAACTACCCAACCGCATGGGTCGACGTCGAGGACATTCTCCCCGCTACCGTCGGCGCCTAAATCCAAAAGCTCCCGCAAACGAAAACGGATCAACGCGAATAAGACCAGACATCCCATCCGCGTTGACCCGTTTTTTCGTGCTACTGCGTGCTGCTACTGCGTGTTGCGTTACTGCATCGTGCTACTACTTACTGCTTCGTTTTTTCACTCGTCTTACGTCTTGAGAGAGATTTTTGCCCCAAGGCGCAAGAATTCATGTGATCTGGATCACACCTGTTGCGGCGAAATGGTCAATAATCGGCCACTTCAGACGTATACTTTGGCCGAAGTCCGGGGGTGTGAGCCATGACGACCGAGTGCCAGAAGTCCCGCAGAAGCTTTCTGAAAACATCGTTGCTGGGCGGCGCGGCCGCGGTGGCAGCGTCCAGGTTCGCGCTGGCGAAGGCGCCCGCAATAGCAGCGGCGGCGGACCTTATTCCCATACCTCCCGGCGGGCCCATCAGCCACGTCTCGCTCGCAGCCGGCGACGACCGCGCCCAGATCGCATTCGATTCGCTCACCCCGTTCAAGCGCGAGATCGCCGCGGCCATCGGCGACAAGCGCGTGGTGCTGAAGCCGAACAACGTCATCATCAACGTGCCGCTGTGCGCCACCGCTGCGGAGAATCTGGAGGGCATCATCGAGTTCCTCCACTCCATCGGCAAGACCAACATCGTCATCGCGGAGTCGCCCGCCAACGGCTCGGCCATGGACGGCTTCGCCAACTATGGCTACGACAAGCTGGCCGCCAAGTACAAAGTGAAGCTGGTAAACCTGGACACCGAGGGCTACGCGGTCGTCTACTGCGTGGACCAGAAGGACATGCAGCCGCATGCGGTGCGCGTGGCCACCATGATGATGGACCCGGCGAACAACTTCGTCATCTCGGCCGCCAAGCTGAAGACGCACGACCTGGTCGGCGTCACCTTGTCGTTAAAGAATGTCGTCGTGGGCGCGGGCATCAAGGACTCGGGCTCCGGCCTCGGCCGGCCGGGCTCGGGCGGCGGCCGTTCGGACAAGCCGCTGATGCACGGCGGCGGCGTGTACGGCATCAACTACAACCTGTTCACGCTCTCGGCCAAACTGCATCCCAACCTCGCCGTCATCGACGGCTACGAAGGCATGGAAGGCACCGGCCCCGTCAACGGCACCGCCGTCAGCCAGAAGGTGTGCATCGCCAGCCTGGACTGGCTCGCCGCCGACCGCATCGGCGCCGAGCTGATGGGCGTCGACTTCTCAAAGATCGGCTACCTGAGCTACTGCGCCAAGGCCGGCGACCGCGGCCAGGCCGACCTGGGCAAGATCCTCGTCGTCGGCCCGCCCGTCGCGAACTATGCCAAAACCTACCAGCTCCCCCGCCAGTGGGAGCAGATCACCAGCTGGTCCAAGCCACTGGCAACGGCATAGGACGGCTGCCGATTTGCACGAAGAAACGCGGATAGGGCGATAGGGGCCTATCCGCGTTTCTGTTACGCGTCCGCCTTCGTTTTGCCCACGCGCACCATTCGCACGATGTGATACAGCACCGTTGCGAAGATAATCCCAAGCGCTAGTGGAGTGAGCCACGCGGTCGGATCTGGGCTGTGTCCCCGCGCTAAAGCCACCATGGACCAGGTGACTCCTGCGAACAGCCATGTCATCTCGGCTTTGAGCCATGCGACCATGGCAAGGCCAATCGGGCGGGCGGCCGCGTGCTTCTCGGGGTCAAAGGGGTAGTTCGTGGGACTCGCGGGAAGGTAGCGGACCAGCGTCATGCCAACATAGATCACGCAGGCGATGCCGACAGGGAACCAGAGGGACGTCGAAGTGGGTTGGGAATCGCTGGGGCAGAATGAAGCAGCCGTAGACAGCAGCGAGGATTGCGGACACTACACCTAAGACTGCGAGGGTTTCGCGAAACGCTTTCATTCGTGCGGGGCCACGCGCGAATTCTAGCACCGGGCTTAAAACAGCCCATACTTCCGCGGCATTTCAATCCCGAAGTGTTCGTACGCGAGGCGCGTGGCGACGCGGCCGCGGGGGGTGCGGTCGAGAAATCCGATCTGGATCAGGAACGGCTCGTACACTTCTTCCAGCGCGTCCTGCTCTTCGGCCAGCGCGGCCGCGAGCGTGTTCAGGCCCACTGGCCCGCCATCATATTTCTCGATGATGGTCCGCAGCAGCCGCCGGTCCAGTTCATCAAAGCCGTGCGCATCTACTTCGAGCAGCGCCAGCGCCGCCTGCGCCGTCGCGCGGTCGATCACGCCCGCCGCGCGCACCTGTGCGTAGTCGCGCACGCGCCGTAGCAGGCGATTCGCAATTCTTGGAGTGCCGCGTGAGCGCATCGCAATCTCCGCCGCGCCGTCCCTGTCGATGGGCACGCCGATTACCTCGGCCGAGCGCTGGACGACAAAGCGCAGCTCGTCATCGGTGTAGAACTCCAGTCGCAGCAGAATCCCGAAGCGCGAGCGCAGCGGGGACGAGAGCAGCCCTGGCCGCGTCGTCGCCGCCACAAACGTGAACGGCTTTATCTCCATCACGTGGGTGCGCGCCGCCGGCCCCTGCCCGATGATGATGTCCAGCTTGTAGTCCTCGAGCGCCGTATACAGCTTCTCTTCCAGCACCGGTTGCAGGCGGTGAATCTCGTCCAGAAATAGGACTTGTTTTTCCCGGAGATTGGTGAGGATGGCCGTAAGGTCGCCCTGAATCTGCAGCGCCGGCCCGCTCGACTGCTGGAAGCCGACGCCCAGCTCGTTCGCGATGATGGTTGCCAGCGTGGTCTTGCCCAGCCCCGGCGGCCCGAACAGCAGCACGTGGTCCAGCGCCTCGCCGCGCGACTTCGCCGCCTCCAGCGCAATCGCGAGCTGCTCCTTCGCCTTCTCCTGGCCAATGAATTCCGCCAGCCGCGTCGGTCGCAGCTTCAGCTCAAACGCCTGGTCGTCGTCAATGCGCGTCGCCGCAACGATGCGGTCGGACTCGGTGGCGCCGACCGCGGCGGCATTCAGCTTCGAGCTTTTTTTCAGGGATTCCACTCAGGGCGATGGTAAGGCGAAATCGAAGCGGAAGCAACCCGGCCCTGGTTATAGGTGAACGATCGATACATCGCCCCACTTCTTCTGCAGGTATTCCAGCACCAGCCGCCGGTGGCAATGTTCCGGCGTGCGCTCGCTGCACAGCAGCACGGTCGGCTGCTCAAACTCCGCACGGTCGAGCTTCTTCTCAATCTTCCGCTCGCGGATCAGCGCGTTGAAGTCGCGCTCCCACACGGCCCAGTCGCCCTTGCTCTTCTTGTAGGCGTCGAGGATTTCCTGCGTCGGCGCCAGCAGCGGGGCGTGCTCGTATTTGATACCGCAGATGGCTTTGAGGAAATACGCGAGGTCATCTTTCTTGGCAAACGCCGCCAACTGCGACGTGTTGTTCAGCCGAATGTCGATCAGTCGGCGAATCCCCGCGGCCTTCAGCGTGCTGAAGAAATCTTCCGCGGAGCGCTGCGTGAAGCCGATGGAGTAAATATTCATATTGCCTCGTTGCTTTGCAGCAGCCGCCGCAGGCCTTTACGAATGCGCGCGAAGCCCCACCACAGCGCGGCTACCAACCCAACGCAGACCACCGCAACCGTGATCCCCGCCGCCCGCGGATAGTGCATTGCAATCCACGTCAGCCCAATCGCGACGGCGTCTTCGGCGCTGCTGAGCCCGATGTTCGAGACCGGTTCGGGGCTGGGCGTAACCGCAATCCGCGCCGCCGTCTTGGAGCTGTGCGCGATGGCGGCGATGCCTGCGCCCGCGCACGTCACCAGTAACTGCTGCTCCGGCGAAAGGTGTGAACTGGCGGCATACGCCATCAGCGCGGCCGCGGGAATCCGGATGAAAGTGTGCAGCGCATTCCAGATCAGGTCAAAGCCCGGAATCTTGTCGGCGAAAAACTCCCCGGCAAACAGCGCCCCGCTCACCCCGATGACCCACGCGTTTGCCAGCCCTCCCAGTTCGCCCGGCAACACCACCCAATGCAGGCGCGCCATCACACCCAGGGTGCACACGGTGGCGTAAACATTCAGCCCGGCGGCAAAGCTCAGCGCAATCACCAGCGAGGCCAGCGTGCTGGGCGTAATGGCTAATGCGTCCACGCTGAGAAGGCTATCACCTGCTCACTTTTTCAGCAGCCACAGGATGCACGCGTGCGGCTCCAGCGTCAGGTTGGGCACCGACTTCAGCTTGCCCAGGTTCTTGCCCGCCCACACATCCTTCACGCGGTACGTCCCGTCCTCGATGTTGAACGTCTCGAAGCTCGAGTCCACCACCACCTGCGACTCGCCCACATTGAACAGCGCCAGCGCAATCGAACCGTTGGGCGCATCCGCGGGCAGGTCCGCGGTCCAGGCAATAATGTCGCCGTCGTGCATCACCTGGCCGGAGCGGGTCGCCGTCTGGTCCACGCTGATGACATCCTTGTTGGTCAGCAGCTTGAAGGTGACGTCGCTCAGTTGCGTCAGGTTCGCGCCCAGGATCAGCGGCGAGCGCGCCATCGCCCACAGCGTCAGCAGCGTCTGCTGCTCGGCCGGGGTAAAGCGTGTTTCGCGCGGCTGGCCCCAGCCGGGCACCGGGCCCAGATGGCCCAGCGGCAGCATGTCCGCATCCGGCCAGTGGCCGGGCCTGGTGGTGGGAGCCCACGCGGCGACCTTGGCGAACTGGCCGGTCAGGCCCTGCGGAAAGGCCTTGGCCGGATCGCTCGACCACACATCCCAGAAGTCGTCGGAGATGCGCCACATGTTGGCAAGCTGCGCCACCTCGTCGGCGTTTTCGAGCGCCGTGGGCCCGGGCGAGAGCGACAGCACCATCGGCCGCCCCGTCTTGTCGATCGCGTGCCGGATCATGCGAATCTCATCCGCCTTGTACGGATGCGCCGCGATGCAGTCCACCTTGATCAGGTCCACGCCCCAGCCCGCGTACTGGCTCAGCAGCGAGTCGTACCACGCCTGCCCCGCCTCGTTGTCCTTCACTCCCCAGTTGGTCGGGTCCCACGGGCACGCGTCGGCTGTGTCAGCGGCGTCGCTGGCATGGAACGCAGAGCCCGCAATCGGCAGGTTGCGCTCGACGGACGCTCTTGGAATACCGCGCACAATATGGATCCCGAACTTCAGCCCCTGCGCGTGCACCCAGTCGCCCAGCGCCTTGAAGCTGGTCGCCTCCGTGGTCATCAGCAATTTGTACGGCGCGCCGCCCGCAGCCACCACAGCCTGCATCTGCGCCGGCATCGCCTTCCCCGCCGAAGGGAAGCGCGCGGGCACGGGGACATAGCGCCCGTTGTCGTCGATCGTGTACACCAGCTTATCCGGATGCGGTCGATCCTGCGGATTCTCCAGGAACCAGCCCTCATCGATCACCGCGTAGTTCCAGCCAGCTACGGCAAGTTCATTGCGTAGAACCAGCACGTTGGCGCGGAACTGGTCTTCGGTGATAGTCAATCCATAGGCGTCCCAGCTATTCCAGCCCATCGGCGGCGTCGCGGCCACGCTCACTGCCGCTGCTCCTGGAGCCGCAGCCGTCTGTGCCTGCATCATCGCTACACCAACCAATAGCGTTATCAACCCAACACCTATACCCCAGAGTTTCATAACCTCACGACCCTTCGCGCCCGCAAAGCGCGCCGCATCCACGATACCGCGAGACGGTGCGCAACGTGCGGAAACCAGCGTGCGCCAACCGTATCGGCCACGCCAGATCGCGAAATGCTATAGCCTCTGTTTGGATGATCATTTTCGATAACAAGCAGCTCGGCGCAGCTCTGCTGATCTTGTGCGCCGGCCTCGCCGGGTGCGCCAGCCCCGGCCCGCCGCTGCCGCCAACGCTCAAGCTGCCCCAGGTGGTCGCCGCCAACGCGCTCGCTGCGACCCGGGTGGGCGACGCGGTCACGCTGGCTTGGACCACCCCCACGCGCACCACGGACAAGCTGCTCATCGCCGGGCCCATCACGGCGGTCATCTGCCGCGATCTGCCGCTCGCCGCACCGGCCAAATCCAGCACGAAAGCGCCGCCCTGCACCGCAGTCCAGCGCCTGCCCGTCGCTCCCGGCCCGTCGGATGCAACCGATCCGCTCCCCGCGCCGCTTACCGTGGGCCCCGCACGCCTGCTGGCGTACCGCGTAGAGCTGCTGAATGCGGCAGGCCGGACGGCGGGGCCATCGGCGCCCGTGTTCGCAACCGCAGGCGCGGCGCCGGCGCCGGTTCACGATTTTCGCGCTGCAGCGGCCAAGCCCGGCGTGGTCCTGGAATGGAAGCGCGAGGGCGCCGCACTCTCCGCCAGCACCACCGGTCCAGACGCCCAGCTTTCGACCACGGTTGAGTTGACGCGCACCACGCTGCAAGCCCCCGTTCCGGCCGGTGCTCCCGCCGCGCCGCGCAAGGGCACAACCGGCCTGCCGGGAGCGGAGAAGGAGCCCGCCGTGACGCACTTCGAAGCCGGCGACACCGACACAGGCGGCACCATCGATCGCTCTGCGCAGATCGGCTACATCTACAGCTACACCGCCCAGCGCGTGCGCCGCGTCTCTAGCGGAGGCCAGACGCTGGAGTTGCGCAGCGCGCCTTCCGAGGCGGTCACAGTCGCGGTGCGCGACATTTTTCCGCCGGATGTTCCCGCCGGCGTGGTCGCGGTACCTGGCTTTGCTGGTGAGGGTGCAGCCCAGCACCCCGCAATCGATCTCTCCTGGGAGCCGGATGTGGAACCGCGCGTCGCCGGCTACCGCGTCTACCGGCGCGAGGGCGAGTCCGGCGCCTGGCAGCTTCTCACCCCAGACCTGGTCGGCGTCGCGGCCTGGCAAGACGCCACCGTCGTCGCCGCCCACACCTATGCCTACCGCGTCACCGCCGTCAGCACCGCCGGCAACGAGTCCGCCCCCAGCGCCGAAGCCAGCGAAACCGCCCCGTCGCAGTAGATGCACATCTGCAACTAATAACGTTACATATAGCTACCACGTATACCGCACCGAGTACGTCACCTTGTTCTCCCCCGCCGCCGGCACCGCGATCGGGAACTCCAGCGTGGTGCTGTCCTTCCTGGTGAACTTGGTCGACTGCTCCGTGATCTCCCAGTTCTGCGCGCGGTTCATGTGCTCCACCACCGCCACGTTCACCGGCGTGGTCTTCTGGTTCTTCACCGTAATCTCGAAGCTCTCGTCGGTGGTGCGCGCGCTCTGGTTGGTGTGGAAGTCAGTCTGCTTGCGCTCGCCGGTCACGTCGAACGCGTTGCCGATGGGCACCTTCACCGTCTCCTCCGCGGGCGTGTGCGTGATGGAGCCTTCGCCGATGAACTCCATCTGCCCGTCCGCATCGCGCCGGTAGAGCCGGATGCGCCCCGCCGGCAGCGGCATGCCCAGCCGGTTCGCCGTCGAGTTCTTGATCTCCGCGCGCACCGTCACTTTTGTGTTGCTGGCGACGCCGAACGACGGCTGGTCGTTGTGGCAGCCGATGCACACGTTGTTGTAGCCGGGCTGCGGCGTGGCTCCATCGTATTGATACACGCGGTCCATCTGGACTTGATTGGCTTCCAGGAACTCCACCTGCTTGGTCTCGCCCGCGCTGAGCGAAACCGTGCGGTTCAAATCGTACAAATGAAAATCGTCAAACGCCTGCTGCGTCACCGAGACGGTATCGGAGCTCGCGTTCATGGAGGCCATGGCATATCCGCGCATCGCAATGTTGGGATTCATGTTCTGGATCTTGGCCACATCTCCCGCCATCAGCTTGATGCGCGCTTCAGGAAAATCCGTGCCGCTATTGTTCTGCATCGTCACCCATCCGAAAAGATCCACGTGTTCGGGTCCAGTCACATCACTCGACTCTGGAGCGACCACGTTGTAGGTCGCCTGCCAGCTCATCCCGTTGGTGATGTACGCCAGCTCGGCGGGCAGGTGCGCAGCGCGCGGCGCGTCGATCTGCCAGCGCAGCGTCGGCTTCAGCAGCAGCCCGTCGGTCGCCGCGGGAAACAGTGGCGTGCCGGGATACTGAAACTGGATCAGGCCATCGGCCTCGATCATCGGCTGCATGTTGACGCCGGCGCGGATGATCTTGCCATCGATGGTGATGGGCTTGCCGTCTGCGCCGGTGCCGCGCTGAAACTGGATCGTCTTGCCTTCGAACTTCGCCAGCAGTGAGTTCTGATCGATCACGCCCGCGTCGTAGTTCTGCTCGGTCACCTTGAAGGCGACCTTGCCCGCGGGGTCGCGCAGCACCACCGAGTCCGGCTCAAGCTGGCTGGTGACGTTGGTGGTGGTCACCTGGTTCGCGCCGGCCTTCAGGTCCAGATCGACCGTAGTCCGCACCACCGCGAAGTTCTGGTTGTAAATCGTCAGCGCCACCGGCGCGGCCCCGCCCTGCTGGGCCAGTGCGTTCGGCGCGAAAACAGCGGTTGCGGCGAGAGTCCCAGCGGCAGCGAAAAGAAGTGCGAGATGCAGTTTGCTCATGGCCCACCTGTCTTTCTATAGCTAAAGACGAGACCCCGCCGAAAACTTGCACGCCCGAGCCAAGTTTTTCTTGCGCAGCCTCACGGGCCAGCAAGCGTAGTGCGCTTCACAGACCGGCGCTGGCAACCGGGCATCGGTATTCGCAAGCTCCTGCCCGTTTGCGGCCACTACCTCCTACGGCAGGTACTGCTGCGACGTCGTGGCCGTATTGCCGTTGCTGTCCTGGAGTTCGACGTACCAGACATAGGTTATGTTTGGGCTCAAGCTGGTCACGGTGGGATGGCTGCCGCCTCCAGTCGGATCCGCGTACCAGGGGATGGTGGTGATGCTGCTGGAGAAACCGGTGGAGCCCGAGCTTACTCCAGGAATCCTCCAGATCTGCGCGGTGTTCGAGTTCACGAAGAATTGATACGTGTAGTTGCTGGCATTGACTGGGTCAGTCCAGCTAAACGTCGGCGTCAGGCTGGAGGTGGTTCCCGTCGCCGGTGCCAGGTTGGTGGCAAAGTTGGTCAGAATCGTCGTCACCGACGCAGTTACCGTACCTGTAGTCCCGTCGCTGTAGGTTACGTCGAAGGTATATGTATCCCCCACCGTCGGAGTTACGTATCCAAGAGTGGGTGTAAACGGGAACCCCTGCGTGCCGCAACCACTCCCGGCGCTGTCGCAGGGCGACAGGTCGACCGGGCTGATCACATGAGGGCCCGAGATCAGCTCGACTGCCACCGGGCGTTTGACCAGACCGTTTACCAGCAGGCTGAGGCCAAAGAATTGATTGCTGCCGCCCGGGTAGTTGACCAGGTTGTTCTGTGTCATCGCGGTTCCGGTCGCATAGGCGCTGGGCAGCGTCAGATCCTCGTTTTGGGTTGGGCCGGAGATGCTCGCCAGCGTATCACTGCTGTTACCGCCGACGTTGGCAATATCGTCTGCATCGATCACCCCGTTGTTGTTCTGATCCAGGATGCCAACGAAGACGTAATTGCTGCCCGTGGGCACCAGCAGCGAATACGACTGCGGGCTGGTCGGGTTGGGAAAGTACTTCCCGTAGAAGGTACCCGTGCTCCCGTTGTAAAAGCCGGCGTACAGCGGCCCGCTGGCGGTCCCAGTAAAGCTGACCGTCCCAGTGACCGGGTTGCCGCTGCTACTCGGGCCGATGGTCACCGGACCGTAGACACTGGAATAGGCGCTTACCGGCGTTCCACCCGACGTGGCATAGGCCCGGAAGTAGTAGGTACTGCCGTTGGTCAGCGTCGGTTGGTTGGTGCTGTTTGTAAACCACACGCTGGACTTATATCCATTGGCCGGGAAGGTCTGGCTTCCGACCACGGTGAAGGGAGAGGCCGCAACACTCCACTGCAAGGTGTAGGACGCGGGTTGCTCCACTTCGGTGCCCGTGCTCGTGATCTCGTCATATACGGCGACGATACCGCCGTCGAATCCGCTGACTGACTCCAGGCCTGGAGCTGAGCTTAGGGTAACCGGCGCCGGGTCCACGAGGGTTACGTTGGCGCCAGTGTAGTTCGCCGTTACCGGGACTGACACGCTGCCCACCGGATTGGATGCGTTGGCATAACCGTTGTTCAGGTTGTCCATCGAGGCCCGCAAGGTATAGGGCCCCGGCTGCACCCCCTGGATGGTGAACGCACCTGTACTGGAGACGCTGGTGCCTAATCCAAAATTTGCGCCGCAAAATGACGGACTCAGCGCCAGGAAAATCTGCCCGGTACTTGGTCCGCTGTAAGCGACATTTCCCGAAACCGTGTAGCCCAGGTTCGCGGAAAACACAGTCGGAAGGGTAACGCCGCCGCCGTTCACCGTGACGCTTTGGCTCACGGGAAAGAACACCGAGCTCGGCCCGATGATCGACGGAGTAATGGTGTAGGTGCCGTTGGGGACACCCGAGAACGTGAAGTTCCCGGTGCTGTTGTTGGTTGTGGTCTGCACCGTCGTGCTGCCATGGGTCAGGGTCAGCGTCATGGTTGGGATGTAACCGGCTGGTTCGCAATTCGCCAGAGTGGCGATCCCGCTCACCGTGTAGGTCGAACTCGAGCCCGTAATGGTGTACCCGGCCGACGCCACCGCGCTCGGCCCAAACCCGCTCGCCACGGCAATCGCGTTGATCGTCTCCGACGAGGACACCGTGATTGCCGTCCCGCCGAAAGTCGGCGAGGCCGAGGTCGGCGTCGAGCCATCGGTCGTGTAGTGGATGATCGAACCGGAAGTCGTATCGGCAAGCGTTACAAACTGTGCCGAGCTGTAGGTCCCGCCGCTGATTGAGAAAGTCGGCGTCGCTGCCATCGGCAGAATCGGCAGGGCCCAACTCGACGGGGCCACGCTGTCGACCGGCTGGAACGGGACCACCGATCCCCCCAGCGCAAACAGCGATGACGCGTTCTGGGTCGGATTATTCAGAATATTCACAATCGCCCCGGCGATATTCGTAGGCGCAACCCCGCCCGACTCGGTCAGACTAAACAGCGTGCTGCAGTTCGAATCCAGGCCGGTTGAGTTGACGCACGGCGCCACAATATCGCCTAGCGTGTCAATCTCGGTGCTCGACGCGTAGTAACCGCTGGGCAGGCCAGGCCCCGGCGCGCTGCCCGTCGACGTACTGGTATATTCGGACACCTGCGCAAAGGCGCTGTTGAACGCCGTTACCTGGCCGGAAGCCGCGCTCAGCGCCCCCGAGGAGTTCGCATACGGATACAGCGCCGCCAGCGACCCGATGGTCGTCAATTCATCGGCAAAAATGTAGGTCGTCGCCGCATTGTTTATCAGCGTATTGCAATCCGTAAGCGCAGCCATCATCACGATGGCCGTGTTGTTGGTTCCAGCCGCCAGCCCGGGATTGCCGCCCGTTGCCGTCAGATATACCAGTGGATCGGACCCAGGACAGGTGTAGTCGCCCGAAATCGTAAAGCTACCCGCCGGCAGCGTATTGTTCAGATTGCCGGCATTGGCGTTGGGGTTCATCGCGCTGCTTCCGTCGCTGGTCGTCACGGTCGCGCTCAGCAACGCGGTCGGGATCAGCCCACCGCCGGAAGGCACCAGTCCATAGAGCTGGATCGTCGCATCGGAGATCGGCTGCTGCCCTCCATGCACAATCCCCTGCGCTCGCACTGCCGGCACTGCCACAGAGTTCGGTATGTTGAAAGTCCTGGTACTGCAACCACAGAGAAGGGCAGAAACAGCCAAGCCAAGCCACGCACACAACTTACGCATCCGATCTCCTTACGACCTCATTTGGGTAGGCTAGCGGCTGCGTGCCCTCAACCACCTGCCTGCCCGTCGAGTACCTGGTTCCATTGATTTTTCGCAAAATCATACGACGTGGTCCCCGTTACAGGCAACCCCGTATCTCACTGAAATAGAAAAGTTATATGCCATTTGGTTCGGAATACAGGGAACTTTTGCGCCCCGGGGTGGATTGCCCGTGGCGTTGAGCGTCCTAATAATCGTTTGAGAGCCAGACGTCGCTAAAGTCTGCGCGATTCACTGGGTTTTACTGTTCCTACATATTCTTACAATGTAAGACAAACCCACTTTTCCGCCTTTTCGCCCCGAATGCTCCACACCCAAAATGCCTGTGATTGCGTCGTATAAACCATGCTTTTACAGCATGTTACTTGCATTTTTGCCGGTCCTTCCAGGGCGCTGGCAATTTCCATTCCAAATTGCTCCACGTGGAGCAATTTGTGCCAATACTGGCCAGGCGCAACTGCGTTTGCTGAATCATCTGCGGCCACAGAGAACCCGGATCGGAACTGAATACTGCGGCGGCGTCGGCCGGAAAAACGAACCACGCGCCCATTTGCACCTCGGCCCGCAATTGGTCCTGCGTCCACCCGGCATATCCCAGGTAAACGTGAAAGACGCCGGGGTCAGGCCGGCCGGAGAGTGTTTTTTCGAAGAGGCCTTTGTCGGAGATCAAATAAACACTGCCGAAGGGGTTCTCAGCTTTTTCGATTTTGGCCGGGGACTGAAAGAGCGCAAATATGGCCGCAGGTTGCACCGGGCCCCCGGCATAAACCGGGTCGGAGCGGTCTTTCGCGGCCTTGAGATCGAGAACCCGAGAGAGCGGCACATCGGTGCGCCGGTTCAGGACCAGCCCGACTACGCCATCCGCATCGTAGTGGACCAGCAGGACCACGGTTCGAGCGAACTGCGGGTCGCCCATGCCGCGGCTCGCGACCAGCAACTTGCCAACCCCTAAATCTTTGGGGTTCTTGAATTGGATGGGAAGCAAGGATGCGGGCGAAGTGGATTGCCCCAGGGCAATCCCGGAACTCAGCAGGGCGGCGGTGAAGATTCTGCAGATCACGGAGGCGCGCATGGGAAGAATAGTACGCCATGGTGTTTGGTGCTATGCGCCAAAGCGACCTATTGCATCATGTCCTTCAAATAGGCAGATTCGTCCGCTGGAACGGTATCGCTGATGCGGAAGCCCCTTGGCAGCGGAGTATGTTCGAGGTCTAGGCGATCTTTGACGACCGGGATTCGAATGGACGGATATCCTTCTACCGTCAGGACCACCAAAAAGCCGGAGATGTCCTGCATAGAGGCGACTCTCTTGTCGGGGTAGCCCGGAGGGAAGATATTGAGCATCGTCGGAAAACCCGACGAGGTCTGCACCAGCTTCACCTTGCTCAAGAATCGTAGCGATACGGACGAGCCTGCTGCGTCCTGACCCGGATGGGCGAGAAAGACCACCTGGCTCGGACCCGACTGGGGGCCGTATTGGATTTGCAAGACGAACTCATCGTCCCCGGGTTCGCTGATTCGATTCAAGACGATGAAGCGGTCGAGATCCTTGGGGGGATAGCTGACCACCTCAATGTGCGCTATCGGCTCGGTGGCAATGAAGGCTTGCCGTCCAGTGAGCGGATCGAAGTAACTGTAACGTGTCGAGGCGGCGCAGCACCCGTGCCGAACGGTGCGGTAGAAGGGTTCGTCCATCTCAGCCTCATCGTCGGCTTTCGCCAGGCTCCACGCTGGTTTGTCGTTGATGAAGCCACTCGCGGTGACCCTGGCTTCGCAGCACTCCCGGTCAGTGCGCACTTGCGTGACGATGTGCTCTTGAATTGTGAGCTTGATCGTCTGCCCGTCTGCGGTGCGGTATTCGGGATCGACATAGAACCTGCCATTGTCGACAACCGGAAATACGGCGTCGCCGTCTTTGCCTGTCGTAATCGTAGACGACGTGGCAAATTTCTGGGGAGTGGGATTGTAGGAGGTCTTGCTGCGTGCCGAACATCCGAGGGTCGCGATGAGGGCCGCTGGTACGAGGAGCGATCGAACGACTTTCATGACCGCCATGATAGACGAGGGGACTGCAATTGCAGCCCCCTCATGTGTGGTTCTCGATTCGTCAGTCTTATTTGTAGCTCTTGGCGTGGGCGAAGCGTTTGTTGATCTCGTCCCAGTTGACGGTGTTCCACCAGGCGGCGAGGTAGTCGGGGCGGCGGTTGTTGTACTTCAGGTAGTAGGCGTGCTCCCAGACGTCGTTGCCGAGGATGGGGTAATGGCCGGAGGAGAGGGGCGAGTCCTGGTTGGGGGTGGTGGTGATCTGGAGTTTTCCGCCGACGAAGATGATCCAGCCCCAGCCGGAGCCGAACTGCTTGGCGGTGGTCTCGTTGAAGAGCTTCTTGAAGGACTCGAAATCGCCGAAGTCGGCCTTGATCTGGGCAGCGATGGCGCCGGAGGGATCGCCTCCGCCGGCAGGCTTCATAATCTGCCAGAACATGGTGTGGTTGACGTGGCCGCCGCCGTTGTTGCGGACGACGCCGCGGATGTCCTCGGGAATGGCGGCGAGGTCCTTGATGAGGTCCTCGGGGGACTTGGAGCCGAGCTCGGGATGTTTGTCGATGGCGCCGTTGAGGTTGGTGACGTAGGTCTGGTGGTGCTTGTCGTGGTGGAGCTTCATGGTCGCCTCGTCGATGTAGGGTTCGAGGGCGTCGTATGCGTAAGGGAGCGGGGGAAGTTCGTAGGCCATAAGGATTCTCCTGTTGGGTATGAGATGCAGGGGATGTGAAAAGCGAATCACAGAGAGCACAGAGAAAAAGGAGGGAACACAGGGAAAAACGGGATATGGGGGTTCCGACAGCAACGAGAGTGATGATAGCGCAAAGGGCAGGTTCGAGGTTCGGGGTTCGAGGTTCGAGGCGGGGTTCGAGGGACTAGGGAAAGACAGGATATTTGGTAGAAAGGGGTCGGCGGCGGCGGAGGCGCGGAGATGGTGGCAGGTCCTTCGACTGCGGGCTCCGCCCTTCGCTCAGGATGACAATTCCATTAGTTGTCGGCGGCAAAGAACGCGCATCCAGGCGCGGCAACCGCATCCGGGAGCGGGGTTTTGCGGTCTAATGGGGCTATGGGTGATGTGACGACGTATCAGTGGCTGAATGACGATGGGCCGGCGTTCGGCTGGCCGGGGGTGGCGCCGACCTGGACTTCGAGCGAGAAGGACGCGGTGTCGACGGCGTACTCGGCTTCGAGCCGGGTGTGGTTTACGGTGTCGCATGGGACGCTGAACGAGCTTTATTACCCGACCATCGACCGGCCGCAGACGCGCGATATGGAGTTTCTGTTCACGGACGGCGAGAACTTCTTCCACGAAGAGAAGCGCGACATCAAGTACGCCTTCAGCTACGTGGACCCGGACGCGCCGGCGGTGAAGGTGGTGGGGAAGGACCCGATGGGGCGGTACACGGTGACCAAGGAGATAGTGTCCGATCCGCACCACTCGGTGGTGTTGATGAACGTGAAGATTACCGGCGACGAGTGCGTGCTGGAGCGGCTGAAGTGCTACGCGCTGCTGGCGCCGCACCTGCATGGCGGAGGCGCGGGCAACTCGGCGCGCAGCGTGCTGGTGGCGGGACAGCGTGCGCTGCTGGCATGGCATGGGCCGGTGTCGCTGGCGATGGGGGCGGACTGCGGGTTTACGCGGTCGTCGTGCGGGTTTGTGGGGGCGAGCGACGGCTACCAGGACCTGCTGGCGGACTTGAAGATGACGTGGAACTTCGGCGAGGCGCTGAACGGGAACATCGCGATCATGGGGGAGATCGAAGTGGCGCGGACGCGGGAGTTCACCATTGCGATAGGGCTGGGGGATGGACACCATGCAGCGCTGAGCGAGATGATGCAGGCTCTGGCGATGCCGTACGAGGTGCACTGCGCGCGGTTTGTGGAGCAGTGGATGCGGGTGATGACGCCGAAAGAGCTGGGGGCGTCGTCGACCGACGGGGGCAGGCTGTCGCGGATCAGCCAGAACGTGATTCTGACCCACGAGGACAAGACGTATTCGGGGGCGTTCATTGCGTCGGCGTCGATCCCGTGGGGCGCGAGCAAGGGCGACGACGACCTGGGCGGATACCACCTGGTGTGGACGCGCGATATGGTGCAGTCGGCGAGCGCGCTGATGGCGTGCGGGCGGTGCGAGACGGCACTGCGAGCGCTGGTGTACCTGGCCTGCACGCAGCATCCGGATGGGAGCTTCGCGCAGAACTTCTGGATCGATGGAACGCCGTACTGGACGGGGATCCAGTTGGATGAAGTTGCGTCTCCGATTGTGCTGGCGTGGCGGTTGTGGAAGCAGAAATCGCTGGAGAAGTTCGACGTGTTTCCGTTTGTGGAGCGGGCGGCGGGCTTCATAGTGCGGTATGCGCCTATTACGCAACAGGAGCGCTGGGAGGAGGCTGCGGGCTATTCGCCGTCGACTCTGGCAGCGGTAATTACGGCGCTGGTGTGCGCGGCGGACATAGCGCGGGGACACCAGGCGGAGGAGCTGGCGGGGTTTCTGGAGGACTACGCGGACTGGATTGAGGCGCACCTGGACGAGTGGACAACCACCAACGACGGGGTGCTGCTGCCGGAGGTGAAGCGGCACTACATGCGGATTCGGCCACCATGCGCGGGGGAGCCGTTCCACAATCCGGCGATTCCGGAGGGGCACCTGGTGCTGGCCAACCGCGCGCCGGGGGAGCAGAGTTGCTTCGAGGCAAGGGAGATTATTGACGCGGGATTTCTGGAGCTGGTGCGGTACGGGATTCGGCGGGCGGACGATCCGCTGATTGTGGATTCGTTGAAGGTGGTGGACCACGTGCTGAAGAGGGACACATCGAATGGGCCGTGCTGGCGGCGTTATAACCACGACGGCTACGGGCAGCGGAAGGATGGCGGCCCGTACATGGGCTGGGGCCAGGGACGGGCGTGGCCGCTGCTGAGCGGCGAGCGCGGACACTATGAGCTGGTGGCGGGGCGCGATGCGAAGGCGTTTATTGCGGCGATGGAGAAATTCGCGTCGTTCGGCGGAATGCTTCCCGAGCAGGTGTGGGACCAGGACGATGTGCCGGAGTTGGAGCTGTTCAGCGGGAAGTCATCGGGCGCGGCGCAACCGCTGGTGTGGGCGCACTCGGAGTATTTGAAGCTGCTAAGGAGCACGGCGGATGGGCAGGTGTTCGACTGCCTGTCGTGCGTGAAGGACCGGTATGGGGTGGCGCCGGGGACGCGGACATTCCGCAACAACCTGGAGATCTTCCAAACCAGCCGGCCGGTGAAGGCGCTGGCCGCAGGGATGACACTGCGAGTGGTGGATACGGTGCGGTTCCGGGTGGTGTATTCGATGGACGGGTGGAAGACGAATGCGACCATGGAGTCGAAGCCGGTGGGATATGCGGGATTCTACGCGGACCTTGCGACGGCGGCGGGATGGGCGGGCGAGATTGCGTTCACGTTCTACTGGCCGGGACAGGATAAGTGGCTGGGAAGGAATTTTGAGGTAGTGGTGGGGTAAAGGCGAGCTGTCGGTTCCTGGTGGGGGCTACGGAGCGATGGTGAGGGTGAGCTGGGCGGCGTGGGTGAGGCCGGTGGAGGCCCCGGTTGCGGTGATGGGGATGGTGTAAGTGCCGGGCGCGGCGGAGGGCAGCGGATAGACGAGAGAGCCGCATCCAGACAGGGTGAGAGAGCCGCATCCAGACAGGGTGAGAGCAGCGGAGAGGGTGGCAAGCAGGACGAAGTTCAGGCCGGGGCGGCGGCGGCGGCGAGCGGTGAGCGCGGCGAAGAGGCCGGCGGGCGAGAGCAGAAGCGCGAGGTTGATGGGGAGTTGCGGCGCGCGATTGAGAGCGTTGCGGCTGGGGATGGTGACGGTGCTGAGATAGAGCGAGGCGGAGGCGGTCGCGTTGGCCGCGAGTTTGGTGGAGTTGGGGGTGAGGGTGCAGGTGACGTCGGCGGGCAGGCTGCCGCAGGTGAGAGCGAGCGTGTCCGCGAAGCCGCCGAGGCTGGCGAGGGTGA
>JBELAH010000003.1:0-335374 GCA_049509035.1 Acidobacteriaceae bacterium
GGCGCTGGAGATAGCCATCGGCTTCTCGCACAAAACGTGTTTGCCAGCCTGCGCGCCGCGGACGGTGTACTCGCAGTGCATGCTGTTGGGCAGTCCAATGTACAGCGCTTCAACGTCCTTGTTCTCGCGAATTCGGTCGAACGTCTCATATGTGTAGATGGAGCTTTTCGGAATGCCATACATCTGCGAGAACTGCACTCCCTTGGTCTCAGGATGCCCAGTCACCAGCGCCGTGATCTTCACCGTCGGCGATTTGGCGCACGCCTCCATAAACGCCGTGGAGATCGACCCGATCCCGACGACCGCATAGCCAACCGGCTTCTGTGCGGGGGCGTCGCTCTGGGCCAACACATTCGGCAGCCGCATGGAAGCCGCGGCCAAAGTGGACAATTTGGTGAAGTCGCGCCGGTTCATACATCCTCCAAAGCCAGAGATAGGCTTGATCCAATCACGATAACCCATTCTCATAATCCAAAGTCGGGCGGAGCAGGAAGAGTGGTCGGGACTGCGGGAGCTGAGGTGGGTTCGACAGGGGCCTTGCGGCGGAGGATGGCAGCGGAGATGAGAGTAATAATAAGGCCGACGGGCAGCGGCTCCATAAAGGTGTAGGCCATGTTGACGAAGGGATTCTGGTAGAGCTGCTGAGAGCGCTCGATGGCCGCGACCTGTGCCGCGGTGGTGGCGGGGTCAAGTCCGGCGGACTGGACCTTGTGAATCTGCGCGGCGAAGTAGCTGTCCATGAAGTGGGGCATGAAGTTGAAGTAGAGGACCTCCCACATGGCGACATAGCAGACGGTGGTGATGAGGGCGATCAGGATGCCGCATGCGAAGGCGCGGCCGAAGGAGATCTGGCCGGCCAGGGTGTTGTCGCGGTAGCTGCGGATGCCGAAGTAGATCAGCAGGAACGACGCCACCATGATGGTGTAGCCGAGAGCCATGCTGTGACCGGAGCCGACCTTGTCGGCGAGGAGAAGCGAGCCGCCCATAAGGACGGAGATGATGAGGCCGGAGATGAGGCCGAAGGTGAGGACGGTTTTCTTCATGTGAGCCTCCTGGTGCGAGTGAAGATGGAGTCACAATGCGGTGTAACTAGTCCGGATGTCGTCATCCTTTCGGATGATTTTGCAAAAATGGAGCGAAAAAGGTGCTTTCGGAGGACGCGGTCACGGCAGGAGGCCTAGTTCTTTGCCGCGCTGGACGGCCTGGGTGCGGCGGGCGGCTCCGAGCTTGTCCAGAACGCGGGCACAGTGTGTCTTGACGGTGTTTTCGGAAACGAAAAGCTGCGTGGCGATCTCGCGATTGCTGAAGCCGCGGGCGATCAGGGTGAGAATTTCGAGCTCGCGTGCCGTGATGCCAAGGGTCTGCTGGCGGGCCGTATTGGGAGTGAAGGGTTTGAGGGTGGGGGCTTCCTCCGGGACAAGCACCTCCTTCACCACGACCGTTTCGCGGATGGTTTCGCGACTGCGTGTGATGCGTTGGCCAAGCCAGATGCCGAAGGTCGCGAAAAGAATGGCGACGAGCGCGCCGTAGAGTTCGACGGAGTGCTCGATGATGACGAAGCGGTATTCGGTGTATTGGAGGGTGGCGATGAGGAGGCCGCCGACGACACCGAAGATGAGGACGTGGCGCCTCATGAGGGGGTTGTGAAGAAGTATACCCGCTGCTATGGCCAATGCCGTGCAGGAGGAATTCGAGAAGCGCCGAGCGGTTTAGCCGGTCCTTCAGCTCTGGCCCTTGCACCAGGTGAGACTCGCGAGCCCGCTTGATCGAGGCGCAGAAAGTGACCAGAGTAACGGTATTTGCCGAGCACGATTTACACAGTAAGCCCGAACCAAGCAAGTAAAGCGCCGGGACGGAAACGCCGTTCGCGGCTCGATGAGCGCAAGCTGTTTGACCGTGTGGAGTATATAGCCGTCCGGCATTTCCTGTTAGTGATGGCCTTGATGGGAATGAACTCGGCTGCACTTCCGATACACACACAGGATTTAGCCGGGAATCAAGGTCGCCCAGTTCTCAACTGCGACGAGCAGCACACTATAAAATGACACGGAACACTTGGCCGGGCAAGGAACTCCGGCGGTCGCTCACATTGAATCCCAACGGCTGCGGCCGGGGTTTTGTGGGAAACTGGTTGTACGGCAGTTGGTTACGAGCGCAGGTTGCGGGGCAGGGAACCAGGACAGATGAAGCACGCGGAAACGAGAAAAGTCGAGTTGTTCGATACCAGTCTGCGGGATGGGCTGCAGCAGCCAAACCTTGAGATATCCGTGCCCAGCGCGGTGGGCCTGCTGCAGCGGATGGCTGCATTTGGCGTCCATTACGCGGAGATTGGCTTTGCCGGGGCGAACCAGTTCGTTGGCGATCTGGCAAGCGCGCTGGATGCGGTCGATACCGGCGCCTTGCGGCTGGCATTATTCGGGCGGACGCGCGGCCGCGGCAGCAAGGTGCAGGACTGGGCCGACGTGAAGTTCATGGTTGCCCGCAAGCAGCGGGTCCCGGTTGCGGTTGTGGTGGTCAAGTCGCGGCTGCTGGACGTAGCCAAGTCGCTGGAGACGACGCCCGAGGAAAACCTGCTGATGGCGCGCGAGACCATTGCTTGCCTACAGGACCATGGGCTGGAGGTGTTTGTCGACTTTGAGCACGCGATGGATGCGGTTTGCGGCCGGCGGGAAAACGGGCACGCTTGCGATGCAGACTTCAGCAAGCGCAGCCTGGATTACTTCCATCGGATTACGGAACAATGCGTGGAGCAGAAGGTGAGCCGGCTGGTGATTTGCGATACCACCGGCGGCGCCAGTCCGGAAGAGGTCACCGAGTTGATTGGGGGACTGACGCGCGCGCATCCCGGTGCCAAGTTCGGATTTCATGGCCACACCGATCGTGGACTGGGCATCGCGAACACGCGGGCGGCGATTTTTGCGGGCGCGGTCCAGGTCCAGGGCACGGTGCTGGGAACCGGCGAACGCTGCGGCAATGTGAACCTGACCACGGTTATAGGGAGTATGCAGTTGCGCGGAGAGGCCGAGTTCGTTGTTCCTGCGTCGCTCTCCGGGCTCACCGGGCTGGCGCAATCGGCTTATGCAGCGTTTCGATTGGAGGCGCCGCACGGGGTGCCAATCGTTGGTCCCGGGGCCTTCGGCACCTGGGCCGGCATGCACGGCAGCAGCGAACATAAAGACCCGGGCGCGTACCTGTGGTGCGATCCGGCCCAAGTGGGCGCGAATCCGCGCATTGGTGTGAACGGCCAATCGGGACGGGCCAACATTATTCTGCTGTCGAAGTCGCTGGGCGTTCCGCTGGATGCGAAGCAGGCGCAGACGCTGATGGACGCGAACCAGGGGACGATTGACGGAGGCGGCTACACGGCCAGTGAGATTTCATTCCGACTGGCGTGCATGAAGGTGTTGGGGACGCTGCGCGACAGCTTCAGCGTAAAAGGCTGGAGGGTGCTGGACGAGTCGGACGAGACGGGGAACCGCTACGTGCAGGCGTCGATGTCGCTGACCATTGGCGACTCCAAGGTGACCACCACGCGCGCGGAGGGCTCCGGCCCAGTGGATGCGCTGACCAAAGCGATGCGGCAGGAGCTGGAGAAATGGTATCCGGCGATCACGCAGATGCGCCTGGATACGTTCAGCGTGACGGCGATTGACGTCTCCGCGCACGACACGGCGGCGCATGTGCGGGTCACGGTGAGCTTCCACGCCGACGGCCGCGAGCCGTGGACGACCGCGGGCGTCAGCAGCGATTTGAACCAGGCTGCGCTGATGGCGATCGTGGACGGCTTCCACTACTGGTTGCTGCAGAATCCGGACTGACCGTCCGGCATCTCTGGAACGCGCCTCGATGGGGCGCTTTGGTAGTCTGGGATCTATGAGGAAGTTGAGGGTACTTTCGGCGTGGGTGGGAATGGGTGTGGTTGCCGCGATGGCAACGGCTGGGGTGGCCCAGAGTTCTTCGTCATCATCATCATCTTCTTCTACTTCTTCGACATTTGAGGAGAGCTTGCCGTCGCTTCCGGAGGCGCATGGGAAAGCGCAGTCGATCGAGAGCGAAGATGTCGACCGACTTTCTCCGCAAGATGGCGCCAAGCGGAACGCTTTGATGCAGCCGGGGATCGCGTCGCTTGAACACGGAGACAGCAAGGCTGCGTACGCTTCGCTTCAATCCGTACTAACGTCGTATCCCAACGATCTGTTTGTGCTTCGATATACCGCTGCGGCGGCGATGGGGGCGAGGCTGGATGCGCAGGCCATTCTTCTGTTTCAGCGAGCGCTGGCGCTGTATCCGCACGATCCATGGCCAATGCGCAACGCGGTGATCATCCTGGAGGCGCGGCTGAACCGGTGGGCCGATTTCGATCGCGACGTGGCCATGCTGCGTTCGGCGAAAAGGAATGGGATGGACCGCGGGTTGGATGGCACCGATGCGTTTGTGATTGACGACTTCGACGCAGGCACGGGGAGGGTGCAGGGGGTCATCTATCCGCTGCAGCCGGGACGCTACCATACGCTGTACCGATTTCTGCTTCCGAAGGATGCACCCAACCTTCTGCCCGTGCAGCCCAGCAACTCAGCGGCGGTCCCTGAGCGATGCATCGATCCAGATTTCCAGCCTCATATCGATGTGGAGTCGGGCGATGTCGACCAGGCGGAGTTCGCGAAGACGCACCCCGACAAGGCGGCGAAGGGCGATCGCAGTTATATGCTGGATGCGTACCGGTCGCCTTGCGTGCAGGGCCTGGCGGGGTTCTATCCGGATGGAGAGCCAACGTACGAGAAAGCACGTGCGGATGCGATCCAACTGTTGAAAGGTTCGGCAAAACACTAAGGGAGTCGGTTCGGAGAGGGCTCTACCGGCGTGTCCCCCCATGACGGGTCGTCGTCAGTTGCGACTTCTCGAGTTCCTTGACGTCCAACTCCCCATTCTTGTCGGTGTCCAATCGGTCAAATTCCGCAGTCATAAAGTCCATAAACTCCTTTCTGGAGATCTTGCCGTCCTTGTCGGTGTCCATCAGAAGCAGAAGCTGTTTGACGTCGACTTCTCCCGCCACCACCGGCGGCGATTGAGGAGTATATGCGGTATTGGCGGCGTTTGCATTGGTCTGTTGCCCCAACACATCGGTTTCTTTTGTCAGCGTTTCCATCGCATAGAATCCTGCCAGGAGTGGGATCATCTGCAATATGTTTCTTCGGATCAACATGAACTAGCTCCTCCCAAGTCCTCCACTACCGGCACAAACGCGTTGAAGTTCGGGTCCTAACAGGTATTCTTGCTCTGGTAAGTCGCGCCTTGCAACCGCCCGCTGAAGTATTAGCATTCTAAGTGCCAGTGCCGACCCAATTGTCATGGACGGGAGGCACCGACTAAAAATGCCAGATCAAATCCGCCGATAACGTCAACGCCTGGGTCTTTCCCAGCCCTATCGGGTTAGGGAACGCCCCCTGGGACACAGCTTCGGCATTTGCGATCGACGCGCCGGGAGAGATGTTTAGCGCTGTAACTCCGTACTTAGCAAAAGCATGGGTATAGCTGAGTTCTGGCCGGAAGGTGATGGTGGATCCGGCCCAGAAGTCGAAGCCTACCATATGCTCTTCATACTTGGCGGGTGTGCCTGTGCGCTGGCCTCGAATATCGTCCACAAACTCGCTCCGTATGTTCAGCGAGGCTGTATTCTTCCAGAAGTTGTGCTCAATGTAATTTGTCATGGCCCACTCCGGTGCATAGCAAGTTGAAGACTGTTTGGAGGCCGCCAATCGCGGGTCCTCGCAGACGGCGCCGAAGTTCAGGTTTACACCTCCGGGACGCTGAAAAGTAACTTCAGGCCAGGGCGTTGTTGCGGAGGGAAGGTACTGACCGGTCGATGTGTTTGGTTGATCGACGGCGTTGTACCAATACATGTTCGGCACATCTTTCATGTACTGGTACCAGGCCTCGGTGTCGGTGTGCCATGTGCTATTGATACGGTGATACCACGTTTCGTAGTAAGCGGCCAGGTTGTTATACGCGTACTTGGAGTCGTTGACACTGTTGGCGCAGCTATTCAGTGCGTCTCCGCCATCGGACCAGGTGTAGGTCGCGCAGAATGTCCCGGTGACTTTCGCGTCGGTGGTCCAGGGCATAACGTCGCAGCCGGGCGAAATCCCAGCCTGCACGGTCAGGTGGTCGTTGACTTTGATGGTGCCCACGACACCGGTTTGGGTGTAGCAGTCGTAGGTGTAAAGGATGGAGTGGGAGTAACTATAGTTATTAGGAGCTAGCTGCGCCTCAATATCCGGCAGGGACACATAGCGGCCTACACGAATATTCATGCCGTGTGCCACCTTTGGAAAGTAGAAGTCGTAATAAAACATGACTGGATCGAATCCATATTGATTGTTTTTCAGCAAAAGCTGCTGGCTTAGCATTCCTTTCGCCGTGGTAAACCGATAGTCGGTGCCGTAAAGCAGGGTAATGCGGTAACCCCAGTCGAAATGGTCACTCTGCGCGGTGTCGGGATATCGCTCAAGATAGAGAGCTCCCTGGTCGAGTTGGATGGTATTTGCGTACACGTCGTAGGCCGACGGGGCGTTGGACGCGATTCCCTTCGACGCGTTGGTTTTGTTATTGGTTGAACCGTTACCACCTATCTCCAGCCAGCCGTAGATCTTGCCAATTCCCTTGTTTTCGTTGAGCGCCTGCATTAACGGGTAAGTCTGGCCATCGGGAACGCCGATGGTGGGCGTGCCGCCGATGGGCCAGTCTCCCGCTGGATATGGAGGCGAAAACAAAGGCGGAGGAGTGCCGCGGCGGGCCTGCTGTGGGACGGCCGTTCCCGGGCCATTGCCGGCCCAGTCTGCTACATACGAACGGCCCAGTTTGTGCATGAAGCTGCTGTCGAGGGAAGAAGGGATCACCGCTACCGCCTCGCTGCCGGCGGCTACGTCAACCGTTGTGCTGGGGCCGGCTTCGTTGTCGCCCTCCGCCAATAGAACCACTCGATAGGTCCCCGGTGCGAGGACAGGAACAATGAACTTACCCGAGGAGTCTGTAGTTACTACAGCAAGAGTACCTCCGTCCTGGCGGCGAATGGCTACGCGAACTCCGGCAGCAGATATGCTGCCTGCCCGAACTACCGTTCCACGAATGGTACCGGTGGCAATAGCCACCGGACTGGCTGGTGCGGCTGGATCGCCCGCTGCATAAGATGCGGTGGTGAAGGCTACGAGAAACGCAAAAGCTATTGTGCAGAGTCCCAGACAACGGATTGGTCTAGTGATCAATATAATTGGCTCTCTCATCCGCGCCAGTCAGGCCTTGGTTGGAACGAAGTGATCGGTTTGTAAGTTGTAGGTGCTGTCCTTACCGGTAGAGAGGTCGCTGCAAATTGGGGCAAGGGTACTCGTGCAAGGTCACGAACCCAAAGATCGCCCCCTGCGCTCACGATCGCGGCAGTTCCGTGCGGTCGAAGGAGACAAGCGGCACCGAAATGAGTGAAGTCGCTTTCGATGCCGCTTTGTGGTTGCGTACATTGCCGAGCGGGCTGCTATCCGAAATAGGCGACGGACTAGAATTTCACCATAATTGCAAAGGTGATCTTCTGTTCGTCCTTGCGCAGATCGGGTTGCCACAGATAGTAGCCACCCCCGTGGCTTGCCCCTTGGTTCGGGCAGCTAGTAGCGTAGGCGGAGTTGGAACTCGTGCTGCTCATGTAGGCGATGTCCTTCACCCCTTGACTGGCGCTGAGGATAGCAGAGCCGGTTGGGTTTTGTGATGAGGAGGTCAGGAAGGATGAAACCCCCAGGCCCACGCCAGAGTCGAAGGACGACGACCCATTCGTGCAGATGTAGTCGGACGAAGTTCCGACCGGCGTCTGCGTGTTGGCGCCCGGAGGGGTCATGCCCTTACGACCGTTCCAGTAGGGAACGCTCGAATGGCGGTAGCCGTATTCCACCAGGTAGGTGATGAACTGCCGAGGCATGTAGGTGAAAGTGACCGTGCCATCGGTCGCGACAAACGGATCGCCAGGGTTCTGGGAGAAGTACGGCGATGTGTTGAGCGCGGTCGCATCGTTGATAATCGGGGTCAGCACCAGGTAGCGGCCGGGGTTGTTGATCTGGCCGCCGCCGATGGTGATGGCCTGCCGGTCGTGGTTAAACCAGGCGCGGTCGTAGAGCATGTATCCGATGAAACTCTGCTTCGGGTTGACGGTGGGATATGGTCCGGGGTTGGAGCCGTTGGGCTGTTTGCGGTTGCCCATGCAGGAAACGCCTTGAGGACTGACATTGCCGATTGCGCTGGGTTGCGTCGTAATTACGCCGCCGACAATCGGGGCCGACCTGCCAAACTCGCATCCGAAATCCCAAGTAAACGAGAGCGCTTCGCGGTCGACGAAACTGTGGGGACGTTCAAAGAACTTGAACTCCTCGCTGTTGTCGGTGTGGATGCGGGCGCGGTCCGGAGCGCCCTCGTCGTCCTCGCCCATGCCGTAGTTGTTGGAGATCATATTGAACCATTGCCCACGCGTATATTTGATCTGGCCTCCCATGCCCGGCTTGCTGTTGAATCGGCCATAGGTCTGCCAGCCGTTGATGAACCACGGCTCGATCTTGAGGTGCGGCGTGGGGAAGAACTGCAGGCGAAGGCCAGTGAAGAACCATGGCGTGTTGGAAGAGACGAACGACGGCTGATAGGACCAGTTGTCGAAGTTGTAGTAGCCATAGAGGCCGATGTAGGACATGAAGATGCCGGCGTCAACATTGACGCCGTGCCATTTATTGATATGGTACCCGCCGTACATCTCAGCCATATAGCGGTAGGCATTGTCCAGGTTCCATCCGCCGCGACTTACGCTGGCGTCGTTGCGAGGGGTGGTAACGGAGTACATGCCGAATTGGCTCATGAACCGCGCGTGGACGTTGGAGAGGTAGAAGTCACCGCCGAGTCCGAGTTGCTCAACCTGAAACTCCTGAGAGCGGAAGATCTCGCTCGATCCACTGATGGTGTCATCTTCAGGGTGGTTAAAGTCCAGGTTGTAGTTGGTGTCGACGCGGATCTCAGGGACAAAGTGTTTGGTGGCCAACGGCTCGTCGTGGTTGTGCGGGCTGCCCTGCAGCCAGGTCCAGTCACCGTCGGAGAACGGCGCAATCGGCTCCTTCATGGTGTTGGGGTCTTCATCGCCCGGCTGCACCACGTTGCGTGCCTTCAGGTCGGCTTCGAGTACTTCGATCCGCTTCTCAAGGTCTGCCTGACTAGGCGGCGTAGAGGGTGCCGCGGAGGCCTGTGCGGGATCACTCGCCGGGTTGGAGGTGCTTTGCGCTCTGCAGGGACCTGCAGCGGCCGATCCGATTATAAGCAATGCTGCGAGGGTGGCGAATTGTGCGGTGTGATTGGTCATTAGGCCTCACGCTGTAGTCGGAATGGTTGGTGACTGACCGGTAAGAATGCTATGCAGATTGTTAATAACTCGTATAAGTACACTGATCCTCACCGGGCTAGAGATGAAAAACGCATCTTCAGCAAAGGCCGATAAGGAAGTAGACAGAAGGTTAATAATTCGTATCTGACCACACACACCGTCAGGATTGTCTAAAGATCGACGAGGAATATTCAACTAGTTTTTCGTGTTAATGATTTTTGAGCGGTTTTGAAGCTGCCAATATATTGTGGGGATATACGCTACGCAGGAGCGTTTCGCCCGGGTCTTAGGGCGTAAGCAGCCAATATCCATGGGAATTGCGCAGTCCGGTCGGGCTGCACGGCCCGGCCTGCCATTGGCGCATAAACAAGTAGTAGAAAGGCAGCAAGGGGTTTCTCGCTGCTTCTATGCAAACCACCGCTGCAGCCTGCCGGTTACGAGCCTCCCTCATGAGCTTTCCTCACTTTCTTTATGCGCTCCTTATGTCACTCGACTTACTGTCGCAGCAGGAGGTGGCCATTATGAATCGCGCCTTGATGAGTGTGGCTTGTTTTTTGTTGCCTTTCCGGCGGCTCGCGGGGTAAGTCGTAATGTCGTGCGGCCGCCAGAAGGATATGCGTGGAACTAGAATGCCGGTCTGCCTGAGCTCACGGTTTATGCTCGTGAGCTGATGTTATGAATGGTGGCAGCTTTGTCGATCTGCTCCATCGCTAGAAAGAGCGCCGAAGCTTACCGAAAACGCAAATAGGTGATCGACGGAGAGTAACCACATTGTTCCTGTCAATGCCGAAAGTACAAGCGGGAGGGATGAGGGCATGGAATCTGGAGTGATCATGGTTGTCGACGACGAGATGCCCATCCGGCGGGCGCTGCATGCAACTCTTGAGAAGCTGGGCTTCAAGATCGTGGAGGCGGCGCGGGGCGAGGAGGCACTTTCGCTGGTGCGGACAAATTCCTTTGACGCCGTGCTGCTCGACATTAATATGCCGGGCATGACCGGCATCGAGGCCTGCCGCAAAATGCGCAAGCTCTTCCCCCGCATTCCCATCCTGATGCTGACCGTGCGCGACAGCGAGGACGACAAGGTCGAGGCCCTGGACGCAGGCGCGGATGACTACATCACCAAGCCCTTTCATTTGCGTGAGCTCACCGCCCGCATTCGCGCCGCCATGCGCTGGGCCAGGGCGTGCACTACCAGCGATGATGAGACAAAGGTGGTGCTCCAGGTTGGCGACATTGAACTGGATCCGGTACGCCGGACGGTGAGAAAAGCGGACCGCCTGGTGCATCTGACGCCAAAGGAGTACCAGCTAACCTACCAGTTGATGACCTCTGCCGGAAGACCAGTCTCACACTCGCGGCTCCTGACCACGGTGTGGGGACCGGAGCATCGCGATGAATTTGAATACCTGCGCACCTTCATGCATCAATTGCGCAGAAAACTGGAAGATGATCCGGCGAGCCCGCGATATCTGCTGACCGATGCCCATTTCGGCTACCGCTTTGTCGAGTCGTCGTAGATTGGATGAATGCTCGCAGACGGACCAGAACAGACCGGCGCACCTACGCGGCTAGCGGCGCTACTTACCCGTGGTTGTTCCCATATATATTGAAAAAGAGGGACCTCCTTTGACATCTTCAGCCGCTCTAGCCCGGACGCTTCTGGTCGCCGCTATTACCGCCATCGCCGCCACGCTGCTGCCAGTATCTGCGACGCTGGCACAGACGCAAAACGAGCCCAGCCGCAAGCCAAGTCTGCTGGGCTGGATCCTAGGCACAAAGCAGGACGAGAATGGCGGCTGGCTCTTCGTCGGATCGAAGAAAACTGGAGAAGCGGGTCTCTACATGGCCATCAGCAAGGATGGCTACAATTGGGCGTACGTCAGCGAAGGCAAGCCCATCATCCGCCAAAGTGAACGTAACGAGCTGATGCTCGACCCATTCGTGCAGCGCGATCCGGACGGCACCTTCCACATGGTCTGGATCTGGTCCACCTCGTCGCCGGCGATCGGCTATGCCAGTTCGAACGACCTGCTGCATTGGACCAAGAACCGCAGACTGCCGATCACCGCGTCCATCCCCGGCGTTCTCACCGCATCGTCACCCTCGGTGTACTATCGCGAGTCCAAGAAAGACTGGCTAATTCTCTGGACGTCGTCGGTGGCTTCAACCGGCGGCGGCAGTTCGGCGCAGGACCGGATCTATTACTCGACCACCACGGACTTCAAGCAGTTCACTCCCGCCGCGCTCTTTTTCGATCCCGGCTACAGCGTCACCGATGCGAACCTGCTGGGCAGCGGCATGCCGGGACTCTTCTATCTCCTATTTCAGGACGAGCGCACCAATCCGCTGCAGAGGCGCATCTACGCGGCGGAAGGTCCGTCGACGACCGGGCCGTGGCAGCGCATCAGCGAGCCCATCACCGCCCCCTGGACCGAAGCCCCTGCAGCCATTCAGACCGCCGACGGCCTGCTGATCTACTACCACCGGGCGCAGCAGCATGCGCAGAATGCCATCAGCCACGATCCTGAGGACTATGGCGCGGCCTTCACCAAAGACATGGCGCACTGGGACGACGAGTCCCTGAGGATCAGCTTTCCGAGCGGCATCCATCATGGCAGCTTTATCAACATCACTACCGACGAATACAGCATGTTGCACCACTTCTTCCTCCGCTTCGACACCGGATTGCCCAAGTAGGTGGGCATCGCGGCTACTGCACGTAGGTGGTGATGCTCGAGGCAGGCAGGGCGGCACTGAACTGGTTGCTGGTTACTGTAATCGGGCTCAACTGAGATACCGAAAGACTGGAAGTAGTCTGGTAAGGCGTCATCGAGGTGACGGTCTGGTTCGCAATCAGGATAGGCAACGTGACCGCGGAACTGGTGGAGTTGATCGCCACAATTACCTCATGTCCGTTACCGCTATAAGCCGAGACGTAGACACCGCTGACCGGGGTCGCCGTGGCGTTGTAACGGAAATAGCCTGGACGTATGAAGCGGGAGAACTGCGTCATGGCTAACCCGAAGTAGGTGGGGACGGCACTGGAAGTAATCAGGTGTTCTTGTGGGCTTATGTTCGGATTCGTGTTGGGACCCTCCCACCAGACGTATGCGTTGTAATCGGCCACGGTCATGGAGTTGTGAATCTCCTCTGCCATTGCAATGGCATCGGGCATAGCGGTAACGGTTCCATTCGAGACTGGGACAAGGAAGTGCTCGGTCATCCATACATCCTTGCCCTTGTTCTCGGCATTGGTGTAATAGAAGGGCGACGTGCCATACAGGTGACCGCCAACGATCGAGATGTTGCCGACGGCCGCGCTGTCGTTCAGCGCCGGGTCAGATTCGCTTGTATTGAAAGCATCCGATTCCGGCATGATTAACTTGACCGGGTTCGCACCCGTGGTGAGCACCGAACCGTAACCCGCGATCCACGTATCTAGTTGCGCTCCGGTCCAGAGGCAAGATACGTAGGTAGCATTAAGCGGGCTATGTGCTCGGTGACATCGGCCCATTTGGCGGCCTGCTCAAGCCCTTCGGCGAGTTCACCGAAGATCAGGTTCGCAGCGCCTTCGAAGAACAAGCCGCGGCCCTCGTCGAGGGAGGGGCGGACGCCATCATCATCGAAACGCAGACCTCGCTTGAAGAGCTTTTGATCGGCATCCAGGCCGCCCAGGCCGCGGGCTCAAAATGCATCATCGGTTCCATGGCCTACGACGTGACTCTCGATGGCTCCACCTTTCGCACCATGATGGGCATTGAACCCGAGCGGGCCGCAGAGTTCACGGAGGAGCATGGGGCGCACATCGTCGCACTTAACTGCGGCACGGGAATGGAAATGGAACGCGCCCGCGACGCCGTAGAGCGCTACAAGAAAGTGACCAGCCTGCCCGTGATGGTTCAGCCGAATGCCGGAAAGTCCCAACTGATTAACATGAAGGTCGTCTACGACGAAACGCCGGAGCAGATGGTTAAAGGCCTGCTCCCGCTGCTTGAGTCGGGCGCCAACATCATCGGTTCCTGCTGCGGCAGCACGCCCGATCGCATTCGCGCATTCAGAAAGGTAATGGACGAATTCCTCGATGCAAAAGGAATCAGCCGCATGGGAGGCCAACGTGAGAGTTAAGCTTTGTGAAGTGAACCCCGCAGCCCTGGAGAAACTCCCACAGCACACCGGCGATAAGTCTGGCATCGGCGTCCATTACATCGATACTTATATCAAGCCGATGAACGTAAAGCTCGAAGACGGCACGCCGGTGAAATGCAAGCGCCGCGGCCTGAAGATTGTGCTGTCCGCCGGCGCAAAAAAAGGAGAAGGCCTCATGCGCCGCATCGACGTAAGTCCTGACCCAGTCGTCATGCTGGATGCAGCTTTGCAGGAAGCCGCCAAGAGCGCCGGCCTTGGAATCTCGGTTGAAGACGGAGCTATCTTTATTGAGCTTTGATTTGCCATTCGATGCGACGACGAAGGCTATGGCTGCGGACGCAGCCTGGCGCGAACCGCTCTTCCACAGTTATTCCTTATAACAGGGGAATCAACTGGGAGTTTCTCGTCCGCCGCTTCGCCGAACTCTCTCTAAGCCCCTCTGCGCGTGGGAGTTATCGTGAATGCGAGCGAGCCAGCGGGATTGAGGCCGGTTCCAGTTCCGGTGCCGGCGACGCGTCCAAATGGAAATTAACGCGCGATGTTGCTGCGTCGCCTGCGAATTAACTGCGACGACGGCGCAACCAATGGGCCCCACCGCTCGTCACTCCAAACGAACCTCTCGACCCGAACCGGATGATAATGAAGCCGATAAGCCTTATGCCGCTCGCCCTGCTCTGCGTCGCCGCTGCCATCGGGCAGACCGCTCCCCCTCTGCCTGAACCCGCTGCCGCGCCCGCTGCTCCCATCCCCCCAGCGGCGGCTGCGCGTGGCGAAATCTATCCGCTGCCTCACGCGCTGCGCATTGTCCTTGCCGGCGATTCCACCGTCAACCACACCACCGGCTGGGGCACGGCCTTCTGCGAGCGCCAAGCCACCGACACCGAATGCTTCAACAGTTCGCGCAACGGCCGCAGCGCCAAGAGTTACCGCGAGCAGGGCCTTTGGGACCGCGCTCTCGCTGTGCACCCCGATTACATCCTCATCCAGTTCGGCGCCAACGATGGCCCCGGCAAAGGCCCTCTGCTCGAGGATGTTCCCACCACCACCTTCTCCGACTACATGCGCGCCGATATCCGCGAGGCCCGCGCCGCCGGCGCCATCCCCGTGCTGGTCACCCCGCTGCCCCAGCGCAACTACAAGGATGGCAAGCATGTCCGCACGCTGGAAGACTTCGCCGCTGCCATGCGTGCCGTTGGCAAGGAGACCAACACCGTCGTCCTCGATCTTAACGCCGAGGCCAACGCCGCGCTCGACGCCATGACTGAAGACCAGGCCCACCAGTTCAACAACAATCCCGCCGATCTGGCCGTCCCCGGTCGCGACACCACCCACCTGAACGCCAAAGGCGGCGAGTTCTTCGGCGCCATGGTGGCGCGCGAGTTCGCAGCCGCTTTCCCGGCCGTCAAGGTCAACACACGCTGACTCGGCGCGAATGCTCCAGCTATGCCTTCATTGATTAGCGTTGCCAACTCTTGTACACGAACTCGAGGCTATAACCATCGGGGTCCAAGACGTTGGCGGCGTAGTAGCGGGGGTCGTAGTAGAGTCGAGTGCCCGGTGCACCATTGTCAATAGCTCCCCCGGCAATAGCAGCAGCATAGGCGGCATCCACCTCGCTTTTGCTGTTCGCCACGAAACCGATGTGCGCTGCGCGACTGTCAACCGAGCCTTGTCTTAGCCAGAAAAAGAGACAGCTGTGTGTCCCGAATCCCTTAAGATCCGGATGGCCAGGGGGTCCGTTTTTGCCATCGTAGTCGAAGCGCGTGGTGATACCGAGAGGGGCTAATGCCGCGGTGTAGAACGCGACTGAACGTTCGATGTCGCTCACCGAAAGAAAAATATGATCCAGCATGTTCTACCTTCCTCTCTTGAGATGACGGAGCTGTCTGCCAAGCTTCATTCGTTTGGGCAACTAATCGACTGCAGTATGCCTGAGGAATCCGGGTTTACCCATCCAGCAGTCCTGAAAATCGATCGAAGCTAAGGGAAGCCCCTTCCGTGCACCCGATACGAAGGTATCGTCGATACCATTGTCCAATTGATTTACTCCCCACATCTCAGGAATAATCGCAGACGTTCGAAACGCAGGTGGCCGGGCTCAAAAAACGTCTTTGCGAGGGAGAACGCACCATGCCTGACCTTACGAGGAAAACTGTGGGTCTGCCGTGGATTGCAGGCGGCGATCGCAGCGTGGCGCTAAAACACGAACTGATGCTTGGCGTCATCGGTGCAGTGCTGGGCGCTTTGCTTCAAGGTTGCACAGCGGACAAACATCCTTCCCAAGGGGAGACCAGCCTCGCCGATGCGGCTAAAGACGTCAGCATTCCATTGGAGGCAGGGAAGATGAAGAACCCGCTGCCCGAAACGGATGAGGCTGTGAGCCAGGGGCAGGAAGTATTTCTTGGGTCGTGCGCTCAATGCCACGGTGCGGATGCGCGCGGAGACACTTCCATCGGGCGCAACATGTACCCGCCTGCGATGGACCTGAGCTCCCCCCACGTGCAGCACTGGAGCGACGCGGAACTGTTCTGGATCATACAGAACGGAGTTCGCCTGACAGGCATGCCTTCCTGGAAGTCGAGCGTCTCCGAGGACGACACCTGGAAGCTTGCACGTTTCATCCACAACATTTCCCACCTGGACGCCGCCTCCGCCTCCACGGCGGGTCCGTCCCAGGGACAAATCACCGTTTCCACGCAGGACAAGTACTCGCTGAAGGTGCCGGGCGGCCTCTCGCTCTCCGAGGTGAGAGGATACGAAAGCTGGCCGGTGATCGCCATCAGCCATAACGGAAATAAGCTCGCTGCGATCCTCGGGAATGCTGTGATGATCGATGCCTATAAGGCAGGCATACCCGGCAACGGCAAGCCCTTTCCGGATGGCGCCAAGATGGTAAAAGTCCATTGGAGTGCGAAAGTGGTTGCCGGTGAACCCGGTGCGCCGACGGTGCCGGACGCTCAGCAGAATGTCGATTTAATGGTGAAGGACAGCAAGCGGTTCGCGGACAGCGGCGGATGGGGATGGGCTTCGTTCGAGTATGACGTGGCGTCGGATAAGTTTAGGATTGGCACGTTAGCTGACAAGCCGCCGCAGGGAAACGACGCCAAGTGCGGGTTTGCGTGCCATTCGGCAGTGAAGACAAAGGATTACGTTTTCACGAATTACGGACACAGGTGACGCCTCGAAGAGACGATCTGAGCGTGCGCAAGCAGAGAAGGACTAAAGATTGATCAGTTCAGTTGAATTGCGGAATGTCACGGCATTTGCAGACTTGCCCGAGGGCCAGATTGAGTGGTTTCTGAGCCACGTGCATGAGGTTTCTCTGCATGCTGAAGAGACCTTCGTTCGACAAGGCGATCCGGCAGACTGGATGTTCATTTTTCTTGAGGGCCTCTTTCAGTGGAGAGGGGAATTTGGTGGCGACACTGTTTTACTTCCGGCGCAGGCGGGTGACATCAGTGGGGTGTTTCCTTTCTCCAGAATGAAACGGTTCACCGTGGCCGGACGAGCCGTTACGGATGGCCGTCTGGTCAGGTTTCCGTCCGCTCTTTTTCCTGAGCTTATACAGAGAATGCCGGAACTGACGACTAGATTGGTCGCCATAATGTCCGACAGAATTCGTGAAGGAACCCGAATAGAGCAGCAACGTGACCGTTTAGTTTCGTTGGGTAAGTTATCGGCGGGGCTTGCTCACGAATTGAATAACCCTGCATCCGCTGCCAAGCGGGCGAGCGATCAAATGCGCGACACGCTGGCAAGATTGCGAAGTGCAAACTCCGAATTATTGCGGTGTGCTCCCGATGACCTGGACAAAATCGAAGAAGCTGAAGCCTCACTGCTGAAATCAGAGATGCCCCCATCAGAAGGGCTCGCCCTCAGCGACCTGGAGGAAACACTGGAGTCGATACTACGGAGTTACGGGCACGCAGATCCGTGGGAGTTATCGGCGCCACTGGCAAAGGCCAATATGCCTCCGGATTCGCTCACCTCTCTACTAAATCGGCTAGATCCTCGCACGACTCGTGTTGCGTTAGTGCGAATCGTCGCCTCTGCGGAGCTGTCGGCACTTGTCAGAACAATAGAGAACAGTGCAGCCCGGATATCGAAGTTGGTTCGGACGATTAAGGAATATACCAACATGGACCAGGGGCCACTGCAGAATGTCGATGTCGCGCGCAGCCTTGAAACGACTTTGGACACATTGGCTCACAGCCTGCAAACGGGAATCACGGTACAGCGCAGGTATGGGCCGGTCCCGCTCCTGGTTAACACGGCGGGCACCGAGTTGAATCAAGTCTGGACCAACATCATTGAAAATGCCATTGACGCTCTACAGGGCGAGGGCGAACTGTGTGTCCGAACCTTCCGCGAGGACCAGTTTGTGGTGGTTGAGATCGGCGATAACGGCCCTGGAATTCCATCCGAGATAAGACCCTATATCTTCGACCCCTTCTTTACGACGAAAGGCGTTGGTGAAGGAACGGGCCTGGGGTTAAATACCGCGCAAATCATTGTCAGGAAGCATGGCGGCAATATTCAAGTCACTTCAGAGCCAGGCGATACCCGCTTTCAGGTATGGCTGCCATGGGCAGACCCGCCTGAGAACGGTCGTCCCAGTTCGTAAGCGTCTCCAAGAGCGCGCGGGCGATTCGGCAACCGGCGACCATGCCAGACTGATACCTGAGTATCGATCGATACCATCGTCTAATGGCCGCCATTTCGTTCGTATGCTTCAATACACCCTACGGCGCCAACAGAACCTTATTGATGCACTAGGAGCTCGCCATGATATTGAAGAAAACGCAACTCGATCCAAGTACCCGCGATGACCTCACTTTAGTCCGCTGCGCAAAGCGCGGAGACGTGGCGGCCTTCGAAGAGTTGATTCGCCGCAACACCGAAATGATTCTCCGCATAGCGGTCCGCATCACCGGTTCGCATGAAGATGGAGAAGATGTTGTGCAAGATGCGTCTCTGCAAGCGTTCCGGCATTTGGGCACGTTTGAGGAACGAGCACGCTTCTCGACCTGGCTAACCAGGATCGTTATCAATGCTGCCCTTATGAAACTTCGCACGCTTCGACGGATTCCGCTGATCTCCATAGACGCAGAGGGTGAAGGGTTCACATCCTTCTGGGAGATGATCGCGGACTGGAGATCCAACCCGGAGCACGACTACAACGCGACCGAGCTCCGGCTTGCCCTGCAGACGGCGCTTATCGCGTTGCCCTATGGACAAAGGGCGGTAGTTCTGATGCGGGACGTGGAAGGTCTCTCGACTGTGGATACTGCCGACGCGCTCGAATTAAGTATTCCGAGCGTTAAGTCCCGGCTGCTTCGCGGGCGGCTCACGCTCCGCAAAACTCTTCGCCTCCACTTGGGCAGCTCTGCGTCCGCGACTGCTCCCTCCCAACGCATCCAACAGGCCTTCAACAAGACCCGGGCCGCTTAATTGCAGACCGCGTTTCATCTTGTTGACAAAGTCCGGCGGCTGTCACGGGCCGGCTTGCCGAGCGATACGGCCGAACTGGCCCGATATCTGATCGGAAAAACCGTTGTGCGCAAAGCCGGGCGAAACAGGATCAGCGGCCGCATCGTCGAGACCGAGGCCTACCCACCGGGCGATCGTAGTGGGCATGCTTATGGTGGACGCACGGCGAGAAACGAGTCCCTATTTCTGGGCAGGGGGTTTGCTTATGTGTACTTCATCTATGGGACTTCGTACATGCTGAACGTGACGGCTGAAGAACCAGGAGTTGGTGCAGGAGTGTTGCTGCGCGCCATTGAGCCTCTCGAAGGCATTGACCTAATGAAACGGCTTCGCAACACCGACAAACTCAGGGATTTGACGAGAGGGCCGGGACGGCTCGCGACTGCGCTGGAAATAGACCGGCGGCTGGACGGAGTTGACCTTTGTGCCAGCGGTCCGCTGTGGCTTGGCACTGCGGTTCGAGAGACTGCGCACATTGGCAGAACTGTACGCATCGGCATCACGCATGAAGTAGATCGGCCACTGCGCTTCTTTGAGGTCGGCAACCCGTTCGTTAGCGGCCCCCTCAACAATGAAGTCGTTAGGCCGCGAGCGGCAGCCCCATAGTTCAGATGCCGCCAATCTTCATCGAAGGAGCTTACAAATGCGTTCCGATATCGTTCCAGGAAACACTTTCCCCGACTATCAGCTGCCTGATCAAACGGGCTCACTGCGGAAGCTAAGCGAACTGCAGGGTGATGACCCACTGATTCTCACGCTCGCTCGCGGTCATTACTGCCCGAAGGAGCACCAGCAACATTTGGAGCTGGCCTCGTTCTATCCGAAAATTGCAGTGGCCTACACTCAAATCGCTACGATCGCCACCGACGACCATCACACACTCCAGGAGTTCCGTGCGTCGGTCGGCGCGCAGTGGACGTTTCTGTCCGATCCTGGGCGAACGGTGCAGAGGGACCTCGACATACAGGAGTACACCGATCCCGAGCACGATCCGATGATTCCGCACACGCTGGTGCTTAAGCCAGGACTCGTCATTCACCGCATCTACAACGGCTACTGGTACTGGGGGCGCCCCTCTATCGCCGATCTTTGGCACGACCTCCGCGTTGTCACAAGCGAGATCCGGCCTGACTGGGACCTGAGCGCTCCAGGGCTTCGCAATTCGTGGAACGCCGGCGACCGATCGCTATTTCATGGGTGGAACAAAGGAGTGATAACGACGCCGGTCACCGGACTCGCATCGAAGGCCAGTTTCATGCGCTGTGGCGGATGATTGGCGATTGTTGGCGGAATCTGAATTTATTAACCGATACGAAAGCATCAGGCGATGCCTTCGTCCAATTGTTCGGCTCCAACCCTTCCGGTGTGATCGCGTGGTGCCGCCGTTCCCTGCGAAAAGTCCAGCAAAAATAGAAGGGGGTGCAGTATGGCAAGTAAGAGGACCGTAGTTGTAACCGGCGCTTCGCGGGGCATAGGAGCTGCCATTGTGCAGGCGTTCCTCAGTCGCGGCTATAACGTCGTCGCAACCGCGCGCGCTATGACTGGGGCCGGCCTTGCTTCGTCACCGCAGCTCGCACTGGTAGACGGCGACGTCGGTGACGCTGCGACTGCAGAAGAGGTCACACGGACTGCGATGACCGACTTCGGCTCGATCGATCATGTTGTCAACGGCGCCGGCATCTTTTGGACCAAGCCGTTCACCGAATACACCGCCGACGAGTTCCGTCAGTTCGTATCCACCAACCTGGCGGGCTTCATCTTCATCACCCAGCCTGCAGTGAAGCAGATGCTGGCACAAGGGACCGGCGGCAGCGTAACCACCATCACGGCGGCGCTGGCCGACAACCCAGTCGCCGGCGTTCCCGCGTCGATCCCGATGATGACCAAGGGCGGACTCGATGCGATTACCTTGAGCCTCGCGAGCGAGTATGCGAAGAATCATATCCGCTTCAACGCGGTCGCGCCCGGCGTAGTCGCCACGCCCCTGCAGAAAGGCGCACCGAGAGAATCTCTCGTGACCCGCACTCCCATGGGCACAATCTCTGAGCCGAAGGACATCGCTGAGGCCGTCGTTTACCTGGCTGAATCCATACATATTACGGGAGAGGTGCTGCACGTGGACGACGGTGCGCACGTGGGTCGATGGTAAGCGGCAAAGATTTGCAGATGCCGATCGCCGGTTGCAGGATCCGGGCGTCTAGCTCGCAGCAGACGAAGGGAGGGTCTCATAATGCACCCGATTCTCTACCGCACCATTCAGGTCGATGGACTGACTATCTTCTATAGGGAAGCGGGGCCGAAGGATGCTCCGACCATCCTCTTGCTGCATGGTCTTCCCTCATCCTCGAGGATGTTTCAGCCGTTGCTGACACGGCTTGCAGACGACTACCATCTGGTCGCTTCGGACTATCCTGGTTTTGGGCACAGCGATTGGCCCGATCCGAAAGAGTTCACCTACACCTTCGACCGCATCGCTTCGGTGATGGAGGGATTCGCGCAGGCGTTGGATCTGTCGCGTTACACATTGTATATGCAGGACTACGGTGGGCCGATCGGCTTTCGCATGGCGTTGGCGCGCCCGGAGCGGGTGCAGGCGCTAATCGTTCAAAACGCGGTAGCGCACAATCAAGGCCTCGGGGCGAGTTGGGCGACCCGGCGCGCATTCTGGGCGGACCGCGCTGCTTACGAAGAGGCGTTGCGCAAGAACCTGTTGTCCCTGGCAGCCGCCAAGTTGCGCCACATCGGAGACGACCCGAACGTCGAACTATACGACCCGGATCTTTGGACCGATGAATACGCGTTCCTGAGCGCGCCCGGACAGGCACAGATTCAGAGCGACCTTTTCTATGACTACCGCACCAACGTGGAGGCCTATCCGCAGTGGCAGTCGTGGATGCAAAAGACGCAACCAAAGCTTTTGGTCCTCTGGGGCAAGCACGATCCTTCGTTCGATATTGGCGAGCCCGAGCGCTACCGCAAGGATGTACCGGGCGCGGAGGTTTGCGTGCTCGATGCGGGCCACTTCGCACTGGATACCAAGGCAGACGACATTGCGGAGCAGGTGCGGCAGTTTATGAAGGTCCAGTAAGAGAGAAGGAGCCTCTTCCTCGTTTGCCGATTTCTGCGCGGCGATGCGTCATCTCGACCGATACCTAAGTACCAATCAATACCATCGTCCAATAGATTCACTTCCACTCATCTGATGAGATCGCAATCATGTAAATGCCGTTGAACCGATCGGGGCCGGGCAGCAGACAGCTTTGCCAAGGAGAAAACCCCATGACGCAACCAAACAGCGCGCAATACGCCACTGGAACAAGCATCGCGCGCATCGGCAACAACCCCACCCGGCGCGGCTTTCTTGCTACCTCAGCAGCCGCTGGCGCTGTCGGTCTGTTGCGGCTCGGCTCTTCCACCGACGCAGAAGCCTCCGGCATCGCTGAGCCTTCCACTCAACCGTCTGTGGCGACAGGAGATACTTCGATCCGCCCCTTCCACGTCAACTTTCGGGATGCAGATCTCGCCGACCTTCGCCGGCGTGTCGTCGCAGTACGGTGGCCCACCAGGGAGACGGTTGCAGATGTGTCGCAAGGCGTCCAACTCGCGACCATGCAGCAGCTCGCTCGCTATTGGGCGACCGAGTACGACTGGCGCAAGGTGGAGGCGAGGCTGAATGCCCTGCCGCAGTTCCTTACGACGATCGATGGCCTCGACATTCACTTCATCCATGTCCGCTCGAAGAATCCCAACGCGTTGCCGGTCCTCATCACGCACGGATGGCCCGGATCGATCATCGAGCAACTGAAGGTCATCGGCCCACTCACCGATCCCACCGCCCATGGTGGAAGGGCGGGAGACGCTTTCGATGTCGTGATCCCTTCGCTGCCGGGCTACGGGTTTTCGGGAAAGCCGACGATGACCGGCTGGGATCCCAACCACATCGCAAGCGCCTGGATCGCGCTGATGAAGCGCCTCGAATACACCCGATTTATTGCCCAGGGCGGCGATTGGGGGAACTCTGTTACAGAGCTGATGGCCGTCCAGAAGCCCCCGGAATTGATCGCCATCCACACCAACATGCCGGCCACTGTTCCAGCCGACATTGAGAAGGCCCTCCAATCCGGCGGATCGCCGCCGTATACCCTCTCGCCCGACGAGCAGCGCGCGTGGGACCAGCTCGACTTCTTCTATAAGCACGGCCTAGGCTATGCGGAGGAGATGGCGGGCCGCCCCCAGACCCTGTATGCGCTGGAAGATTCACCGGTCGGCCTGGCCGCCTGGATCCTCGACCATGATGCCGCCAGCGAGGCGCTCATCGCACGCGTTTTCGCCGGTGGGACCGAGGGTCTCACCCGAGACGACATCCTCGAAAATATCACCCTCTACTGGTTGACGAAAACAGCGGTTTCTTCGGCCCGTCTCTATTGGGAATACAAGGGCGGCTTCTTCGACCCCAGGGGGGTTACCATTCCGGTTGCCGTCAGCGCCTTCCCCGACGAGATCTATCAAGCCCCGAAGAGCTGGACTGAGAAAGCGTATCCCAAACTGATCTATTACAACCGGCTTCCGAAGGGCGGACACTTCGCGGCGTGGGAGCAGCCGGAACTCTTCACCACCGAGTTGCGAACCGCATTCAGGCCGTTGCGTTAGCCGGAACGAAGTGGCAACGCGGACCCTGTCATCCCCGCGCTTCCACTGCTCGCGCCAGGCGCAGTTTCGCGGCCATCTTCACCAGGTCGGGAAGAGAGCCGGCATTCATCTTGCGCATCACTTTCCCCCGGTGTGCCTTTACCGTGATTTCGCTGATACCGAGTTGGTCGCCGACCTGTTTATTCAGCAGGCCGGAGGCGACCAACACCATGACCTCGCGTTCGCGGCTGGTAAGCGACGAATAACAGTTCCGCAGCGCCTGCATCTCCGCCTCGCGGCCAAGAACATTGTTGCTGCGGGCAATAGCGTGCCGCAGCGCATTCAGCAGTACCTCATCGTTGAATGGTTTCGTCAGGAACTCGATGGCTCCCCCTTTCATCGCCTGCACCGTCATCGGCACGTCACCGTAGCCTGTGATGAAGATGATCGGCATGTCCGGACGTTCCGTGGTGACGCGCTTCTGCAGATCCAGACCGTTGAGATCAGGCAGAGAAACATCCAGCACCAGGCAACTGGGGGCAGGAACGCGTGGACGGACAAGGAATTCCTGGGCGGAAGCGAATGTCTCCGGCTGCCAGCCAGCGCAGCGAATCAGCGATTCCAGCGATTCACGCACGGAGACATCGTCGTCAACAATGAACACGACTGGCGTGGCCTGGGGCATCAGGAAGAACCTCGATTGGGGCCCCGTACATTCGCTCTACCATCGTATATATATCCCTCCTAGCCAAAGATGCAAGGGCTTGGCCATGCTTTTAGTTGACCCGCAAGGCCGAGTTAAGCGCCTGCAGCAGGTCCGCGTCGCTGAAGGGCTTGAAAAGGCAGTCGACGGCCCCGCGTTCTAGCACGCGCGGGCGGATATTCTCGCTTCGGTGGGCGGTAATGAACACAATCGGAATCTCTTGCCGGCGAATCGTCAGCTCGCGCTGCAGGTCGGGTCCAGTCATACCCGGCATGGCGATGTCGAGGATCAGGCATCTGGTTTTGTCGACGTATCCCGACGTAAGAAAGTCTTCCGCCGACGCAAAAGCCTGGGCCTCGAAGCCGAACTCCCGCAACAGATCGGGCAGCGACTCGCGTATGGATTCATCATCGTCGACCACGGATACAAGTGAGCGTTGTTTTTTCACGGATTCCTCGTGTCGTTCTGGGTGTCCGTCATTGCAGACGTCTGAATTGCGCCAAGATTCCCGGCGCCCGTTGCACCCTCGGGCGCGCGTGGAATGGAAAATGAAAAGGTGGTCCCCGGACCGTCATTGGGGGCTGCCCAAAGGCGCCCGTGGTGGCTTTCAATAATGGAGCGGCTCACGGATAGCCCCATTCCCATGCCGGCGCTCTTGGTGGTGAAGAACGCGTCGAACAACCTGTCCATGTTGCGGGGGTCAACGCCGGTCCCTGAATCCTGCACCATCATCCGCACGGCGTCGTCGCTATCCCGTTCCGTCCGGACGGACAACTGTCTCGGGCGATCCTCGACCCCGTTCATCGCATCCGACGCGTTCCGCACCAGATTCAGAATCACCTGCTGCAGTTGCACCCGGTCCCCCATCACCGGCGGGAGCTCATCGCCAAGTTCCGTCCGCAGCATCACACGATTTCGCTGCAGCTCACTCAACGAGAGCGCGATGACCTCTCGCGTAGCCTCGTTCAGGTCCACTGGCTCGATTTGAGCGTCCTTCTTGCCGAAGAGTGCGCGCAATCGCGTAATCACGTCAGCAGCACGGTTCCCGTCGCGAATCGTGCGGCGCGCAGTTTCCAGCGCACCGTCGACGTTGGGAGGGTCTGCGGATAGCATGCGCAAACACGTGCTGGCGTTGGTCACAATCCCCGACAGCGGTTGGTTGACTTCGTGCGCGATCGATGCGGTCAGGGCCCCGAGGCTCGTGATCCGGTTCATCTGGGCCAGTTCCGACCGGACCTTGCCCAGTGCCTCTTCCGCGAGCCGCCGCTCGGTCACATCCTGGACTGCGCCGATATACTCCAACTGGCCGTCGCTTGTTCTTGTTCCGTGAGCCATCAGCTGCAGGTATTTCACCCTGTTGCCGGGCAGCTGCAGCCGATGCTCGTACTCGAAGTCCCTGCCGGCTTGCGCCCGCTCGACCATGTCCTGCATCCACGTGAGGTCTTCCGGGTGGACTCGAGAACCGATGAGCTCAAGCGTCACGGGCAAATCCGAATCAAGCTCGAAGATGCGGTAGACCTGCTCTGACCACCGAATTTCGCCGGTGTCCACGCGCCAGGAGAAGCTGCCGGCTCGACTGAGACGTTGACCCTCTGCGAGAAAAGCCTCACTGCGCTGCAACTCCTCCTCTGCCCGTTTGCGTTCCGAAATGTCGCGCAGGTAGCCGGTGAAGGATGGCGGCCCGTCGATGGAGATGCGGGAGATGGAGAGTTCGACGGGGAACTCGCTTCCGTCGGCGCGGACCGCCGTCATCTCGATGCGCCTTCCGAGGACCCGAGCCTCGCCGGTCGCCAGGTAACGCGCAAATCCCTGCCGGTGCTGCTCGCGGAGCGATGGCGGAATGATGACATCGGCAAGGTACTTTCCCACCGCCTGGTCCCGGCGATAGCCGAACGCGCGCTCCGCCGCCGGATTGAACTCCGTGATGACCCCGCGATGATCGATCGCCACAATGCAGTCCAGCGCCGAGTCCAGGATCGCCGTCTTGCGCGCCTCACTCCGCCGCAACTCATCCTCGGCCCGCTTCCGATCGTCGATATCGGTTATAAGACCATACCAAACGGTGATTCTGCCTTCTGTGTCTCGCACAGGAACGATTTGAAGCTGGGACCATCGATAAACACCATCGGCACGGCGATAGCGGACTTCACTGTCCATGCTAGTTCCGCTGGTTAGGGAATGGGTGAATTCTGCGATCACGCGCGGAAGATCATCTGGATGAATAACCTCGTTGGTACGCCAAGACTTCATTTCCTCGATTGTCTTGCCGAAGAACTCCAAAAATGGCCGATTGGGGTATAAAACCTGACCGTCCGAGCTTATGGTGCATACCAGCGCGGGAATATTGTCGACAATCTGGCGGAGATTGGTTTCACTCGCTCGCAACTCCTCTTCAGCGCGTTTCTGGTCGTCGATGTCCGTCTGTAGGACGCACCAGCGCAGGATACGACCATCGCCGTTCTTGAGCGGCAGGCCACGTATGTGGAACCAACGATAGGTACCATCCTCACCGCGCATGCGGTGTTCGATGTCGTATGGCTCCCCCGTCTCCACCGAGCGCATCCACTTGGCAACGACAGCGGGAAGATCGTCGGGATGCACCGCGCCGCCGCTGGCCGACCACTGTCTGAGTTCCGCAAGCGTCACGCCGAAGTATTCCAGGGTATGACGGTTGACGCTCTCAACTTCTCCAGTCGGGGTCATGAAGGCGATGAGCGCCGGGATGCTATCTGCGATGGAGTGAAAATCAGCTCCGCCTACGGGTAGATCTACCTCGGCCGTCTTGAGCTCCTCAATGTCGGTATTGATTCCACACCACCGAACGGCCTGGCCGGATGCATCTGGCAATGGGCAGGCACGGATGACAAACCTGCGGTATGCTCCATCGAACCGCCTCAGGCGCGCTTCCGTCTCAGCCTGCGCGCCGGAAGCCACAATGGACTGCCACCGCTCAAGCAGCCTCGGCAGGTCTTCGGGATGGACCGCGGCGTGCCATCCCGCACCGCTGAGTTCGCCGACGGTCAAGCCGGTGTACTCGCACCAGCGTTGGTTCAGAAAGTCGACCTCCCCATCCGCCAGCGCGGTCCATACCAGTCCCGGTAGGGCATCGACCACGGGGTTGAGTTCGTCGTGCACTGAAGTCCTTTAGCCCTTCCTCAGCAATCCCCTGTAACACTAGGATGCGCGACCCGTCGAACGCGTGTCCATAATACCTTGGTATCGGTTGCCGTTTATGTCCCAGGCCAGACGCTTGTTACCCTTCCCCTGATACCTAGGTATCAATCAATACCATCGTGCAATAGATTTGATGCTGCGCGTTTTGTTCTTATCGCAGTCTGTCGACGCCTCCGCTCGGTCCGGATACAGACAGGTGACATTTGTGCGAAGGAGAACGATCGATGGCCCCACTCGATAAGGTTCAGTACACCGCAAAGGTCCACACTACCGGTGGCCGCGACGGAGAAGCTTCCCGCAGCTCCGATGGCCGCCTGGATATCAAGCTGTCGGTTCCCGGCACGCCGGGCACCGGCACCAATCCCGAGCAGTTGCTGGCTGCCGGCTGGTCTACCTGCTTCGTATCGTCGATCAAAATCGTCGCCGCCAGAATGAACGCCAAGTTGCCGCCCGGCCTCGCCGTCGATGCCGAGGTAGACCTGTGCAGGAATGAGGGCGGCTTCTTCCTTCAGGCTCGCATCAACGTCAGCCTACCGGGTGTCGATCAAGAACTCGCTGAGAACCTCGTGGCTGAGGCCGACCAAACCTGCCCGTATTCCAAGGCGACGCGCGGCAACATTGGTGTCGCCATTAACGTGGCAACCCCCCGTGCCCTCGTGGCCGCCAGCCCTGCGGCTTAGATTGAGCTGACTTACGAATGCGGCGTCCAGATCGGAGAGAGTAATGCCTGAAGCAATCGACCACGATCGCCGGAGCCTTCTTGCCACTGTGGCCATCACTGTTGCCGCGGCCCAGCTCGGTATCGCCGGCTGCGCGAATGCGCAGTCTGACACAGCCATCCGATTGCCGGAGGGAGGTCCGTTTCCTTCTCTCGGCGGCGCTACTGGTTGGCTCAACTCCCAGTCATTAACGTCCGCTGGCCTGCGCGGAAGAGTCGCACTCATCGATTTCTGGACTTACACCTGCGTCAACTGGCGCCGCACGCTTCCGTATGTCCGCGCGTGGGCCGGTAAATACAAGGACCACGGCCTGGTCGTAGTCGGCGTGCACACGCCCGAGTTCTCCTTCGAGCACAACCTCGACAATGTGCGCTGGGCCATCCAGAACATGAAGATCGATTATCCGGTCGCCATCGACAACAACTATGCCGTATGGAACGCCTTCAACAACGAGTACTGGCCGGCCTTGTATTTCATCGATGCCAAGGGGCATATTCGCCATCACCAATTCGGCGAAGGCGACTACCGGCAGTCCGAAGTAATCCTCCAGCAATTGCTGACAGAAGCCGGCACCAGCGGCATCAGGCAGGACCTGGTCTCGGCCGATCCCCGCGGCGCCGAAGTCTCCGCCGACGGAAGCAGCCTCCGCACTCCTGAGACCTACACCGGCTATGGGCAAACTGAAAACTTTGCCTCTCCCGGCGGCGCCGTGAGGGACAAGCCTCACGGCTATGACTTTCCCGCACGGCTGGACCTCAACCACTGGGCGCTGGCCGGCAATTGGACGGTCAGCAAGGAGCCGGTTACGTTGAACCAGTCCCCTGGGCGAATTGCCTACCGCTTCCACGCGCGCGACCTCAATCTGGTGATGGGACCGCTTGCGCGCGGAACCTCCATGCGATTTCGTGTGACGATCGACGGACAGCCGCCAGGCGCAGCTCATGGAGCGGACGTTGACGGCCTGGGGAACGGCACGGTTGTCGAGCAGCGGCTCTACCAGCTCATTCGCCAGACAGAACCGATCGTCGATCGCCAGTTCGAGATTGAGGTTCTCGATTCGGGCGCGCAGGCCTTTGACTTCACCTTCGGCTGATCCACGAATCAGGCGGGTTGAAAAGGGGTTTCATTATGGAGCAGTCAGAACCAGTCGCGAGAGTCGACATGAAATTCGAGGCTGTCGTCATTCCGGTCTCGAATGTCGATCGCGCAAAGGGGTTCTACGCAAAGCTGGGGTGGAGGCTGGACGCCGACTTCCCCTTCGCTAACGGCTTCCGGGTCGTTCAATTCACGCCGCCAGGCTCGGCGTGCTCGGTCCAATTCGGCGCCAACATCACGTCGGCCGTGCCCGGCTCGGCCCACGGCCTCTACCTGATCGTCTCCGACATCGAGGCCGCGCGCGCCGAACTCGCAGCCCGCGGGGTCCAAATTAGCGAGGTATTCCACGCCGGAACGCCGGGCGCTCAGTTTAATCCCGACGGCACCAGCGGCCGCGTCAGCGGGCTCGCGCCCAAAGACGCCAGCTACGGTTCTTTCGCTACATTCAGCGACCCCGACGGCAACAGTTGGCTGTTACAGGAGGTCACGACCCGGCTTCATGGGCGCACCGACTCTGGCGCAACTTCGTTTAGCTCCTCAAGCGATCTGGCGAGTGCGCTACGGCGTGCGGAGGACGCCCACGGCCAGCACGAGAAGCGCATCGGCCACGCCGATCCGAACTGGCCCGACTGGTACGCCGAGTACATGGTGCGCGAGCAGGCCGGCGAGGAGCTGCCGCAATGAACGACTACGACGTCATCGTCATCGGCGGCGGTGCGCCGGGCGAGCACTGTGTGGCTGCGCTCGCTGAAGGAGGCCTGCGCGTCGCACTGGTCGAGCGCGAGCTCGTCGGCGGCGAATGCTCGTATTGGGCGTGCATCCCGTCGAAGACGCTGCTGCGGCCCGGCGAGGCCGTCCACGATGCCCGCGAGGCTGCGGCGAAGGCCGAAATTGACGTCGCCGCTGCACTCGCCTGGCGCGACTCAATGGTCTCGAATTACTCCGACGCCGGCCAGCAGCGCTGGCTCGCCGATCGCCATATCGACCTGCTTCGTGGCCACGGACGGCTCGCGGGCACGGGCATTGTAGACGTCGACGGCGTCCGCCACACCGCGGACCACGTTGTGTTGGCTACCGGCGCGGACCCTATCATGCCGCCGGTTCCCGGTCTGCGCGAGTTGGAGGGCGTCTGGACCAACCGCGAGGTTACCGGCATGAAGGTGATTCCGCGGCACCTGCTTATACTGGGAGGCGGTCCGATGGGAGTCGAGATGGCACAGGCGGTCTACCGCCTGGGCGGGGCAGTCACCGTGGTTGAGGGCGCCGCACATCCTCTTCCCCACGAGGCTGCGCCGCTGGGCGAAGCGCTGGGCGACGTCCTGCGCCGCGAGGGAATCGATCTAGTCCTCGGCGTAAGAGCGATCGAGGCCCGGCGTGCGGGCGACGACTACGTTCTTAGCCTCTCAGACGGGCGCGAGCTTCACGGCGACCACCTGCTAGTCGCAACCGGCCGCCGCCCGCGGGTCGACAATATCGGCCTGGAGACGGTGGGCGTCACTGCAACCAGCCACGGAATTCCGGTCGACGCTCACCTGCGCGTCTGCGACAGGCTGTGGGCGATCGGGGACGCCACCGGCATCTGGCAGTTGACCCACGTCGGCAAATACCAGGCCGAGGTTGCTGCGTCGAACATCCTCGGCGAGCCGCGGGAGGCCAACTACGATGCCGTGCCGCGCGCCGTCTATACCGACCCGCAAGCCGCTGCCGTCGGCGCGACCGAGGCGCAGTTCAGTGCCACCGCCGCGCTGAAGGACGTGGCCAAGACCGCTACCTATACGCGCGCCTACGCGGAGTCGAATGGGTTCCTCACCTTGCTGAGCGATGGCGAGCGGCTGACTGGGGCCTATGCACTCGGTCCGGAGGCAGGCGAATGGCTACAGCAGGCCACCCTGGCGATCCGCGCGCGCGTGCCGCTCGCAGTGCTGCGCGATACGATCCAGCCGTTCCCAACATTCTCGGAAGTATTCGTCGAAGCGCTTCACGCCCTGCACGCCGTAGTGCGCCAGCCGGTCGGGGCAGGGTCGACACCCACGAAGGTGTAATGCAACGGGCAGATTAGCCCTCTAACCAAATACCTAAGGAAAGGATGGCAAAGACATGCTGGAAGCAACCTGGAAACCTCACGAGAAACACGGACGGCTGACGACCCAGAGCGACCTACCCGACAGCGTCTACGCGTTTCCGAAGCAGCGTAAAGAACCGCTGACCGACGCAGAACATGTGCGTAACGCGGTCGCGCGGTTCGATCAAGTCATCGGCGTCTCCGATGCCGACCGTGCTTTGGCGTTCGCGAACATCGAGAAAGCCGCAAGCTACTACGGCGTCAACCTCGCGGAAACGTCATGGCACGACCTGGGCGTTCATCCTCAAAAGCGATAGAAGAGAAATGCGTGGCCAGAGAGTCGGCCGGCAGAAGAAGCGACGGCAAGAGTGAAGTGAAAGCTCAACCAACCACAATCAAACCTGCAGAGGAGACAGAATATGACGGACACAAACGCAGTGATCGCAGTGTATGACAACCACTCGGCAGCGGAAGACGCCGTGAAGGAACTTCAGAAGTCAGGCTTCGACATGAAGAAATTGTCGGTCGTGGGGAAGGATTATCACACCGACGAGCAAGTCGTTGGCTACTACAACGCGGGAGACCGCATGAAGTATTGGGGGAAGTGGGGCGCTTTCTGGGGCGGATTCTGGGGCCTACTGTTTGGCGCCGCATTCTTTTGGGTGCCCGCGATAGGCCCGGTGCTGGTTGGCGGTCCATTGGTGGCTTCGATCGTCGCCGCTCTGGAGGACGCCGTGGTAGTCGGCGGTTTGAGCGCTATCGGTGCCGGCCTGTTCAGCCTGGGCATACCGAAGGACAGTATCGTAACCTACGAGACCGCTGTAAAGGCCGGCGAGTACCTGGTGGTTGCTCATGGAACTTCTGCCGAGGCGGATAAGGCCAGAAATATTTTGAGCACATTGAAGCCAACCCAAGTGACCGATCATGTTCTCGAACCTGCTATGCAAGCCGCGACACGCTGAAGGCATCGTGAGGTGGGGGTCAGCTCGTTGGTAAAACCTCACCTCACGCCACTTCAAATCGCAAAATCCTATGCATATCCGTGATGCAGGCAATCCAAAAAGGAGATGAACCATGAAGGCAATCGTTGTCCATCAATATGGTGGTCCGGAAGTCTTGAAGTTCGAGGACTACCCTGACCCGGTTCCCGGTCCGGGCGAGGTGCTGGTGCGGGTCGCCGCCAGCAGCGTGAATCCGATCGACTACAAACGGCGTGCCGGGTTGACGAAAGACTTCTACCCCATCAAGTTTCCGGGACTTATAGGTGTCGACATTGCGGGGACCGTAGCGAAGCTGGGGCCGGGAGTGAAAGGCTTTTCCGTCGGCGACCATGTTTTCGCCATGGCGGACAACACTTACGCCCAACTTTGTGTCGTGAAAGCAGCGGTCTTGGCAAAGGTCCCCAAGGGGCTCGATTTGATCCAGGCGGCGGCGCTGCCGCTGGTCACGATCACCGGCAATCAGCTCATGTCCGCTACGCAAATCAAAGCGGGCCAGACGGTTCTTGTCGTAGGAGCTGCGGGAAATGTCGGGCGTTCGGCGGTATTCACGGCGAAGGATCGCGGTGCGACTGTGATCGCGGGGGTTCTAAAGCGTCAGATGGATGAGGCGAAGACTGTGGGCGCGGACCAGGTGGTCGCAACCGACGACGACACCGCGGTCGCGAATCTTCCGCCGCTCGATGCGGTGGCGGATACGGTCGGCGGAAGCACCGCCGAGAAACTGATCGCCAAGGTCAAGCCCGGAGGTGTTTATGCATCGGTGGTCGAGCCACCGCAGAACGCAGCCAAGTACCCCTCTGTAAAGGTGGCGCACGTATTCTCCCAATTTGACAGGAAGACGCTTGAGTTCATGGCCGCAGCGGTGCGAGATGGCAAGCTGGTAATCCCGATTGGCGAGAGACTGCCACTGAGTGAAGCGGCCGAGGCCCAGGCAGCGGCAGAAAAGGGTGGTGTCGGGAAGATCTTGTTGGTGGCGTGACATCGTTTTGCGAACAGAGGACACGGGAGGAGAATCGGAAGTGAAAAAGGGTCTGCGCGGAATCAACCCAGCTTCGAAGCCGAGCGGCAACGGGTGTGTGGAATGCCTGGCGTCACCGCAAGGTTGGTGGCTTCATCTCCGCCGTTGTGCGGAGTGTGGGCACATCGGCTGCTGCGACAGCTCACCCAGTCAGCACGCATCCAGGCATGCGGCGGCGACAGGCCATCCGATCATTGCCAGCTTTGAGCCAGGGGAGCACTGGTTCTATGATTACGAGACGCGGGCGATGATCCAAGGTGTGGAATTGCTTCCGCCGCATTCGCATCCCACAAAACAGCCTGTTCCTGGCCCGGCCGGCAGGGTACCGGCTAACTGGAAATCGCTGCTAAACTAGCTGCCCGATATCGAACAGCCGGCGGGCAATAAACAAACAAGAAGACGGAATCATCCATTGGCAGGAAGGCATCTTGGAGGGACCGAGTCAATGCTGCCATCGATAATCACGCCTGATCGGCAGGCCCAAGCTTTCCCTGTCCTGACCCCCGCCCAGATTGATCGCATCCGGCCCTCCGGCACTGTGAGAACAGTGCGGGCCGGAGAGATCCTATTCGAGCCGGGCGAGCTGGCGATGCCTTGCTTTGTTGTGCTCTCAGGAAAGCTCGAGATTCTGTTGACGGGTCTCTCCGGCGAGTACGTCTTGGTGACGTTTGGGCCGGGAGGTTTCTCCGGAGAAATGGTCTTGATTTCCGGAACCCGCTCTTTATCGCGCGGGCGGGTTGCCGAGCCGGGAGAATTCCTTGAGCTTAGCGCGGATGCTTTGCGCTCGCTCATCGCGCGGGATGAGGAACTCAGCGATATTTTCATGCGCGCTTTCATCCTGCGTCGCCGTGCGCTAATTACGGAAGGCCTGGGCAACGTGATCATCCTGGGATCGCGTTACTCGGCGGACACGCTGCGCTTACGCGAATTTCTCACCCGCAATGGACATCCGCACACCTATGTCGACCTTGACAGTGACACAGGCGCCCAAGAGCTTCTCGATCGCTTTGACGTGAAGATCGAAGAAATACCTGTTGTGATTTGCAGCGGGACGACCGTGCTGCGCAATCCGACTACACAGCAGTTGGCTGAATGTCTGGGCTTCGCAGGCACAGTCGACGAGTCACACATTCGCGACGTAGCCATCGTCGGTGCTGGCCCGGCCGGACTGGCGGCGGCGGTTTACGCCGCTTCTGAAGGCTTGGACGCCGTCGTGATCGAGGCCGAGCTTCCCGGCGGGCAGGCGGGCGGGAGCTCAAAGATAGAGAACTATATTGGTTTCCCCACTGGCATCTCCGGCTTGGAACTCACACGCCGCGCCGTTGTTCAGGCTGAAAAATTCGGCGCTCAGATGTTGGTGGGGCAACGAGTGGTCCAGATCCAGTGTGATCAGAGGCCATACCGGCTCTCGCTGGAGAAAGGCGACATAGTGCAGGCTCGCAGCGTCATCATCGCCGCTGGAGCGCAATACAACAAGCCGGACATCGCCAACCTGAGGCAGTTCGAAGGGAATGGAATCTACTACGCGGCCACATTCATGGAGTCGCAGCTTTGCGGGGGTGATGAGGTCATCGTCATCGGCGGGGCCAATTCGGCCGGTCAGGCAGCGGTTTTTCTGGCGGAGACTGCGGGCAAGGTCTATATGCTGGTCCGCGGAAAGACCCTTTCGGAGACGATGTCGCGCTATCTGACTCAGAGGATTATGAAGCATCCGATGATTGAGCTGCATCTCGAAACTGAGCTTCTGTCGCTGGATGGCGATTCGCGATTGGAGCGCGTCACCTGGCTCGACCGGTCGTCGGGAGAAAAATTGACGCGCGAGATCCGTCACATTTTCGTGATGGCGGGTGCATCACCGCACAGCGACTGGTTGCGTGACTGTGTCGCCATGGACCAGCAGGGCTTCATTCTTACCGGACGGGACCTGGACCCTATTCTGGCAAGCGCACCACGGAAGTGGCCTCTTGGCCGGCCGCCGCAGATGCTGGAGACGAGCTTGCCCGCAGTTTTCGCAGTTGGCGACATCCGGTCAGGAAATGTGAAGCGGGTTGCGTCAGCCGTTGGCGAGGGTGCGATCTCGATCCATCTTGTACACAGCGCACTGGCAGAGATATAGCATCGACGAGATCTTCAGCGAGGACTGCATTACTGCGATCCTCGCATACCGGTTAAAGAGTTCTACTTGATTGCACCCGCGCGCGTCACGAAGCCCTTGCCGGTGGCGACAACACCACCGCGGCTTCGCTGGTGAGTACGCGAAAGGCAAACGTCTCCTGGAGATACAGCCGCACCAGAGTCTCGGTATGGCTGAGGTAGCCGATGGAAACATCCTGCCCGACATTCAGCTCAAAGTCGCCGCCTCGCGTCGTGAGGACGACTGCGCCTTCCAATGCCGGCGCCCAGACAATGTTTCCGTCGACAATCCGCTTGACGTGTTCGAGCACGGGGTAGCCATGGTCGCGAGTCTCGGCGAGTGCGGTGTACTCGCTGGCTCCAAGCAAGACCGAGTAGGGTCCATTGACGCCAACGAGCCGCAGCTGGCTCAATGCGTGGGCTACCGCATCCGGATAGTCACGCACATCGGCTGGAAGCGCTTCGATTGGATTACTGGTGCCTTCGCGAATGCCCTGGATATCTGCTTCCGCGTATCCGTTAAAGATGGCCCGGTCTTCGGCAAAGGCGAGTGTTTTCGCGGCGTCTTTCGCGGACTGCCAGTCGGAGTCTTCCGATCCGCGCTCCACGTCATCAATGGCCTGACGGGATAGTTCAAACGGCACGCGCAGCTCCACCAGAGCCTTGACCTCGCGCTGGCTTGCGACGATTCCATCAGCGGGAGCGGAGATTGAGCGCAGATGGCCGGTCGCAACTCCCGGCAGAGCGATGCCTCCCGGCGCGGGAAAGTCCACGACCCGTCGTCCGGCCAGATACCGCTTTAGCGTTCTTGTCGTCTCTTCCTCAATCTCCGACCATGCAGCGTCTGAGATGGGTGCCAGTTCCCGGTGGAGGTTATTCATTTCTCTCTCCCTTCAGCGATCCTATGTTGAGTGATCCTGTTTTGAGTGACGTATCGTCTACCGACAAGTCCGACGGCAGATCAGATGCCTGCGACGCTGCGTTTTCCTGGGGCATATTTCCGCCGATGCTATCGAGAAATGTCGCCGACGGAGCGAAAAACAGACTGCCGGTAATGGCGGTGCTGAAGTCGAGCAATCGGTCATAATTGCCGGGCGGATTTCCCACGAACATATTCTTGAGCATCGCTTCCGTGATGCGCGGGGTGCGGCTGTATCCGATGAAGTAGGTCCCGAACTCGCCGTATCCAGGCCGGCCAAACGGCATGTTATCCCGCAGAATTTTGACTTCTTTTCCGTTTTCCTCGATCACGTTCAGCGCGTTATGCGCCGAAGCTGGTTTTTCGGCGTCACTCAGCTCAATATCCGAGAGCTTCCTGCGGCCAATGATACGTTCCTGCGCCTCAACGGGAAGAGCATTCCACGCCTTCATGTTGTGCAGATATTTCTGCACAATCACATAGCTGCCGCCGGCAAAAATGGGGTCTTCGTCACCCACAATTGCGGCCTCGCGAGCGGCGTCTGCGCGTGGATTCTCTGTGCCATCGACAAAGCCGAGGACATCGCGGTCCTCGAAATAGCGGAAGCCCTGGACCTCGTCGGCGATCGAAACCACATCGCCGATGCTGTCCATGATCTGGGTCGCCAGCTCGAAGCAGAGATCCATGCGCTTGGCTCGAATGTGGAAAAGGATGTCACCCGGTGTGGAGACGGCGTGACGGCCACCGGAGCGAATCTCCTGAAAGGGATGAAGCTCAGCGGGGCGGGGGCGTCCAAACAGTTTGTCCCACGCGTCAGACCCAAATCCAACCACGCAAGTGAGCCCCCCCTCAACGTCGCGGAACTCAACCGCGCGGATTAGCCCGGCAAGGTCCGCGCAGAAGGACCGCACCAGCGCATAGGCGTCCGGCTGCTGGCGAATCGAGACAACCAGAAAGATGGCTGCGCGTGTCAGTGGACCGACCACAGGCTGCTGAAGAACGACCTCGTTTGACTCGTTGGGGGCATTCATTTCGTCTATCTCAATCCAGGACTATTTCTCATCTATCTGATGTATCACATTTACGCGAAGAAGCGGTTCAACCAATACTTTGGTATGGATCGATACGTTCGTTCAATGGATTCGTGGTCGCGCTACTGCCAGTCGTGCCTTGAACAGTCATTCGCCCTGGCATCGAAAGGAGTCCCAAATGGACGGCACGAATGGACTGAAAGAAACTACGCGCGTGACCGAGCCCGTTGCTTCTAACACGCTTGGCGTGAATGTTTTTACCGCCCCGGGGAAGGCTATGGTCGGCGAGCGGCCAAGGCCCTTCGGCGAACCGCTCGGCTTTGATCCGATCACGTCGACGTTGATCTTCGGCGAGCACGAGCACGACGCGGTACTGGTGGACGCAATGGGGACAGTGGCTGAGGCGGAGGCCCTCGCGGATTGGGTTGCATTGCACAATCGCAACCTGCAGACCATCTATATAACGCACAGCCATTTCAACCACTTTTACGGTCTTAGCGTTCTCCTGGACCGTTTCCCAGGCGCTCGGGCGATAGTAACGCCGAAGACGATGGAGGCCATGCAGTCGTCGTTTGTTCCTCCGCTGAGCCAATTCGCACGCCAATTGTTTCCTGGGCAAGTGCCGACGAAGTTGGTTTCACCTGAGCCCTATCAGGGCGACACCTTCACGCTTGAGGGCCACGAATTGCGCATCCTCGAGCAGGGTCGCACCGATAGCCCCGATTCGACGTCTCTCTACATTCCATCGATCGGCCTGATCGTCGCTGGCGACGTTGTGTATAACCAGTGCCGCATGTACGTTGGTGACACCACCCCCGAGAGCCGGCAGAATTGGATCGCGGCGCTAGACCGGTTGGCAGCGCTGAACCCGGCGATAGTCGTCGCCGGCCACAAGAAGCCTGGCGCGCCCGATTCTCCCTCGGCGATCCAGGACACCAAGCGTTACCTGCAGGACTTCGATCGGTTGCAGAAGACCACGACGTCCGATCGGGAGCTGTTCGATCGGATGACCGAGCTATACCCGCATTGGGTAGCCAATCAATCGTGGTTGATGTTCGGATTCCCACAGGCATAACCCACATCAACCGCTGATGCGAATGGGTCGTCCCTGATCGAAAAGGCGCCGGAAATCGCGTTGGTTGCCGCGATTGCCCCGCCCCCGGAGAAGACTGTATGGCGGAGAGGGAGGGATTCGAACCCCCGGTACCCTTGCGAGTACGTCTGATTTCGAGTCAGGTGCATTCAACCGGGCTCTGCCACCTCTCCGCTTTGTTTACAATTACTTACGACTGCAACTTCCCGCACATCAATAGCAACATGTCCAAAAAACACGCCCAGCCCCAGCGAACTGCGGCCGCGTTTTATGCTGCCCTCGTCACGTTGCGAGCCTGGTCCGACTAGGTTCCGGGCATCCATAATGATACCAAGTTTCGCCGCAGTTGGATGCAGACAACGCCCAGTCGAGGCGAGCGAACCGTGCCCCAACATCTTTGGCGGTCTAGTTGCCGACGTAGTAGCCGTCGCGGGTCTCGATGGAGAAGTCTTTTGGACTGGAGTTCGCCAACGACAGTTGGATGCGATGGAAGCCCTCCGAACCGGCGTCCTTGTCGGGCGTGTAGCCGAGACGGTATTGCGCCCGCAGTTCTTCCCCAATCTGTCTGTAGATTTCCGCTACGGTGTCTTTCCCGCCGACCTCGAAGAGACGTCCGCCAGTTTCGGCGGTGAGGTGCTGCAGCGTTTTCTTGGCCTCGGGAAGCGGAATTCCCTGCGGCATTCTGCCCCCCGGCGGGCAGTTCCCGGGATAACCGCCCGGATATCCGCCAGGGTACCCGCCCGGGTAGCCACCCGGATAGCCGCCGCCCGGGTATCCGGAACAGTCGTAGCCGCCGTTTTGGGGCTGACCGACCTGGAAGCCCCGGTCAGTGTTCGGCTGGTTGCCTTTGAAGTAGATGGCGTAGATTACGGTGTCGGCACGCAGGGCAGCTTCGGCTACCGATTCCAGCGACTCCTTGCTTCCCTTGTCGATGCCATCGGAGAGGACAATCAACGCCTTGCGGCCTTTCTGCTTGCTCGTGATCTCGTCGGCAGAGAGGAACAGGGAGTCGTAGAGTGCATTGGTGACGTTGCGCCCCTCGGCAGACCCGGTATCGTGTACGTCGGTGACCGAGGCCTGGTTGGGGTTGCCCGAGGACGTGAGCTGCTTGATGGCGGCCTGAAGCATGGTCTTCGAACTGGTGACGTCCTGCAGCAGGTCGATCTGCCGCGCAAACTGCACGACGAACGCCTTGTTGCTATCTGGCGCGCCGGTGAGGATGTCATCGAGGAACGCAGAGCTGGCCGCGCGTTCTTCGTCGATGACATCGCGATGGCTCATGCTGGTGTCGACGACCAGGCCTACGGTAAGCGGAAGGTCTTCGTCCAGGTTGAGGCCGTGGATGACCTGGGGCCGATCGTCGACCTGAAGGGCGAAGCTATCGCGGGTCAGGTTCTGGACCAGATCTCCATGCTTGTCGCGGACGACGACGGGAATGTTGATCAGGAGGGCATCGGCGCTGATGCCGGCGCTATCGACTGGAGCCTTGTCGCTGTTGGTCGGGGGGGTGTGCAGCACAGGCCCCTGTGCGGCACTGTCGGCCACCAGCAGCAGCAGCGCCCCGAAGATGGTTGCGCGAGACATTGAGTGGGCAGTCATCCTTGAACGATAGACGTTAGTTGCGGCGAACGGTTGCGCGGGCCTTCTCAGATCTTCGCACCAGTCAAGGACTGGATCAAGGTTCTGGAGCCAGGCACCGACCTATGGGCGTGGGATCCGGTGCAAACGGCGTCTGGGCATCGCTGCTACGCCAGCAGCACTTCGATGCCGTTGCTGCGCAGCAACTCGACGTACTCAGGCGCAAGGCCGCTGTCGGATACGACGATGTCGGCAGCATCCAGTTGTGCGACCGGGATCATTGCGCTGCGGCCGAATTTGGTATGGTCGGCAACGATGATGACCTTGCCGGCAATCTCGATCATCTTCTGCTCCGACCCCACCACCAGCGTGTTGTTGTTGCTCAATCCGGCTTCGGAAATGCTGCCGATGCCCATGATCAGCACGTCGGCGCGAATCAGGCTCAGCATCTGTTCGCACAGCGGGCCCAGCATCACGCGGATGCGCGGATCGAGATAGCCGCCGGTCAGGGTGAGTTCGATGTTTCGCCTGGCTTCCAGCGCCTCGGCGATGGGCAGGGAATTGGTAACGATGTGCAGCGACTTGTTGGCCAGCTCTCCGGCCACGGCTGCCACCGTCGAGCCGCCATCCAGGATCACGGTCTGACCATCCTCCACCAGGCTGGCTGTCAGCTTCGCGATGCGGCTCTTTTCATCGCTGAGGCGCCCGCTCTCCACCGTGAAGTCGAAGGCGCCATTTGCCGGCGGCTGCACCGGGACCGCCCCGCCATACACGCGCTTGAGAACGCTCTCCTCTTCCAGCACGTCCAGATCGCGGCGGATGCTGGATTCAGAAGCATCCAGCTCGCGGCAAAGGGTTTCCAGGTCGAGGAAATCCTTGGACTCGAGCATCTGACGTATTCTGAGTTGCCGTTCAGCAGCTTTCACGGTGCAGTGTCCAAGGGTCGCGATCTACCGGATCGCATCAGTTTCTCTAGAGTCGTTCCATCCAATTGCCGCAGTACATCACTGGGTTCCAATCGCTCCCATCACAGCGTCGGTTACCTGCTTCACCAACTGCTCGATGTCGGTGGTGTCGGGGCCGCCGATGCTGACGCCATCGCGCGCGCAGGGAAGCAGCGCAATGGTGGTGTTGGTCTCGAGATCGGACAACTGGCATTCCTTCATCCCCGCAGCGTCGAATCGTGCATCGGGCAAGCCAATGGTCTTCTTGATGTCGAGCAGATCGGCGGTGTGCTTTTCGGAAATCTGCGAGATTGGAACGCCCAGCTGCGACGCCAGCATCAGCGTCCAGCAATAGGTGTCTACCACCTCCGCAAACCACTCCGCGTGCGTAACAGTATCCGCCCAGCAGATGATGCCGTGGTTGGCAAGCAGCACCGTGTTGTGCCGCCTTACATAGGGCAGCACCGTCTCCGCGAACGCCTGCGTGCCCGGCGTCTCGTAGGGCGAGACTGCAACTTTACCCACAAACACCTCGAACTCGGGGATCACCCGGCTGGGCGGAACGCGTCCCGTGATGGCGTATGCAGTTGCATGCGGCGGATGGCAGTGCACGCAGGATTTCGCCTCCGGCACAGCCTTGTAGATTTCAAGATGCAGCAGAATCTCGCTGGTGCGCGGCCGCTTGCCGGCCACCTGCTTGCCTTCCAGATCGACCATGCAGATGTCGTCGGGAGTAAGGTCGAACTTGCTCACCAGGGTCGGCGTGCAAAGAACTTCGTTGGGTCCGATGCGGAACGAAATATTACCGCCGTTGCCGTCGACGTATTGGCGGTTCCAGAGCTTCTTTCCCACTGCGCATATCTCCAACTTGATGGCCTCGGCTTCGGGCGTGGTGAACAAGCGTGAATCGGGCGCCCGGCGTACCGCAGGCTCACTCTTCGCGCCGCTTCCGCTGCCGGCAACATTGATGATCCGGGCCTTGGCGCCGCCACTGCCGCTTGCAGCCGCTGGGCTCGCAGCCGGTGGCTTGGGCGCTGGGGCCGGTTGCGCAGCAGTAGTTGCCCCCGTCACTAGCTCAATATCGTGCTGCCGCAGAAAATCCCGGGCCGAAGGCGTAATCACGCACCTCTCGCAAACGCGCACATGGGTCGCACCGCCCGCGAGCGCGTTTTGTGCGTCACGCATCGTCAGCACATTCTGACCGGACAGATCCATATTCTTAACTTCGCCGCTCTTCACTTCGACACCTCAGGTTCTTGAAATTGCTTTTGGCCGGTTGTGATGGAATCGACAATCAGCGTGCAGTACGCATCCACCGGAACTCGTGTCGGCCAGAAAGGGTTCGCTGCTTCTGTGCCTTCGGTGAACGCCACCATCTGGCCCTTCGCCGCGCCCAGCGCATCCACCGCGACCAACGATTTCCCGCCGCCCAATCCACTTTTCGCGAGCAGGTTTGTCATCGTGACTGGCTCCAGGACGACCAGCGTCAACCCGAACAGCTCCGGCACAGCAGGAGTGAGCGTGACGTGGCCGCGAACGATGCCCAGTCTCATGCGGTCCTCCGTTGCGGTATCTGCACGTCGTCCACAATGCCGCAGACCACCATGCGCGCCGGGGTGGTATTGCCAAATCGCTCCCGCGCAATGTCGCCGTCGGTCGAGACCAGCACGGTTGAGCCGTACGCGGCGCCCAGCCAGTCAACGAGCACCAGCGGCTCCGCGCCCATGCTGCCATCTGCCTCCAGCCGCTGCGCAACCAGAAAGCGGCAGCCGTCCAGGGTCGCATGCTTTGCCGCTGGAACTACGGTGCCGTCGATGCGCGCGAGAAACATGGCTAGATGATCCTCAAGGCGTTGCCCATGGTGAACTGCCGTTCCCGGGTAAAGGTGAGCGGCGTAGTAACGCCCTCGCCGGTCGGCGTCGCGATGCTGTGGCTCAGATAACCCGGCCCGCCGAATCCCAGCGAGGCCAGCGACGATGCGTTGGCAACGAAAAGCGTCGTGTTCATCGCCTTCGCCATGCGGGTTACGTTGTCGACGTTCTTTGAGTGAATAATCGCGGTGTGCCGGTAGCCATGTTCCGCCTTCAGCGCGCCGACAATGCCCGCGTCCACATCCTTCACGCGCACGATCGGAATGAACGGCATCATCTGCTCTTCCACCACAAACGCGTGGTCCTCATCTGTCTCTCCGAAGAGAATCTGCGTGCTCTCCGGAACGCTGACACCTGCGGCTGCAGCCAATATCTTTACGTCCTTGCCGACCAGTTCTTTGCGCACATGCGCCCGCACACAGCCTTTGCCGTCGCCGTCGAATGTGAACGCAGCTTTCGTCAGTCGTTCGATCGCCGCCTTATCCAACTCGAAGCCGCCGGCGTTATGCATGGCACTCATAAACGGCTTGAAGACCGACCCAACCACGAAGACTTCTTTCTCGCCGATGCAGAGCAGGTTGTTGTCGAACGCACCGCCCTCGATAATCGACTTCGCGGCCAGTTGCAAATCGGCTGTCTCGTCGACAACCACCGGAGGATTGCCAGGCCCTGCCGCGATCACGCGCTTGCCATACTTGCCCGCGGCCTTCACCACCACCGGCCCGCCGGTGACGCACAGCAGCGCAATCTCCGGATGCTGGAAGATCTGGTCTGCCGCTTCAATACTCGGCTCCAGGATGGTAGTCAGCGTATTGGCCACGCCCAGCTCGCGCTCAATCTCGCGATTGAAAAGCTGCAGCGCATATTGCGCCACTCGCTTTGCCGATGGGTGCGGCGCGAACACCGCGGTATTGCCGGCAGCCAGAATATTGATAGCATTGGCAGCCATGGTCGGCACAGAGTGAGTGACTGGCAGCACCATCCCGATGACGCCCCAGGGCGCGCGCTCGATAATCAGCAGGCCGCTGGTGTCGCTGCGAGCATCGCTGCGCATGGCCTCGATGCCCAGCACATACTGCATGTTTTTCAGCTTCTGAATCTTGTGGTCGAGCCGGCCCACCTTGCTCTCTTCCAGCTCCATGCGGCCCAACTCGTCCGCGCGATCGATGCAGATCCGCCGCACGATCTTGATCATGCGCCCGCGGTCTTCCAGGCTCATCTCCTGGACCCGCTTCTGGGCGATGCTTGCCGCGCGGGCGGCTTCATCTACAGTCACAAAGACGCCATCATGCGCGGCGCTATAGTTGGGCGCTGCGGCTACGCTGGCTGGCGCCGAAGCGGGCTGCGCCTGCTGCAACTGGATACGAAGCCTCGCGACAACTTCTCTCGCGATGTCCGCAATCACCTGCTCCTGATTCGTCATCTGCTCTCCCAGCTCGCCATTTACGGCTTCTCCAATTCCGTGCCGCCGACTTCGACGACATCCACGATGCCGACAATTACAGCATCGACGGGCGCATCTTTCGTTGCCGGCGTCAGGCGGGCCGAACTCCCCTGCGTGAACAGCACGCACTCGCCCACTCCCGCGCCCACGCTGTCAACGGCCACCACGGAGCTCCCGGAAATTTCGAGCTTGCTGTCTCTGCTGATGTACGGCTGAATCAGCAGCAGCTTCATCCCGAGGAACTTCGCGTTCTTCTGTGTGGAAACGACGTTGCCAATTACTTTTGCGATAAACATGTCGGCTCACCTCAATGTGCCTCGGCGGATCAATGCCCGCTTCCGCTATTTCGGCAATACCGTAGCGAGGCTGCCATGCGGCCGCGCGATCACATGCACGCTCACTACTTCGCCAACCGTCTTGGCGGCTGCCGCTCCCGCATCCACCGCGGCGCGCACGCTGCCTACATCGCCTTGAACGAACACCGAGCACAAACCGCTGCCGATCTTGTTCCATCCGACGAACTCGACGCTAGCAGCCTTCAGCATTGCATCGGTAGCCTGCACCAGCGCCACTAGGCCCCTCGTCTCAATCATTCCAATCGCTTCATTGGCCATTGCCATTCTCCAATTCCAGTTGCTGAATCCAGTTGTCGTTGCCGGTTACTTCAACATGCTTTCGACCAGCGCATCGTGCGGACGTGCAATCACGTGCGACGACACCAACTCGCCGACTACCTTTGCCGCCGCTGCTCCCGCATCCACGGCTGCGCGCACGCTGCCTACGTCGCCGCGAACAATTGCGGTTACAAACCCTCCGCCAATCTGCACGGTCTTCACCAACTCCACGCTGGCCGCCTTCACCATCGCATCGCACGCCTCGACCAGTCCGACGAGGCCCTTTGTTTCGATCAATCCGATTGCTTCGCTCATCTTGTCTCCTCTGCCCGCTGGGGCAGTCCTTGCCAATGCCTAAGCGGCCGGCTTTTTCGCTGCTGCCTTCTTGTCTCCCTGCACAAAGGAGGGCAGTTCGTCATGCGGGCGCGAGATCACCTGCACGGCGATTACCTTTCCAATGCGCGCCGCTGCTTCGGCCCCGGCATCGGTGGAAGCCTTCACCGCGGCCACGTCGCCTTCCACGAACGCGGTCACCAGTCCGGAGCCAACCGACTGCCAGCCGATAAACGTTACATTGGCCGACTTCAGCATCGCGTCGGTCGCCTCGAACAGCGCGACCAGGCCTGTCGTTTCAATCATTCCAAGCGCTTGTTTCATCGAGTCCTCTCTTCTTCCTTCATTTCCGAATCTCTTACTTGATCAGTTCAATGTCTTTGGTCAGGTGCAATCCGCACGCGTTGGCCTCGTCGGTGTCCATGTGGACATTCAGCCGCGAAGTTGGGTCGATGCGAACATGCACCTTGTTGAAGGTGACGCCGGCGGCGCCGCCCACGCGGAGCTTCATCAGGTCTCCCTGCTTCACCCCGAAGTACGTCGCCTCGGCCGGGTTCATGTGCACATGGATCGCGGCGCGAATGATGCCTTCCTTCAACTGGATGGAACCCTTCGGGCCCATGATGATCGCGCCCGGCGATCCCGCCAGATTGCCCGACAGCCGCACCGGAATATCGTCGAACCCCAGGCTGATCGCGTCCGTGAACGCCAGCTCGATCTGCGATTGCTTGCGCATCGGACCCAGAATGCGCAGGTTCGAAATCAGCCGGCTGCGCGGGCCAATGATGGTTACCTTCTCGTTGGCGGCAAAGTTGCCCGCCTGGTACAGCTCCTTGTAGACCGTCAATTCTGTGCCCGGCCCAAACAGGACGTCCATATCCTCGCGGCAGATGTGCATATGCCGCGCCGAGGCCAGCACGGTCAGCGTCGGCGCCGTTCCAGTGCCGCCCTTGCGTCCCAGGTATTCCAGCGCCACCTGGCGGACGATCTGCTCGACCACAGAGCGATCGATCGATCCTGGCGAATTCGATAATGCTGAGCTTCCACATCCCATAACAGAATCCTGACTCGCTGCTACGTTAGTTGACTTACGCTTGCACGTTCCACTACGCCCACGGTCTCGCGGGCAACGATGATCTCTTCATCCGCCGGAATAATCAGTACTTTCACGGCTGAGCCTGCAGCGGAAATCGCGCCGGCCTTCCGCACAGTCCGGTTCACTGCCTCATCCAGTTCAATTCCAAATCCCGTCAACCCGTGACAAACCGCGCTGCGAATCGCGGCGCTGTTTTCCCCAATGCCGCCGGAGAACGTAATCGCATCCAGTCCCCCAAGCTCCAGCATGAAGGCGCCAACATAGTGGCGGATCGCGCGCACAAACACATCCAGCGCAAGCTGGCAGCGCTTGTCGCCCTTTGCCGCACCGTCATCCAGGTCGCGAATATCCCCGCCGCACCCACTGATTCCAGCCAGCCCGGACTGGCTGCCCAGGATGCGCGCCATCTCATCCGCATCCACGCCCAGCTTCTTCATCATGTACAGTACTGCAAACGCATCGATGTCGCCCACGCGATTGTTCTGCGGCAGGCCCGACTGCGGCGATGTCCCAAAGCTGGTGTCGATCGCAACCCCATTACGAAACGCCGCCACGCTCGAACTCCCACCCAGGTGGCACGAGATGTGCCGCAGGTCTTTCCGGCCCAGCATCGCCTGCACCCGCTCGCTCGCCGACCGGTGGCTAGCCCCATGGAATCCATATCGCCGAATCCCAAACTCAGTGCGCCACTCGTAGGGAACCGCGTAGGTCGTCGCTGCCTCGCTCATCCCCGCATACGGCGTGGTCTCGAACACCGCAACCAGCGGCACGCCCGGCAGCTCGTGTTGGAACGCACGCATGGCCGCAACGTAAGGCGGATTGTGGGCCGGCGCGAAGAAAGCAAAATCATCCATCGCCGCAAACAACGCATCGTCAACCAGCCGCGGTCCCGGCATCGGCCCTGGATGCACTACCTTGAATCCGACCGCGTCGACTTCCGCCAAGCTCTTCAGCGCTTTACCCTCACCCACCACGCCGGCCAGGCACTTGTGGATGGCGGACGGATAGTCCGGACAATCCCCGCCAGGCTGCCCTATGCGTTCTACCCGACCGTCGGCCAGCGCCACTTCGTCCGGCATGTTGAGCACCCTGTACTTGAAGGAAGTGCTGCCGATATTTGGGATCAGGCATTTCATTGTGAAAGATTATGATCGTTCTTGACGCCTTAGCCACCATATCGTATAGTTTGTGCCAGAGTCAATCAGAAATGTGCATGACTTTGAGGAAATCTTCCAGATGGCTCCAGAATCGGGTGTGTCGCGAGTTGGTGCAACCAAAGGCGGTTCCCAGCACAATTCACAGATGACAGCCGCCCGCGTTGCCGAACTAGGCATCGTCGGGGCCGGTGGCGGCGGATTCCCCACCGCGGTCAAGCTGGCCACTCGCGTCCCTCTGGTCATCGCCAACGCAGCCGAGTGCGAGCCCCTGCTGCACAAGGACAAGGAGCTGCTTCATCACCTCTCCGAGCCGTTTCTCCGCGGCATGCTCCAGGCCATGGAGATGGTGGGCGCGCCCGCGGGCGTCATCGGAATCAAGGAAAAGTATCACGACATCATCGCCGCGCTTGAGCAGCAAGCGCCCGCGAACATCCGCGTAGCGTCACTGCCCGACGCCTACCCTGCCGGCGACGAATTCATCCTCGTCCACATCGTCACCGGCCGCGTCATCCCTCCCGGCGGCCTGCCCAAAGACGTCGACGCAATGGTCGCCAATGTCGAAACTCTGATGAACATCGGCCTCGACCAACCCGTCACGCACAAGTACCTCACCGTGGCCGGCGCCGTCCGCAATCCTGTTACGCTGCGCGTCCCCGTCGGCATCTCCATCCGAGAAGTCATCGAAGCCGCGGGCGGGGCCACGGTCGCCGACTTCAGCGTCCTGCTCGGCGGCGTTATGATGGCCAAGCCCGCTGCCGGTCTCGACGTCCCCGTCACCAAGACCACCGGCGGTATCGTCGTGCTTCCGTCCTCGCACTCGCTCATCCAGCGCCACACCGCAAAGTGGCCGCAGATCGCCCGGGTTGGCCGCTCCGCCTGCGACCAGTGCCGCTTCTGCACCGAGTTCTGTCCGCGCTATCTGCTCGGCCACCCCATCCAGCCGCATCGCGCCATGCAGTCGCTTGGGTTCGCGCCCAGCCCGGCCGCCATCATTGCCGGCACACTCTATTGTTGCGAGTGCAACCTGTGTTCGCTCTACGCCTGCCCCGAAGACCTCGATCCCAAGAACGTCTGCGTGGAGTCCAAACCCGCCGCGCGCGAGAATGGCCTGTTCTTCACCGGCACGCCCGACTCGGTTGTACCGCATCCCATGGCGGAACTCCGACGCGTCCCCATGAAGCGCCTCATCGCCCGCCTCGGCCTCTCCGACTTCAACAACGTCGGCCCGCTGGTCGAGCACGAGTTCTCACCCGCGAGCGTTCGGCTGCCGCTAAAGCAGCACGCCGGCGTGCCTGCCATCCCCGCCGTCAAGACGGGCGACCGGGTACGTCCCGGCGACGTACTGGCGGTTCCCGCGGAGGGAAAACTTGGCGCGCGCATCCACGCCAGCATCGCCGGCATTGCCCGCCTCACCCACGACGCAGTGGTGATCGATGCATAGGTTTTCGAGGCCGCTTTCGTTTCGCTTAAGGGCATGGATTTATCCGTGCCATAAAGACTCGACCTGGAACCCGGCTTTAGCCGCTGAGGTCATGTCTTTGGAATCCCGCACGGCAAGGAGCCAACACCGTGGCTGACATTCAATCCATAGGACTCATCGAACTCTCCAGCGTCGCCACCGGCTACCAGGTCGAGGACGTCATGATCAAAGCTGCGACCGTCAAGCTTCTGCTGGCCCGCAGCATCTGTTCTGGCAAATTCCTCATCGCCATCTCCGGCGACGTGGCCTCCGTCACCACCGCCATCGAAGCTGGCGGAGCCGCTGCAGGCGCCTCGCTGATCGAGCGCCGCCAACTCACGCGCGTGCATCCATCCGTGCTCCAGGCAATCTCCCAGTCGGTTGAGATCGACCCCAAAGACCTCCGCTCCATCGGCGTCATCGAAACCTTCTCCGCGGCCAGCATCATCGACGCCGCCGATGCTGCCGTCAAATCCGCAAATGTCACCTTGCTCCGCGTCCATCTCGCCATGGCCCTCGGCGGCAAGGGCTTCGTCATGATGGCCGGCGATGTCTCCAGCGTGCAGGCCGCCGTTGAAGCTGGGTCGAAGGCCGCCGCCGAAGAAGGCATGCTCGTCGCCCGCGGAGTGATCCCCGCGCCCTCCGCAGAACTCTTCCGCGACTACATCTAAACACTCCCTTTGTAATCTTTTTGTATCCTCATTGCGCATGCCCGGATGCGGACGGACAATTAAGTCGGGCTATGAACGCACTGCTGATCTATCCCAGATTTCCCGACACGTACTGGAGCTTCAAACACGCACTCTCGTTCCAGGGCAAGCGCGCCGCCCAACCCCCGCTCGGACTCATGACCGTTGCCGCGCTGCTCCCCGCAAGCTGGCCCAAGCGCCTGATCGACACCAATGTGGAACGGCTCACCGATGCCGACCTCGCGTGGGCCGATGTTGCTATGGTCGGCGGCATGCACGCGCAGAGCGAACATCTCATCGCCATCGTCGAACGCTGCCGTGCGCGCGGCCTGCGCACCGTTGTCGGCGGCCCCATCACCAGCAGCATGCCTGCCGCAGAACTCAAAGCTGACCATATCGTTATCGGCGAGGCCGAATCGCTCATCGCCACGCTCGCCAACGATCTCACCGGCAGCCGCGCGCAGCCAATCTATCAGGCCGCCGAGCGTCCTGCCATGAGCATCAGCCCGCTGCCCGATCTCAGCCTCATCAAGATGCGCCGCTACAGCACCATGCCCGTCCAGTACTCGCGCGGCTGTCCCTTCAACTGCGAGTTCTGCGACATTATCGAGATCTACGGCCGCCAGCCGCGCACGAAAGCCGTCGCCCAGGTCCTCGCCGAGCTCGATCAGCTCCGCGAAGCTGGCTGGCGCGACGCCGTCTTCATCGTCGACGACAACTTCATCGGCAACAAGAAGCGCGCCAAGGAACTGCTCACCGCCATGTCCGAGTGGGGCAGGGAACACAACTATCCCTTCCGCTTCATCACCGAAGCCTCGCTCAATCTCGCCGACGACCTCGAGCTTCTTCAACTCTTCAAGGACGCCCGCTTTAGTTCCGTGTTTCTCGGCATTGAAACTCCCGACGAGCTCTCGCTCATCGCCAACAACAAAATGCAGAACACGCACCGCAATCTTCTGGACAGCGTCCAGCGCATCCAGCAGTACGGCATCGAGGTGATGGGCGGCTTTATCCTCGGCTTCGACACCGATCGCGAGGACGTCTTCGACCGCATGGTCGAGTTCATCCAGAAGAGCGCCATCCCGCTCGCCATGGTTGGCCTGTTGCAGGCGATGCCAGGGACGCAGCTCTTCCGCCGCCTGCGCAGCGAGGGCCGCATTGTCAACGCCGGTGGCGGCGACAACGTCGCCTGCAACCTCAATTTCATTCCGCGCATGGACGCGACCCGCCTGGTTGAGGGCTATCGCTCCGTGATGAAGCGCATTTACTCCCACGAAGCCTATTACGCGCGCGTGAAACTGCTACTCAACCGGTCCCACCCCACCAGTACGGGCCGTTTCACCATCGCCAACCTGCGCGCCCTCGTCTCCTCCATCGTGCGCCAGGGGATCATCGGCCGCGGCCGCTTCAGCTACTGGAAGTTCATGCTGACTACGGCCATCCGCACGCCCCGTTCCTTCGGCGTCGGCATGACGCTGGCGGTCAAGGGCTATCACTTCCAGATCATGACGCGGCGGCTGCTCGCGCAGGAGTAACCGGCTTCGAGCAGTCCCAAATAGAAGGAGCCCCGAAGGGCCCCGTCTCTTTCCCCAATCAATATAGAACCGATCAGACTTTGCCAAACCTGCGGCGTGCCAACGCGAAGGCGCCAACGAATCCGGTGCCCAGCAAGAGGAGACTGGACGGTTCGGGAGTCGCCGTCGCGTCTTCGTCAGTGATGACTAGGTCGCCGCCAGTCAGTGACTCGAGTTGGTCGCCGATGAAGGCGCCGGCGTAAGGGCCGTCGACGCTGTAGGTGCCCGGGATAATGGTGAGATTGCTGTCGAATACTTGCACGCCTTCTGGCTCGAAGGACATATCCGGGAATTCACCGGCGCCAAAGTTGACGTTGAGCAACCCAAGCCACGCTGTACCATACCACGTGATAGAACTGGGATCCGTCGCTACCGATACGCCACCCAGGAGGTAGGTGAAGTCGCTGAAGTCCCTATCGAAATGAATTCCGTAATCGGTCATGACTACGTCGTCCGGCAACGCAGTGGAGTTGATGAGGAAGGAATAGCTCCAGGTGTCACCGGGAGCGCTCCACAGAGATGTAGGAACGCCAGCGTCCCAAACTCCGCTTTCGGTCACGAGTAAGGTATCGGCACGCGCAAAAGTCGGAACAACACACAGCAGGGAAATACAAACAATCGAGGCCCAATTACGCAATCGCATTTAGTCCACTCCTGAACAGCGTCAAATGGAAGCAGGTAGAGGAAGTCAGGTGTTGCCGTCGTAACGAATAGCAAGATGAGATTCGATACCCGCAACCGCAAGGGTTGGCTTGCGCGCCCATACTCGCCCCCAAAAGTCGTAGAAGCAAGAGAATTCTTGCAATAGAAAAATAGTTTGTGTATTGGTAACCACCGAGTGGTTACCCCCTCGCTTTGCCATCGGAACGCAATTCGGCGAAGCCGCCTCAGTAAAATGCATCTGAGCCATGTCCGGCATCTCCATTGCCGCAACCGATCGCGTCTTCGTACTTACTGGCGCCGGCATTAGCGCGGAGAGCGGTCTGCCCACCTTCCGCGCCGGGGACGGGCTCTGGGTCGGCCATCGCATCGAAGACGTCTGCACGCCTGAAGCTTTGCAACGCAATCCAGCGCTGGTCTGGGAGTTTTACTCCGCCCGCCGCGCCTCGGCCCAGCAGGCCCAGCCTAATCCCGCGCACATCGCTCTCGCCCAACTCGAAGCCCAGCTCGGCGACCGCTTCTTCCTCTGCACCCAGAACGTCGACGCTCTTCACGAGCGCGCCGGCTCGCAGCGCCTGGTCCACATGCACGGAGAGCTCGCCAAATCGCGCTGTGAAGCCGAATGCGGCCGCCCGCCGGTCGAGGACCACGCCGTCTACCGCACCCTGGACGAGGTCCCCCGCTGCCCCTGCGGCGCGCGTCTCCGCCCGCACATCGTCTTCTTCGGAGAGACTCCCCTCGAGATGAATCGCATCCGGCGCGAGATCGATCGCGTAACCCTGATGCTGGTCGTCGGCACGTCGGGATCGGTCTATCCTGCGGCGGAATTCGTCCATTGGGCGCGCGGCGCCAACGCCCGCACCGTGTACGTCGGTCCGGAACGACCCCTCAACGCCGCGGCTTTCACCCACATCATCGAAGGCCCCGCTGGCGAAGTATTGCCCAGCCTCTTCGTCCTCTAGCGCCGATTGATCATTCTGACCTCAACCAGAAATCCGCATTCTGCCTTGCCTCTGCATCGAATCGCGCCCGGCGATAGTCTAAAAGCCGAGGAGCAATTTTGAGCGGCCCTGATCCACCACAATCGATCGCGGAACCGGCGGACGCAGAATCTGCCGCGGCTATCGAACAAGCGATCGAAGGCCGCCGCTCCCACGCATGGCGCGCGCTGCGCCATCGCAACTTCCAGCTCTTCGTCGGCGGCCAGAGCATCTCCCTTATCGGCACGTGGATGACCCGCGTCGCCACCGGCTGGCTGGTCTACCGCCTCACGGGATCGGCCCTGTTGCTCGGCACCGTCAGCTTCGCCGGGCAAATCCCCACCTTCCTGCTCGCCCCGTTCGCCGGCGTCTGGGTCGACCGCCTTAACCGCCGCCAGGTCCTGGTCTGGACCCAGGCCCTGTCGATGGTGCAATCTCTGCTGCTGGCCGGCCTCACGCTCTCGCACCGCATCACTATTCCCTGGGTGCTCGCGCTCAGCTCCATGCAGGGAATCATCAATGCCTTCGACATGCCCGGGCGCCAGGCCTTTCTGGTGCAGATGGTCGAAGACCGCAAGGACCTCGGCAACGCCATCGCCATCAACTCCTCCATGGTCAACATGGCGCGGCTGGTGGGGCCATCGCTGGCCGGATTGATCATCGCCGCCAGCAGCGAGGGCTGGTGCTTCCTTATTGACGGCATCAGCTACATGGCTGTCATTGCTTCGCTGCTGCTGATGCGCATCCGCATCTCCATCCCCACGCGTCCCACCACGTCCATGCTCCACGAACTTCGCGAGGGCTGGAACTACGTCGCGCACTTCGTCCCCATTCGCACCATCCTCTCGCTGTTCGCGGTGGTCAGCCTCATGGGGATGCCGTTTGTGGTGCTGATGCCCATCTTCGCCGCCCGCGTATTGCACGGCGGCCCGCATACACTGGGCTTCCTGATGGGCGCAATGGGCTCCGGCGCGCTGATCGGCGCATTGCTGCTGGCCGCGCGCAGGAGTGTGCTCGGCCTGGGGCGAAAGATAGCCATCTCCGGAGCGGTCTTCGGCCTCGGCCTGATCGGCTTCGGCCTCTCGCACTTCTTCTGGCTGTCGATGCTGGTGCTGCTGGTCGCCGGCTTCGGTATGATGCAGGGCATGGCCGCCAGCAACACCATCATTCAGACCATCGTCACCGAGGACAAGCGCGGACGCGTGATGAGCTACTACACCATCGCGTTTGTGGGCATGTCGCCCTTCGGAAGCCTTCTGGCCGGCACTTTGGCGCATGCCATCGGCGCACCCAGGACAGTCATGCTCAGCGGGGCAGTTGTGCTGCTGGGCGCGGCATGGTTTGCCTCCCGGTTGCCGGCCGTTCGCCAAGCCATCCGTCCCATCTATCGCGAGATGGGCATCCTCCCGCCCGAAGTCGCCGCTGCCATGGAGCCCGGACCCGTCGATTGATCCTGCGTGACATCTCCGGTCCCGAATAACATGCTGCGAACTATGTGTGCTCAATTCTCTGTCGGCTTCTCTTCGATGTGGTCGAGGATCAGAAAGGGCAGCGGCAATGGCTGCATCTCCAGCCTCACGCCAAGCTGCTTTCGAATCGCATCGTCGATCGCCAGCCCCTCAACCGGCGCTGCTGTGGCATCTCCGGCCTGCCTGGCCGCCGCCTGCGCCGCAGCCTCCTGCAGGCGAAGCCGGCTGCCGCCCGTGTAATACAGCGAAAAGTCGTACGCGTCCGTCAGGCCCGTCTTGTCCACGACGCGGTTCTTCATGTCCCCTCTCGCCACGGCTGACAGCAGGTCCGCGAACTGCGCCATGGTCACGTTCTGGCAGTGGAACATCCCATTGAACGGCGAATCCACCCGGCGCACGTCCCTCTCGCCCTCCGCCGGCCCGTACTTGCAATAGGTCCGCGAACTGGGATCAGCCTTCTTCATCCTGGGCGTTCCCGCCAGCAGGACATATCCGTCGGCGGACTGTTCGCCCCAGTGGGATTGGATCTGGAAACGGTCGACCAGCAGCTTCTTCAGCATGCTGTCGAGCGGCTCCTGGTGCAGCACCAGCGTGCGGCCATCCACCTCCGGCGGCAGCTTTGCCACGATGGTGTAACGCACGCGGTCCAGCCACTGAGGCGTATTTCCCAGCATCGCGGCGCCCGTTGGCAACTCCCACGCCTCCACCACCAGCTCCTGCAAAGTGAAGTTGGTGAGCGTGACCTGCGAGCCGCTTGGGCGTAGCCGCGCTCGCGGTTCGGCAGGGTCTGCCACCCGGATGCTTGCCACCTCAGACTCCAACTCCGGCGTCGCCGGCATCAGCTTTGCCGTCTCCGGCGGGTTCGCACTCGGAGTGCGGTCCACATGGTCCACCACGATGGCGGGCTGCGGCACGTCACCCAGCGTCATCACAATCCCAAGCTGCTTGTTCATTTCCTCGATGTAGGAATTAATGGAATCCTGCCGGGTCGACAGTTGCTCGGAGGAGAACCTCAGCGTGAAGTCGTATGCCTTCGTCAGCCCGGTGCGGTCCAGCAGCGGATGCCGGAAGGTGCCTCCAATCAAGGTGAGCAACTGCGCGATTGTCTCCGAGGTACACGTCGTCGTGACCCGCTCGGGATTGTCCTTATCGCGTGCCGCCTGGCAGCCGCCCGGCTCGGTAGGGTCCTTCGCCTCGGCCAGTCGCGGGCCGTCCTTTGCCACAGTAACAACATAGCCGGGCAACGGCCGGTCCTCGTTGTGATACCTCAGGTGAAACCGCTCTTCCAGAATCCGCTCCACAACCGGTCGGACCGTGCCGTTCGTGCCCGGGGCGTACATCCCAAAGTTCGGCTGGCCGGTGTCCGGGATTGCAGGCTGGAGCGATGGAACCAGCGCGGCCACATCGAAGCGGTCGAAGTCGAGCCAGCTTGGGCCGCCGACGATGGAAGCATCCTCGCGGCCATCGTCATCCTCGACGCCGTGGGCGTAATCGATCAGGTTGACCAGAGTCGCATTGCGTATATCGACGCGCCAATGACCGGCATTCACCGTGTAGTTGATCGACGGACGATACGGCGCGACGTGCACATCGGCGACCAGCGGCTCGATCGAAGCCGGCGCCGCCGGGCCCTTTGCCGGAGCCGCTGCTTGACCAAGAAGAGCGGATGCAGAGAAAACCAGGAGGGGCCCGGCAGTAACGCGGAAGGTATTCATAGGCCTCTATTGAGAAGAAGAAACCACTACGTATACCTTGCCAGAACGCGCCGTTGCAGGAAAGCTGCCGCCCAACCCAATCGTCATCCGACACCCAGGCATGGATGTAAAGGAGCGCGTCTTCCGGCTCCCGATTGCCGTGTCGTTAACCCCGTTTGGGCTCAATTCTCTGTCGGGTTTTGGTCGAAATGGTCCAGCACCATCACGGGTTGCGTCATGGGCTGCTTTTCCAGCTTTAGGCCGAGTTCTTTGTGAAAGGCATCCTGGAGGCTCATTACGACAGCCGGGGCCAAAGCATCTCCAGTCTCCTGCGTGGCCGAGGCGGCTACTTTACTTTCCGCTTGCAGCTTGTTTGTGCTGCTGAAGTAGACCGTAAAGTCGTAGGAGCCAGTGAGGCCGGTCTTGTCCACGACGTGAGACTTGATGTCTGCCCGGGTGAATGACTGCAATACATCGGCGAACTGACCCATGGTGACGTTCTGGCAGTGAAACTGGCTATCGTACGGCGAGTCCGCGGTATGCACCAGGTCCTTTTCGCCCTCGGCCGGTCCGTCCACGCAGAATGTCCGCGAGTTTGGATCGGCCTTCTTCAACTTCGGGTTGTCCGCCAGCAGCACCCATCCATCCTGTGTTTGCTCGCCCCAGTGGTACTTGATCCCGAACCGGTCGATCACAAGCTGCTGCAGCATGCGGAGGACCTGGTCGCGGTCCTGCCACGCCGCGCGCGCATCGATGTCCGGAGGCAGTTTCACCAGAATGGAATATTTCTGCTGGGGAAGTGACGCAACATCTTTTATCATCCTCCCGGTGGGCAGGTCCCATGCATGAACCAGAAGGTCCTGCAGCGTCCAGCCTCTAAATGCGATCTGCGACCCTCGCGGCTCAGTCGACCACTGCGGGTCATCCGGTGCAGCCAGTTTGATGCTGGCCACCTCGAACTCCAGGTTCGGTAACGGCGGAATCTGCTTTGCAACATCCGGAGGGGTTGGGGTTGGCGTCTGGTCCACCGCGTCGACCACCATCGCCGGCTGCGACACATCGGCCGCGGTCACCAGCAGACCCAGTTGGTCCCGGAACGCGTTCGTATAAGCGCGTACATAGTCGTCCTGCGCCCGCATGTCGGCAAACTTCATCCTGAATGTGAACTCATATGCCTTCGTCAGCCCCGTCTTGTCCACCACGTGATGCGGATAGGCGCCTCCAAACGATGTAATTAACTGCGCCATAGTCATCGAGATGCAGGTGATCGCATACTGCCCCGGCGTGTTCTTATCCTGCTCCGCATGGCAATTAGGAGTGTCCGAAGGCTCCTTGGCCTCGGTCATTTTGATCCCGCTCTTCGCCACAGTCACCACGTAGCCGGGCAGCGGCTTGTCCTCCATGTGGTACTTCAGGTGGAAGCGCTCCGCCAGCACGTCCTTCAACATCGGCCGGATCATCTCGTACGGGTCTGGCTCGCCGTTACCGGGGCTCGGCGCGCCCATGCTCGGGCTCGCATTCGTCACCGGGGTCGACTTTGGCGCTCTCAGCGAATCAATCTTCGCCGCCAGATCGAAACGGTAGAAACCAATCCACGGCGGCCCTGCCAGCACCGTCTCTTCGCGGCGGTCCCACGCCAGGGTGATCATGTCCAGCAGCGTCGCATCGCGCATGTCGAACCGCTGATTGCTGATGTTCGTGCTGGAGTAGGTTGCTGGGCGATAGGGCGAAGTATGCACGTCCACCACAAGCGGCTCGGCCGGGCCTGAGGTTTCCTGACCCTTCGCAGAAGCCGGCGTTTGTGCAAGAACGATGGAGGCGGTAGAACCAAGAAGAAAAGCAGCAGCAGCGTAAACGATCTTCATTAGGCCTTCTTACCCGACGGGAGCAACTATACGCGTAAGGCGCCGAACCGCAGCGCCTCGAGGCCGATATTCGTCAGCAACAACGGCTATTCTCACTGGATAAGACTCAATTCTCGGTTGGGGTTGGGTCGTAATGGTCCAGCACCATCGCAGGCACAGTCAGGGGCTGCTTTTCCAGCTTCAGGCCGAGTTCCTTGCGAAAGGCATCCTGGATGGTCATGCCGGAAACTGGTTCCGACGACGAGTCCGCTCCCTCCTCCTTCGCTTTCGCTACGGCTGCGGCACTGGCTGCTCGCAGAGTGGCGTTTCTGGTGTAGTAGAACGTAAAAGTGTAGGAGCCGGTGAGACCGGTCTTGTTCACGACGTGGCTCTTGATCTCCGACTTGGTCAGGATCTGCAACATATCGGTGAACTGATCCATCGTCACGTTCTGGCAATAAGACTGGCTATCGTATGGAGCATCCGCGCCGCTCCGCATATCCTTTTCACCCTCAGGCGGTCCATAGGCGCACAAAGTCCGCGTTTTTGGGTCCGCGGTCTTCATCTTGGGACTATCCGTCATCAGCACCCATCCATCCTGAGTCTGCTCGCCCCAGTGGTATTTGATGTTGAACCGGTCCACCAGCAGCTTCTGCAGCATACGATTCACCTCGTCCTGGTCCTGCCACACCGCGCGCGCATCGATATCCGGCGGCAGCTTCACCAGGATGGTATATCGCTGCTTGGGGAGTGAATCCACGTTGCTGATCATCGCTCCGGTGGGCAAGTCCCAGGCCCGCACCACAAGTGCCTGCAGGTTCATCCCGGTAAAGGTGATTTCCGATCCCCGCGGCATAATCATTCCCTGCGGCTCGTTCTGCGCCGACGGCTTAATGCTGGCCACTTCGAATTCCAGGTCAGGCAGCGGCGGAATCTGCTTCGCAATGTCCGGCGCATTCGGGGTCGGAGTCTGGTCCACCGCGTCCACCACCATGGCTTCTTGCGGAACGTCCTGTGCTGTGATCAGCAGCCCCAGCTGCTTCACGAAAACATCAGCCATCATCCGCGTGTAGTCAGACTGCGTGCGCACATCATTCTCATTCATGGTGAATGTGAAGTCGTAGGTCTTCTTCAGGCCCGTCTGGTCAACAACTTTGTGTGCGAACACGCCGCCGAACATCGCCACCAGCCTGTCCATCGTCACGGAAGTGCAGGTTTCGGTAAACGTCCCCGGCGTGTCCTTCGCCTGCTCCCCGCGGCAGTTCATGGGTGCGGTGGGGTCCTTCGCTTCCGTCAGCCTCGCCCCTCCCTTGGCCTGCGTGATCACAAAGCCAGGCAGCGGTCTCGTATCCATGTGGTAGGTCAGGTGAAAGCGCTGCTTCAACACCCCCTGCAGAAAAGGATCAATGTCCTTGTAGGGTCCCGCGTCCTGGACCTCATCGGCCATGGGATTAGGGTTCGAACTCGCGGCGGGGATGGTCTTTGGCGCATTCAGCGAATCGATCCTCGCACTCAAATCGAACCGGTAGAAGTCAATCCACGACGGTCCCCCAAGCACCGTATCAGTGCGCCGGCTCCAGGCCATGCCGATCATGTCCAGCAGCGTCGCGTCGCGCATGTCAAACCGCTGGTTGCTGATGTTCGTGTTGAATCGGATAGTGTTGCGAAACGGTGCCGGATGCACATCCACAATTAGAGGCTCACTCGCGCCGCCAGCTGCGGTGCCCGCATCTTTCCCCGCGGGCGGTGTTTGCGCCAGAGCCGCGGGCAGGGAAGTGGATGCAAGGGAAATCAGAAGGAAAGCGGCAGCAAAACGGATGTTCTTCATAAGCCTCTATCGCAAGAAGAAACCAATGCTCAACGCTGAAGCTGATTCTAACCGGATTGACGTTCGCCAGCGTAATTCGTCTTTCAGAATCGCCACCCATCTAGCGGCTCATGTACCCTTACTAACTCAGAGAGCCCCTATGCGAACCGGACAATTCCTAGCCGTAGCCTTTCTTTGCGCCGCCACCATCGCGCCCGCGCAAACCGCCGCACCCAGCACCGCTCTCATCGATCGTCACGCCCTCGTCACCCGCCACAATATTGAGGTCCATGACCTTGATCCTAACGGCGCCATGGCCGTAGGCAACGGCAGCTTCGCCTTCAACTTCGATGTGACCGGCCTCCAGTCTTTCCCCGAGTACTACGCCAAAACCATGCCCATCGGCATCCTCAGCGACTGGGGCTGGCACAGCTTCCCCAACCCTAACAACTACACCCTGGACAAATTCCAGATGACGTCGGTTCCCAAGCACGATCGTCAAATGGTCTATCCCTCCGCCAGCACCAGCAACCCTCCACCCGACGCGGCGTACCTCCGCGAGAACGAGCATCGCTTCGGCCTCGGCCGCATCGGCCTCGAAATGACCCACGCCGACGGCTCCAAGGTCCTCATCACCGACCTCAAGAACATCGACGAAAAACTCGACCTCTGGACCGGCATCCTCACCAGCAGCTTCTCGGTCGACGGCACGCCCGTCCACGTCACCACTGCCGCCCACCCCGACCGCGACGAAGTTGCCCTCCGCGTCGATTCGCCGCTGATCTCGTCAGGCCATCTCAAAATCCGCATCGCCTTCCCCTACGCCTCGCACTCCTTCGGCCCCGACTATCAGAACTGGGACCACCCCGAAGCCCACACCACCACGCTTACCCGCCGTGGCCCAACGATGGCCGACTTCGATCGCATACTCGACGCCACGCACTACACCGTCTACGCTCGCTGGTCCGTCGGCGCATCCCTCGCCGAGACGGCCCCGCACCAATTCCTCCTCAGCTCAACTAACTCATCGATCGAACTCACCGCCTGGTTCTCCGACGCCATGTTCCGCGGCGCTCCAACCCCCGATACCTTCGCAGCCGTCGAAGCCGCCTCCCGCGCAGCCTGGCAACATTACTGGACCACTGGCGGAGCCATTGACCTCTCCGGCAACAGCGACCCACGCGCGGCTGAGTTGGAGCGGCGCATTGTGCTCTCGCAGTATGTGATGCGGGTGCACGATGCGCAATCTTACCCGCCGCAGGAGACCGGCCTTGGCGTCGACTCCTGGTACGGCAAGTTCCACATGGAGATGTACTGGTGGCACGCCGCGCACTGGGCGCTCTGGGGCCATCCCGAACTCCTCGAAAAGTCCCTCCGCAACCTTACCGCTCTCATGCCGCCCGGCGAAGCCATGGCCAAACTGGAAGGCGCCAAAGGCGTCAAGTGGTCCAAGATGACTGACCCCACCGGCGTCGAAAGCCCCTCCGGCGTCGGCCCGGTGCTGGTCTGGCAACAGCCCAGCCCCATCTACTTATGTGAGTTGGTCTACCGCGCCCACAAAGACCGCGCTACCCTCGACCGCTACCAGCGCATCGTCTTTGAAACCGCCGACTACATGGCCACCTTCGTCGACTATGACCCCGCGCGCAAGCAATACGTCCTTGGCCCCGGCATCAACTCCGCCGACGAGAAGCACACCGACCTCGCCCACAACCTGAACCCCACCATGGAACTCGCCTACTGGAAGTGGGCGCTCGAAACCGCGCAGCAGTGGCGCATCCGCCTTGGCCTCGCACCCGATCCAAAATGGCAGGACGTCACCGACCACCTCGCCACGCCCACCGTCCGCAACGGCATCTATCCAGCCATGGAACTCCCCGCCGAGAACACGCCCTCCAACATGACGACCTTCATGTTCGGCGTACTGCCGGGGAAGGGAATCGACAAGGACGCCATGCGCAACACGCTCCACCGCGTCACCCGCCCCGACGCCCCGCAGAACGCCGTCACCTGGGGCACCGCCATGATGGCCATGTGCGCCGCGCGTCTGGGCGAGCCAGACCTCGCCGTCAACCTGCTCGCCGGCAAGTTCGACCAGAACCCCTTCCGCGTCTCCGGCTACACCGTCCGCCGCCCCGACCAAACCCCGATGTACATGCCCGCCAACGGCGGCTGGCTCGCTGCCGTGGCCATGATGGCTGCCGGCTGGGACGGCAACACCACCCACGCTCCCGGCTTCCCCGCGGACTGGCACGTCCGCTACGAAGGCCTGCTCCCCCTGCCGTAGCCTCTAATGTCTAATCTCAATCGGCGTTCCGATGGGCACGAGTCGGGAGACTTCGTCCAACTCCGGATTGCTCAAGGCAATGCACCCATAGGTCCAGTCCGAATTGAGCACCATGGCGCCGAGATACTCATATTCCTTTGGAACTCCGTGGATCATAATGTCGCCACCGGGCGACAGGTGCTCGGCGGCCGCCCGTGCCCTGTCCGCTGCGTTGGGATACGAGATGTGCAACGTCAGGTGCCAGAGCGTCCGCGCGTTCTTCCGGTCGATGATGTAGGTTCCCTCAGGAGTCTTGCGGTCACCTTCGTGGTCTTTGGGACCGATACCTCCACTGCCCAGCGCGACCCTGTACACCCTGATCGCCTTGCCATGCGACAGCAGAGTCAAGGTATGTTCGGACTTCACCACCAATATGCGGTCTACCTGCTCCACTGGCGTGGCCGGCGGCGCATCGGCGGCAGGCACATCAGGCCCGACGGCGAAAAGCATCCCGAAGCAGATGCATCCTGCGAGGTAAGAGGAGAAGGCCACAGGCACTTAGACCCCAACGCCCCGACAATTGTTCCCACGCGCGCATCTGTCATTCGCCCCTGCTTGCAAGGGCTTAAGCCCCCGAGGTCACACTTCAAACTGTCTGTTGGTTGCCCCCCAGGGATTCGAACCCCGATTGATCGGTTCAGAGCCGACTGTCCTACCATTGAACGAGGGGGCAGCGGCGGGTAAGGCGCTTTCCCGGAGCCGCGAACGATCCCGTTCGCTGACTGCCTCTTAGAGTGTACTGGCCACCCATCCCATCACGCAACCAGCTTCAGATAATCCGGCTCGTCCGCAATCGTCCGGTACTTGAAACCCCGTACAATCCGCGCTCCTCGCAGAAAGAAGATTCCCGGCATCTGGTGCCCATCGCCTTGTATCTTTCCAATCCCGTGCTTGAAGATCGCTCCCTTCAACCATCCCACCCACACCACCGGATTCATCGCCTGCAGGAAGGGATTCTTCCGCCCCAGCGCGAACACTGGAAGCCGGTACACCGCTGCCTCCGGATCGTTCACTCGCTCCACGTCGCCCAGTCCGTAGTACTCGAAGTACACCTTCGCCAACTCCGATGGACCGAAGATGGGCCGCACCCCGCGCTCGCCCAACTCTCCCCGCAGATCCGCCACATCGCTGATCGCCTTCCTGCAGAACGAGCAGCCGAAGTGGCGCAGAAACACGAGCAGCACCGGCGACGCCTCCGCCAACTCAAGCAAACTGGCGCCAGACTCCGTGCGAATCGCAGCCAGCACTGCCGCTACCTCGTCTTCAGGCTCCGTTGGGGACCTCGTCATCGCGCTTCCTCAGCCGAAAGTGTATCCCCAGGCAGGGAAGGGCGGCGAACCCTCTCGTCAACCTTCGCCCGCAACGGCTAAACTCCCAGCTACCGAATCTTCCCGGTCCCATGAGTACAATTCAAGAATTCCATCACGCCCCGCCCAACCAACCGCCCGTCCGCGGCTTCCTCCATCTCCCGGCCCATCCGTCCGGCGACGCCCTGGTCCTGACCCACGGTGCGGGGGCGAACTGCAATGCGCCGCTGCTTGTGGCGATGGCGGGCGCATTCTGCGACTCAGGATTTGCCGTCCTGCGCTGCGATCTGCCTTTTCGCCAGGCACGTCCCCATGGCCCGCCGCCGCCCGGCAGTGCCGCACGCGATCAGCAGGGACTCGAAGCCGCCATAGCATCCATGCGCAAGCAAACCTCGGGCTGCGTATTCCTCGGCGGCCATTCCTACGGAGGCAGGCAAGCGTCCATGCTCGCCGCTGCCGAACCCGGCGTGGTCGATCGGCTCCTGTTGCTCTCCTACCCGCTCCATCCGCCGCGACGCCCCGAAGAGCTGCGCACCACCCACTTCCCGCGCCTGCAAACCTCCGCGCTATTCGTTCACGGCGCCCGCGACGGCTTCGGCTCTATCGACGAGCTAGCCGCAGCCCTCTCACTCATCCCCGCGCCAACTGAACTGCTTTCTGTCCCCGGCGCTGGCCACGAACTCCTGACCAAGCAGAATCGCGATGACCTGCCGATGAAGATCGTCGAGGCCTTCCGCTCATTCGCAAAGTGACCGGCAGCGATTCGCCTTGGCGAACCGCACCCGTGCCCATGGGTCTATACTGAATTTTCCGCCTAACGGCAGAATTGCAACTTACATCGCACCACAGAAGGGTAATTCCAAGTATGTCAACTCCCGGAGCCGCAACGCCAGATGCGGCCAGCATCAAGCCTGCCACAGGAAAACTCGGTATCATGACCGCCGGCATGGGAGCGGTTTGCACCACGCTGATCGCCGGCGTGGAAGCTGTCCGCCAGGGGCTCGCCAAGCCCATTGGCTCCCTCACCCAGATGGGGACCATCCGGCTGGGCAAACGCACCGACGCCAACAGCCCGTTCATCAAGGACTTCGTTCCCATCGCCAAGCTCGACGACCTGGTCTTTACTGGATGGGACATCTTCGGCGGCAATCTCTACGACGCCGCCAAGACCGCATCCGTCCTCGACCGCGACACACTGGAGCAGATCCGGCCTTTCCTCGAGTCGATCGAGCCTATGCCCGCGGCCTTCGATCAGTACTACGTCAAACGGCTGACCGGCAAGAAGATCAAGAAGGGCAAGAACAAGTGCGACCTGGCCAGCCAGATCCGCAACGACATCGCCGAGTTCAAAACTAAGACAGACCGCCAGGTGCTTATCTGGACCGGCTCAACCGAGATATTTCTTGAGCCTTCCGCCGTTCACCAGTCGCTCGCCGCCTTCGAGAAGGGCCTGGACAACGACGATCCCGGCATCGCTCCCTCGCAGCTCTACGCGTGGGCTGCGCTCAAGGAAGGCATCCCCTTCATCAACGGCGCGCCCAACCTGACCGTCGACATTCCGGCCATGAATGAGCTCTCCCGCAAAATGAACGCACCCATCTGCGGCAAGGACTTCAAGACCGGCCAAACCATGATGAAGAGCGTCCTGGCGCCGGCCTTCAAGACCCGCCTGCTGGGAGTCTCCGGCTGGTACTCCACCAACATTCTGGGCAACCGCGACGGCGAAGTGCTGGACGATCCCGAGTCCTTCAAGACCAAGGAAGAGTCCAAGCTGGGCCTGCTGGATATCATCCTGCAGCCCGAACTGTATCCCGATCTCTACAAGGACATTTTCCACAAGGTTCGCATTAACTATTACCCGCCACGTGGTGATAATAAAGAGGGTTGGGACAACATCGATATCTTTGGCTGGCTCGGCTACCCGATGCAGCTCAAGGTCGATTTCCTGTGCCGCGACTCCATCCTCGCTGCGCCGCTCGCGCTCGACCTCTGCCTCTTCATGGACCTCGCTGCCCGCACCCCAAGCCTCCGCGGCCTGGGCATCCAGGAATGGCTCAGCTTCTACTTCAAAGCTCCCGACAGCGCCAAGGGGGTCTATCCCGAGCACGATCTCTTCATCCAGTCGATGAAGCTCAAAAACACGCTTCGCCACATCATGGGCCAGGACCTCATCACCCACCTCGGCCTCGACTACTACGGCGAGTAGAGGGCGTAAATCAATAAACGAAGGCCCTGCGGCTCGAAACCGTAGGGCCTTTGCCTTGAAGCCAGAGAACGCGCAATGCAATCCAGAGATATCCAGCACGAGACGATGCGCATCTACCACGCCTTGGTCGACGAGCGCGAAGACTGGGGCGGAGCACTCGTCCTGTGCTGCGGTGCGGGATGTGCGGCCTCAGGAGTCTCTGCCGCGGTCAGCATTGCGGGTGGAACGACCCTGGCCTTCGATTCCGACGCCGCAGCGATGAAGTCGGCCATGCGTGCGGGCTATCTCGACTTTGTCGTCAATACCCTAGACGAAGCCCTGCGCACCCTGAAAAACGAGATTCGCCAGAAGCGTCCGTTGAGCGTCGGCCTCATCGCCGATATCGAGGTCGCGCTTGCGGAGATGGTAGAGCGCGGTGTTCGGCCCGATTTTCAGTTCTTGCCCAAAACCCAGGAGGGCACGATTTACCGCAAGCGGCACCATGAATGCTTTTTCGCCGCTCCCGATTCAGCCGCACTGCGCGAGATCGATGCGGCTTTACTCGCAGCCCTCCCTGCTGAAGACGTCGTCCGTCGCCGCTGGCTCGAACGCGTCCCGAAGTACCTGCGCGAGGCACGTTCTGCAGGCCGCTGGACATGGCTCAGCGACGAGGAGCTTGAACTCCTCGCCGCGCAAGGCCTCAGTCCTGCGCCACCGTCATCAGCCGCGCCCAAAGCGCCTTAACTCCCGCCTCGCCTTTGTTCGCTGAAACCGCCAGCACCTCGCCCACCTCATGCTCCCGCTTCAGCGCAGCCAGGCTCTTCGCCAGCGCGCTGTTCGAAAGCCGGTCCGACTTCGTCCCCACCACCAGGAACGGCCGCTGCGTCTGCTTGAAGTAGTCGATCAGTTGCTTGTCGCTGGGTTGCGGCAGAATGTTGGTGTCCACCAGGCAGACCGCCAGCGCCAGCGTCTCCCGCTCGGCCAGGTATGGCTCGATGAACTTCGGCCACTCCGCCGAGATCGACTTCGATATCTTGGCGTAGCCGTAGCCCGGCAGGTCGGCGAAAACTAGCGTTGGTCGCGCCTTCTTCTTCTCGCCAACGCCCTCGTGCAGCGCGAAGAAGTTGATCGCGCGCGTCCGTCCCGGCGTCGACGACGTGTGCGCCACCTTCTCCCCCAGCAGCGCATTGATCAGCGACGACTTGCCCACGTTCGACCGCCCGAGAAATGCAATCTCCGGCGCGCCGAATGTCCTGGCCTCGGCAGGGAAGTGCGCCACATCCGTAGCCGACAGCAGAAACACCGGGGTCAGTCGCATCCTTCGAGTCTAGTTCATTCAATGTGCAATCATCAGTATCAGGAGTGAGTACGCTATGTCGCCCCAGTCTCCATCGCGCACCTTTCCCCATCACATGCTGCGCGAGATCTACGAGCAGCCCGCTGCCATCGCCCGCACGCTCGAGTACTATCTCGACCTGTCTGGCCCCGCGCCCGCCTTCCGCGAGCAGCCGCTGCGCGCCGTTGCCGCGCTGTTCCGTCAGCACCCCGACCTCATCATCGCGGCCAGCGGATCGAGCCGCCACGCCGGCCTCGCAGCCGAGATTCTGCTCGAAGATCTGGCCGGCCTGGTGGTCGATGTGGAGTACGCCAGCGAGTATGCCTGCCGTTCCACCACCCTGCGCCGCCATCCCGACAATCCCAGCCCGGTGATGGTGCTCTCGCAATCGGGCGAGACCGCCGACACGCTGGCGGCGTTGCGCGAAGCGGCCCGGCGCGGTCATCCCACCATCGCCGTCACCAACGTCCATGGTTCGACCATGGCTCGCGAGGCCACGCTGGACCTGGCAACGCTTGCCGGCGTTGAGCTCGCCATTCCTGCTACCAAGAGCTTCACCGCGCAGCTCGCATTGATCGTGGTGCTGGCGCTGCTGGCTGCCCGCGAGCGCCGCGCGCTTCCGCCCACGGAGATTGCGGACCGGCTGGCGGCGCTGGCCGGCGTTCCTGCGTCGATTGCCGCGCAACTCCCCGCGTGGGAGCGGACCATTGCCGCGCTTGCACCCCTGTATTCCGATGCGCGCACCTTCCTCTATCTGGGCCGCGGCGTGCACTACGCCATCGCCCGCGAAGGCGCGCTCAAGCTCAAGGAGTCGTCCTACCTGCACGCCGAGGGCTATCCCAGCGGCGAGCTCAAGCACGGCCCCAACGCCCTGGTGTCGCCCCAGGTCCCGCTGGTGGTGCTGGCCACGGTCGACTCTGACGACCCCGAGTCGCTGCTCCGCTACGAGAAGACCGTCTCGCTGCTGTACGACATGCGCGAGCAGGGCGCCCGCGTGCTGGCGCTGGCCAACGCCGGAGACGCGACCATTCTGGCGCTGGTCTCCAATTGCATCTCCATCGAGCCGGCGGCCGAGTCGCTCCTGCCAATTTCGGAGGTCATTCCGCTCCAACTCTTTGCCTACTTCATGGCTGTCAGCCACGGCGTCGACGTCGACCGCCCGCGCAACCTGACCAAGGCCGTCACGACCGAGTAGCTGCTCCGTTTCCGCTCCGCTCCGCTTATCAATTCGGGTTGATTACACCTGTGCAGTCAATGTGATACGCTGCCTGCACTTGGCTCAAAGAGCCCAAAGGCCCCTGGATTCGTTTGCGTTCCCCACCATAAAACTTGAGGAGATTTGTCATGCAACCCGACATGAACAATGCAGCTCCGCTAAATCCTGGCCTGGTGTTCGACATGGTGAATGCACATCAGCGCTCGGCGGCCCTCAAAGCCGCAATTGACCTGGACGTCTTTCGCGCTGTGGGCGACGGCCCCGGCGATGTCGCCTCCATTGCGCGCCACTGTGCGGCGTCGGAAAGGGGCACGCGTATCCTTTGCGATTTCCTGGTCATCAATGGCGTCCTGACCAAGGTTGATGGGCACTACAAGCACACTCCCAGCAGCGCCGCGTTTCTCGATCCGCGCTCACCCGCGTGCATGGCCTCCGTCGCTCAGTTCCTCAGCAATCCGCAGGTAAACGAGTCGTACAGCAATCTGGCCAAGGTGGTGCGCGATGGCCGCACGCTCTTGCCTGGCACCGGTACCGTAGAGCCGGAGAATCCCGTCTGGGTCGAGTTTGCCGAAAAGATGGCGCCGATGATGGGCCCTATGGCCGGTCCGCTCGGCGCAGTTGTGCTCAACGGCCACGGCGGCCCAATGCGTGTGCTGGACATAGCGGCTGGCCACGGCCTGTTCGGGATCGAGATTGCCAAGCAGAACCCGCAGGCGCATGTGACCGGTCTCGATTGGGCGCCGGTGCTCCGCGTCGCTCTAAAGAATGCCCGCACCGCAGGCGTTCAAGACCGTTACGACATGCTCCCCGGCAGCGCCTTCGAGGTCGACTTCAAGGGCCCGTATGACGCAGTATTGCTGACCAACTTCCTTCACCACTTCGATAAACCGACCTGCGTCGGCCTGTTGAAGAAGGTCCATGGGGCGCTGAAGCCCGGTGGGCGAGCCGCGACCCTGGAGTTCGTGCCCAACGAAGACCGCGTCTCTCCGCCCATGCCGGCGGCTTTCAGCATGATCATGCTGGCCACTACGGCCGCAGGAGACGCATACACGCTCAGCGAACTCACGGCCATGTACCACCAGGCGGGCTTCAAGGATGTCAGCGGGATTCCCATCCCGATGAGTCCACACACGGTCGTCCTCGGGCACACCTGAGCCATTCCACGTGACGGCGGGCACTGCGCCGGTGTTCTTTCCGGACCTAGTCTGTGAAGTTCCCGCAGAAGGTCCGGGAAGGCATGGCCACAGCCGTTCAGATTCCCGTTGATTCCGCAACCGCGCAGAATGCGCCGCTCGCTCAGGCCGCAACACCGGCAGCGAATCCGTGGGTTGTCGCCATCTCGGTGATGCTGGCGACGTTCATGGAGGTGCTGGATACGGCGATCGCGTCGGTGGCGCTGCCGTACATCGCGGGTTCTCTGGCCGCGTCCAACTCTGAAGCGACGTGGGTGCTGACCAGCTATCTTATCGCCAACGCGGTAATCCTGCCTGCGAGCAACTGGTTTGGGCTGCGCTTCGGGCGCAAGCGGTTCCTGCTGGCGTGCGTGGTGCTGTTCACCATCGCGTCGTTCTTCTGCGGCGCGGCGCCGACTCTGGGATTATTGTTGCTGGCGCGCGTACTGCAAGGTGCGGGTGGAGGCGCGCTGCAGCCACTCTCGCAGGCGATTCTGCTGGAGAGCTTTCCGCCGGCCAAGCGCGGCGCGGCCATGGCTCTGTTCGGATTCGGCGTGGTGGTTGCGCCGGTCCTCGGCCCGACGCTGGGCGGATGGCTGACCGACACGTATAGCTGGCGGTACGCGTTCTACATCAACATTCCCGTCGGCGCGCTGGCGGTCTACATGATCAGCCGCTACGTCCACGATCCGCCGTACGTGCGCAACGCCAAGCCGGCCGCCTTCGACAACCTCGGTTTCGGCCTGCTGATCCTGTGGACCGGCTGCCTGCAGGTGATCCTCGACAAAGGCCAGGAGGACGACTGGTTCGGGGCCGTGTGGATTCGCTGGGCGACGATGATCCTGGGCATCTCGCTCTTCTGGTTCGTCCGTCACTGTTGGAAAACGCGCAGTCCGCTGGTGAACCTGCATGTGTTGCGCAATCGCAACTTCGCGGTGGGTTGCGTGCTCATCTTCCTGCTGGGATTCTCGATCTACATCACCATTGCAATCCTGCCGTTGTTCTACCAGGAGGTGCTGGGTTACACGGCACTGACTGCCGGCATAGTGGTGTTCCCGCGCGGCATCGGTTCCATGGTCGGGCTGCCGGTGATCGGCGCGATCAGCAACCGCATCGACAACCGCATCCTCATGTGCGCAGGCTTCATCGCGTTTGGCATTTGCACGGTGTACTTCTCCTTCGTCGATCTCAGCATCAGTCCGGTAACGCTGCTGGCGCCGATTATTCTTACCGGTTTTGCGCTGAGCTTTGTGTTCGTTCCCGTCTCCAGCATGGCGGTGACCACACTGAGTAACGAGAATATGGGCAATGCCACGTGCGTCTTCAACCTGCTGCGCAATATCGGCGGCTCCATCGGCATCGCACTGGCGCAGACCGCGCTCATCCGGCGGACCAATTTCCACGAGGCCGAGTTGGCGGCGGACTTACCTCAGAGCAGTCACCGGCTCCAGCAGCAGTTACACGCGTCCGGTGCGTACCTGGGGAACCACCTGGGAGCCGCGGCCGGGCAGCATGCCGCGCTCGGGCTGACCTACCGGCAACTGGAACAGCAGGCGATGCTGCTATCGTTCATCGATGTCTTCCGCTGGACGGCACTGGTGGCGTTTACATGCGCCATTGTGGGTTGGCTGTTCCACAAGGTGACCCACCGCGGCGACGGCTCGGTGAAGGTGCATTCCGGGCATTAGCGCGTTCTTGAATCTGGGCTGCCGGATCAAGGCTCGCCCCTTTATGCATCTTTAACAGGGATTGCACCATTCATGGACTGAGGGATGCACCGCGCCTGCTGTTGTGGGGCCCGAATGCGTCCCGGCACCTAACAGGAGTTTCACCGTGACACGCGCCAATGGCAGCGTTTTCACCTGTAAGTCAGCCTTCCTCTTTTCAACCCTTCCACAAACCAGCCGCTTCACTCCAGCCTGCGTGGCGATCCTGCTGCTCGCCCTCGCGACGGGCGCTTTCCAAGCGCAGACTCCAACCGCAACCGCACCGGCAGAAGCTCCGAGCACCAGCACCGACCTGTTCGTGATGGGCGGGTCGGACTTCGACCGGCCCGGCTTGCTTCCCCGGGCGAACTACAACATCGGCATCGGCCATACCTTCGCGTTTCTCAAGAAGGACCCGTTCGGGGATGAGCTCACCTTCGGCTATACCTACGAGAACGCGGGAACGCACGGGTTTCTCCATACCAGCTATGGGGAACATACTGAGAGCCTGGGCATCATGAAGAACCTCTCGATTCCGAAAACGACGGTGTGGACCTGGTACACCTGGATTCAGTCGGGGATCACCAGCTATACCGGCAACGCCAACGTCCGCAACCGGATGGACAGCGGCGTCTCGATCGGCGCCATTGCCCACTGCAGCTTTCACAGCTCCATCTGGATCCAGGAAAGCTACAGCAAGGTGGTTACGGTGCCGTGGTATACCACATCGAGCATCGGATACACCTATAGCTGGTGACTTGCGACGGCTAGAACGGCGGCCATTCCAGAGGCGCACCTTCCAGCACGTAAGCGCATTTTTCTACGCGGTAGGCGCCGTCGTGGACGGCGAAGACGCGTGGTTTGCCCGTCGGACTGGTGCTCCATAGTGAGCAGCCGGCGTAGGCGCCGTCCTTGCGCACGATGTAGTACTCCATATCGAGCAGCCGGATCTTGGTCATATCTCCGCCGTAGTTGCGGACGATGCGGCGCAGCGTCTCCATGCCGGCGTCGTGGGGGCTCGCGCCCTGACGCATCAACTCGACGATGGTGTGCGCGCCGGCGACCTTGATGTTCTCCTCGCCGGAGCCGGTGGCGCCGGCGGAGCCGACGTCCTGATCGGTGTAGCAGCCTGCGCCCAGGATGGGCGAGTCGCCGAGTCTGCCCGGGAGCTTCCACGCGAGGCCGGAGGTGGTGGTCGCGCCCGACATTTCGCCTTTGGCGTTGACGGCAGAAACATGGATGGTTCCGGTGGAGGGCCAGAGGATCTGCTCGACGGCGAACTGACGGTTGGCGGGCGGGATGTCGAAGTCGGCGGCCATGCGGGCCAGCGTGAGCGCACGCGCGCGGATGGTGTCTGCCCATTCCGGCGTCGGATGGCGCGGAATGGTGCCGGGCTTGAACTGCGATAGAGGGCCGTGGATGTCCATGGTTGGCTTGGGTGCGGGACGATCGGCGTAGGGGTCTTTCCAGCCGGGGTTGGTCATGCCCGGGCCCCACCAGTCCATCTGCGAGTTGCTCTCCTTCCACAGCATCCATATCTTGCGGGCGTCTTCGGTCAGCAGATTCTCAGTAGGGAAGCCGAGGTCGACGGCGAAGCGCTCCGCGCCTTTGCCCACCAGCATCACGTGCGAGGTGTGCTCGTAGACCTTGCGCGCGACCAGACAGACGTTCTTGATATTCTGCACGCCGCCCACCGAGCCGGCCGAGCGGGTGGGACCGTGCATGCAACAGGAGTCGAGTTCGACCACGCCTTCCTCGTTGGGCAGGCCGCCCAGGCCGACGCTGTGGTCGTTGGGGTCGTTCTCGCGGCCCAGGCAGACGTGGTGGACAGCTTCGAGCGTGTCGGCCCCATCCAGCAGCATCGTGTGCGCTTCCTGGATGGTGTTGTCGCCGGTAACGCGGGTGACAATAACGGGCTTGGCGGGCGGCTTCGTCTGCTTCACTGCGTCGGCGGTCTGGCCGGCGGTTTGGGCGGAGGCATCGGGGCCGACCGTGAAGCCGGCAGCGGTCAGGGCTCCGAGAGCGAGGAAGTTGCGTCGTGTGGCCATGCAGGGGATGTTAACAGGAATGGGGGTTGCGGCGGCGGAATTGGGCACTCAAGGTCCGGTTCAGGGGACGCTCCGGGGCTGGCGCTGGAGGCTGGAGCGTTTGCCGGAGACTCATTTGTTCCGCCGCGTATAATCGGGCCGTGAAAACCGAAAGGTGAGGACTATGCGTCTGAAAAGATTCTTCGCTCTCTTTGCAGCCACCATCCTTCTTAGCGCCGTCTCCTTTGCTCAGACTTTGCCGGCAGGCGTTCAGAAGGTGACCTCGATTGAAGGTGTCACCGAGTACGCATTTCCGAACGGCCTGCATGTCCTGCTGTTTCCGGACAACTCCAAGCCGAAGATCACGGTCAACGTCGTGTACCTCGTCGGCTCGCGCAACGAAGGCTATGGCGAGACCGGGATGGCGCACCTGTTGGAGCACATGACCTTCAAGTCCTCCACCTCGGGTCGGGAGCTGTTCAAGGAGCTCACCGACCGGGCCGGCGGCAGCTTCAACGGCCAAACCTCGTACGACCAGACCATGTACTTTGAGACGTTCAACGCCAGCGACGAGAATCTCCGCTGGGCGCTGGATCTGGAGACCGACCGCATGGAGAACATGACCATGCGCAAGCAGGACCTGGACACGGAGATGACGGTGGTCCGGAACGAGATGGAATCCGGCGAGAACAGCCCGCTGAATGTTCTGGAAGAACGGGTGATGGCGGCGGCCTACAACTTCCACAACTATGGGAAGACGGTCATCGGCAACCGCACCGACGTAGAACGAGTGCCCATTGCCAACCTGGCGGCTTTTTACAAGAAATACTACCAACCCGACGACGCCGATCTGATCATCGCGGGACAGTTCGACGAATCGAAGGCGCTCACTTTGGTGTCGGAAACCATGGGCCCCATTCCCAAGCCGCAGCGGGTGTTGACGCAGCCGTACACCACTGAGCCAACCCAGGAAGGCGAGCGCTCGGTGACGCTGCGGCGGGTCGGAAACATCCAGGGGATTATGGCGGCCTACCACATTCCCGCAGCCCTCCATCCCGACATGGCGCCGCTGGAAGTGATGGCCCAGGTGTTAGGGGCACCGCAGACGGGGCGGCTGTATAAGGCGCTCGTCGATACCAAGCAGGCGGTAGCGGCCAGCATGAGCGCCGACGACCAGCACGACCCGGGGATCGCGATGGCATTTGTGCAGCTCACGCCGGATCAATCCATCGATGCAGCGCAGCAGACCATGCTGAAGGCGGTCGAGGGTTTCGCCAATGACCCACCCACACAGGAGGAAGTCGACCGCGCCAAGGCCCGCATTCTGAAGAACATCGAACTCGCGCTCACCAACTCCCAGACCATTGCCCTCAGGCTCGGCGGATACGCAGGCGATGGCGACTGGCGTTCCTTCTACCTCATGCGCGACGAAATCGGCAAGGTCACCCCAGCCGACGTTACCCGCGTGGCCAAGGCCTACCTGAAGTCCTCCAATCGCACCTTGGGCGAGTTCATCCCGACGGCTGCTCCCGATCGCGCAGAGATACCCGCCACCCCCGATTCTGCCGAACGCTTCAAGGATTACCACGGGGGCGCCGCCATTCAGCAGGGCGAGGCGTTCGATCCGACTCCTCAGAACATCGAGGCCCGCGTGATTCGCACCACCCTGCCCAACGGGTTGAAGCTGGTGATGTTTCCCAAGAAGACCCGCGGCGGCACGGTCACCGCCCTCGTGAGTGTCCGCTTCGGCGATGAGAAGTCAGTGTTCGGCAAAGAGACTGCGGCGAGCATGGCCGGGGCCCTGCTGATGCGTGGCACCACCACGAAGAATCGCCAACAGATACAGGATGAGACCGACCGTCTGAAGGCACAGATCAACGCATCCGGCGGCGTCACCGGTGCCTCCGCGAGCATCCGGACGCTGGAGGCGAACCTGGCTGATTCACTGCGCTTCGCCAGGGAACTGCTGCGCGAGCCGTCGTTCCCCGAGACCGAGTTTGAACAGCTCCGCCAGCAGCGCATCGCCGGCGCGGAGAGCGGAAAGACGGAGCCCACCACACTGGCCAGCCTGGATCTCAGCCGGCACTTCAACGCGCGCTATCCGCGCGGCGATGTACGCTACGTCTCGACCATTGACGAACAGATCGAGGACTTGAAGAAGGTCACCCTGGACGATGCGCGCCAGTTCTACAAGCAGTTCTACGGCGCCGGCGAGGGCGAGATTGTGATCAGCGGGCAGTTCGATCCGGAGGCGATGCGCAAACTGGTCACGGAACTCTTTGGCGATTGGAAGAGCGCAAGCCGGTACGAGCGGATTCGCGACCTGTATGCGCCGATAACCCCCATCAACGACAAGATCGAAACCCCCGACAAGCAGAATGCTCTCTTCCTCTTTGAAATGCCGATGAAGATGAACGACGAGGACCCCGACTACCCCGCGCTCACCATCGCCGGCACGATCTTCGGCGGCAACAGCAACTCACGCCTATTCGAGCGCATTCGCGTCAAGGACGGCCTCAGCTACGGCGCTTATGCGCGGTTCTCCATCCCTACCCGGGACGATGACAGCGGCCTCTCCGGCAACGCCATCGCCGCGCCGCAAAACATGGCCAAAGTCGAGGCCGATTTCAATGACGAACTCGCCCGCGCGCTGAAGGACGGATTTACCGCCGACGAGGTCGCAAAGGCCGAGAAAACGTGGCTCGACGAACGCTCCATCCAGCGTTCTGAAGAGGGGACTGTCGCCAGCCTGCTCGAACTCCGCGAGCGCTGGGGCCGCACCCTGCTATGGGACGCGAAGCTGGAAGCCGCCGTCGCCGCGCTGACTCCGCAGCAGGTGAATGATGCATTCAAGCGTCACGTCGATCCGGCCGCTGTCTCCATCGTCAAAGGCGGCGACTTCAAGAAGGCAGGAACGTATCAGTAGCACGCTGCGCGGATTGAGTGACGGATTGATTCTCGATTAGGATCGAAGGGTGGGACAGGAGGGTGTAGCGATGAGTTTGGCGAGCAAGCGGGAGTCCTGGCTGGACCGGTGGTGGCCGCTGTTGTTGATCCTGTTTGGGGTCATCTTCGTGACCTGCCTGGTGTCGTTCAAGCCGGCGATCTGACGCGATCGCGGCGGATCACCGCCAAACCGACCAGCCGCGGCGGTTCAGGCTCCAGAACAGGACGGCGAGGCAGGATGCGCTGAGCGCCATCAATCCGCTGCCGTGCGTATAGCGGCCGAACAGCAGGTCGCCGACGCCAAACAGCATCGCGTAGACCAGCGTGAAGCCAAGCACCCAGTGGAAGAAGTTGTAGCCCAGCGTGGAGTCTACCTGCTCGAGCACCGGTGCGAAGCGGCGCCATCCGACGGCGGCGGGGCGGACGCGGTCATAGAAGGCCTGCAGGGTGGCTTCGGACTCGGGACGGGTGGCCAGCGTGACCACCAGCCAGACTGCGGTGGTCAGCGTAGTCGTCGTCAGCATCAGCCAGGCGAAGGCGTGGGGGTCGTCCTGGTTCAGCGGCGCCAGTGCGAGCGCAGGGTCGATCGCGTGCAGTGCGCGCACGGCGGGCATGCCGAGGCGGCTCTCAAGGGTGAGCGAAATAGTGGCCGCCGCGGTCATGGCCGCGATCTCCGACCAGGCGTTGATCCGCCACCAGTACCAGCGCAGGATGAAGACCAGCCCGGCGCCGGCGCCGAGGGCAAGCAGGAACTTCCAGGCAGTAGCGATGGAGTCGCCGTGGGTCAGCATGTAGCCGGTGGCTGAGGCGCTCATAACCGCTACCAGAATGGTCGCGATGCGGCTGGCGGCCACGTAGTGGTGCTGGGTGCGGCCGGGGACCAGGAAGCGCTTGTAGATGTCGTTGATCATGTACGACGCGCCCAGGTTCAGGTGCGTGCCAATCGTGGACATGTAGGCGGCGGCGAATCCGGCCAACATCAGCCCGCGCAGGCTGGGCGGCAGGTAGTGGACCATCACCCAGACGTAAGCGCCCTCCATGCCTCCTTGAGCTGCGGTGGGGTTGGGCAGCAGTACCAGCGCAACCAGAGCGGTGAGGATCCATGGCCAGGGACGCAGGGCGTAGTGGGCGATATTGAACCAGAGGGTTGCGCCCAGGGAGTGCTTCTCGTTCTTGGCGGAGAAGATGCGCTGCGCAATATACCCGCCGCCGCCGGGCTCGGCTCCGGGATACCAACTGGCCCACCAATTCAAGCTGAGCAGGACCAGGAAGCTGAGGAAGAAGGGTGAGGCGGTGGAGGGAATGAAGGCCAGGGTGTCGCGGGGCGCTGCCGCGGTGGAGTGGGCTAGGTCGAAGGCGTGGACCTGGGTGGCCAGCGCGTGCATGCCGCCGATGGCGTGGACGGCGAAGTAGGCCAGCAGGATGACCATCGACATCTTCAGAATGAACTGGAGCAGGTCAGTCCACAGCACAGCCCACAGGCCGGAGATGGCGTTGTAGGCGAGCGTCAGGGCGAGGCAGCAGAACACGCCTGTGAGCTGCTGGCGGGTGGTGGTGAGGCCCAGGGTGAGGGCGAGTATCTTTGCCATAGCCAGGTTTACCCAGCCCATGATGATGGTGTTGACCGGGAACGCCAGGTAGACGGCGCGAAAGCCGCGCAGGAAGGTCGCGGGCGGGCCGGAGTAGCGCAACTCGGCGAACTCCATGTCGGTGAGGACCTTGGCGCGGCGCCAGAGCGGGGCGAAGAAGAAGACAGTCAGCATCCCCGAGAGCAGGAAGGACCACCACAGCCAGTTGCCGGCGATGCCCTGGGCGTAGATCAGGCCGGTGACGACCAGCGGCGTATCGGCGCCGAACGTCGTGGCGACCATGGAAGTCCCGGCCAGCCACCAGGAGACGCTGCGGCCGGAGAGGAAGAACTCGCCGATGTCTCCAGACGCGCGCTTCATGTAGAAGAAGCCGATGGCCAGATTGACCGCGAAGTAAGCAACGATCACCAGCCAATCGAGTTGCGTCAGGATCACGGGGCCTCCAAATCCAGCAATGTTCCATCCTATTGCATATTGCTGTTACTGCATGCGAATTGTATTTCGAATGATTGTGTGCGTAGGTTAGACTCTGCAAGGTGACCACGATGAAACTGACGTTTCTGCTGGCGATGGGATTGGTGAGCATGTCTGCGGCAGCTCCCGCACGGGCTGCACAGGCCGCCGCTGCAACCGGATCTGTATACGTGGATGAGAACCAGACCGACCCGGCCCCGCTGAAGCTGAGCGGCGTGGAAGGAAGAGTGCGCGGCCTGGGCGGCGACCCCATGTCGATGGCAAAGGTGTCGCTCTTCACCGAAGACAGGCACGAGTTGGTGGCGACGGTGGTGAGCGATAAGGACGGAAAATTCCGGTTCGACAAAGTCGCCAAAGGACTTTATCGCGTGGTGGCGCGGGTTGAGGGACTTTGCGCGGCCAACATTCCCATTGTGGTTGAGTCGACCCTGCTGCATCGCAAGCTCGAGATCACCATGCAGGCGAAGGACGTGGATAAGTGCAGCTACGGAATGGCGAAGTAGCCGCAACCCTCGAGTCAGTCGTGTGTTTTTCACGCGAAGCGTCGAGAACATGCACGAAGTGCTATTGCAGGGCCAGGTCGAAGACCTTCTCCATTACCGCCCAGCGGCGCACCGGATCAGCCCCTTCGGGGACGGCCTGGAAGTTGCCCATCACGGCCTCCCACTCCAATACCTTGGGGTTGGCAGCGTCCATGGCGGCCTTTCGCTCAAATGAAAACTGATCGCTGACATCCATGATCATGAACAACCGCGTGCCGACCAGATAAATCTCCATGTCGGTGACGCCCGCAGCAAAAAGGCTGTCGCGAATCTCCGGCCAGATCTTTTCGTGATAGCGCTTGTATTCGGCGATCTTCTTGGGATCGTTTTGCAGGTCCAGCGTAAGACAGTGTCGTGGCATAGTTCTCCGTTAGGTGAGGGAATCGAGCCCCCGGCAGCTTCACTCGGTTCCGATTCGTCTGGATTGCGAGAGCATGGCGCGACGGCTTCCTCAGCATCCTACCATCGCAGTTAGTTGCTCGCAAAGGCAGTTGCGGTGCTACCCTGTAGACGCACCGGAATCACGCGCAACGCGAAGAGCCAACTCGAACCCATGGGGACGCAGAGCACGACCACCCCGATCCATGCACCGGCACATCCCTCTCAGGCGATCTGCGAACGCATTGCGCGCTATGGCGCGGCGATCGGCCTTGCGGCTGCCTTGGTGGCACCGATGCGGGCGCAGACCCAGGCTACGGCGCTGCCCCTGGTCCTCCCTTCCGCAATCGTCTTCGATGCGCAGGGCAATCTCTACTTCGCCGAGACCGGCAACCATGCAGTTCGCAAGCTTTCCACGGCCAACGTCATCACCACAGTTGCGGGCAACGGAGTGCAGGGTTTCTCCGGGGACAATGGCCCAGCCGCCGCCGCCAACCTCGACTCGCCCGCCGGACTGGCGCTGGACGCCGCGGGCAATCTCTATATCGCTGACAGCCACAGCCACCGCATCCGCAAAGTGAGTGCCGCCGCGGGCACGATCTCAACCATAGCCGGGACCGGCACAGCGGGCTTCTCCGGCGATAACGGCCCGGCCACGGCGGCCGAGCTTGACCTGCCCACCGCGCTTGCGCTCGACTCCGCCGGAAATATCTACATGGCAGACACCAACAATCATCGGGTGCGGCGGGTCGACGCCGGCACCGGAATCATCACCACGGTCGCAGGCGATGGCGTGCAGGCCTTCGCGGGAGACAATGGCCTGGCGACGGCGGCATCCATCGACTCGCCCAACGGGCTTGCGCTGGATGCCTCGGGAAACCTGTACATCGCCGACACCCACAACGGACGCGTGCGCAAAGTCAGCGCGGCGACTGGTGTGATCTCTACCGTCGCGGGTGCGGGTTTTGCCGGCGGCAACGTGCTTACACTCAGCGGCGATGGCGGCCCGGCAACCGCAGCAGGCCTGGCGCTGCCGCGCGGCTTGACGCTGGACGCAGCGGGCAACCTCTACGTGGCGGACAGCGCGAACCACCGCATCCGCCGCATCTCGGCTGGAGGCGTCATTACCACCGTTGCGGGGCAGGGAACGGAGACGATTGCCGGCGACGGCGCGCCCGCTGTGACGGCGAGCCTGGATACACCGCGTTCGGTCGCGGTCTCACCGGCTGGCCTGCTCACGCTCGCCGACACGGACAACCAGCGTATCCGCCAACTCGACGCGTTGCCCGCGCCGGGACCGGACATCCACACCATCGCCGGGCTGGGGGCGCCTGCACCGGGAACTCTGGCGCTGAGCGGGCCGTCGGTGATTGCCTACGGAAGCGGCGTAATTACCGCAACCTTGAGCGCGACGGGGAGTGCGACCGGAAGCGTTACATTTCTGGATACCAGCAGCGGAGCGATGGTCACCCTAGGCACCGCCAGCCTCAGCGCCGACGCAGCAACCTTTAGCACCGGTGGGCTGGCCGCCGGCGCGCATAGCATCGTGGCGACCTATGCCGGCGATGCGACCCACCCCGCTGCGCAGTCCTCGGCGCTGGCGTTGACGGTGACGCCGCTGGGCGTCGCCGCTGTGGCGAGCCCGGCGTCGATTCTCTATGGTCAGCCTATCCCCGCATTGACCGGCGCGCTCAGCGGAGTGCTGCCACAGGACGCTGGGAACGTCGCCGCCATATTTACCAGTGCTGCAGGTCCGCTCTCTCCCGTGGGAGTTTATCCGATCGCCGCCACGCTTACCGGCAGCGCAGCAGCGAACTATACGGTGGCGCTCGCGCCAGCCAACCTCAGCATCGCGCAGGCGCCCACGCTGACGGCGCTGTCGGCTTCGACCAGCAGCCCCAGCCTGGGCCTGCCGGTTACGTTCGCCATGCAGGCGGCCAGCACCACCAGCGGCGTTCCAACCGGAAGCGTCACCCTGCTCGACGGGGCAGCAGCGCTTTCCGTGATGCCGCTTTCGGCTGGCGGCGCAGCGTTTGCCACCAGCACGCTCGCGCTCGGAACTCACACCCTCACCGCAGCCTATTCCGGTGATTCGAACTTCCTGCCCAGCACCTCTGGGAGCGCGAGCGTCGTGGTTGGCGCGGCATCCGACTTCACCCTGACGGCCACGGGCTCAACCACGCAGGCGGTACCTGCGGGAAGCGCGGCGACGTATAACTTCTCGGTCGCCACCACAGGCGCAGCCCTGTCCAGTCCGATCGCGCTCGCCGTGCAGGGTGTGCCATTGGGCGCGACAGCGTCGCTAAGCCCGCCGAGTCTGCCGCCGGGTGGCACGGTCACCAGCTTCACGCTGACCATCCAGACGCCAGTGGCAAGGCTGGACCGCCCAGCGCGGCCAGGCTTTCCGCAAGCTCCCCCGGCCGGTCTGCTAGCGATTCTGCTGCTTCCCACCATCGGCTGGGCGCGGCGATTCTCACCCAAGGGGACTGGAAGAATTCGTTCAACGCTGATCTTCGCGCTGGCAGCAACATTCTGCGCTCTGCTGGCAACGCTCGCCACTGGCTGCGGAGATCGCGTCAACACTGCGCCTGAGGACGTTAACGCGCAAACCTATACGCTCACCGTCACAGGGACCGCGACCAGCCTGGCAGGAACCGCGCTCCAACACTCCGTCAATGTCACCCTCGAAGTGCTCTGACGAAGTCTATTCCGGCCCCAGCATTCGCAGCAGGAAGAACAGAACCACCCCGGCAAAGAACACCAAAGCCATGCGCACGCCCGGCTCACGGTTCACCTCCGGGACAAGATCGGTTGCCGCGACATAGATGGTGACGCCCGCGGACAGCGGAAGGCCTGCCTTCACCCACCCGGGCTCGAGATTGATGGCGAGCACACCGAGCACCGTAGTTGCTCCGAGAAACAGCGCCGAATTGAGCGCGGCGCGACGCCCCTGTCCGCCGGCGAGCATCACGCTGGCCACGGTAAAGCCCTCGGGAATCTTGTGCAGGAAGACGGCGATGAAAAGCACCCATCCCAGCCATGCCGACACCACAAACCCCGAGCCAATGGCAATGCCGTCGAAAAAAGTGTGCGTGGCCAGGCCGAGCATCACGGAGTAGCTGCTCTTCGCGGAGAGGAACTCGTGCGCGTGGGTCTCCTCGCCGAAGTGGAAGTGCGGCACCAGCGTGTGCTCCAGCAGATGCACTCCGCAGTAGCCCGCGAGAATCAGCGGCGCGGCCCAGCGCACGTTCAGGCTGAATGCTTCGGGCAGCATCTCCAGCAGCGCCGCCGCCAGCATAAAGCCTGCGCCCAGCGCCACGAAATAACGCAGCGCGCGCGCCGACGGCGAGCGCAGGACTAGCAGGAAGCCGCCCAGGTAGTCGGCGAGCCCCGCGAACAGGCCCAGCACCAGGGCGATCCAGAAGCGCGAGGCCGACATGGTGGTCGCAATCATCGCCGCGCTATCCGCTGTGGCGGATGTTCAACACATCGCCATCCTTCACCGGATAGTCTTTGCCTTCGAGCCGCAGCGTTCCCGCGGCGCGCGCGGCAGCCTCGGAGCCGGCCGCGAGCAGTGCGTCCCAGTGGATGGTCTCGGCGCGGATAAAGTGGTGCTCCAGGTCGGAATGGATGGCGCCAGCCGCCTCCTGCGCGCGGCAGTTGAAGGGAATCGTCCAGGCGCGCGTCTCCGGCTCGCCCACCGTGAAAAAGCTGATCAGCCCCAGCAGCGCATAGCTCTTGCGGATTAGGCGGACCAGCCCGCTCTCCGTCAGGCCGTAGCCCTCCAGAAACTCGGCAGCTTCGTCATCTTCCATCTCGGCGAGTTCAGCTTCGACCTTGCCGCAGATCGCGGTTGCGCCGGAGTTCGGTCGCGACGCAACTTCGGTCAGGCCGTACTTCTCCACTGCGGCGTCCAGGTCCGCGCCCAGCGTCGTGCTTTCGGAGATGTTAAGCACGTAGAGAATTGGCTTTTGCGAGAGGAACATGAAGCCGCGGACGAGCTTCTTCTCTTCGGCGGTCAGCTCCATCTCCCGCAACGGCTTTTCCGCCTCGGTCTGCTCCTTGCAGCGCAGCAGCAGCGCGTACTCACGCTCGACCTCAGGCGTCTTCGCCTTCTTCATGTCCTTCGCGACCCGCTCCAGCCGCTTCTCGATCTGCGAAAGATCGCTCACGATCAGGTCAATCTCGACGTTGCCGATGTCGCGCAGCGGATCGATCGGCCCGACGTGAGGAATGGTGTCGTCCTCAAAGGCGCGCAGCACGTGGATGATGGCATCGACGTTGCGCAGGCTCTGCAGGAAAGCCGTTTCCTTCAGCGCTTCTTCGCCGATTGCGGCCAGGTCGGCGTATTCAACCGTCGCGTAGACGGTCTTGCGCGTGTTGGCCTGGGCGGCGAGTTTATCCAGGCGGGCGTCGGGCACGCGGGCAATGCCAAGGTGCGCCTCGCGTGGGTTGGAGTGGCCAAAGCTGTCCGTCTTCGCCTTGGTAAGGATCTTGAACAGCGAAGTCTTGCCGACCTGCGGCAGACCGATAATTCCGGTTTTCATGTCTATACGATTCTACCTGCTTGCGTGCCACTCTCTTGGCGGCTCAGCAGCCATCAACAGAATCACCCCAAGCCCGAGCAAGAGCGCTGCGCCCTCAAACTTTTCTGAGAGGCCGTGGAGCCGGTCGAAGTCCACGCGCATGGGATTATTGGCGGGGACCGCGGTAATGTCGCCTCCGGCTGCCGAGCGGTCGCGCTCCATCGCAGGAATGATCCCCTGCTGCACATAGAAGGTTGCCGCAATCATCAGAACAACGACGAAGGCCTGTGCGGCCAGAAGCCTGCGCAAGCGCGTAGTTGAGCGCAACGAGAGCAGGATGGTCGCGATCGCGAAGAGAATGCCGGCCGCGTGGCCGAGCCGGTTCAGCGTGGTAACGCTGCCGTTGATGAGCTGCGCGAACTGGCGATTCGTTCCCATTACGTGGAACGCAGTGGGCGCCTCCACGAAGGCGAAGAAGATGAGGCCGCCCACCCACGTGACGATTCCCAGCAGGCGCAGCGTACGCAGGATGAAGCTCATGCGTCCATGCTAGCTGAAATTACACCAGGTCGCGGCCGATCAGGCGGCGGATGCGCTCCTTGGTTGGCGGATGGGTCGAGAACAGGCTGCCAAAGCCTCCGCCAACCAGCGGCGCAATGATGAACAGATGCGCAGTCGAGGGCGACGCCTGCAGCGGAACCCGCTTCGAGTAGTCCTCAAGCTTCGCCAGCGCGCGTGCCAGCGCATAGGGATTGCCGGTGGTACGCGCTCCGGTGGCGTCGGCCTCGTACTCCCGCGAGCGCGAGATCGCAAGCTGGATCAGCGCCGCCGCGAATGGCGCCACGATCAGCATCAACAGCGCACCCAGCCCGCCGTTACGGCCGCGTCCGCCGCGCCCACCGTAGCCGCCGAACAGCGACGCCCAGTAGCCCATACGCGCGATCAGCGTGATGGCGCCGGCCAGGGTCGCGGCGATGGAACTGGTCAGGATGTCGCGGTTCTTCACATGCCCAAGCTCGTGCGCCAGTACGCCTTCCAACTCCTCATCGTCCAGCAAACCCAGGATTCCATGGGTCACCGCGACCGAGGCGTGCTGCGGATTGCGCCCGGTGGCAAACGCGTTCGGCGATTCGGTGGGAATCACGTAGATCTTCGGCACGGGAATGCCGTCTTTCGCGGCCAGCCGCTCCACCACCGCGTAGGCGCGGGGCAGTTGCTCACGCGTCACCGGCTGGGCCTTGTACATCGCCAGCGCGATTTTGTCCGAGTAGAAGTACGCGGTAAAGTTCATCGCGACCGAGATTACGAACGCGAGGATCATGCCGTTCTCGCCGCCAATGCGTGCTCCGATCGCAAGCAGAAGCAGCATCAGCGTAACCAACAGCAGCGTCGATTTGAAGGTGTTCATACGGGTCTATCGCCTGTCCGGCAGGCGGCCGTCTGATGCAGCCGTTCCCGCCTTGTCCCATATTAGACTCCACAGGCGCAACTTCGATGCGGCTCTGCCCGGCTAGCCCCGGCTCAGGGCGCGGCGGAGAACAACGTCGAACGCTGCTTTGTGCTCCGCGTACTGGGCTTCGCTCAGGCGGCCCATCAGCCGGTCGGTCTCCAGTTCAAATAGCTCATCCTTCAGCGCTTGCAACAGCGGACTAGCTCCGGCAACGGCGACCGCAGCGGGCGCCGGGGCCACGCTCGATCGAAACTCAGACGGGGGTACGGCAAGATCGCCCGAGGGCGTTGGCGCGGCTCCCGCAACAGCGGCAGCGGGGCTGTTTTTCAACATGATGCCCGCGCCGGCAACCAGCGCCAGACCCAGTACCGAGACGATCCACCACTTGTACTTCGCCCACGGATCGTTGATTGCATTGGGGTCCTCAGGTGCGCCGAGTCCGCCGCCGGGGCGCTGTCCGCCGGTCGCGGTCTGGTCCGCCGGGCCGCTGTTGCCGGACTGGTCGCCCCCACCCTGCGCTGTGTCCCCCGATTCCGCAGGCAACTGGCCCGTACCCAACAGAGTGAACTCGACCGGCTGGGCAAAGGGTGGTTGATGCGCGTCGTAGCTCTGGGAGTTGACGACGCTGGGATCGTTGAGCGGCTGGAACGCGGCTGAGCCCTGGAACTGCATGCTTTTCGGCAGCATCACCGCAACGTCACCGGTGGGCACGGAGAGCTTCAGCGCGAAGGGCTGCTTGCCGCTGTAGGGCAGGCTGTAGGCCACCTGAAAGCGGGTTTCCCCGGGGCGGATGGGAAACGTAAACGCGTAGTGCCCGCTGGCGGCGTCGATCGTCACCACTTTGGAATTGGTGGGCAGGCCGCCGGGCGCGCTGGCCAGGGTCAGCGATATCTCGGCGCCCTTGGGCAGGTAGAAGTCGAAGGTGTTGCCGCCGTACTCCGTGCGCTGCGGCGCGGATGCATTCTGTACAAAGAAGTTCTCCGCCACATTCAGCGTCTTGCCGGCGGCGTCGGTCTCCGCGCGCAGCACCAGGGCCTCGCCGCTGATGCCGTCGATCTTCTTCGCGGAGTCATAGACGTCGATGTCCGCGCTGCCGGCGCCCGGCTGGACGCTCTTGAAGTACTCCGCCCCACCGTGCGTGATGTGCAGCAGTATCTGCCCGCCATCCGGCGCATTTACGCTGAAGCGGCCCTTCGCGTCGGAGGTTGTCTTGGCGATCTCATCCATGCCCTGCGCCGTATTGATAACGGCGATGGTGTCGCCGGCGGAGGGCTTGCCGGTGGTGCGGTCGGTGACGACGCCGGTGATGGTCGCCCCCAGGGCAGTTACGGTCGACAGCAGCAGGCTGCAAGGGAGGACGAGGATGCGTAGCGTTTTCTTCGAAATAAACACGGCTTAGTGGGTCCAGTTCTCAATCGCTAGATTGGGGGGTTTCGCGGAGCTGTATTGAAGGAGGGTCATTCGGCGTCCCAACTGATCACATCTTCGGGGGGAGGGTCATCCCTGCCGTCTTTGAAGAATCATCCGGCCTGGATGCCATCGCGTTAATGGCGTCCTTAAGCGTCGGCTTCTTAGGGAGTTCGCCCTTTTCTACCTTCTTGAACTCACGGCGTATTGTCGTTTTCATCGCTCAGGGTTTCTGTTGCAAGTATATGTCTCAAGTCCGCGCCCGCCCGGCCCGCATACCCCGTGCCTGCAGGGCATCCATCTCGGCAATAGCTGCGGCGGCCTCGTCTTCCAGCGATTTGCGCTGCTCGTTGTAGTCGGCCTCGGGATACTTGCCGGCCTGATATTCGAAGTTGAGGTCGCGGAGGTTCTCGTAGATCGCTTCTTTGCGCTCGCGCAGGTAGTCGACGCGGGTCTTGTCCGCCTGCACGAAGGGATTGCGCTCCGGCCAGAAGATGTAAGCAAACAGCGCGATGGTCAGGATAGATACGGCCAGCAGGCTCATCAGTACTCCGTCTCGCGGCGAATGCGTTCGCGCAGGGCCGCGTCCTGGGGATAGGGTGGCGGGGCAGGCGGGAACTCGCCGCCCGGTGCGGGCGCCGCGCCGGCGATCGACAACGCTCGCCGCTTCCACAGCCACACCACCACAAACGTGCCGGCCGTAGCCAGCACAAATACCGTGATGGGAACGACCCACGCGGCGTCATCGAAGCCGCCGCGGATGGGTGCTGCAAGCACCGTCGCGCCGTATTTTGCCACAAACCAGTTCAGCACCTGGGTGTCGCTCTTCCCGCTGTCGAGCTGGGCGTGCAATTCCCGGATCATAACCGGCGAGTCGGGACAGCTGACATGGTTGCACTCCAGCAGGACTTGTCCGCAACTGCAGGAGCACATCAACTCGTGGCCCAGGCGGTCGAAGCGCGACCGGCCTGCGCCCAGCATCGCCACGGTGATGATGCACAGCAGTGCCGTCTGCACCGTCCGCGCCCAAAACACCGGGTCCCGCCAGGATTGCATAAGCCTACGCATGGGGCACCTTCGCGAGAACGCCCGGCACGCCGAGCGGGGAAGCGATAGCTGGAGCCAGGTCCTCCTGGCGTTGGCGCACCGGAGTCCGAACAAGATTCGGAACCAGCGCAATAAACGTGCCTGCCACCACAATCGCCACCCCAATCCATATCCACGCGATCAGCGGATTCAGGAAAACCTTGATGATGGGCAGCCCGCTGTCCGGATTGGTTCCTTCGAACACGGTGTAGAGGTCTGCCTGCGCGGTGGAGTGAATCGCCACCATGGTCGCGGGCTGCTCATGGTCCGTTCCCGGGGCGTAGACGCGCTTCTCCGGCGAGAGTTGGGTGACGTACTTACCGTTCCGGTAGACATTCAGCACTGAGTAGCTGGTGTCGTATTCGGGCTTGGAGTCCTGGGTCATGCCGGTGCTCACCAGGTGGTAGGGTCCAATGTCGATGCTGCTGCCGGTGGCCATCTCCATCTCGCGCGCCTGGTTGAACGCACCGCCGGCGATGCCGATGAACATCACCACGATGCCGAAGTGAATAATGTATCCGCCATAGCGCCGCGTGTTGCGCCGGATGAGGAGCACAGTGGACGCCAGAATATTCTTGCCCGTCTGCGTGCGCACTACGTTCGCTCCGCGCAGAAACTCCTCCACAATGGCCGTGATGACGCCGGCAGCGAGCGAAAAGCAGACCAGCGAAAAGAACGTCGACTGCATATCGTCGCCGTCGTTCCACGGGCGCAGGCCGCCGATCATCAGCGCGATGGCCATCGCCGCCATGGCGATGGAAGGCAGAATGAAGTTCCGCCGGATGGACCGCAGCGAGGTCGAGCGCCACGCCAGCAGTGGACCGATCCCGGTGAGGAACAGCAGAAACAAACCAATCGGAATGTTCACGCGGTTATAGAAGGGCGCGCCCATGGTGACCTTCGACCCGGTCACAAACTCCGAGAGCACCGGGAACAGCGTTCCCCAAAGCACGGTAAAGCACGCCGCGAGCAGAATCATGTTGTTGAACAGGAAGCTCGATTCGCGGCTTACCAGCGACTCCAGCTTGTTCTCCGACTTCAGATGATCGCGCTGGAAGAAGAACGTAAACAGGCAGACCGCGAATGCAATGATGATAAACGTATAAAACCACGCGCCGATGGCCGACTGCGCGAACGCGTGGACCGAGGCGACCGCGCCGGAGCGCGTGAGCAGCGTCCCCAGGATGGTCAGCAGGAACGTGGAGAAGATCAGCCACACGTTCCAGTTCTTCATCATGCCGCGCTTTTCCTGCATCATCACCGAGTGCAGGAACGCGGTACCGGTAAGCCACGGCATCAGCGACGCATTCTCAACCGGGTCCCAGCCCCAGTATCCGCCCCACCCAAGCACGCTGTAGGCCCAGTGCGCGCCCATAAAGATGCCCACGGTCAGGAACATCCACGTCACCATGGTCCAGCGGCGAGTAATGTGGATCCATTTCTCACCCGGGTAGCGCATCATCAGCGCGCCCAGCGCGAAGGCAAACGGCACCGAAAAGCCCACATAGCCGAGGTAGAGCAGCGGCGGATGCATCACCATCTCGGGATATCGCAGCAGCGCGTTCAGCCCGGCGCCGTCGGCTGCGACTGGGCCAGGCGCGATGGAGAACGGCGGCGCACCAACCACCAGTAAAAGCACAAAGAACACCTGGATGCCGGCCAGGATGACCGACGCAAAGGCGCTCAGCCGAACGTCAACCCGGTGGCGCACGCGCAGCACAAATCCGTAGGCGCTCAGCAGAAACGCCCACAGCAGCAGCGAGCCTTCCTGGCCGCTCCACAGCGCGGCAAACTTGTACGCCGGGTTCAGCGCAATGTTACTGTGCGAGCGGATGTACTCCACCGAAAAGTCATTGGTAAACGCCGCCCACACCAGTGCGAACGCCGCACAGCACAGCGCGATAAAGCTGGCGATTCCGGCGCGGCGTGCGGTCTCGCCCAGGCGGTTCCATACGGCTTCCTGCCTGCCGGTGATGCGTACGCCGCTGGGCGAGCTGCCCCATAGAGCAAGTCCCCCTGCAACCAGGTTGTAGACAGTGAGGATGAGAGCCAGGAGCAGACAGAAGCTTCCAAACTCGGGCATTGGGTGAGAAATCATCGCAATGCCATTCTCTCAGATATAGGGTGTGTGCGGGCTGTGATGAACATCACAACGCGATCGTGCGCGTGACGCCCAAACTCGCCAAGCCTCAGCAATGCCTTGAATTAACCGCGACCCTTCGCGGAGGTGTGCCGTGTTCGCTAAGCCGCCGCGGCCACGCCAGGACGATCCACTCAGAGCGTTTCGGGCACTCTCAGGCAGCACCCGCCTGCTCGTGCTGCAGTAGATGCCGCATATGGGAAAGCAGCAGATCGGGCGAGAGCGGCTTCAGCAGGAACAGCACCTCCAGCCCCTCATATTCCTGCTCGGCCTCTTCCATGCCGCTGATGACCATCACGGGCAGGTGGGGCTGCATCTTGCGCAACTCGCGCACGAACTGCGCACCGTTCATGCCGGGCATCAGGTGGTCGGTAATGACGATGCTGACCTCGCCGGGGAATTCGTTGTGCTGGAACTGTTCGAGAGCGCGCACTGGATTCAGCGCCACAATGACGAAGTACCCGGCCCGCCTCAGGATGGTTTGGCGGGTCGCAGCCTGGATGGCGTTGTCGTCAATCAGTAGGACCGCGGACGCTATTTCCAAGTTCAATTGCTGGTCCTCCTGATTCATTGAGCACACCACTCGATCCGCATAGTGTTCGCGACAATCCGGGGTCAGCAGTCTTCACCGGCTGCGTAAAGCTACAACCGCCACAGTCAGTAAGATGCAGGCTGGGTAGCCAGTGTTGGCCTGGACCAGCGATTATTTCGGTCGTCAGACTTTTGGCCCGCTGGACTCACCCGGCTCAAACATTTAGAGTTGCCCGTGAAACTCAATCGAAATACTAACGCGCCAACCTAACCCGACGTCAAGGAAACTTCAAAGTGAACCTCACTTATATCGACTGGCTCATCATGCTGGTCTATTTCGCCTTCGTGCTGGGCATAGGTTTCGCCCTCAAGCGCTACATGCGCACCTCGAACGACTTCTTCCTGGCCGGGCGTGCGATTCCGGCGTGGGTGTGCGGGCTGGCCTTCATCTCCGCCAACCTGGGTGCGCAGGAGGTGATGGGCATGGGCGCCTCTGGTGCCAAATATGGCATCGTCACCAGCCACTTTTACTGGATCGGCGCCATCCCCGCCATGTGCTTCCTCGCGATCTTCATGATGCCGTTCTACTACGGCTCCAAGGCGCGCTCGGTGCCGGAATATCTGCGCATGCGCTTCGATGAAAAAACCCGCGCGGTCAATGCCTTCTCCTTCGCATTTATGACCGTTGTCTCTTCCGGCATCTCCATGTACGCCATGGCCCTGCTGATCCAGACGCTGGGCCTGTTCAAGGGGATTTTGCCCGACGCCTACATCTTCCACGTTTCCATCATCGTCTCCGCGGTCATCGTGCTCGGATACATCTTCCTCGGCGGCCTTACCAGCGCCATCTACAACGAGGTCCTGCAATTCTTTCTCATCGTCGCCGGCTTTCTTCCGCTGGTCTGGATCGGTCTGCGCAATGTCGGCGGCTGGCAGGGCATCAAGCAGACGCTGCCCGCCAGCATGACCCACTCCTGGCGCGGCATGGAGCACGCCAGCACCAACCCCCTCGGCGTCGAGTGGATCGGCCTCACCATGGGCCTCGGCTTCGTCCTCAGCTTCGGATACTGGTGCACCAACTTCCTGGTTGTCCAGCGCGCCATGGCCGCTCCCTCCGAGGAAGCCGCCCGCCGCGTCCCGCTGATTGCCGCGATCCCCAAGATGTTCCTTCCGTTCCTCGTGATCCTGCCCGGCCTTATCGCCGTCTCCGTCACCTCCCATGTGATGGGCACGCCCACCGCGACCGGCGCCTCGACCTCCGCGACCCTCCCGCTCGACCAGGCCCACCCCCACGGCATTGTCCCGGTCAAAACCGATCCCATTACCGGCGCCAACGTGGTCGATTCCAGCGGCCAGCCTGTCTACGACTACAACCTCACCGTCCCCGCCCTGCTGTTGCACTACTTCCCCACGGGAATCCTCGGCCTCGGCCTCACCGCGCTGCTGGCCAGCTTCATGTCCGGAATGGCCGGCAATGTTACCGCTTTCAACACCGTCTGGACCTACGACATCTACCAGGCGTACATCCACAAGAAGGGCACGGATGCACACTATCTGTGGATGGGGCGCATGGCTACGGTTGGGGGTGTTCTGCTCTCCATCGGGGCTGCCTACGCCGTTACCAGCTTCAACAACATCATGGACGCGCTGCAGTTGGTCTTCGCGATCATCAATGCGCCGCTGTTCGCCACCTTCCTGCTGGGCATGTTCTGGAAGCGCACCACCGGCCACGCCGCCTTTACCGGCCTCACCGTCGGCACCCTGGCGGCGGTTGTCCATCACGGCCTCACGCTGCCGCTGGGCGACGCCGTCGGCATTCACGGCGGCTGGATCCACGTCGTCTATCAGTATCCCAGCGACATGGCACAGAACTTCTGGACCGCGATCTTTGCGTTCGTGATCAATTTCGTCGTCACCGTCGTAGTCTCTCTCGCCACCGAGCCGCGGCCCGAGCCGGAACTGGTCGGCCTGGTCTATTCGTTGACGCCCAAGCCTCTTGAAACCCATCTTGCGTGGTATCAGAAGCCTTCAACCCTTGCCATCGCCGTGCTGGCTGTTGCGGTGGTGCTTAACGTTATCTTCAGATAAACCCAGACGACTGGAGTTTTTATGGGACTCGACATCCGCGTACCGCTTGGCCTCATCTTCCTTGCCATCGGCGGCATTTTGGTCGCAGAGGGCCTCTTTACCCTCGGCGACTCCGCGCTGTATGCCCGCTCCCTCGGTGTCAATCTGAACCTGTTGTGGGGCGGAGTTATGGTTGTCTTTGGGGCGATCATGTTTTTCGTCGGCAAGCGACAGAAGTGGCAGGACGATCCGGTTTCCCCGCGACCCTGGGAGCACGAATCGGACGCCAAGCCGAGGCACTGATCGATGCATATCGAGTATCGGGTTAACGAAAGTGACTTCGTCAGCGCGTCCATGTTGGCGCTGCGAAAACGTTCCAATTGGTCTGCACTGGACTACTATTTCCCGCACATCTTGTGCGTCATTTGGCTTGCCGGGAACGTGATCCAGTCCTATATCTACCCTGACATGGAGCTCGACCTGCTGCTCACGCTGGGAGTGGTTCCCATCTTTATGGGGTTCGTCGTGTTGCGCAGGCGCCGATTGAAGCAGGACTACAAGAGGATGAAAAACCTCCAGCTCCATCAAGCGCTCGACCTGGACTCGAACGGTCTTCGCCTGACCACTACCGCGGGAGTCTCGCGCTCAAGTTGGGACATGTATTCCAAGTTTGTCGAGGACAATTCGTCTTTCATCCTGTATCACAAGACCGACCACGGAATCGTCCCCATCCCCAAGGACCATCTGACGGAAGCTCAGGCCGATGAGCTTCGCCATCTGCTCACCGCGCGCCTGCCCAGCAGATAGCTCTTCCAGCCTTCACCGCCGCGCTGGAACCACATACAGCAGCACGGCAAAATAATGCGCCACGCTGCCTGCCAGCACGAACACGTGCCACAGCGCGTGGAAGAAGTGCAGCCGGTCGTTCGCAAAGAAAACAATCCCCAGCGTATAGGCCAGGCCACCCGCGCCGATCCACATCATCCCATGCCAGGTGACCGCGCGCAGCAGAGGAACGACGCCGATCACCACGCACCACCCCATCAGCAGGTAGACCGTCGCCGAAGCAGCAGGGAATCGGCCGATCGCCAGGCTCTTGAACACCACGCCCGCGATTGCCAACCCCCACACCACGCCCAGCAGAGCCCAGCCCATCGCCCCGCGCATCGACACCAGCATGAATGGCGTATAAGTCCCCGCGATCAGCAGGTAGATCGCCGAGTGGTCGAGCACGTGAAAAACATGCCGCGCCCGCGTCCGCACCAGCGAGTGGTAGAGCGTGGAGCACACGTACACCAGCACCAGCGTCGTCCCGTAGATCGAGCAACTGACCACCAGCCACGCATCCCCGCGCGTCGACACCGCGATCAGATACACTGCCCCGGCCAGCGCGAGCACCGCACCTACGCAGTGCGTGATCGCGTTGGCAAGAATATCGCCCAGCCGGGATTCAGCATGCACGGCTGCAATGCTACTCTCCATCGCGCGTCGCTTCCTGTGTCCGTCCGCACTCCAGGCCGCAAACGGATTTCCGCCTGCGATAATCAAACTATGAAACGCCGCACAATTGGGCACTACGAGTTCATTCGCAAAATTGGCGCGGGCGGCAGCGGCGTCGTGTATCTGGCCACGGACACGCTGCTGCAGCGGCCGGTCGTCCTCAAGCTGCTCAAGCGCGGCGCGCTGTCGCTGGAGCAGGTCCGCACCACGCAACTCCGTGAGGCCCGCCTGGCCTCTGCTATCGACCACCCCAACGTCTGCGCCATCTATGACGTAGGCGAAGCCACGCCCGAGTCCGGCAGCGCCGGCGGCAAACAGGAAGAGGACGAAGCCTACATCGTGATGCAGTACATCCCCGGCAAATCGCTGGACAAGGTGATTGCCGAGGGCCCGGCCAGCCTGCAACTGGTGCTCTCCGCCGGCATCCAGATTGCCGACGGTCTCTCCGCCGCGCACCTGCTCGGCATCTTTCATCGCGACCTCAAGCCGGCCAACGTCATGCTCACCGACGGCGGCCTCATCAAGATCCTCGACTTTGGCCTGGCCCGCCAGCTAAATCTCGACGAGGCCGATTTCGATCCCGCCACTCCTGGCCGGCGCCCACCGCCCAAACCCGAGGCCACCTACACCGCGCGTGGAGGAACCATCGCCTACATGGCGCCGGAGCAGTTCGTCACCGGCCGCTCGTCCGTCCAGTCCGACGTATTCGCCCTTGGGCTCATCCTCTACGAGCTCTCCAGCGGACGCCATCCCTTCCACCGCCCCGACGCGCCCGAGTTTCAGACCATTCGCGCCATCCAGTTTGCCGAGCCGCCCAACCTGCGCGAGATCGTCCCGGATTTGCCGGTCGAGCTCGAATCGGTGATCCTGCGCTGCCTGGAAAAGCAGCCGTCCGCCCGCTTCGCCTCCGCCGCCGACGTACGCGAGGGCCTGCGCACGGTGATGAAGGCGCTTCAGCTTGACTCGGTCGGCATGCCCGGCGACTCCATCTCGCAGGTGCCCGCGCAGGGCCGGCTTGAAGTCGAAACGCCCGAACAGGAAAAGCGCGCCACCGGTCTGCTCTCCATGCTGGCCGAGCGCTTCCGCGAGTCCGGCTCGACCGCGACGTCGAAACAGAACTCCATCGTCGTGCTGCCCTTCATCAACTTCGGCACCTCACCCGCGGTCGACCCCGAAACCGCGCCCGCGCCGCTCTATGGCTACGCGCTCGCCGACGCCATCGCCGCGCGCCTCGCCCGCATGACCTCGCTGATCGTGCGCCCGTCCAGCTCGCTGATGTCGATCCCCGCGCAGCAGCTCGATCCGCTCGCCATCGGCAAAAAGCTGCTGGTACGGTTTGTGCTTGCCGGCAACTTCATGCGCTCCGGCGCCGGCTTCGATCTGAACTGGCAACTGCTGGACATTCCCTCGCAGTCCGTGCGCGCAGGCGGCTCCATCAGCGTCGCGTCCTTCGATCTCATCAGCGTGCAGACCGAGATATGCAACGAAGTCTTCGCCACGCTGCAAGGCGTCGGCGATCTGGAAAATCCCGCCACCGCCTCGGCCGAAAACACGCGCGACCCCTCGCCCTCAGTCAGCCGCGTCTCGCTTAACCTGGCCCTCTCCGAGGAGTACTTGCAGGCCCGCGCCGTGCTCTCGTCCTTCATGTCGCGCACCGGATCGCTCGACGACCTCAATCGCGCCCGCACCCTCTTTGAAAACGTGGTCCAGCAGGACGAGGACTACGCGCCCGCCTGGTCCGGCCTGGGCATCACCCATCTGCAGTACGCGCGCCACGGACTGGGCGGCCAGATGCACGTGCTCGAAGCCCGCCGCGCCTTCGACAAGGCGCTGCAACTCGATCCCGGCTCAGTCGAGGCCAATCTCTACCGCGTCTACATGCTGCTCTCCCGCGGCGAAAAAGAGTCCGCCCGCCACGGCATCGAGCATCTCCTCCAGTCCGCCGCCAACGACTGGAACGTCCACCTGGTCGCCGGCCTCACCCTGCGCATCGACGGCCTCTACGACGAAGCCCTCGAGCAGTTCAACACCTCGCTCCGTCTCAACCCCGCCAACGCCGCCATCATCTACAACCACCGCGCCCGCGTGTATCAATACCAGAACCAGCTCGAACTGGCCGGCGACGAGATCGAAAAAGGCCTCACCCTGGAGCCGCGCCAGCCCCTGCTCCGCATCTCGCTCGGCTATCAACAAATGCGTCTCGGTGATCTCGCCCGCGCCGTAGCCACGCTCGAAAGTGTCATCTCCGACGAGGCCAGCCTGCGCATTGTCTTTCCCACAATCGCGCTCTGCTTTGTTCAACTCGGCGACCGCGCCAAGGCCGCCAGCTTCATTCTTGAAGAAACGCTGGCGGCAGCCGAGGCCGACGGCGAGATGGCCTACCGCCTCGCGACTTACTTCGCCGTGGACGGAGACGAATCCGAGGCGCTGCACTGGCTCCGCCGCGCCATCTACCTCGGCAACGAGAACTACCCGTGGTTCACCAAGAATCCCGCGTGGAAGAACCTCGTTGGCCACTCCGACTTCGAACGCATCCTCGAAGACCTGAAAAAGTCCTACCGCCGCAACCAGAAAAACTGGAAGCGCCTCCTCGCCCAGGTCCGCGACTAGCCGGGTGCCCCATGATCACCGAGCGCCGAAGCGCGAGGTTATCGTGGGGTGTGTCTCTTTCGCTCTCCCGCAACAGAATTTACGCCGTCATCCTGAGCGCAGCGCGGAGCGCGGAGTCGAAGGACCCCGATACGGCTTGCAGTACCACAGCATCCTGAACCTTTCTCCTAACCAAGCCGCATTTGCAGCGAAGAATCCCCGCATTTCGCCTTTTGCTGCTGTAGTCTTGCAGACGACTGAAAGGCATGTCATGACCGAGTCCCGCCCCACCCGTCCGCCGCTGGCAACCATCATCTGCATCTACGAAGTCTGCATCGCTGCCTTTGCGGTGGCGAACCCGTTTCTAGTCCGGCTTCTCATTGCCCACAACGCAAGCATGGCACGACGCCCCCATCCATCTCCTGTCTTCACGCTGCAATCTGAACTGGGATGGCTCCACTCTGCGCTTGCAGTTGCCGCTGCGGTCGCCCTGTGGCAGATGCGCCGATCGGCGTTTGTGCTGTTCCTTGGCCGCTTCGTTCTCGGACTCTTCCTGTCTCTATCCCGCCTGCCGCGCTTTTTGCAGCTGACCGCGCACACACGGGCCTTGAGACCTCCAGGGAGTGACGCCTCAGCAATCTTGACACTGATCCTCTGGATTATTTACGCGATCACCGTGGCCCTCCTTGCCCTCAACGCAGTCTTTGCCTGGTATGCGTACAGAATCACCGCGCCGAAGGCTTCGTCACCACCGCTCGCAGAGCCGGCGCCCGGCGCATAATCTCTCGCCGCAAAAAGAAAGGCCGCTCAATCCATCTGAGCGGCCCGCACAAACTCATTAATCTGCCTTAGCGCCTTGGCTACTCCCCGCCCGGCGTTCCAATCTTCAGCGGCATAACCACCGCGCTCGTCGGCGTCACGCTCATCGGCTCGGTCAGGCTGAAAACCACTCCCAGATTCTTGTTGAGTTCCGCCTGGCGGTCCTCCTTCAACCAAACCACGGTGCCAACCCCCGCGCCAACTCCCGCGCCGATCACTGCGCCCGGAACTCCGCCCATCATCGCGCCCGCGGCCAATCCTCCGCCGGCTGACAGCCCAATCGCCGCTGCCGTCTTCTTGCTGTGGTCGCGCCGCAAAATGGTTCCTTCGCCGTCGACCTTCATCGTCTCCCAGCGGTCGGTATCGATCGCCTGCGCGCGCAGCGCATACTGCATGCCGTCGGGCAGGACAATCATCATCGGCTCCAGGTGGATCGCCGCCGCTCCGTCAATCCGCTTGCCGCCGCGCACCCAGGTCACGCGCCCTTCCAGCAGCGATCCCACGGGCACAATCACGCGCCCATCGCGCATCACGGGCTCGCTCACGTCTGCCGAGAACTTCGTGCCCGGCTTGGTGGTCAGCGTAGAGAGGTCCTCGCGCAGCCGCACCTTCACCAGCGCGCCCTCCGGGACCTCGCCCGGGCGCGACGGCACATAGGTGACGACGCCAGCGTCGTTATCGGTCTTCGCGGTCGGCGCGGTCAACAAGCGGCGCTGCTCCTGTCCCGCCGTTGCTTCGGTCACAATGTTGGCATCCGGATCGCCCGCCGCCGGCGCACTTGGCTCCGCTGTGCCCGGCGCACGGTAGGGAACATACGGGCCATAGACAATCTGCGAGGAGTCCGTTGCCGGGACCGCCGCCGATGGCTTCGCCGGCGCGCTGGCCGGGCTGCTCGCCGTACTTGCTGTGTCCGGCGCCAAAGTGATTGGGGCTGCGTCAGGGTGCGACACCCCCATGCGCTGGTCGTTGGTACTCTGCGCCAGTCCCGCTGTGGCCGCCAGCATCCACGCGGCCGTCGTGCAGACCATCGCCGCGGTCTTCGCGCCGGTCATGCTAATAATGCGATTCCGAATCTTCATTGCATCTCCCCCTCATCCGGTCTGTCTCGGAGCCCCGGCGTCCGCACCTCGCGCGGCGGACGCACCAGAGGCGTTCTCCACCTGTGCCTCTTAAGTCCTTAGGGTAGAAGTGCTGCGACCGCTGTGGGCGAAAATCGCCCGCAGGGAATCGAGACCGCCAACAAGCCTGCCGCCATTGGCTCGCGTTTCTCCCAACCGCTCCATCCTCCTCCGCCAAAGGTAAAGGCAGCCCCTGTTGTGGGCTGCCCTTTGACCTTCCCGGAGTACTGCAACTTGAAAACCCGATGCGCTATGTCTCCCCTGACAGAGACTGCGACGCAATTAGGAGTTGCACTGGTGCTTCTGCAATCGCAATGCCATCGCAAAAGGCCCTTTCTAACCGCTTTCTCATGATGTCCCCTCAAAGGAAGTGCAAGAACTTGCACATTCATGGTGAAATCATTTCTGCGCCGACGAAATCATTTGTGCACCATCCGCCGCATTCGTGCGTTTATCGATGTTTAGCGTCCGTTTAGCGCGTCTTTGCTAGAATCCCATTGGTGAAAGAATCCGCTGTTGAACTCATTACAACCATCCACACCGCCGGCGGCACCGGTCTTCCCGTAGACCGCCGCGCCAAACTGAACGACCGCTTGCAGCACCGCATCGTCCCATCCCAGAACGACGCTGCTGTACCCGGTCGCACATCTTCCCATAGGAGCAACATGACTGAAATCGTCTCCATTTCCGCCCGCGAAATCCTCGATTCCCGCGGAAACCCCACCGTCGAAGCCGACGTCACCCTCTCGGGCGGAGCCATGGGCCGCGCCGCTGTTCCCTCCGGCGCATCCACCGGCGAACACGAAGCCGTGGAACTCCGCGACGGCGACAAGGCCCACTACGGTGGCAAAGGCGTGCTCAACGCCGTCGAGAACGTCGAATCCATCCTCGCCCCCGAACTAACCGGCATGGACGCGTCCAACCAGCGTCTCATCGACAGCACCATGATCCAGATCGACGGCACCGAGAACAAGTCCAAGCTCGGCGCCAACGCCATCCTGGCTGTCTCCATGGCCTGCGCCCGCGCGTCGGCCAACGCGCTGAAGCTGCCGCTCTATCGCTATCTCGGCGGAGTCAACGCCTGCATCCTGCCCACGCCTATGATGAACATCCTCAACGGCGGCAGCCACGCTGACTCCAATGTCGACTTCCAGGAGTTTATGGTCATGCCGGTCGGCGCCGATAGCTTCACCGACGCGCTGCGCTGGGGCGTCGAAGTCTTCCACACCCTCAAAGGCGTGCTCAAGAAGAAGGGCTACAACACCGCCGTCGGCGATGAAGGCGGCTTCGCCCCCAGCTTGAAGTCCAACGCGGAAGCTATTGAATTGATTCTGGAAGCGATTGAGAAGGCCGGCTACACCGCGGGCGAGCAGATTGCCATTGCCCTCGACCCCGCCTCCAGCGAGTTCTATGACAAGGAGAAGAAGAAGTACATCTTCAAGAAGTCAGACAAGTCCGAGAAGACCTCCGAAGAAATGGTCGCGTTCTACGCCGACTGGATCAAGCAGTACCCCATCGTCTCGCTCGAAGACGGCCTCGCTGAGGACGACTGGGACGGCTGGAAGTTTCTCACCGCGGAGCTTGGCCACATTCAGCTCGTCGGCGACGACCTGTTCGTCACCAATACCGAGCGCCTGCAGCAGGGCATCGAGCAGAAAACCGCCAACTCCATCCTGATCAAGCTCAACCAGATCGGCACCGTATCGGAGACCATCGAGGCCATCGAACTCGCCCGCCGCTACGGCTACACCTCCGTCATCAGCCACCGTTCTGGCGAAACCGAGGACGCCTTCATCGCCGACTTCGCGGTCGCCACCGGCGCCGGCCAGATCAAGACCGGTTCGGCCAGCCGCACCGACCGCATCTGCAAGTACAACCAGCTCCTCCGCATCGAGGAACAACTCGGCCAGTCCGCCGAATTCCTCGGCATCGAGTCGCTCAACTTCCAGTAGACCGGAACTATCCTCGAACTCCGGGTGGCCCATCCTTTCACAGCTTTATCGTGAAAGGGTGGGTTGCCTTTTTCATCGACGGAGCGTCCATGCCCCAACTTCAAACCTCCGATCTCTCCCTCCACTACCAGGAATCCGGCGTCGGCACGCCGGTTATCCTCATTCACGGCCACCCATTCGACTGCACCAGTTGGTCACCGCAGCTTATCGCAAGCTTTCCCGGATACCGCCTCATCGCTCCCGACCTGCGCAACTTCGGCCGCACCACCTCGCCCAACCCGCCCGCCAACTTTTCCACCTACGCCCGCGACCTTCTCGCCTTCGCCGACGCCTTGGCGCTCGACGAGTTCTTCGTTGCCGGGCTCTCCATGGGCGGCCAGGTCGCTCTCGAAATCGCCGCCGCGGCGCCCTCCCGCCTGCTCGGCCTCATCTTCTGCGACACCTTCGCCCAACTCGACACGCCCGCAAAGAAATCCGCACGCCTCGCCCTCGCCGACCGCCTCGACGCCGAAGGCCTCGCCGCCTACGCCGTCGAAGTCCTCCCCAAAATGATGTGCCCCAAGACCATCGCCGACCATCCCGAAGTCGCCGCCGAACTCCTCCGCATGATGCAACGTGCTCCCGCCGCCGGAGCCTCCGCCGCCCTGCGCACCCGCGCCGAACGCCGCGACTACCTGCCTCTGCTGCCCAAGCTCAATCTGCCAACGCTCATCGTCGTCGGCATCCACGACCAGTTCACGCCCGTCGCCGACGCCGAGCTGATGCACCAGCACATCCGCAACTCCACGCTGATCGTCCTCCAGGACGCCGGCCACATCACCAACCTGGAGCAGCCCGCCGCCTTCAACCGCGCCCTGGCAACCTTCCTCGGATCGGACCTGATCGATCCGAGTAACCGATAAACAGTACTCGTTTCGTAACGTGAAATTTCTTGCGATGTGTACCAACTCGTAAACTGAAAAACTTTGCGCGGAAAACGCAGGATTTTACACACGGCACCAGAGATCCCCGCAGAGCTTGTGACCGCAGAGGTAGCCCAAGGCCCGAGATCGCCGACAGGCCGGTCACCCCGCTTATAGCTCACAACTCATCGCTGAAAGCTGTACACAAAAACGCCTTTCCTGCCGCTCGACGCGTGCCCATCCTTCGCCGCACATCACGCCACCTGGGGCCAGATCATCTGATCTGCCTCGTTAAGGGCACGGCTTCAGCCGTGCCGTAAAGGCACTCATTGAAAAGGCTTCAGCCCCTGAGGGTCAGATTTGTTCAGACTGGCCCATTACCTCACACGCCCAGCCCTACTCCGCCGCGCTCTTACCCTGCGGCCTCAACAGCGGGAACAGAATCACATCGCGAATCGACTTCGCCCCGGTAAGGATCATCGTCAGCCGGTCGATCCCGACGCCTTCGCCGGCCGTCGGCGGCAGCCCATACCCCAGCGCGCGCACGTAGTCCTCATCCATCGCATGAGCCTCGTCGTCGCCCCGCTCGCGCTCCTTCAACTGCGCCTCAAAGCGCGCCCGCTGATCGTCCGGATCGTTCAACTCGCTGAACGCATTCCCCACCTCGAACCCGCCAATATAAAACTCAAACCGCTCCACCCAATCCGGCTCATCCGGCTTCACCTTCGACAGCGGTGACACCGCCAGCGGAAAGTCATAAATAATCGTTGGCTGCTGAAGGTTCGGCTCTGCGAGAAACTCGAAAAGCTCGGCGATCACCTTGCCGGTCGGCTCCATTTTCTTGCGCCTTTCGCCGAGAGTGCGAAGCGCAGTTCTTAGCCAGTCGACTTGGGGATCGTATTTCTTGTCCAAATCGAGAGTGACACTTTGAACAGCCCTGTCAAGAAGGGCAAATAATTGACCGGGACCGACAAAGTCATGCATTTGAGGCGGAAATCCAGCCTCAGGTGGCCAGAACTTGATAATCGCCTCCCGCATCGACAACTTCGTCCACTTACCAAGATCAATCTCCACCCCATTAAAGCTGGTCAGCAGCCCCCCATTCACCTCCATCGCCACATACTTCACCAGCTCTTCCGTCAAATCCATCAAATCGTGATAATTCGCATAAGCCTGATAAAACTCCAGCATCGTGAACTCAGGATTGTGCTGCGTCGAAATCCCCTCATTCCGGAAGTTCCGGTTGATCTCATACACGCGGTCCATCCCGCCCACCACCAGCCGCTTCAGATAGAGCTCCGGCGCAATCCGAAGCGAGAGAGGAATGTCGAGCGCATTGTGATGCGTCTTGAAGGGGCGCGCAGCCGCTCCACCGGCGATGGTCTGGAGCATCGGCGTCTCAACTTCGAGATACCCGCGCTCATCGAAGAACTTGCGCAGCGCGCGCAGCACCGCAGCCCGCTTCACAAACACCTCGCGCACATCCGGATTCACAAACAGGTCGACATACCGCTGCCTATACCGCAACTCCGTGTCTTCGAGCCCATGGAACTTATCCGGCAGCGCCAGCATCGCCTTCGCCAGAAACGTCAGCGCCTGCACATGCACCGTCAGCTCGCCCGTCCGCGTGCGGAACAGAAAGCCCTTCACCCCGATGTGGTCGCCCAGGTCCAGCAGCTTGTACAGCGCAAACGCGTCCTCGCCGACATCATCTTTGCGCACGTAGATCTGCATCCGCTGGCCCGCCTGCTGCAACTGCGCGAACCCGGCCTTGCCCTGGACGCGGATGGCCATAATCCGCCCGGCGATCGACACCTCGATCTTCTTCCCGGCCGCCAGGTCTGCCTCGAACTGCTCGGCGGTCATCGGATCGTATGCCGCGCGCAACTCGGGAATCGCGTGCGTAACGGCATAGCTGTTTGGATAGGTGGCCGCGGCATAGCTCAGACCGGCCTTCTGTCCCAACTCGCCGATCTGCCGCAGCTTCTCCCGCCGCTCGTTGTAAAGCCTCTCTTCAAATTGCGATTCGTACACGTGTGCTCCACTTCTTTGATAGGGCAGGGCTCTAGCCCTGCCAACAATCGGCGCCCGAAGAGAAAGGGGCTTTAGCCCCGGAGGTACAACTCCGACGATCCAGTATATCGACCAGACGTGGTGTAATGGTCGCGATGGCCGACGAACCCAACCCTCCGTCCAAAAAATCCAGCAACCTCCGCAGCCTCGCCCAGGCCGAGTCGATGATCCAGCTAGCTCTTGCCGTTCCCGCGGGCACCTTTGTCGGTCTCGGCATCGGGTATCTGCTCGATCGCCACTTTCACCAGCACTGGATTGCCGTCGCCCTGATGCTGCTCGGCGCTGCCGGCGGATTCATCCAGATCTTCACCACCATCTCGCGATACACGAAGAACGATCAATGAACGAAGCTCCGGAGAATCAGGCGAATACGAGCAACAGAGGCAGCGAGACCCCCAGCCTCGCAACCTTCTCCGACGAGGACTTCCGCCGCACCATCGGTCGCGCCCTGCGCCTGGTGGCGATCGCGACCCTGGTGGGCGCGCCCCTGCTTTGGTGGAAGCTGGGCTGGCAGTCGGCGGCCCTGCTCGCGGTCGGAGCGTTCATTTCCGGCTCCGGCCTGTTTGAGTGGCGGCGCCTGATGGCCGCGCTCTCGGCGCGCATGGACGCGGGCGCGCAGGCTCGTCCGCTGGGCCCGGTTCTCACCACTTTCCTGCTCCGTTTGGCGCTCGCCGTCGGGCTGCTTTATGGTAGCCTTAAGTTTCTGCACGGATCGGTTTTCGCTTTGATTGCCGGCCTTGCCTTTGGAGTGGCCGCGCTTTCGATTGAAGGCCTTCGCCTCGTCAGGAGCTGGACCGTCTAGCTGCCTTTGGAACTTCGAGATTTATGCCGACACAGTTGTTCTTTACACGATTCCTGAACCACCACTTTGCCGCGCCAGTGGATGCCCTGCTGCGCGCGTTTCATATCTCCCCGGCCCATCCGCAAGCGCCCATCACCAACGCCTTCGCCATGGAGTTGCTGATCTTCGCCGCGCTTCTGCTGTACTTCATCGCGGTGCGGATTTCGCTGAATGTTGAGAAGCCCTCAACCGTGCAGCATTTTGCCGAGCTAACCAACGAGTTCGTTACCGAGCAGAGCGAGCCCATCATTGGCCACGAATACGCGCGCTTTACCAGCTACCTCACCGCGCTGGTTCTCTTCATCCTCGCCTGCAATCTGCTCGGCCTGGTCCCCGGGTTCGAGTCGCCCACTGCAAGCTACGTGGTGCCGCTGGGATGCGCTATCGTCACCTTCGTCTACTACCATTTCCAGGGCATCCGCGCCAATGGCATCGGCTACTTCAAGCAGTTTCTGGGCCCGGTCTGGTGGCTCTACTGGCTGATGCTTCCCATCGAAATCATCTCCCACCTCGCCCGCGTAATGTCGCTCAGCGTGCGTCTTTACGCCAACATGTTCGCCGGCGACATGGTCACGCTCGCGTTCTTCTCGCTGATCCCGGTTGGCGTGCCACTCCTTTTTCTCGGACTCCACTTCGGGGTTGCGCTCATTCAGGCCTACGTCTTCATGATCCTGACGGTTGTATATCTCTCGCTCGCCGTTTCCCACGAGCATTAGCAAAGGTTTCGCCGGCCGCGGGGCGCCCCCTCTCGGCTGGCCGCAGCACTCGCCGCTTAGCGTGAGGGTGCCAGCACGGTGAGCATCAACCACCCACTGGCGGCGAACATTCTGACGGGGGCAAGGAGCACCACCATGGTTCGCATGTTTCAAATCTCGAAGTTCTTCTTCCTGTCGCTGGCCGCGATGTTTCTCGCTGTGCCCGCGTTTGCCCAGACTGCCGGGACCTCCAGCCTAGACCTCAGCCCGCTCGCAGTTGGCATCGGCATGGGCATTGCCGCCGGTCTCTGCGGTCTCGGCCAGGGGCGCGCAGCCGCGTCAGCCTCTGAGGCTCTCGCCCGCAATCCCGGCGCCCGGCCCGGCATTCAGCTCTTCCTCATCCTCGGCCTCGCGTTCATCGAGTCGCTCACCCTGTTCACCTTCGTGCTGCTCTTCATCCGCACCCACTAGAAATCTGCGCTACCTGCGCCGAAACGGAAGGGCCCCGATTGCGGGGCTCTTTCCTTTGCGCCGAAGCCGCTTTGCTTCACCGGCAAACCAGCGCTTGCGCGGAAGTTTGTTGCCGGTTAGCGCAACTTGGTAGACTTCGGACGCCACCAAGTCCGCAATCGACTCGGAACCTGTGCGGCGGAGATATCCCTATGATCGAACCATTCTTGACCAGTCGCCGCAGTGTTCTCGCCGGCATGGCCGCAGTCGCGGGAAGCCTCACCTTCAGCCGCAGCGCATTCGGCGCGCTCGATTCTTCCGCGCCCAAGCCTGACGACTTTGTCGCCGCCAAGCCGGACAAGCTCGCGCCATTTCCCATGACCCAGGTGCGCCTGCTCGACGGAATCTTTAAGCAGCAGGCCGAGATCAACCAAACCTACCTCGACTCGCTTGCCACCGACCGCCTCCTGCACAGCTTTCGCGTAACCTCTGGCCTAACCTCCACCGCAACCCCGTACGGCGGGTGGGAACGGCCGGACTGCGAGCTGCGCGGCCACTTCAATGGCGGGCACTATCTCTCCGCGGTTGCGCTTGCCTATGCCAGTTCCGGCAATGACACGCTGCGCAAGAACGGCGACACCCTGGTCGCCGAACTGGCGCGCTGCCAGAAGGCGAACAGCAATGGCTATCTGAGCGCCTTCCCGGAAGCAGGGTTCGAGACGCTTGCTGCCGGAGGTAAGTACTGGGCGCCCTTCTACACCTACCACAAGATCATGGCTGGCATGCTGGATATGGTCGTGCACACCGGCAACCAGCAGGCGCTGGCTGTCGCGGAAGGCATGGCGGACTGGGTGCGCGCGTACTTTCAGGCCATCAGCGACGATCGCCGCATGTTCATGTTGCGCACCGAGTACGGCGGCATGAACGAAGTGCTGGCCAACCTATACAGCCTCACCGGCAAGCAGCAATATCTCAGCACGGCGCGCCTGTTCGAACAGCCGATGTTCCTCGATCCTCTCGCCGGCCACCAGGACGAGTTGCGCGGCCTGCACGTCAACACGCATGTGCCCAAGGTGATTGGCGCGGCGCGCATGTACGAGCTCACCGGCGATCCGCGCTACCGCGACATAGCGCAGTACTTCCTCGCAGAGGTACTTGACGAGCGCAGCTACGCGATCGGCAACACCAGCGTGGGCGAGTCTTGGCGCAGCGATCCCGGCAACCTCAAGGGAAGCCTGACCTATAACAACGCCGAGTGCTGCGTGGCCTACAACCTGATGAAGCTCCAGCGCCACGTTTTCGCCTGGACCGGTGACGCGCGCTGGATGTGTGCCTACGAGCGCGCGCTTTGGAACTGCCGCATGGGAACGCAGAATCCGCAGGGACTGAAGCAGTACTACTTCCCGCTGGCCGCCGGCTACTGGCGCTACTACCACTCGGCGGAAAGCTCGTTCTGGTGCTGCACCGGAACCGGCGTGGAAGAGTTCGCCAAGCTGAATGACACGATTTACTTCCACGACAAGGAGGGCGTTTGGGTCAACCAGTTCATCGCCTCCGAACTTGATTGGAAGCAGCAGAACTTCGGCCTGCGCCAGGAGACCGCGTTTCCGGCAGAGCAGGGAACCACACTGCACATCAAGGCAGCCGCGCCGCAGCGGCGGACCATCCACGTGCGCATCCCTTCGTGGGTCGCGGAAGGAGGCTCCGTCAAGATCAACGGCCGCGAGCTGGAAGCGTTTGCGCAGCCTGGAAGTTATCTCTCTCTTACCCGCGAGTGGCACGATGGCGACAAGATCGAAGTCGCACTGCCGATGAAGCTGCAGACCGAGCCGCTACCGGGCGATCCAGCCCTGCGTGCCGCACTCTACGGACCGCTCGTCCTCGCCGCCGACCTCGGCCCCGGCCCGAAGGACAGCGCGCTGAAAATCGGTGGATACGACCCCGCGCCGAAGCAGTCCGACCTTGGTCCGCCCGCCGAAGCCCCAGTCGTGCCCGCGGGCGAAGCGGCGGATTGGGTCGAACTGGTCTCAGCGAAGGACCTTACTTTCAAGGCGGCGGCAAAAGATGTGAAGCCGATGTACCGCATCACCGACGAGAAGTACGCCGTCTACTGGGGAACGGAGAAGAAGGCCTGAGCGCACCAATCAAGACCATCAGCAGCCGCGAAGTCTATCGCAACAAGTGGACGCGCGTGCGCGAGGACGTGATCGAGCGCGCGAACGGCGAGCGCGGCATCTACGGCGTCGTCGACAAGGAACCCGCGTGCATCATCATTCCTCTGGATTCGGCCCCCGAGGGCGATTTCCTCTACCTGGTCGAGCAGTATCGCTACACCGTGGGCGCCCGCTTCAAAGAGCTTCCGCAAGGCGGCTGGGAGACGGCCGATGTGGAGGCCGAAGAGATGGCGCGCGGCGAGCTGCGCGAGGAGACCGGCCTGCGCGCGGAGCGGATGACCTTGCTCACCACGCTGCAAATCGGTTACGGCGTGATGAATCAGAAGCACTACGTCTTCCTCGCCGAGGGCCTGACCCAGGGCCAGCACGACCGCGACGCCGAAGAGACCGACCTCGAAGTCCACCGCGTCAGTGTGGCGGAGTTCGAAGCCATGCTGCTGGACGGCGCCATCGTCGACAACTGCACCGCCGCAGCGTGGGGCATCTACCGCGTTTGGCGCGAGCGCAACCCGCGCTAGCTCACCAGGTGCCCCATTTTGTCTTGTTTGGTCTTCAGGTATTTTTCGAAGGTCGGCTCCGGGGCCACCTCGGCCGAGATGCGCTCCACCACCATGATGCCTACAGCTTCCAGCGCTGCCACCTTCTCGGGATTGTTCGTAATCAGCCGCACGCGCTCCACGCCCAGCATCTTCAGAATCGCCGCCGGCAGTTCGTACTCGCGGCAGTCGGCCTGGTAGCCGAGCTCCAGATTCGCCTCAATCGTGTCCATGCCCTGGTCCTGCAACTCGTAGGCCTGCAACTTAGCCATCAGGCCGATGCCGCGCCCTTCCTGCTTCTCGTAGAGCAGGATTCCGGCGCCTGCCTCTGCAATCGTCGCCAGCGCCAGCTCAAGCTGCTGCCGGCAGTCGCAGCGCAGCGAATGGAAGACGTCGCCGGTAAGGCACTGCGAGTGGATGCGGACGATGGGCGCCTCCGCTCCGGGCTTGGCGGGCACGATGTCACCCATGACCAGGGCGATCGCCGACTCCACCCGATTGGTGGGCGCGGGAATCTGGTCGTTGCAGGGCTCGGGATCGGCCACCACGCCTTCGAAGCCAAGGATGCGAAAGTGTCCCCAGCGCGTGGGGAAGTCGGCATCGGCGAGCTTGCGAACGGATTCGAAGGCCATGGTTTGATTATACGGTTCGAGCTACATGTCATTTGATGTTCGCGGTCTCGCTTCGATGCAGGCACGTCAAACGGGATTACAGTAAAAGGTATGGCGCAGCAATCACGCACGGAGGCGTAGCCCGGATGTCGGACCACCTGATCCTGATCACGCTGCTGATCAAGCTGGGAGTGGCGGCCGCGGTGTCGGCTGGATTGTCGCGCGCAACGCGATTCAAGAACCTGCTGCTGAAGTCGAAGCGCACCTGGGGCGACACGCTGAAGCTGCTGGCGTGGATCTGCGTGCCGCTTACGGCGGGTGTGTGGGTCCGGCTCAGCGTTCCGAACTTCTATGCGGCGGACATCTCGTTTGAGACCACCATCCTGATGGGGCTGCTGCTGGGGCCATGGACGGCGATGCTGGGCGGAGCGGCGCTGTCGCTCCCCGCCATGTGGCACGGCGAGTACTGGACGCTGCCGGTGAACCTCGCCGTGGCGGCCATCGCCGGCCTGTATGGCCGGTTCACTGACCGCGAAGAGGTGTGGTCATTCTCGCCGATGATCGATCTCAGCCTCTACCAGTGGGTGACGCGCACCCTGCGCAAACCGCAGTTCGACCGGCAGATTCTGCTGCTGGTGCTGATCACCCTCATGCAATTTGCAACCAGCATGTTGTCGCGGGCGTATCCGCGGCAGTTCTTCGCGCTGCACTCGCCGTACTGGCTGGTGGAACTGGCGATCTGCGCTTGCGCGCCGGTGGTGGTGGGCATCCCGCTGAAGATATGGAATGCCATCCGCATCGAACGCAAACTCGAAGAGCAGAGCCGCCTGCTGATGGAGGCACGGCTGGACGCGCTGCAGCGCCAGATCAATCCCCACTTTCTGTTCAACACGCTGAACTCCATTGCGTCGCTGGTGCGGTCGCAGCCCGAGCTGGCGCGCGAGATGATCGTCAAGCTCGCGAACATCCTGCGCGTCCTGCTGAAACACCGAGACGCGTTCGTGCCGTTTTCCGACGAGCTGGCATTCACCGACGACTATCTGGACATCGAGGTCGTCCGCTTCGGCGAGAAGCTGCGCGTGGTAAAGGAGATTGCCGAGGAAACTCTGCCGGTGGTGGTGCCCAGCATGCTGCTGCAGCCGCTGATCGAAAACTCCATCAAACACGGACTGGAGCCGCGCATTGGCGGCGGCACCGTAACCCTGCGCAGCCGCATCCTGTCCGACGGGCGCCTGCTGCTGGAGGTGGAGGACGACGGCATTGGCATGGAGACGGAACCGGTCAATGAGCTATCGGCGATGGAGGGCGAAACGCTCTGGGCCAACGCCGCTAACGGCAATGGAATCGGCATGCGCAACGTGCGCGAGCGCATGGAAGTGCTCTACGGGAACCAGGCCGAAGTGGAGATTGTAAGCCGACCCGGACGCGGCACCAAGGTGACGCTGGTCATGCCCATCCTCGAAGCCGGCGCCGCACCCTGGGCGCAATTCGGCGAGGCGCTCCAAGCCACCTGGGCCGACGTAGCCAAGGCAATCACTCGCAGCTGATAGCCCGGCTAGCGGAAAAAATGTCAAAGAAATACGAGAATCATCGTTGACATACGACAGATATCGTACTATGGTGATCGACATGAGACGACGAGCCAAGACGACCGATGTGTTGCAGCTTCCGACAGAAGCTGAGCTGGAGATCCTCAACATCCTGTGGGCGCGCGGCCCCAGCACCGTACGCGACGTTCACGAGGCCAGCAGCAAGTCGACCGGCTACACCACCGTCCTGAAGCAGATGCAGGTGATGGCGGAAAAGGGCCTGCTCGATCGCAGCGAACAGTTTCGTTCGCACGTCTACGCCCCGCGCATCGCCAAGGGGCAGACGCAGCAGCGGCTCGCGCGTAATCTCGTCCAGCGCGCGTTCGACGGCTCGGCCAAGAACCTCGTCCTGGGCGCACTTTCTGCGCAAAAGGTCTCGCCCGCGGAGCTGAAAGAGATTCGCCAGATGCTGGACGAGTTCGAGAAGGGGGCACGATGACAACTCTCATGCAGGGCCTGATTCAGCTTTCCGGGCATCCTCTGGTCCACGCGCTGGGCTGGACGCTGCTCCACTTCATCTGGCAGGGAACGGCGGTGGCGTTGGTGCTGGGCTGCGTGCTGGGATTGCTGGGCGGTCAGTCGTCGCAAGCGCGCTACGGCGCGGCGTGCCTGGCGCTGGCGCTGATGGTTGTGCTGCCGGTGGCCACCTTCGCGCACGTCGCATCCGATGAGTTGAAGGCGCGGGCCGAACTCCAGGGCTCCGGCGTGGTGCTGGATGAGGGCATCGTCGTGCAGGTCGGGATCAATGAGCCGGTGCCTCCGTGGCCGGCGCGGATCGGCATGGCGCTGGATCAGTCGCTGCCGTGGGTGCTGCTGGCGTGGTTCGCCGGCGTGATTTTGTTTGTAGGCCGGCTGAACTTCGGCCTCATGGTAGCGCGCCGCTTGAAGACCGCGGGGACCGAGTTCCCCTCACCCGCCTTGCTGCATTTGTTTGACGCCCTGCGAATTCGCCTCGGCGTGGAGCGCGCGGTCAGGTTGTTGCACTCCGCGCAGGTGCAAGTGCCGACGGTGATCGGCTGGCTGCGGCCGGTCGTCTTGTTGCCGGCAAGCTGTCTCACCGGCCTCTCGCCCGACCAGATCGAGGCAGTCCTGTGCCACGAACTGGCCCACGTCCGCCGCCACGACTACCTGGTCAGCGTGGTTCAGTCGGTCATCGAGACCATCCTCTTCTACCATCCCGCGGTGTGGTGGGTTTCTAAGCAAGTCCGCCGCGAGCGCGAGTGCTGCTGCGATGAGCTTGCGGTCGACGCCGGCGGCAACGTGCTGGCCTATGCGCGCGCTCTCTCATACCTGGAAGAGAACCGCGCGGCGTTCCCTGAGTTTGTGCTGGGCGCGAACGGTGGGGTGCTGAAGATGCGGATCAAGCGGCTGCTCCGAGGCAAGCCGGACGTGGAAGGCTCGCCGGTAGCGGCGCTGGTGGCTTTGTTGATGATCGTTGCGCTCGCGGGATCTTACTTCGTTGCCGCCTCGCGCGCACAGGCGCAGCACACTGAGAGCAACGGCCCTACGCTGCCGGCTGCAAGCGTCAGCGTGTCGCAGGAGGGTGCGACCGCAGTCGCGAATCCAGCCTCGGCCTTACCGGCCGTTTACAGGAACTGGCTGGAGCAGGACGTGCGCTGGATTATCACCCCACAAGAGCACGGCGCATTTCTGCGGCTTACGAATGATGAGGAGCGCGACACGTTCATCAACCAGTTCTGGGCGCGGCGCGATCCTCCCGGCGCTCCAGAAGGCACCTTCAGGCAAGAGCATTACGCGCGCATCGCCTATGCGAACGAACATTTTGCGAGCAACGGTCAAGCCGGCTGGAGTAGGGACCGTGGCCACATCTATATCGTCTACGGCAAGCCGGAATCGATCGACTCCCATCCCACCAGCGGCGGTACGGTATCGGCGTATCCCTATGAGGTGTGGCACTACAAGTACATCGCAGGCATCGGAGACAACGTCGATCTCGTCTTTGTCGACACCTGCCAATGCGGCGATTACCACTACACAATTGACCCAGCGGAGACAGAAGCTCGCGCAGCTTTACCGGGTGTCAGCCTGGCGAAGCAGGAGTCCGCGCAGCTCGACGCGATTGACCCCCAAATATCGCTGGCGAAGAAGCTCCTCGCGCCAGGTGGGGCGGGCGCGCCGCAGAGCACAGCTCCGTCTCAGTATCAGTATCTGATGCCTGGGATTCAGGACGCCCCCGCTGTTCCGACGGGCATCTCCGGCACTATCGTCGATTCACACGGAGCACACGTGCCCGGCGCCAAAGTGACGGCGATCAATACTGACACGGGCGCCAAGTTCAGCCTCTACACCGACAGTTCGAAGGCCTATGGTTTTCTGGCACTGCCGCCGGGCCCATACAACGTCGAGGTTCAGGCGAAGGGCTTCCAGAATCTGCTACAGGAAAACGTCCACGTCGCAGCAGGGCAAATGGCTGGCCTGAATCTCAAGCTCAGCGCCGGCGCAGGCGCAGAATCCCCCTCGTTGGGAGCGACGCAGGAGGCCGGAGCCATTTCCGGCAAAATCGTCGATCCAACCGGGGCCTTGGTGCCGCGCGCCAAAGTGACCGCGACCAATACGGACGACGGCGTCCAGACCTCCCGCGTCACGGACAACGCAGGAACCTACTCGATCTCACCCCTGCCGCCCGGCCCATACAACGTCGAGATCGACGCCAAAGGCTTCCAGCGGTTCCTACAGGAGAACGTCAACGTCAAGCCAGGGCAAACGTTTGTACTGAATCTCAAACTGACCGTTGGCGGCGCAGCCCAAACCCTCACGGTTACCGGCAAGGCGAGCGCGGCAGCACCGCCTCCTCCACCGCCACCGCCGCAGTGGGCGCCACCTTGGAATCCCGCGCCGCCCAAGCCGACTGGCCCGCAGCGTGTGTCCTCCGGCGTAATGGCGGGTCTTGCCATCTCGCAGCCCCAGCCCGTCTATCCCGACGCGGCCAAGGCCCAGCACATCCAGGGAGTCGTAGTGCTCCGCGCCCGCATCGCGAAGGACGGAACGGTCAAGGATTTGCAACTCATCAGCGGGCCGCCTGCACTGGTAGTCAGCGCGATCGATGCAGTGCGGCAGTGGAAGTACAAGCCGTTCCTGCTGAACGGTGAGCCCACTGAAGTCGACACAACCATCAACATCAACTACACGCTTGGCGACTCCGAACCGCCGGTTCAGCCGGGGGCAACGCCAGCGCCTGGAACCCCTCAGGCTTCGTCCAGCGAGCAGAACCCGCCTCCAATCTCCGCGCGCTTAGTTCAAACTATCACGATCGCGGCGTCGGACCCTGCGTATCCCCCGATCGCCAAAGCCGCACACGTGCAGGGCTACGTGCTGCTGCGTGTCGCGGTTGGGAAGACCGGTGAAGCCGAAGACATTAAGTTGATCAGCGGGTTGCCGATGCTAGTCTCGAGCGCCATGGAAGCAGCCAGAAAATGGAAGTTCAGCCAAGCGAGCTTGCTCAGCAATGAGGGCACGCCAATCGACGCGGTGCTCATCGTCAAGTTCACTCTTGTCGATACGGCTTCGTCGCAGGCTCCAACGATGGGCGCAAGTGTGGGCTTCCCGAGTAAGGACGCCGATGCGAAGGCCGAGCAGGAGGATAAGAATTTGATGTTGTCGCTGAGAAAGATTGGCGGCAACGTCTCCCAGCCGATTTTGATCTACAAGGTCGATCCCGAGTTCTCTGCCGAGGCGAAGAAGGCGAAGTTCAATGGCTCCGTGCTGGTGAACCTCATCGTGGACACCAACGGAATCCCGCAGAGCGTGCACGTGCTGCGTGGTGTAGGCATGGGGCTGGATGAGAAGGCGGTCGAGGCAATCAGGCAGTACCGGTTCAAGCCGGCCTTCGAGGATGGCAAGCCCGTGCCGGTGGAGCTGAATTGCGAGGTCGACTTCAAGATTTTCGACTCGCCCGCACCGAACGATGCACCGAGCACTCCAACCAGCCCGCCCGCAAGCGATCCTGCGGTTCCGGCGCCCAACGCCGCGCTGCAGTACGACGGCGTTCCCGTCCGGAAGGTCGGCGGCGGCGTGACCCAGCCGGAGGTTATCTACAAGGTTGATCCGGAGTTCTCCGCCGAGGCGAAGAAGGCGAAGTTCAACGGCATCGTCCTGGTGAACCTCATCGTCGACGCGAAGGGCAAGCCGCAGAACGTGCATGTGCTGCGCGGCGTGGGCATGGGGCTGGATGAGAAGGCGTTAGCGGCAGTGAAGAAATACAAGTTCAAGCCGGCGATGGAGGCCGGCAAGCCGGTACCCGTGGACCTGAACGTGGAGATCAACTTCAAGATCTTCTAGGCGCAGATCTAGGCCTGCGGCTGCAGTTCCGCGCTGCGGGCCAGCACGCGTTCGTAGTAAGCCTCGTACAGCGGAATGATCCGGCTGGAGCAGAAGCGGTCGCTGGCGTTCTTGCGCGCAGCGATGGCCATGGCGCGCAGGCGCGCGCCGTCGCTGAGCAGCGCGATGGCGGCCGCAGCCATTCCTTCGATATCGCCGAGCGGGAACAGCAGCCCATTCACGCCGTCGTCGATCAGCTCGGGCACGCCGCCCACGCGGGTGGCGATGGTGGGCACGGAGCAGGCCATGGCTTCGAGCGCGGCCAGGCCGAACGACTCCATCTCCGACGGCATCAGCATCAGGTCGGCCAGCGGAAGCAGTTCGTTGACGTTGTCCTGCTTGCCCAGAAAGTGGATGCGGTCGGCGACGCCGAGCGAGAGCGCCAGGTGCTCGGCGGCGGAGCGGTCGGGGCCATCTCCAATCATCATCAGGCGCGCCGGGAGCGCACGGGCAACGCGGGCGAAGATCTCGACCACATCCAGAATGCGCTTGACCGGGCGGAAGTTGGAGAGGTGCACCAGCAGCTTTTCATTCTCTGCGGCGAAGCGCGGGCGCATAGCGACCAGCTTGCTGGGGATGCGGACATAGTCGTCGCAGTTAACGAAGTTGCGGATGACCTCGATCTCGCCCTGGATGCCGAATGCCTCGCGGGTGCGATCGCGCAGGTAGCTGGAGATTGCAGTCACGCCGTCTGACTGCTCGATGCCGAACTGCGTGATCGGCAGGTAGGAGCGGTCGAGGCCGACCAGCGTGATGTCGGTGCCGTGCAGCGTGGTGATGAACGGCAGGTAGCGGCGGCGCGCGGGCTGCTGCTGGGTTTCCAGCATCTGCCGCGCCAACAGGGCGGAGAGCGAGTGGGGAATCGCGTAGTGGACGTGCAGCAGGTCGAGCGAGTAGAACTCGGCGACCTCGGCCATGCGCGTCGCCAGCGCCAGGTCGTAGGGCGGGTGCTCGAACAGCGGGTAGGTGTACGGGTCCACTTCGTGGAAGTGGATATTGGCTTCGCGGCCGTTGAGGCGGAACGGCGGAGACGAGGTGATGAAGTGGACTTCGTGGCCGCGCGCGGCCAACTCGATGCCGAGTTCGGTGGCGACTACGCCGCTGCCGCCATAGGTGGGGTAGCAGGTGATGCCGATCTTGCGTTTGGGTGTCATCAATTCACAGGCCTGTTCATCAGATGTGCGCGCGCCACGTTCGATGCTACCGGATTCCGAGCGGTTCGGCGCGGACAAGGGCGCGTGCGAAGAGATCGACGCAGGGCTGAACGCGGGACGGCGATGAGTTGAGCGGGGGTGAAGTTTGTGGAGATCGGAGGTGCGCTACCGGTACGTCACCGCCGGCGGTGGAGCTTTTCGCCGGTCGTTGCGAATCGGTCGCACAGTCAAGCGGTTCCGGTGTTGGTCCCGGGCCGCTGGGTCGACAGCACCGCGAGAACGATCAACGGGGGGCAGACGGTCTGGGTCCCGTAGCCGGAGCAGACCCCTTTGCAATGCGGGTTGGTGGCGGCGCAGTTGTTGGGTGCTGTCGCAGATTGCATAGGTTTACCCCAGTGTGCATTCTGGCACCGTCGCAGACGCAGGTCTGTGCGCGCCATCACACAGTTAAGCGCGGCGAAATCAGCGAGTTAGCTTAGACGCGGGCAGCGTGCACAGCGTGCGGATCCGACGAGAACGCCATGGTCAGCACCGGGCAGTTGGCCTCGGTAATGATGCGGTAGGTGATGTGTTCGGGCACGTGCGACGCCAGCAGCGACGCCCGGCGCACGCCGAGCACGATCAGCTTTGCATGCTTCTCGCGGGCATAATCGACCACCGCGTACGAGACTTCGCTGCCGAAGGTGGTGGCGCAGGTGGGCGGGTCGATGACCACGCCGCTCTCGGCCGCAACCTGTTGCAGCGCTTCGGACATGATGGAGGGAACGATCTCGCATTGCGATCCGGCCTCCAGCGTGCGCGGCAGCACATGCAGGCAATGCAGCGGCGCCGCATCCAGAGTGGAGAAACGCGCGGCATAGCGGATGGCATGAATAGTGGTGAAGTCGAAGTCGGTGGCGAAGATGATGGGCCCGTCGGCCTTGCAGGCCTTGGCGCACTGAGCTACGCGCGGACCGACGGTCAGGACCGGGCAGGGCGACTTGCGCAGGACCGCTTCCGCTGTGGAGCCGAAGACCAGGCGCTCGAATCCGTGCAGAGCGTTGGTGCCGAGCACGGCGAGGTCGATGTTCTTCGCTTCAATGATTTCGAGGATGGAGGACGCAGCGACCCCATACGCCAGGATGGCTTCGCAGGCGACGCCGGCCCGCTCGGCGCGCTGGCGCAGCTCATCGAGACCGTTTTTGCACTGCTCGCATAGAACCTGCTGCTCGATCAGGAAGCCTCCGGTATCGGGAGGCCCCGCAGGGGGATACTCGCATACGTGCAGGATGACGAGACTGGCGCTCAGCGCGATGCAGTTATCCAGAGCGGTGCGGAACGCAGCCTGCGACGCCGGCGAGAAATCGGTCGCGACGAGCAGCCGATCGAAGGAGGGCATGGAATCGGTCGCGGGTATTTGCATGGGCGAGCTATCTCGTTTCTGGTACACAGAGGCAAAATCGGGGCCGTTGGAAGCGACTCCTCGCGGGTGAGGGTTAATCGACTGCGCGGTGTGCATGACTACTCCAGTCCCCGGAACATTCCATCGCCGGACGTACGCCCGCAGAATCGGCGAAAAAGCAAAGAGGTGTGAAATCTGCGCCGCCAGCGGGCTGGGCACAATGGCTAACCATAAGCCACCTCCTCCAAGATGGATGTTAGGGGGTCGTAAGGCACAAATCTGTGATAAGCATCACCTCTGTGCATGGGGTGGAACCGCGGGGGTATGGCGGGATTGGGTCGCGCGTCGAACAAAAAGTTCAGGCAGAAATCCGTTCCAACCGCTCCGGCGAGAGGATCTGAATGGAGACGCCGTGCATCTTGATCAGCTTCTCGCGCTTGAACCGGCCCAGCATGCGGGTCATGGTTTCGCGGGAGCAGCCGACCAGGTTGGCGAGCTCCTCGTGGGTCAGCGCCATGGTGAGGCGCATCTCGGGCTTGCCGCAGGATTCGGCGCGCGCCCAGTCCAGCAGCACGCCGGCGAGGCGTCCCGCGGTCGAACCGGAGAGGGCCAGGCGGCGCGCATCGAAGAAGGCGGCCTTGTACTCCTCGGAGAGCGACTTGGCGGCATGCAGGCTGGCCTGTCCATGCTTCTTGAGGAAGGCGAGAAACTCGTCGCGGCGAATGCTCTTGATCTCGGCCGGTTGCACGGTCTCGGCCGTGACCTCGTACTTCGATCCGGAGATGACCGCGCCGAGGCCGAGAACATCGCCGGGCATGGCGATCTTGAGAATCAGCGTGCGGCCTTCGCGCGAGGTGCAGGAGAGTTTGACCTGGCCGGAGCAGATGAGAAAGACTCCCTGGCTGGGCGCGTTTTCCTGAAACAGCTTGGCGCCGCGCGGCAGGGTGGAATGCGCGCCGATGGATTCGAAATCGTCGAGCGCCGCGGGATCGAGGCTGCAGAACATGCGCAGCGACCGGAAGTCGCAGTTGCCGCATTGGCGCAAGGGACGGATTGGGGAAGTTAGAGGCATATCAGGAGTGGCCTCTGCGCCACGATGGAGGGTTGGCAGGCAGGAATGGATGGTTGCAGTAACTCAGCACTGCTGGTTTTAATTCTACGGTTCTGAGCGAGGATTTTAGCATACGGTCATCACCGGGCATTTGGCTTCGGCGAGCAGGTCGGGGGTGAGACCGTGCTCGACATGGGTTAGCCAGAACGACGCGTTGCGCGCGCCCAGAACGATCAGGTCCGCATGCACACGGTCCGCCAGTTGAAGAATGGACTGGGCGGCGTCGCCGTGCTCGACCACAGTTTCCGGACTGCACCACTCGTACGAGGACTCCGGAATCATCTTGCGCAGCGTGGCCTGGAACGCGGCGTCCTGCGCGGTCCTGTCTGCGGGCGTGTCCTGAGGCCGGGCCACATAGCAGTAGTAGATGTGCGCGCCGCTGTCCTGCGCGAAGGAGAGAGCGAAGACCGCGGCCTTGGCGGCTTCCGCCGAAAAGTCTGTCGCGTAGATGATTCTTTGGAACACCAGCGGCCCGTTGCCAGGCTGCTCGGCATGGGGACCGACGGTGAGCACAGGACAGAAGGCATGGCGGATCAACTCTTCCGCGGTTGAGCCGACCACCAGCCGTTCCAATCCGGTACGCGAGTGTGTGCCTGCGACGATGAGGTCGGTGTCATGCTCGAGCGCAACCTTCAGCAGCGCGACGTGGGGCCGATGTCCTTCCGGCAGCGAGGTGTGGGCTTCAATTCCCGCGGCGGTAAACTCCCGCTGCAAGCGCTCGAGCGCTTCGTTGCTGATGTGTTGGCGCTCTTTTACGGGCAGTCCGAGCACCGCCTCCATGTAGGAGGTGACGACGGAAGGATCGAAGACATGCGCGATCTCCACGCTGGAGCGGAAGTTCAGGGCCAGCGCTTTGGCATACGCGGCCGCCTTCTCCGATGCCGAAGAGAAGTCGGAGGCGAGCAGAATGTTCTTGACGGAGACCGACACGCGCTGCAGGACCGGCATACTTTACCTCGGTGATTGGGCCCAGGCTACGGACTAAACGCTGGCTATATGCGCTTCACCTGGTCACAATTAAACGGTGCGCGAGGTCGCATTGTCCGTGACGTACGTCACATCCTTCGCGAGAGGTTCTAGCTACCGGCTTTTCCGGGGGCCATTTGGCCGGCATGGCGCTCGATATAGAGCATGCGGGTGGCCATCAGCGTCTGCGCGACTCCGAAGGCTGCGAGGTAGCCGTAGGCGAGGGCTGCGATCTGATGCGGCGGCAGGTTGCCGGGCGCGAGCACCGCGGCGGCAGCGTAAATGGCGCCGCAGAGCAGGGCGATGGCGGAGGCGACAAAGCACCAGCGGGAGCCGTGCTGCCTGGAAGTGTGGCGGGCCAGAACGAATTCAGAGTAAGCCGTGGAAAAGGCTTGCAGAGCAATGAGGTAGAGGAACCAGCCGATCTGGATCCGGTCGAAAAAGATGGAGCAGAACAATGCCCCGACCGCCACGCCGCAGGCGCTTTGCAGGCGCAGGGCGGCGCGCGCGGGGTGCAGCGAGGTGAAGAAGCTGGTGATGAAGATGAGAACGCTGTCGGCTACTCCATAGACCGCCAGCGAGATGATGACGATGGCGACGGCGAAGGGAAGAAACAGCAGCGTGCGCGCCAGGTCGGGGACCACCAGAACTGCGCTGCCGATAAGGAGGGCCAGGACGCCGCGGAGGATGGTTACGATCCAGAAGTTCTCATAGGTAGGCATGGGAACCTCCTCTTCTACCGTAGAGGCTGCGCTTTTTTGCGGGTCGAGGCTGTGACGCGGGGCACAGTCAGCGTCACGCCGTGGCGAGTTCGGGAACGGCGGCGGCCATGGCGCGGATCGACTCACCGAAGGGCGCGCGCAGGACGCCGCGCTCGGTGATAATCGCGGCGATGTTCTTTGCGGGCGTGACGTCGAAGGCGGGGTTCTCGATCTGGACGCCGTGGGGCGTGACCTGGACGCCGTTGACGTGGGTGACTTCGCGCGCAGCTCGCTGCTCGATCGGGATCAGGTCGCCGGACGCGGTCGCCAGGTCGATGGTATTGAACGGCGCGGCCACGTAGAACGGGATGCCGTGCTCCTTGGCCAGGATCGACAGCGAGTAGGTGCCAATCTTGTTGGCGGTATCGCCGTTGACGGCGATGCGGTCGGCGCCGACGATGACGGCGGAGATGCGGCCCTGTTGCATGAAGTAGCCGGCCATGTTGTCGCAGATCAGCGTGGTGGGGATCTCGTCCTTGACCAGCTCCCACGCGGTCAGGCGCGTGCCCTGGTTGAAGGGCCGCGTTTCGTCGGCGAAGACGTCGATCTTTTTGCCTGTCTCGATGGCGGCGCGGATCACTCCCAGCGCCGACCCGTAACCGCAGGCGGCCAGCGCTCCGGCGTTGCAGTGGGTCAGCACCGTGCCCTGCTGCGGCAGCAGCGCCGCGCCGAACGCGCCGAGCTTGCGGCAGTTGGCAATGTCCTCGTCGTAGAGCTGCCGGGCGAGCGCGACCACGGACTTCTTGATCTCCGGGATCGGGGTGTTTTTCGCGGCCAGCGAGTTGTAGCGGTCGCGAACCTGGTCGATGCCCCAGAACAGATTGACGGCGGTGGGGCGGGTGCGGGCGAGGGTCGAGCAGATGAGATCGACTTCCTTGCTCAGGTCGGCGAGATTGGTCGCGCTCGAACGCTCGATGCCCAGCGAAACCCCCATAGCGCCAGCGACACCGATGGCCATGGCGCCGCGGACGATCATGTCCTTGATCACGCGGGCGACTTGCTGGTAGTCGGTGGCGAGGACGTAGGTTTCCTGAAAGGGAAGCTTGGTCTGGTCGAGGAAATTGACGCCTTCAGGAAGCCATTCGAGGGTAGGAATCATGTACTTCCAGTGTATCGCGGAGGGGCCGATGGCATAGAGCTGGGACAAACTCGAGGGCCCGGCGTGAGCGAACTAACACCTTGGTTGTATCTCCTGACTCGTTGGGGGGATTATCTGCGGTTGCTGAGGGATTTACGCTTCGATTTTCGAGGTCCGCACGCGGGGACGCTGCCTCGCGGAGCTGTACCCGGCGTCCCCGGTGCGGAATGTTATAGATGGCGCGAGGTTCAACCTGGAGATGACTGAAACGGAAATTCCCGACTACTACGAATTCCTGGAGATCAGCCCTCAGGCTACTCAAGATACGATTCATCGTGTCTACCGGTATCTGGCGTCCCGGTATCATCCTGACAGCGCGGGGACGGGCGATCTGGATAAGTTCACCCGCTTGTCGGCGGCCTACAAGGTGCTGTCGGACCCTGCTCGAAGAGCGGAATACAATGTCCAGCGGGCAGCGCATCAACCTTCGATTCAAGACCCGCTGTCGAGCACAATCGACTTCATGGACCAGGTGGAGGGCGACCAAAACCGGCGGCTCGCGGTGCTTGCCATCCTGTATTACCGGCGGCGCGCGAATCCCAATGACCCGGAAGTGTCGCTGGTGGAAATCGAGCGGCGCATGGGGTTCCCGCGCGATTATCTCGACTTTACGACCTGGTATCTGATGCGAAAGAAGTACATCACCAGGGCGGACGACTGGGACTTCACGCTGACAGTGGATGGTGTCGACTTTATTGAGACGCAGCGCGCAACCGTGCCGCTGCTCGACCGGCTGCTAACCACCGGAAGCCACACCGGCGATGGCGATAAGGAAGCGCACAGCCATCTTCCTGCCTGGCTGCCCGCTCCGCACAGCGAAATGGACCATTCGGCCGTGGTTTAGCGGCGGATCGGCTTCGTTTCCGAACTTCGTCAGGCCCAAAAACCGAGCTACCGCTCTCATTCCACTCGCGATTCGTGCGGAGGGTGTGAAGTTGCGACACTGCGGGCGCAGGGGTCGGGGAGCAGGGAAACAGGGGTCAGGGAACAGGGATCAGGGAGCAGGAACAACGGCTGAGGCGGCGGCGTTGAGGGTGGGGAGGGTTGCGGGGTCTGGGGAGGGTTGGGGTTCCGGTGCAGGTGCGAGGATCAGGTTGTGGATCGGTGGGCGGCCCCAGGATTTGCGGCAGAGGTTGACTTCGGTGCGGATTTCTTCGTCGGAGATGGACGCGGGGCGGGGATGACACGAGGTTTCCTCGCCCTGCATGGCGGTGAATTGGATGTAGACGAGTTCGTCGGGAGTGACCTCGCGTTCGGGTGGGGCTGGATCCTCGTCCGCTGACGGTTGCTGGGTGCTATATGCTCCAGGGGCTAAAGTCCCTTCTTCCTCGACCGGGGTAGAGAGACCCGAGGCTGAAGCCTCGGGGTACCTGGAAGCGGAGGATTGGGCGGCGGATTGGCTGGTGGCGCGGGGGTGGGGCGGGAGATTGCGCTGGGCGTAGTTGATGGTCTGGAGGAGGAGCTTGGCGCGCTCGAAGTCCATGTGATTGCAGGCGAGGCGGGCGGCGACCTGGCCGAGGGCCTTCTGGATGGCCTCGCGGGTGTCAAGGTTCTCGAGCAGGAAAGGATCATTCTCGATGACGGTGGGGATGTCGTCGACGCGGTGGTGGTAGCACAAGATCTGGTTGTGCATGGCGGTGGCGCGGCAGCGGGTGCCGTCCTCTTGGGAGTAGTGCGCGCATTGGTGGGGTTTGGCGGGTTCGCGGCGGGCGTCGGTGTAGGCGTCGGACATGGTGGAGGCCTCTGTATATACAGGTGATTGGTTGATGGGGTTAGGGTTGCGGGTGGGTATGTACCCGGATGTATGTTCTCAGTTGACAGTGGTCAGTTAAAAGCAGGAGGCCCAGCGGAGTTCGCCGGGCCTGCTTTTAATTTATTTACTTACTAATACCAGTATAGCAGATTGACCATAACTCATCTGCATCGATTTTAACGAGTGGAATGAAGGAGATGGGCGATTTAGGGGCTTGACAAGGTTTTTGGGGTGGGGAGGCGAGAGCATGCCCTAGGGGTTAAAACCCCTCAGGTTGGGATTCCGGTGAGACCCAAGGCTGAAGCCTTGGGGTACCTAGAGGCAACAGCAAGGCAAGACCAAGGGCAAAGGCAAAGGCAAGAGCAGGGGCAAGAGCAAAGGCAAGGGCAAGAGCAAAGGCAAGGGCAAGAGCAAGGGCAGGGGCAAGAGCAAGGGCAGGGGCAAGAGCAAGGGCAGGGGCAGGGGCAAGAGCAAGGGCAAGGGCAAAGGCAAGGGCAAGGGCAGGAGCAAGGGCAAGGGCAACGGCAACGGCAAAGGCAAGGGCAAGGGCAAGGGCAAGGGCAAAGGCAAGGGCAAATGCGGGGGTCTCTCCACTGCGCGGCGGCGATGAGGCTTTCCGCCGCTCCGGTCGAGATGACGCTGGTATGTTCAATTCCGGTCGAGATTGCGCCTGCTGTGTCGGTCGAGGTGACGCTGGTATGTTCAATTCGGGTCGAGATGACGCGGCTATGTTCAATTCCGGTCGAGATGACGCTGGTATGTTCAATTCGGGTCGAGATTGCGCCTGCTATGTCGGTCGAGATGACGCCTGTTACGGCAACTTCAGGGCGAGGTGGGCGCGGCGGACGTCGGCGGCGGTGTAGACGCTGAGGAAGGGTGGGGTGGAGGTGGATGGGACTTCGGCGAGGGAGCGCTCGATGTTGAGGCGGCCGCCCTGCTCGCGGTCGACCAGGCAGAGGACCCCGGCGACGGTCATGCCGGCTTCGCGGGTCGCTTCGATGGCGGTGATGGTGGAGCCGCCGGTGGTGCAGACGTCGTCGACGATGACGACCTGGGCGCCGGGATGAAGGAAGCCTTCGATGCGGCGGCCGGTGCCGTGGTCCTTCTCGGCCTTTCGGACGAGGAAGCCGTGGATGAGGGTGGGCTCGGGCTCGGAGTCGTCCTCCTCCAGATTGAGATCGGCGGCCAGGGTGCGGAGTTCGACGTAGTCGGCGAGGGCGGCAGCGGAGGCGATAGAGGTGGCGGAGACCAGCGGGTCAGCGCCCATGGTGAGACCTCCGACGGCGACGGCGTGGGGGATGTGCCGGCGGATGAGCGAGTAAAAGACGATGCCGGCGAGACGGCCACCTTCAGCGTGGAGGGTGGTGGTGCGGCAGTCGATGTAGTAGTCGGAGCGCTGGCCGCTGGCGAGGGTGAAGTCGCCGAGGCGGAAGGAGAGCGTGGCGATGAGGTCGAGGAGGGCGGCGCGGGTGTCGGCTGGCATTTGCTTGAGTGTATCGTCAGCTTGCGGGTCAGTTTCCAGGCAAGTTACGGCGCGACAGTTTCTTCGCAATCTCCAAGGTTGTTTCTATCCGGATAAGGCGATGCTCATGGTCGGTGACGGTACGGGCGAGCTCTTTGCTATCTTCAGAAAGCCGATTGAGTTCTTCGCTCACGAGGAGAATTTTCTTGGTCGTCGCAAATGCATCTGAGAGGAGGCTCATGTGCGGGTGGCCTGCAGTTTGGCGATCTTGTCGAGGTTCTCGCGAATCTCGGAACGAGCCGAGCGGATGGATACCAGCGCGCCGTCCAGCGCAGTGTTCATGTCCTGCAGGAGCCCGGCAAGCGTCCGCTGCTCCGATGGTGAAACTTCGTTCTCATAGGAGTGCAGGGAACGGCGCAGGATCTCCCCTGCGGAGACACGCTCCGCGGCGGCTAGCTTATGCAGCCGCTTGCGCTCGGAGGGCCTGAGCAGCACAACGGTCCGGGTTACTGGTGATTCCGACGAGGTTGCCATGCGGCAATTCTAGCACATGTGCATGTCATGTGCATCTGTCATGCGGTCGAGGTGCGGTAGCCGCCGGTGGCGAAGATAGTCATGAGGACGATGAAGCCGTTGCCGGCGGAGTTTGTGGGGTGCTAGTTGGGGGCGAGGCCGCCGCAGGAGCGCGGCAGGAGCGGGGTTGGGGTTTGGCGGAGGACGGTGAGATCGAAACAGTTCGCCTGGGTGTTGATCATGTTCTGCTGGATGGCGGTCTGCTTGAGGATGGCGGCCGTCTCCGCGTTGGCGACGGCGGGCGGGACGTAGAACGGGGCGAGCTTGGCCTGGAGCATGTTGGCGGGAATGCGGTAGCTGGAGAAGACGGCAGTGGCCAGCGCGCTCTCCTGCTGGGCGATGGCGGGCGGGGCCTGGGCGGAAATGAAGATCATCTTGTAGGTGCCGCCGGCGTCGACGGGCAGCGAGCACATGACGGCGGCGTCGGTGACGGGGCCGGATTTGACGTTCATGCTGGCCAGGATGTGACCGCACTGGCCGACGCTGGCGGGGACCTGGGACATCGGTGTCTCGGAGGTGATTTTGACCTGCGGGTCAGGCAGGCCATCGCGGGCAGCGCCATTCTGCATGACGAGGGTGAACTTCTGTGAGAGCGAGTCGGAGTTGGGGATGGAGAGGTCGATGCCGCCGGAGATTGGCTGGTTGAGTTGGAAGGCCGCGTTGCGCACGATGAGTGTGTTGCCGAGGGAGATGGTTTCGCCCTGGGTACCGGTCATGACGATGACGGTCTGCGCGCCGTTGGTGACCTTCCAGCCGGGAGGGATGCCGGCGGAGGCACTCTTGTCCGGGGTGGTGTAGGGGGTGAGGTTGGGCGCGGCGGCGGGAGTGGACTGGGCGAACGCGCCGGCGCCGAGGTTGACGAGGGCGGCAAAGGCGAGAATTCTGGGGGACACCATGGACACGTGATGCTCCTGGAAGACGGATTTTGGGGATGCGGTGCTTTGATTTATGCATCGGGGGGTGGAAGGCGTCAAGGCGGGGAGGGTGGCGCGGGTTCCAGAGAAGAGGCTAGTGAAGCATGCGGTCGAGGTGGCGGTAGCCGCCGGTGGCGAAGATGGTCATGAGGAAGATGAAGCCGTTGTAGGCGGAGTGGACCAGGGCGGAGGCGGCGACGGACTGGGTTTTGACGCGGACCCAGGTGAGGATGAGGGAGATGGAGAAGAGTCCGACGAGAGCGGCCCAGAGGTGGGCGTCCTGCTCGGCGTGCATGGCGGCAAAGCCGAGGCTGGACAGGATGGCGGCGAAGATGAGGGCCGCGGGAGTGAGGGTGGTGGTGGATTGCCAGCGGGCGCGGGCTTCGGGTGTGCGCGGGAGGGCGATCCAGTCGTAGGCGATGGCGAAGGCGGGGAAGAGGAAGCCGCGGAAGCAGATCTCCTCGAAGACGGGCGCGGCAAAGGTGCCGAAGAGGGTGATGACCCAGGCGGTGGCGGGAGTGGCGAAGAACTGGTCGAGCGGCAGGTTTTTGGGCGAGGAGATGAAGGCGGTGAGGATCGCCATCATGACGCCGAGCGCGAGGCCGAGGGTGATGAGGCGGCTGGCCTGGGCGCGCGCGGTGGACCAGTTCCATTGCAGGCCGTCGAGGAACGGGCGGCGCCAGAGCAGCGGGAAGAAGAGCCAAGCCGCCAGCAGGGTGGTGAGATAGACGGCGGCCATCATGGCGATTTGCAGCATGGGATGCGCGATGGTGACGGTGCCCCCGTGTGGGACCGCCGGCGATTTGCCCATGATGGCGAGGACAACCATGAAGGCCAGCAGGAGGAAGCCGGCGAAGCTGACGAAGAGAACGGCGTGGCCGAGGTTGGGGACGCGGCGAGGGGTGGGCGGCGGCGAAGCGTCGGCGTCGGCGGGATTGCTGAAGGGCGGCGGATTCTCGGATTCGAGGTTGTTGATGGGCGGGAGGCTCATGATTGAGTTGGACTCGGGTCCATCCGATCCAGGTAACGGGTATGGACGTGAGGGTAGTCTACATATTGCCTGCGGATTGGGTTGGCAGCAATGTACGCCAGTTGGCCGGAGAAATCGTTCTCATCGCGCACGCTGTGCTCGAAGTATCCGGAATGCCAGATGAGGCCATGGCCCGCCGCGGCGTGGGAGTAGCCGCCTTTAATCAATTGAACGCAACGCGCGGTGGTGTGATCCATTGAGGGAGTGATGAGCAGATGGACATGGTCCGGCATGACGGCGAAGCCGTGGAGGAGGAACTTGTTTTGGTAGCGATAACGAAAGAGAGTTTCGATAAATAGTTCAGCGCTCGCCGTTTTTTGGAAGTGGCGATGCTGAGAAAGCGTTGAGATCGTGATGGCATACGTTGTGAGCTTTTGACGAGCGAACATTCGGGTCCCAGGGGCTAAAGCCCCGTTCATATTAGCGTCTGAGAGACCCAAGCCTAAAGGCTTGGGGTACTCTAAGGCCGGCGTATTGTGGCTGCGAGATCTGGGGAGACCTGAAACTGACAGGAGACCTGAGACTGCAGGAGACCTGAGACTGCAATATCAGTCTAATTAGTTGATGGTTCACGTGGATTTGGTGCGCTTTTTGGAGGAGGCTTTCTTGGCGGGTTTCGCGGAGGCGGTGGGGATGCCGGTCTTCTTTTCGGGGGTGATGAATTTGCCGCGGGCGGTGCGGGGGCGGTCGGGAGCGGCGGTGACGGAGGGTTGGGGGCCGGCGTGGGAGGCACCGTTGTTGGTGGTGAGGGTGAGCGAGCGCGGGTCGTAGTGGCGGGCGAGGAACTGGCCGGTGTAGGAGGTGGGGACGGTGGCGATCTGCTCGGGGGTGCCGTGGGCGACGACGTAGCCGCCGCGCTCGCCGCCTTCGGGGCCGAGGTCGAGGACGTAGTCGGCGTTGCGTACGATGTCGAGGTTGTGCTCGATGATGATGACGGTGTTGCCGAGGTCGGTGAGGCGGTGGAGGACTTCGAGCAGCTTGCGGACGTCGTCGAAGTGGAGGCCGGTGGTGGGCTCGTCCAATAGATAAAGCGTGCGACCTGTTTGCCTCTTGCTGAGCTCGCGGGCGAGCTTCATGCGCTGGGCTTCGCCGCCGCTGAGGGTGGTGGCGGATTGGCCGAGATGGATGTAGCCGAGGCCGACATCCACGAGGGTCTGCAGCTTGGCGGCGGCGGTGGGGATGTCCTTGAGGATGGGCAGGGCGTCGGCGATGGGCAGGTCAAGCAGGTCGGCGATGGAGTGGCCGTTGAAGCGGACCTGGAGGGTTTCCTGATTGTAACGGCGGCCGTTACATACGTCGCAGAGGACGTAGACGTCGGGGAGGAAGTTCATCTCGATGCGCTTCTGGCCTTCGCCCTGGCAGGCTTCGCAGCGGCCTCCCTGGACGTTGAAGGAAAAACGGCCGGGCTTGTAGCCGCGCTGACGAGCTTCGGGGAGCTGGGCGAAGAGGTCGCGGATGGCGGTAAAGACGCCGGTGTAGGTTGCGGGGTTGGAGCGCGGGGTGCGGCCGATGGGGGACTGGTCGATCTCGATGACTTTGTCGATCTGGTCGATGCCGACGACGCGGCCATGCTCGCCGGGATCTTCGCGCGATCCGTAGAGAGTGCGGGCGAGGGCGCGGTAGAGGATGTCGGTGACGAGGGTGGATTTTCCGGAGCCGGAGACGCCGGTGACGACGGTCATGACGCCGAGCGGGAAGTGGACGGTGAGGTGCTGGAGGTTGTGGGCGGTGGCGTCTTCGATGGTGATCCACTTGCCGGTGAGCGGGCGGGGATGCGGGCGCGCGACGATCTCGATTTTGCCGGCGAGGTACTGGCCGGTGAGGGATGCGGGCGCAGCCATGATGTCGGCGGGCGTGCCGGCGGCGATCAGGTTGCCGCCATTCTTGCCGGCGCCGGGGCCGAGGTCGAGGACGTAGTCGGCCTGGCGGATGGTGTCTTCGTCGTGCTCGACGACGAGGACGGTGTTGCCGAGGTCGCGGAGGTTTTCGAGGGCGTTGAGCAGGCGGCGATTGTCGCGCTGGTGGAGGCCGATGGAGGGTTCGTCGAGGACGTAGAGGACGCCGCGGAGGCGGGAGCCGATCTGCGTGGCGAGGCGGATGCGCTGGCCTTCGCCGCCGGAGATGGTGGCGGCGGAGCGGTCGAGCGAGAGGTAGTCGAGGCCGACGGCGTTGAGGAATTCGAGACGCTCGATGATTTCGCGCTGGAGGCGGTCGGCGATGATGGCTTCGCGGCCGGTGAAGTGGAGGGCGCGGGCGGCGGCGAGAGCGCGCTCGAGCGAGAGGGCGGTGAAGTCGGCGATGGAGAGGTTGGTGGAGTTGCTAGTTGTTAGTTGCTGGTTGTTAGTTGAGAGCGCTGTGGCTTTAGTGGTGGAAATGGTCCGAGCGGTTGAGGCGGGGCTGAGGGTATCGGGGTCCTTCGACTGCGGGCTGCGCCCTTCGCTCAGGATGACACCGTTTTTGTCTGGGTTGGAGACGGAGATGGTGACGGCGAGGGATTCGGGGCGGAGGCGCTTGCCGTGGCAGCGAGGGCAGGTGGTGGCGGACATGTACTGCATCATGTACTCGCGGTAGCCCTCGGACTTGGTGTCGTCGAGGTTGGAGCGGAGGTAGCTAAAGATGCCGTGGAAGCCGGTGCGGCCGGATTCACCCTTGGGCGGACCGTAGAGGAAGAAGTCCTGCTGCGGCTTGGTGAGCTGCTCGAAGGGGACTTTGAGATCGATGGAGTATTTTTCCGCGGCGAGCTTGATGAGGCGGAGCAGGTAGGAGGAGCCGGAGCCGGGACCCATTGCTCCGTCCAGCAGGGGCTTGGACCAGTCGACGATGGTTTTGGCCGGGTCGAAGTCGTAGATGCTGCCGAGGCCGTGGCACTCGGGGCAGGCGCCGTAGGCGGAGTTGAATGAGAAGCTGCGGGGTTCGAGGCGGGCGACGTTGATGCCGCAGTCGGGGCAGGCCATGGAGGAGGAGTAGAGGGTTTCCTGCTGGCGGCGGGTGACGGGATCCAGGAAGCCGATAAGGACCAGGCCGTTGGCCATCTGGAGGGCTTTGGTGACGGAGGTTTCGAGGCGCTTGGTGTCGTAGAGAGGTTGACCGTTGTCCGTTCTACGTTCTCCGTTGAGAACGGGCTTGAGGATGATGCGGTCGACGACGGCTTCGACGGTGTGGTTCTTCTTCTTGTCGAGGCGCATGCCTTCGGTGAGCTCGACCATCTCGCCGTCGATGCGGGCGCGGAAGCCCTGCTGGTCGAGGGCTTCGAGCTCTTCGCGGAACTCGCCCTTGCGGCCGCGGACGAGGGGCGCGAGGACGGTGATGCGTTCCTGGATTCCATGCGCGCCTTCGCGCGCAAGCGCCTCGCCGAGGATATTGGCGACGATTTGTTCGGGGGTCTGGCGGGTGATGGGAAGGCCGCAGTTGGGGCAGTGGGGCTGGCCGACCGAGGCGTAGAGGAGGCGGAGATAGTCGTAGATCTCGGTGATGGTGCCGACGGTGGAACGGGGGCTGCGCGAGGTGGTCTTCTGCTCTATGGAAATGGCGGGCGAGAGGCCGTCGATGGCGTCGACGTCGGGGCGCTCCATCTGGTCGAGAAACTGGCGGGCGTAGGCGGAGAGGGTTTCGACGTAGCGGCGCTGGCCCTCGGCGTAGATGGTGTCGAAGGCGAGCGAGGACTTGCCGGAGCCGGAGAGGCCGGTGACGACGGTGAGGGTGTTGCGCGGGATGGAGACATTGACGTTGCGCAGGTTGTGCTGGCGCGCGCCGCGGACGGTGATGTGAGTGATGGCCATGCGGATTGGTTCGGACGTTGGCACTCACGTGTGCGACGTGAGAGACGAAACGGCCAAGTTAACAGGATACGGCATTTGGTCCGCGAAGCGAGCAAGCCGTCGGGAGGTGCGGAGAATAGTCGACTTTACCGAAAGGGCGACCTTACAGGCGCCACAGTATGAGAGTTGCGGGATTAAACTCCACCCTGTTTAGGTGTGGCTGGGTGGTTGACCGGGAACTAATCTCTCCAACGTGGTGTCTAAGACTACACCGGTCCGATGAAGCCGTTGCCTTTACCCAGACAGGTCGCAGATGGGATGCCGTCATATGGACAAGAAACGCTGCATTGCAATCGCCGGGCTAATTGGAATGGAGGTGTGGGTCTGCGCGGGAGCCATGGCGCAGAACGCGCCCACGCTGGGGGAGATTCTGCAACGGCTGCAGGAAAATCTGGACCAGTACGATTCCTCCGTGCCCAGCTTCTTCTGCGATGAGCGCGTCCTCACCGCCTCCCCTCGCGCCCCTATGGGCTACGGGGGCACGGTCACCGATTCAACCTTTCTGCTGAAGCGTATTCCACGGCCTGACGACCAGGTGATTCTGCGGGAATCGCGGGAGGTGAAGAAGGTGAATGGCAAGCCGGTGACGGAAGATTCGATTGGCGGGGGCATGCTGTTTGTCGGCGCCTTCTCGAACGGCCTGGCGCTGGTCAGTCTGAGCCAACAGGCCTGCATGGACTATACGTTGACGTCAAACAAAGACCCGATCCTGGTCGAGTTTGCCAGCGTAGCTGCCGCCAAGCGGCCGGCCGACTGCAGGATGCAGGAAGACGTAAGCGGGCGCGCAGTGATCGACCCGGAGACGATGCAGGTTACGCGGATGCAGTTTCATGCGCCTCATCATATGATCGGGACGGAGATGGGCTGGTGGGATGTGATGGTGGAGTATGCACCGGTGGAGTTGGACGGGAAGACTTTCTGGCTGCCTAAGAGGATCTACGAGAGCATGGCTGTCAGGAGAGCTTCATGGTCATATGACGCCAGCTATCGCAAGTACCACCTGATGGAAGCCACGTCGCGGATCTTGCCTTCCGATGAGACCCCCGCGCCATGATCCTGCCTGTTTTCGCTAAGGCGGCGGAGATCTATGGGAGCGAAGTGTCGGCGGACTTCAATGGAGCTGCGGACGCGCGCATTGCCAAGTCCACGATTCCCGGGAACATCGGTCCCACATCACTTCGCAACCTGGGGATTGTGACGTGTGGCACTGCGCGGGGGCGCGGGGCCGGGTAGGGTGGTACTTGCGTGGGCGGTGCGGGTGTGGCGGATAACACTAAAGCTGCATAGCCAACCGCAGAGGGCGGAGGGAGTATCTGAGTAATCAACGAGTTTTCGAAGAAACTCGATGGAACGAAACTCTGCTGCGATTGAATTCTGGTAACAATAGATTTGGGTTTTGCCTGGTTTGAACCAATTTTGCGCAGGTAAACGCAGAAAATGCAGAGGTATGTTCCGTTGAGTGACTTTGTGATGCTGGTGTGTGCGGTGCTTGCGTCGTTGGCATTTGGGGTGTTGACGGCCTACGGGGTTTGCGTGGGCATGTTCGGGCTGTTCCGGATGCATGCGGGGCAGACGGTGAAGGCTTCGGCGCGGGTGGTGAGCGCGGAGGCGGTCGAAGGCTAGTGGTTCAGGTGGGTCTCTTTTTGGACGAATAGGGTGGGGCGGAAATTGCTCCAGGGGCTAAAGCCCCGATTCTTTATTGGCGTCTGAGAGACCCAAGCCTAAAGGCTTGGGGTACCTTGAAGCAGAGACAAAGGCGGAAATTGCTCCGGGGGCTAAAGCCCCGATTCTTTGTTGGCGTCTGAGAGACCCGAGCCTAAAGGCTTGGGGTACCTTGAAGCAGAGACAAAGGCGGAAATTGCTCCAGGGGCTAAAGCCCCGATTCTTTATTGGCGTCTGAGAGACCCGAGCCTAAAGGCTTGGGGTACCTTGAAGCAGAGACAAAGGCGGAAATTGCTCCAGGGGCTAAAGCCCCGATTCTTTATTGGCGTCTGAGAGGCTACCAGGCTTGGGGTACCTTGAAGCAAAGACAAAGGCGGAAATTGCTCCGGGGGGTAAAGCCCCGATTCTTTATTGGCGTCTGAGAGACCCAAGGAGACCCGAGGCTAAAGCCTCGGGCTACCAGGCTTGGGGTACCTTGAAGCAGAGACAAAGGCGGAAATTGCTCCAGGGGCTAAAGCCCCGATTCTTTATTGGCGTCTGAGAGACCCAAGGAGACCCGAGGCTAAAGCCTCGGGCTACCAGCCTTGGGGTACCTTGAAGCAGAGACAACGGCAAATGCGGGGATTCTTCCCCTTCGACAAGCTCAGGGTCAGAATGACAAACCCAGAAGGGTTTAGGCGATAATCACGTTTGTGAGACACCAGGCGAAATCCGTAGATTTCAGGTCGACAGATTCCAAGTCGGCAGATTCCGATTCCACCGATTCCAGTTCGACAATGAGACTTACGCTTGCGGTGACGGGGGCAAGCGGGGCGGTGTTTGCGGCGGAGATGCTGCGGGCGCTGGACGCGGATGCGCGCGTGGGCAGGGTGGACTTTATCGCGTCGGAGGCGGCGCTGCGGGTGTTTGCGGAAGAGCTGGGGCTGAGCGGGCGCAATGGGCTGGTGGCGAAGCTGCTGGGCGCGAAAGGCAAGGGCGCGAAGATTGCGCAGCACGCGGAGGCTGACATTGGCGCGAATGTTGCCAGCGGAAGCTACCGGTCGGACGGGATGATTGTGCTGCCGTGCACGATGGGGACGCTGGCGGGGATTGCGAATGGGATGGCATCGAACCTGATCGAGCGGGCGGCGGATGTGTGTTTGAAGGAAGGCCGGCGGCTGGTACTGTGCGTGCGGGAGACGCCGTTCAACCGGATTCACCTGCGCAACATGCAGCTCGCGTCGGATGCGGGGGCGACGATCTTTCCGGTGATGCCGACGCTGTACAACCTGCCGCAGGATACGACCGAGATGGCAAGGCAGTTTGTGGATAGGGTGCTGGCGCATGTGGGGCTGCGGCAGGCGGGGGCGTATGAGTGGGGCGCGGAGTAGGGGGCAGAGGGCTTCTAGGCCGCCCGCGTCTTATGATGCCTGGCCAGCCAACTCGCGCCAACCTCAGCGGCTGAAGCCGCGATGATTTTGCTGCTTTTTACGGCACGGATAAATCCGCGCCCTTAAGCAAAACGGACTTTTTCAGCATTCTCTAAAGCCCGCTGCTAATACTATTTGAGTGGTTTGCCGAATTCTTCGGCGAAGACGGTGTGGCGGAGGTCGAAGCGGCCGCCGTTGAACTTGTCGGGGCCCTTGAGGTGGCCGATGGCGAGCAGCGCGACCACCCAGTAGCTGAGCGGAAGGCGCAGGACTTCGTGGACCTTTTCCTGCTCGAAGCCTTCCATGGGAGCGGTGTCGTAACCCATGACTTCGGCCATCAGCATCATGTGGGTGACGGCGATCATGACCATCTTGTTGAGCCAGCCGTGCATCTCGTCGGAATTGAAGTGGGAGAGGAAGTTGGGGATGTTGCTGCGGGCCTGGTCGGCGTAGCTCTCGGGCATGCCGCCTTCGAGGCCCTGGTAGAGCATGAGGTCGAGGTCCTTGCGCCAGCCGTCGGCGTCGCCGCAGGCCACGATGACGGCGGAAGCCTCTTCGACCTTGCCCTGGTTGTAGGCGGCGGAGCGCAGGCGCTTTTTCTGGTCTTCGGACTGGACGACTATGAAGCGCCAGGGCTGCATGTTGTAGCCGCTGGGAGCGCTGAGGCCGGCGTCGAGGATTTTTCGCAGGTCTTCGGCGGGGATGGGCGCGCCATCGAAGCTGGGAGTTGCGCGCCGCTCGCGGATCGCCTGACTCAGTGGCTTTTCCGGCTTCGCCGTCTTGACCATCGCCGCTCTTTCTGTTGCGTCCGCTTCCTTGATCCCTGGCAAGCCAGCAGCTCCGATGAATCGTTTGCAAGAACTTCTGTTTAGATGCGGAACTTCGCAACCTGCGATTGCGCGGCTTGGCGCGGGCGAGAGAAAACCGGCGCGGCGCAACCGAAAGGAAATCCCGAGCGATTTCCAAGATAGCATCCCGCGGGATGCGCGTGGTAAGGGGCTAGTGGCTGGTGAGTTGTCGAGGGCGCTATTTGATGTCGGCCATGGGATGTTCGGTGGCGAAGGGGTTTTGGCCGGCGGTTTCCGCGAAGACCCAGACGCCGTGGAAGGGCTTGCGCATTTCGGGATAGGCGGCGAGCAGGGCGGCGGCGGCGTCGCTGTTGCGCTTGCGGGCGGCGGCGGGATCGGCGAGGGCGGCGTCGACGTGGAGATGGACGGCGATATCGAGGCTGGACTGGGCGAGGGAGTCATCGACGCCGAGGCCGGTGAAGTGATACTCGACGCCGTCGGCGCCCTTGACGACCAGCGGCGCGTCCACGCTGACGCCTTCGGAGAGCGCGGGCGGGGCGGCGGCTGCGGCCTCAGTCTGGAGTTTGTCGAGGTGGGTGCTGAAGACGAAGGCGGCCGGGGTGAGGAGGTTCTGGGCAGCCTGGTAGTAGAGCCACGCATTCCAGGGCTGCTTGGCGGCGGCCAGTTGGCGGGCCTGGGTCCAGTACCAGAGGCCGTCGTGGCCGGCGGCGGTGAGGGGCTTGGGATAGAAGCCGGCGAGCAGCCACTTGCCCTGCTCCTGGCGCAGAAGGAAGGAGAGACGCCAGGGGTCGGGCCTGGATGCGCCGGGCGGAGGGGCGACGGCGACCATGGCAAATCCATACATGCCGGGAGGCAGGGCAGGGATGGTGAACTGCGCTTCCATGGTGGAGCGGTTGAGGGAGCAGAAGAACTGCGCGTCGGAGGCGGAGCCGTCGGGGTTGCGCTTGAGGGCGGTGGCATCGAGCAGGTAGACCTGCTCGACGGTGATGACGCCACCGGCGAGCTTGGGCGCGGTGGAGGCGACGAGATATTGGAGGCCGTTGAAGTCCTTGACGACCTCGGCTACGGAGATGGTGCGGAGCAATGCGGTGTCGTTGGACTGGACCAGGGTGGCGAAGGTGCGGGCGGAGTCGGCGAGATCGAGGCGGACGGGTTGATCGAGGGCGGACTGGGTAGTGCAGGTTTCGGCGGGGAGGATGGGGGCTGCGGCGAGGAGGGCGAAGGCAAGCAGGGCGAGGGCGGTTGCGGGTTTGCGTTTGCAGTTCGGATCTTTGAAGGGCCGCTTCATATTGGTTTCCAGTCTAGTACAGGGGGAGGAGAAAGCATGCCCCAGGGGCTAAAGCCCTTTTCAGTTAGTGTTAGCTGTGAGACCCGAGGCCAAAGCCTCGGGGTACTCTAAGGCGGTGTATTTCAAAAGTGGCGATGCTGGCAGAGCGTTGGCCCGAGGCTAAAGCCTCGGGGTACCAGCCTTGGGTTGCCTGGGAGCAAAGACAAAGGCAAATGCGGGGATTCTTCGCTGCGCTCAGAATGACAAGGCAGAAGCAGAAGCAGATTCCCTGCGGGAATGACAAACAAAAGGGAATGACAAACAAAAGGGAATGACAAACCAAAGGGAATGACAAACCAAAGGGGATGACAAACCAAAGGGAAGGACAAACAAAGGGAAGGACAAACAAAGGGAAGGACAAACAAAGGGAAGGACAAGCAAAAGGGAATGAAAAACCAAAGGATGGGCGGTGGGGAGGAGTATGCTGGGGGGTACTTTCGGGGGCGGGGCGCGTCCTATAGCGTATAGGCATGCAATCGATGAATTCAGCGCGTTGGTTCGCACTACTGCTGTGGTTGGGAGGCGGAGTGGTGGGTGCGCAGTCGACGCTGCCCGCGACCAGCCCGACGGCGCTGCCGGCGGCGACCAGTTCCGCTGGGCCGCAGGCGAGCGCGACGGCGGCTGGGGGGACCGAGCACCGGGCGCAGGTGGTGTACTCGGGGGGGATGCTGCAGATTACGGCGGACAACTCCAGCCTGAACCAGATTCTGCGCGAGATCAGCCGGCAGACGGGCATGAAGATCACGGGCGGGGTGACCGATGAGCGGGTGTTTGGCAAGTATGGTCCGGCGCCGGCTGCGGAGATACTGGCGAGCCTGCTGGATGGGACAGGCAGCAACATGCTGCTGCGGGAAACCGCAGCGAAAGCGCCGGCGGAACTGATCCTGACGGAGCGGCAGGGCGGCCCGACGCCGCCGAATCCGAATGCGCTGGGGTTGGACGACGATCAGCCAGCGCGAGACGACGATGACCGGCGAGAAGAAGCGCCACCGCCTGCTCCGCCGCCGGTAGAGGCGATAGCAGCTCCGACACCTGCCGCGGATGCGGCGAGTCCGACGGCGACGCCGGGTACCGCGCAGACGCCGCCGGGCGCCGTGCAGACGCCGCAGGATATCTTCCAACAGTTGCAGCGAATGCAGCAGCAACAGCAGCAGTCGGCGAAACCGCAATGAGCATTTCGTGCGGTTCTGGACGCTGCGCGAGGGCCGGCGGATTGCCAGCGAGCGAACGACGGAGATTCTGAGCCAGAATCGGCTCAGAATGACGGCAAAATGGGGATATGACGGCGCGTGGGTTATGACGTCGCGGGGAGCTGCTGGGCGGTAATTTGGCGCAACCTTGGGACGCGGGCCGGGTTTTCACCTCCAACGTGCGGCAAAATAACAGCATTTGAGGGCCGGCTTGGAATTCGGGCTTTTGCCGAAGCAGGGATGCATCGAATGTAGAGTGGGGCAGGTGCAGAGCGGTTTTGCTTTAAGGGCGAACGCGAACGGCGAGAAACCTAGTGAACCCATTAACGCTATGAAGATGAGCGGACAAAAGAACAGCCAACAGGAGAGCCGTGTCCGGGGTATGCGGCGGGCTTGCGCCTGGGGCCGGCGGCTGGGGCGTGCAGGGGCGGTGCTGGTGTTGCTGCTGGCGGGGGCGGCGAGCGCGGGCGCGTCGGTGGCGCTGCTGATGGAAGAACCTTACGGCGATCTGGGCGCGTTCGATCCGACCGGGCATGCGGCGGTGTATCTGAACCATATTTGCGCGGCGTCGCCGATCGAGCTGCGGCCGTGCGAGCCGGGCGAGTTTGGCGTGGTGATCAGCCGCTACCACCGGATTGGGGGATACGACTGGATTGCGATTCCGCTGATTCCTTATTTGTATTCGGTGGACGATGCGAGCGCGGTCCCGGTGTGGGTGGACAAGGCGGAGGTGGCTGCACTGAGGGATGCGTACCGGCGGGAGCACCTGGAGATGCTGGCACCGGACGACAAGAATGGCGGGATGCCGGACGGCGACTGGACGCAGTTGGTGGGATCGGCATACGACCGGACCATTCACGGCTTTCAGGTGACGAGCACGGACGAGCAGGATGCGCGGTTTATCGCGATCTTCAACGACCGGAGGAATAAAGGACACTTCAACGCGTTCTTCCACAACTGCGCGGATTTTTCGCGGGTGGTGCTGAATATTTATCTGCCGCACGCGATCCATCGCAGCATTGTGGCGGACCTGGGAATGACGACTCCGAAGCAGGTGGCGAAGTCGCTGGTGAAGTATGGGCAGAAGCATCCCGAACTGGAGATGTCGGCGTTCGTGATTCCGCAGGTGCGGGGGAGCGTGGCGCGGAGCCATCCGGTGGATGGAGTGGCGGAGTCGCTGGTGAAGAGCAAGAAGTATCTGTTACCGATGGCGGTGCTGAGTCCGGAGCTGACCGGGGCGGTGGTGGTGGCGTACCTGGCCAAGGGACGGATGAAGCTGCCCAAGGACGCGGTGGTTTTCAATGTGGATGACCTGGAGGGCGGACCGGGGCATTTGCCTGGGGGCGATCCGGTGGAGGCGGCCCCGGTAGCTGATCCGCCTGCGGCTGCGCCTTTGCAGTAGATTGTGGGTTCCGGGCTAAAGCCCTGGGCTACGAGGCGCCTGCTCCCTCCGGTGCCGAGCTTTGACCATCCCAACGAGCAAGTTCGCTGGGGGCCCGGTTGCTCGGCGGGAAAGCAAATGCGGGGGTCTCTCCACTCCGCCTGCGGCTTCGGTCGAGATGACGCCTTCTAAGAGTTGGTGAGGCGGAGACTGCGGTCGAGAGGGGTTAGCGGCGCTGGCTGCGGGCGACGGCGGCGCGGGCTTCGTTGTCGGCTTCGCGCTTGCGTTCGGTGGCGCGCTTGTCCCACTCCTGCTTGCCTTTGGCGAGGGCGAGTTCGCATTTGACGCGGCCGTTGCGGAAATAAAGGCGGGTGGGGATGAGGGTGAAGCCCTTCTGGCGGGACGCAACCTCGAGCTTGCGGACCTCGGATTTATGCAGCAGCAGCTTGCGGGTGCGCAGCGAGTCGTGGTTCATGGCGTTGCCATGGGAGAAGGGGCCGATGTGGGCGTTGAGCAGGAAACACTCACCGTCCTTGAGCAGGCCGTAGGCGTCCTTGAGGTTGGCTTTGCCCTCGCGGATGGACTTGACCTCGGTGCCGCGGAGGGCGACGCCGGCCTCGAACCGGTCGGAGAGGGCGTAGTTGTGGCTGGCGGCGCGGTTGTAGGCGGCGTCGCGCTGGCCGGAGGCGACGGGGTCGCGGTCCTTCGGCTTGGCAGTGGGTTTGGGCGGCGCGGCGACGGTCGGATTGGAGAGCGATCTGGGCATGGCGGGAAGGGCGGCGGAGGCGGAGACGGGAGCGGAGAATGGTGCGAATCCGAACGCCCAAGTTTTGGGAGCGCGCAGTTTGGACAAACCTGACCTCAGGGGCTCAAGCCCCTTTTCGCAAATGGGCGCTTACGGCACGGCTGAAGCCGTGCCGTTAACGAGACAAAATCAGACTGACCCGCCATCTTAACGAGACAAAATGAAACTGACCGCCATCTGAGTTTAACATGAGGGAACCGGGGCGACTCACCTGTGGGGATGGGCAACGTCTAACCAACAAAGGACCATAGCTGCCAGGACCAGGAGCAAAGGAAACGACGTGCGGGGAGTTGCAAGGGAAGCACATTTCGAGGGGCTTGAACGTGATGCAAATGTTACAATCGCCAGAGTCCGGCCAGTCTAGTGAATTCGACTGCCGGGCACGAAAGACAGCATCGGACGGATCTGGGCAGGCGGATGGTTTGCCGTCGCTACCAGCTTACGCAGAGGGTGGGCTGAAGGGCGGGCGAAGCGCCGTCCGACCGGCACACAGATTCGGTGCAAAGGACGCACAACACACAGGCATGACTCGCGGGTTCCCATTGTTGACATCAAGGCTCTCTACGTCTTTGGCTCGAACCGGTCTCGCGGGATTGTTGGTGTTGCTGGCGGGAGCGGCATTTGGGCCGGCCGCGCGGGCGCAGAGTGCCAGCACCTGGAACAAGCGGGGCCAGGCGGCCGAGTTGCGCCAGGACTACGACACCGCCTACGAAGACTACCTGAAGGCGCACAACAAAGACCTGAAGGACATGCGCTACGCGGAGCGGCTGGACCGGATGCGGTTCCAGGCAGCGGCGCAACACGTGGATCGCGGCCGGGTGCTGCGGCAGAGCGGAGATATTGCGGGGGCGCTGAACCAGTTCACGCGGGCGCTGCAGATCGATCCGGGCAACGAGGCGGCGGCGCAGGAGATCCAGATCACCCAGCGGCAGGACCGGTCGACCGGCGCGCCGGCGGTGCCACCGCCGGGGACGGCTGAATCGAACGCGGTGCTGCGCGATGTGGGCGATGTTTCCGGGCCGGTTACGCTGAAGCCGGTGTCCAACGACCTGGTGACGCTGCGCACGGTGGGGGACACGAAGGACATCTACACGGCGATCGGCAAGCTGGCCGGCCTGAACGTGCTGTTCGATCCCGACTACCAGTCGAAGCGGATCCCGGTGGACCTGCTGAATGTGAGCCTGGGGGATGCGCTGCGGATTGTGGGAACGATTGCGGGGACGTTCTACAAGCCGATTACGGCGGACACGATTTTTGTGGCGGCGAACACGACCAGCAAGCACCACGATCTGGATGAATTTGCGGTGCAGACGTTTTTCCTGACCAATGCGGCGCAGCAGGCAGACGCCAACGAAGTGGTGGCAGCGCTGCGGAATGTGCTGTCCCCCGATGACAAGGTGTACCTGGTGATTTCGCAGGGAGCGATTGTGGTGCGCGCTCCGCCGCAACAGTTGCTGCTGGCGGAGAAGCTGCTGAACGATTTCGACCGGTCGAAGGCCGAAGTGGTGGTGGATGTTGCGATCCTGGAGGTGAACCGGGACAAGATCCGGAACCTGGGGATTACGCTGCCGCAGTCGTTCGGGCTGACGCCGCAGGCCAGCAACTACAACTCGAGCACGACCAGCTCCACCACGTCGTCGAGCACGAGCACGCCTGCCACCAGCGGCCTGACGCTGAACACGCTGGGCAACCTGAACGCGACCAACTTTTCGGTGTCGCTGGGCGGGGGCACGGTGAACGCGCTGCTGAGCGACTCGGACACGCGGGTGCTGCAGAATCCGAGCATCCGGGCGACCGACGGGCAGAACGCGAAGATGAAGATCGGGTCGAGGATTCCGGTGGCGACCGGCTCCTACTCGGCCGGGGCAGCGACGGGGATTACGGCGGGAATCGGCGTGCAGACGCAGTTCACTTACATCGATATTGGCGTCACCATCGATATGACGCCGACCATCCATCTGGATCGCGAGGTGTCGCTGAAGCTGGACGTGACCAACTCCACGCAGAGCGGCTCAGTGACGATCTCAGGGGTGACGGAGCCGATCATCGGCCAGCGCGAAAGCTCGACGACGCTGCAACTGCGGGACGGCGAGCCGTGCCTGCTGGCAGGGATCCTGCAAAAAGAAGACACCTATACCAACAGCGGGACGCCGGGGCTGTCGGAGATTCCATTTCTGAAGTACTTTTTCGGGTCGATTTATAAAGAGAATGAGCAGGACGAGGTGGTGTTCATCCTGATCCCGCACATCGTGCGCGAGTCGGTGCTGACGCCGGTGAACACACGCGCGATCGATACCGGGACGCTGGGGAACATCGAGCTGCGTCCGTCGGAGACGCCGCTGGACAGGTTGTTCCCGGAGAGCGCGCCGGTTGCGCCGGCACCGGCTGGCAGCCCGACTACGGCCGCCAATGCAGCCAACGCGATGGCGCAGCAGATGGCACAACAGGCGCTGCCGCCAAGGCCGCCCACGCCGGGCGCTGCTCCGCCACCAATTACGCCGGGCGTGCCGGCACCAGCGAGCAATGCGGCAGCTTCGGCGTCGCTGCAGCCGGTGTCGCTGGCCGTAGCGCCGCCGAATTCGACGCAGCCGCTGGGGAGCACGTTTACCGCGTCGGTGGTACTGACGAACGGGCACGACGTTTTCTCAGTTCCGCTGCAGGTCGGGTTCGATCCCAAGGTGCTGCAACTGGTGAACGTGGAAGCCGGGGGCCTGCTGGGCGGCGACGGCCAGCCGGTGGCGCTGGTGCACCGCGATGACGGCAATGGGCTGGTGACGATTACGGCCTCGCGCCCGCCGGGCGTCGGCGGGGTGAATGGAGACGGCCAGGTGTGCACGCTTACGTTCAAGGCGATCGGCGCCGGAGACACGAACATCGCGCTGGTGAAGGTCGGCGCCAAGAACAGCATCCAGGCCAATCTGCCCGCGGTGGGTACGCAGGGCGTGGTGCATGTGAAATGAGGTGCGGATGATCAAGGTTCGAGGTTCGAGGTTCGGGGTTCGAGGTGGGAACCTGGCGCCTGGGAGCTTGCGTCTTGTACCAGAGGCCGGGTTGACGCTGGTTGAGCTGATCATTACGGTAGCGATTGTCGGGATTCTGGCGACCATGGCAGTGCCGGTGGCGCGATTCCAGGTGAAGCGGGAGAAGGAACGCGAACTGCGGCGGGCGCTGTGGGAGATGCGCGACGCCATCGACCGGTACAAGGACGCGGCCGACAAGGGCGGGATCCAGATAAAAGCCGACAGCATGGGGTATCCGCCGGACCTGCAGACTCTGGTGGACGGGGTGGACGTTCAGACCAAGAAGGTGCGGTTCCTGCGCGCGATTCCGATGGACCCGATGACCAAGTCGACGGAGTGGGGGATGCGTTCGAATCAGGACGATGCGGATACGGATTCGTGGGGCGGGCAAAACGTGTTCGACGTGTATAGCAAGAGCCAGGGCACAGCAATCGACGGGACGAAGTACAGCACATGGTGACCAGGTTCGAGGTTCGAGGTTCGAGGTTCGAGGCGGCGGAGACGGGCTCGCGCCGGTCTGCGGAGAACGCGGTGGAGGCCGGGTTTACGCTGCTGGAGCTGATGATCGTGATGATCATTATTGCGACGCTAGCGGCGATGGCCATTCCTTCGTACACGCGCAACGTGGTGGCGGCCAAGGAAGCGGTGCTGAAGGCGGACCTGCGGGTGCTGCGGGATGCGATCGGCTCGTACACGGTGGACAAGGAGAAGGCTCCGCAGACGCTAGACGACCTGGTAACGGGGGGGTACATACGGGCCATCCCCAAAGAGCCGTTCGCGAACAGCACGGATTGCTGGATAACGACCCAGTCGGACACGCTGGGGAGCATCGACGAGACGGATTCGGGGGGCATCTACGATGTGCACTCGTGCACGCAGAAGACGGCGATGGACGGGAGCGAGTACAGCAGTTGGTGAGGGTGTGCGCGGTATCCCTTGTGGGGTGAATGGGTTACGGGTGACCGGCTGGGCGAGAGCGAAAGCGGATCACAGAGCACACAGAGCAAAAAGAGAGAGTTCGGAGTTGGGGCAGGCGATGGCGCGGCCGAATGGTTGGGCGGAGTCTGGTAAAGGTAAACGGAAAGGCGCATACTTCGTCTAATGAAGTGCTGAGCTGCGCCCGTATGCAGGGTGCGCGGCCTGTCCGGAGAAAGAACATGCGTTCACGAATCCAGTTCGGCCTTGCCGCCCTGTTTGCTGTCGCTGGGCTTGCCTTCGCGACGAGCACATTCGCTCAACAGTCCACTCCGACTTCGACTTCGACTGCACCGGCGGCCACGGCACCGGGCAATTCGCAGCAGCCGGCGGCGCAGAACGCTCCGGCGAGCGCTCCGGCGGCCACGACGGGCAGCCAGACGAGCGGGACGGGCAACAGCTCGGACCGGCCGCAGTTCGGGGTACCGAACGACAACTCTACTCCGAGCAATACGCCAGCGAGCAATGGGTCGGACCAGGCGGGTGCGAGCCAGACCAGCACCGACAAGAGCAGCGGGGATAAGGGCGGGGCAGGGAGTTCGACCGACGCCAAGGCCGATGCGAAGGCGGATGCCACAACCGCGAAGAGCGATGCGCTGCCGTCTCCGGGCGAGGCGCTGGACCCGCACATCAAAAAGGGTAGCGAGGACGATGTGGACGCGGTGGGGACGCGGTGCATCGGCTGCCGCGGGGTGGGCAACTGGTACTCAGTGAACTCCGAGATTGCGATGGGCAAGCAGTACTCGATGGAGATTGAGAAGTCGGCGCACCTGGTGACCGATCCGGTGGTGACGGAGTACGTGAACCGCGTGGGGCAAAACATTGTGAAGAACTCGGACTGCAAGGTCCCGTTCACGATCAAGGTGATCGACTCTGACGAGATTAATGCGATGGCGCTGCCGGGCGGATTCTTCTACGTGAACTCGGGGCTGATTATGGCGGCGGACGAAGAGGCCGAACTGGCCGGGGTGATGGCGCATGAAACGGCGCACGTGTGCGCACACCACGCGGCGCGCGAACTGACGCGCATGAACTACTTTGAGATCGGGTCGATCCCGTTGATGATCGTGACCTACGGGACGTGGACGGGGTACGGCATCTACGAGGCTGCGCAGTTCGCGATACCGATGAGCCTGCTGGAGTTCTCGCGCGAGCACGAGGCGGAGGCCGACTACCTGGGCTTGCAGTACATGTACAAGGCGGGGTACGATCCGCAGGCGTTCATCCAGTTCTTCGAGAAGATTGACGCGCTGGAAAAGCACAAGCCGGGCGCGATCGCGAAGGTTTTCGCCGACCACCCGCAGACGCCGGACCGGATTGCGCACTCGGAGGAAGAGATTGCGACGATCATGCCGGCCAAGCCGGACTATGTGGTGACGACCAGCGAGTTCGACGACATCAAGGCGCGGCTGGCGCGGATCGAGAACAAGCGCAAGCTGAACGACAAGGACAACGGCAACAAGCCGACGCTGCGACGGGTGGGCGGGAGCAACAACGATCCGAACAATCCTGCGAACTCGGGCGACGACCGGCCGACTCTGGGGCGGCACGACTAGCGGTTGGGTGCGCGCGGGCATTTAGAATAGGGCGATGCACACCCAGAAGACGGGCTACACTGACGAGCACGCGGCCGCGGGCCTCGATGCGAAGTTTCCTTCGATAGATACTTGGGCGAACCAGTTTCCGGCGTACGAGATTCTGGTGGATGATCCGGAGTTCACATCAGTGTGCCCGAAGACGGGGCTGCCGGACTTTGGGCGGATCACTATCCGCTACATGCCGCGCGAACTGTGCATGGAGCTGAAGAGCCTGAAGGAGTACCTGTTCACGTACAGGAACCTGGGGATCTTTCAGGAGAACATCGTGAACCAGATTCTGAATGACGTGGTGAAGTCGTGCGACCCGGTGTGGGCGAAGGTGGTGGGAGACTTCAGGCCGCGGGGTGGGATAGCGACGGTGGTGGAGGCGACGTGGCCGCGGCCGGTGGTGAAGTAGAGGCTGGCCACAAACAGTGACCTCAGCGGCTAAAGCCGGAATGATTATGTGGCTTTTACGGCACGGAGACCCAAGGCTAAAGCCTTGGGCTACCAGCCGTGCCCTTAACGAGGCGCGCCGAGCGGTCTGTGTGCGCTGCCTGCTATGCTCGGCGAGTGATGGCAGGCGAACCTTCAGGAGAGCGCAGGGGTGGGCTTCCGATTCCGTCGGTGGCGGGAGCGACGACGGCGCTGGTGCTGCTGACGGCGCTGAATTTTGTGAACTACATCGACCGGTACATTCTGCCGGGGGTGCAGGAGCAGGTGAAGCGCGAGTTTCACGTCAGCGATGCGCAGATCGGTTCGATTACCTTCTGGTTCTTTCTGACTTATATGTGCGCGGCGCCGCTGACGGGGTGGCTGGGTGACCGGTTCGCGCGGAAGCCGTTGATCATTGGGTGCGCGCTGCTGATCAGCGCGATCAACGTGCTGACGGGAACGGTGCATGCGTTCGACTCGCTGCTGCTGCGCCACGCGGTGCTGGGGATTGGCGAGGCGAGCCTGGGAATCTATGCGCCGGCGCTGCTGGCGGATTTTTACCCGGAGGAGGCCCGCAACCGGGTGCTGACAATTTTCTACACGGCGATCCCGGTGGGCGCGGCGCTGGGGTATCTGGTTGGTGAGATTGTGGGGGCACGGTGGGGATGGAGGATGCCGTTTTATGTGTCGGCGGCGCCGGGATTGCTGATTGCGGTGCTGATTTTTTTCTGGATGCGGGAGCCGCGGCGAGGCGCGTCGGATACGGGAGTGAACCGGCGGCTGGACGAGGCGATCGACGCGGAGATAACAGGAATTCGGAGTCCGATTGCCCGCCTGATGGATGTGATCGAGACGGCATGGAGGACGCTGGGGCGGAATCCTCCGTATCTGTACGCGACGCTGGGGATGGCGGCGATTACGTTTTCGCTGGGCGGGATTTCGGCGTGGATGCCGAGCTTTCTGGAGCGGTCGGGCTTCTCGCCGAACACGGTGGGGTTGACCCTGGGGGCGATTACGGCGGGCGCGGGGCTGGGCGGAACGGCGTTTGGAGGATGGCTGGCGCAGTTGTGGCTGCGGACGAACCATCGCGCGCTGTACCTGATCTCGGCGTGGTCGGCGCTGCTGACGGTCCCGTTTGGGGTGGTGTGCTTTTTTGGGCCGCGCGCGACCATGCTGCCGGCGCTGGGCGTTGCCATGTTCTGCATTTTTCTGGGGACGGGCCCGCTGAATGCGGCCATCGTGAACGCGGTGCCGGCAGCGGTGCGGGCGACGGCGATCGCGATCGAACTTTTCCTGATTCATGCGCTGGGAGACACGCCGTCGCCGCGGCTGATTGGGATGGTGAGCGACCGCTCGACGCTGGCGACGGGTCTGGGGCTGACGCTGGTGACGATGGTGATGGCGACGGTGCTGCTGTTCGCGGGGGCGCGAACGGTGCCGCGGATGGTTGAGGTAGGGCGGTAAACGGGCAGCGAGGGACAACCGCAATGGGGGTTGAGCGCATGAGAGGGACGAGACAAAGGGGCTGTCGACCTGAGATATGATGGGTGGAGAGCAACGCGAATTGTCCTTTGCCCGTATGACCGGGAACCGTGGAACCAGGCTTTTGCAACTAAACAGCGGGGTTAGTTCGTCAAACTCCAGTAGCCGCAAGTTGCGCAGGGAAAGCCCCGCCCTCCGTGCTTCGACAGGAGAAAGCATTGCAACCTGAACCAAATCAGCATCCACAGGCCGATAGCGATCCCGAATCCAAACTTTCCTCCTCGACTGAGCCGAAGAAACCGCGGCGCAAGGGAGTTCGTGTGGTTATGTGGATTGCGCTGCTGCTGTTTTTCGCGGCGGGGTTCTTCCTGGTTTTACGCCAGAGGCAACAAAGCCAGAGCGCGGCGACGGGGCGGCGGGGCGCGGCTGGAGCGGCGGTGAACCTGACCGCGACCACCGCAAAGCAGGGGAACATCGGCGTGTATATCGACGGCATTGGCACGGTGACCCCGGTTTATACCTCGGTGATTACCAGCCAGGTGAACGGGATCGTGACGGCGGTGCACTTTACCGAGGGGCAGATGGTGAAGAAAGGCGACGCGCTGGTCGACATCGATCCGCGGCCGTACCAGGCGACACTGCTGCAGGCGCAAGGGGTGCTGGAGCGGGACCAGGGTTTGCTGGCACAGGCACAGATGGACCTGGCCCGGTACCAGGCGGCGTGGGCGCGGAACGCGATTCCCAAGCAGACGCTGGACGATCAGGAAAAGCTGGTCGACCAGGAGCAGGGGACGGTGAAGAACGACACGGGCACGGTGCAGTATGACCAGATCCAGGTGGAGTTCTGCCACATTGTTTCGCCGATTACGGGGCGGGTGGGGCTGCGCGTGGTCGATCCGGGGAACGTGGTTTCGGCGAATGGAAGCACGGTACTGGCAGTAGTTACGCAGATCACGCCGATCACGGTGGTGTTTACGGTTACGGAAGACAGCCTGGGGCAGGTGGTGCCGCAGATGCGGAAGAAGGCCAAGCTGACCGTGGATGTGTTCGATCACGACGATGTGAAGAAGCTGGCGACGGGGACACTGCTGACGCTGAACAACCAGATCGATACGACGACGGGCACGGTGCAGGCGCGGGCGCAGTTTGCGAACAAGGACTCTTCGCTGTTTCCGAACCAGTTTGTGAACACGCGGCTGCTGGTGCAGACGTTGAATGGCGTGACGCTGATTCCGACGGCGGCGGTGCAGCATAACGGCCAGGCGGCGTTTGTGTATGTGCTGACGAACAACATGGCCCACCAGCAACCGATCACGGTGGGAGTAACCGATGGCGATACGGCGCAGGTGACGAACGTGAATCCGGGCGACGTGCTGGCGACCAGCGGATTCGACAAGCTGCAAGACAAGACCCCGGTTACGATTTCGACCGCGGCTGCGGGTAATGGCGGCTCTGGCGGAAGCGGTTCATCCGGCGGCGCCGGCGGTAAAGGCAAAGGCAAAAGCGGGAGCGCAGCTCCCAGTGGGAGTACCACCCCTTGAGTCCGTCGCGCCCCTTTATTCTCCGTCCGGTTGCGACGTCGCTGCTGATGGCGGCGATCATGCTGGTTGGCATTGTCGCGTATACGCAGCTTCCGGTGTCGGCGCTGCCGGAGGTTGACTATCCGACGATCCAGATTCTGACATTTTATCCGGGGGCCAGTCCGGACGTGATGGCAACGACGGTGACCGCCCCGCTGGAGCGGCAGTGCGGAGAGTTGCAAGGCCTGAGCCAGATGACGTCGACCAGCTCGGGCGGCAATTCGGTGATTGTGCTGCAGTTCACCCTGAGCCTGAATATCGACATTGCGGAAGAGGAGGTGCAGTCGGCGATCAACGCGGCGCAGAGCTTCCTGCCTGCGAACCTGCCGGCGCCGCCGATTTACAGCAAGACGAACCCGGCCGACGCTCCGGTGCTGACGCTGGCGGTCACGTCGGACGCGATTCCGCTGTCGCAGGTGGAGGACCTGGTGGACACGCGGCTGGCGCCAAAGGTGTCGCAACTGAGCGGGGTGGGGCTGGTGAGCATCAGCGGCGGGCAGAAGCCGGCGGTGCGCATCCAGGCGAACCCGACGGCGCTGTCGTCGTATGGGATCGATCTGGAGAATCTGCGGTCAGCGGTGAGCAGCGCGAGCGTAAATGCGGCGAAGGGGAACTTCGACGGCCCGCACCAGGACTTTCAGATCGACTCGAACGACCAGTTGCAGACGAGCACGGACTACAAGCAGGTGGTGGTTGCGTTCCGCGACGGCGCGCCGGTGATGCTGACCGACGTGGCCAAGATCGTGGATGGAGTGGAGAACACGACGCAGGCGGCGTGGGTGGGATTTGCGGGCACGGGGAAGACGGCGCCGACGCAGAAGCCGGCGATCATTGTGAACGTGCAGCGGCAGCCGGGAAGCAATACGGTGACGGTGGTGAACAGCATCAAGAGGCTGTTGCCGCAACTGGAGGTGAACCTTCCCAAGAGCGTGCAGGTGACGACGCTTACCGATTTGACAACGTCGATTCAGGCTTCGGTCGACGACGTTGAGCTTGAATTGGGGCTGACGGTTGTGCTGGTCGTGCTGGTGATGTTCCTGTTCCTGCGCAGCGTGTACGCGACCATTATTCCTGCCGTGGCGGTGCCGCTGTCGCTGGTGGGCACGCTTGCCGCGATGTACATGCTGGGGTACAGCCTGGACAACCTGTCGCTGATGGCGCTGACGATTTCAACGGGGTTCGTGGTGGACGACGCGATCGTGATGGTGGAGAACATTTCGCGTTACCTGGAGGAAGGCGACACGCCGATGCAGGCGGCGCTGAAGGGCGCGGAGCAGATCGGGTTCACGATTGTTTCGTTGACGGTGTCGCTGGTGGCAGTGCTGATTCCGCTGCTGTTCATGGGCGATGTGGTGGGGCGGCTGTTCCGCGAGTTTGCGGTGACGCTGGCGGTGACGATTATCATCTCGGCGATTGTGTCGTTGACGCTGACGCCGATGATGGCTTCGCGCATTCTGAAGCACAATCCGGAGGAGGAGCAGGGGCGCCTGTTCAGGGCTTCGGAACGTGCGTTCGATTCGATGATTGCGTTTTATGGAAGGACGCTGAAGGTGGTGCTGCGCTTCCAGACGGTGACGCTGCTGGTGGCAGTGGGCACGCTGGCGCTGACGGTTTTCCTGTACAACTACATTCCCAAGGGATTCTTCCCGGTGCAGGACACGGGGGTGATCCAGGGGATATCGCAGGCGCCGCAGACGATCGGCTCGCAGGGGATGGCGAAGAAGCAACAGGCGCTGGTGAACGTGATTCTGCAAGACCCCGCGGTGGAGAGCGTGTCGTCGTTTATCGGCGCGGACGGCACCAATACGACGACCAACAGCGGCAGGATGTCGATCAACCTGAAGCCGCTGAACCAGCGCGACCTGAGCGCGGCCGACGTGATCCGGCGGATGGAGCCGCCGCTGGACAAGATTGGGGACGTGACGCTGTACATGCAGCCGGTGCAGAACATCACGGTGGATGACCGGGTGAGCCGCACGCAGTACCAGTACACGCTGGAGGACCCGGACCAGAATGAGCTGAACCTGTGGACGAACCTGTTTGTAACGAAGCTGCAGCAACTGCCGGGAGTGGAGGATGTGGCCACGGACCAGCAGACGGGCGGGCTGGCAGTGTCGCTGGTGATTGACCGGGTAACGGCGTCGCGGCTGGGGATTGCGCCGACGACCATCGACCAGACGCTGTATGACGCGTTTGGCCAGCGGCAGATCAACACGATGTATACGCAACTGAATCAGTACCATGTAATCATGGAGGCGGAGCCGCAGTTTCAGCTGGATCCGAACAAGCTGAACCACATCTTTATCCAGGCCAACGCGGCGGCGGGCACCTCCGGGGCGGGGGCTTCGACGTCGTCGGGGAACGGGTCGACGTCGGCGGGGACGAATGCGCAGACCGCGTCCACGCTATACACGCCGGCAGCGAACACGCTGGCGCCGCCGGCACACGTGCTTACGGCAGGCGCGACCACGGCGACCAGCGGGGCCAACTCGGCGGGAACCACCAGCTCGATGCCGAGCCATGCGATTCCGTTGAGCGCGTTCTCGCACTTTGAGACGATTACGGAGCCGCTCTCGATCACGCACCAGGGGCAGTTCCCGTCGATTACGGTTTCGTTCAACCTTGCGCCGAACGCGTCACTGGGCACGGCCATTACGAACATCGACAACCTGCAGAAGAGCATGAACATGCCGGCGAGCCTGCAGGCGGACTTTCAGGGCACGGCGGCCTCGTTCCGGAATTCGCTGTCCAACGAACCGCTGCTGATCCTGGCGGCGCTGGTGACGGTGTACATCGTGCTGGGTGTACTGTACGAGAGCTTCATCCATCCGATTACGATTCTGTCGACGCTGCCGTCCGCCGGGGTGGGCGCGTTTCTGGCGCTGATCCTGTTCAAGCAGGACCTCAGCATTGTGGCGATCATCGGGATTGTGCTGCTGATCGGCATTGTGAAGAAGAACGGCATTATGATGGTGGACTTCGCACTGGAGGCGGAACGGCACGAAGGCAAGAGCTCGACCGATGCGATCTACGATGCCTGCCTGATCCGCTTTCGCCCGATCATGATGACGACCATGGCGGCGCTGCTGGGGGGCATACCGCTGGCCCTGGGGACGGGGATTGGGTCGGAGCTGCGCAGGCCGCTGGGCATTACCATTGTGGGCGGCCTGCTGGTGAGCCAAGTGCTGACGCTCTACACCACGCCGGTGATCTACATCTTCTTCGACAACCTTTCGCACCGGTTCTCGCGCAATGCGGGGAACAGGGAACAGGGGACAGGGAGCAGGGAAGGCCTCTCACCCGCAGCCGACGGGGCGGGACTGGCGGGGAACAAGTGAATATCTCCGCGCCGTTCATCCACCGGCCGGTGGCGACGACGCTGCTGACGGTGGCGATTGCGATCGCGGGGACGATTGCATTTCAGGTGCTTCCCGTAGCGCCGCTGCCGCAGGTGGATTTTCCGACGATCTCAGTGAATGCGGGGCTTCCGGGAGCGAGCGCGGAGATCATGGCATCTTCAGTGGCTACGCCGCTGGAGCGGCAGCTCGGGCACATTGCCGGGGTGACGGAGATGACATCGTCGAGCGGCCTGGGCTCGACCGGGATCACGATCCAGTTCGACCTGAGCCGGAACATCGACGGGGCGGCGCGCGATGTGGAGGCGGCGATCAATGCGGCGCGGACGTATCTGCCGGCGAATCTTCCGGGCAACCCGACGTACCGCAAGGTGAATCCGGCGGACACACCGATCATGATGATCGGGCTGACGTCCGACGTGTATGGTCCGGACAAGCTGTATGACGAAGCCTCCACGGTGATGGTGCAGAAGATCTCGCAGATCCAGGGAGTGGGGCAGGTGAATGCCGGGGGCGGCGCGCTGCCATCGGTGCGGGTAGAGGTGGACCCCGACAAGCTGGCGAGCTACGGGCTGACGATGGCCAGCCTGCAAGGGGTGCTGCGGCTGCAGAACACGAATCTGGCGCGGGGACAGATCAGCAACGGCAATGTGAGCGAAGACATTGTGGTGAACGGGCAGATATCCCGGGCCGCGGACTACCAGCCGCTGATCGTCGGCTACAAGAACGGGTCGGCGGTGCGGCTGTCGGATGTGGCCGATGTGATCGATTCGGTGTCGAACGTGCGCGCGGGCGGCTACCTGAACGGCAAGCGCGCGATAACGCTGCAGATCTTTCGTCAGCCGGGCGCGAACATAATCGAAACGGTGCAGCGGGTCTATGCGCAGCTTCCGTCGCTGGAGGCATCGATTCCATCGGGCATTACCACGACCGTGGTGATGGACCGCACGACGACGATTCAGGCGTCGGTCAGGACGGTGGAAAGAACGCTTCTGGTTTCGATTGGGCTGGTGATCCTGGTGGTGTTTGTATTTCTGCGCAACCCACGGGCGACGCTGATTCCGGTGGTGGCTGTTCCCGCATCGCTGATCGGCACGTTTGCGGTGATGTACCTGTGCGGGTACACGCTGGACAATCTGTCGCTGATGGCGCTGACGATTTCTACGGGCTTTGTGGTGGACGATGCGATTGTGGTGATGGAGAACATCTCGCGCCACATTGAAGACGGGATGGAGCCGTTTGCGGCCACACTGCGGGGCGCGCGGGAGATCGGCTTTACGGTGATGACGATCAGCATGTCGCTGATCGCGGTGTTTATTCCACTGATTTTGATGGGCGGCATTGTGGGCCGGCTGTTTCGCGAGTTTGCGATCACGCTGTCGACGGCGATTGTGGTGTCGATGGTGATCTCGCTGACCACGACGCCGATGATGTGCGCGCACCTGCTGAAGAGCGAGCGCAATCGCAAGCATGGCCTTATTTACAACCAGTCGGAGAGGTTTTTCCAGTGGATTCTGAGTTTTTACCGGCGGAGCCTGCGCTGGATGCTGGACAACCCGGCGCTGGTGCTGACCGCGCTGGGGCTGACGATCGCGCTGAATGTGGCGATTGTGTACAAGATCCCGAAGGGTTTTTTCCCGCAGCAGGATACCGGCGCGCTGGCGGGGAGTATGCGGGGTCCGCAGGACTCTTCGTATCCGGCGATGAACACGACGCTGCTGCAGGTGCAGCACGTGATCATGAAGGACCCGGCGGTGCAAAATGTGATTGGGTTCACGGGCGGCGGCGGCGCGACCAATACGGGCAACGTGTTCGTGATTCTGAAGCCGCTGAACCAGAGGGTCCCCACGAATATCAGCGCGGCGGACGTGATCAACCGGCTACGCGCGCCGTTGAACCGGATTACCGGAGCTTCGACGTTCTTGCAGGCGTCGCAGGACCTGCGCATCGGCGGGCGAGGCAGCAATGCGATGTATCAGTACACGATCACGGCGGACAATATAGACGACCTGCAGACGTGGGGACCGAAGCTGCTGAAGGAAATGGCGAAGCTGCCGGGGTTTCAGGACGTGAGTTCCGACCAGCAGAATGGCGGCCTGGACCAAATGGTGACCTACGACCGGATGACTGCGGCGCGGCTGGGACAGACGGCGAGCTCGCTAGATTCTGCGCTCTACTCGGAGTTCGGCCAGTCCCAGGTTTCGCTGATTTACACGCAGTTGAACCAGTATTACGTGGTGCTGGAAGTGGCGCCGCAGTATTGGGCAAGTCCTGACGGATTGAAGAATGTGTACCTTCATACTTCGCCCACGGAAGCAACCGTGAGCGGAAACTCGCCGATTTTTACAGTGGCAAAGGCGCAGGCAGGGACGACGCCGCTGCAACTTAATCACACGGGGCTGTTTCCGTCGGTGACGGTGTCGTTCAATCTTGCGAACGGCTACTCGCTGAGCGATGCGACGCTGGCGATCGACCAGATGCAGGAGAAGCTGGGGACGCCGGCTACGGTGCGCGGAGCTTTCGCGGGCACGCTGCTGGCGTATCAACAGTCGCTGAACAGCGAGTTGCCGCTGGTGGCTACGGCGCTGCTGGCGGTGTATATCGTGCTGGGGATCCTGTATGAGAGCCTGGTGCACCCGCTGACGATCATCTCCACGCTGCCCTCGGCGAGCGTTGGCGCGATGCTGGCGCTGATGATGTTCAAGCAGGACCTGAATGTGATTTCGATTATCGGGATTGTGCTGCTGATCGGCATTGTGAAGAAGAATGCGATCATGATGATCGACTTTGCGTTGCAGGCGGAGCGGGATGGCGGAATGAGTACGGAGGACGCCATCTTCGAGGCCTGCATGCTGCGCTTCCGGCCGATCATGATGACCACTTCGGCGGCGTTGTTTGGCGCTCTGCCGCTGGCGTTCGGAACGGGCACGGGGTCGGAACTTCGCCGGCCGCTGGGGATCACGATTGTGGGCGGACTGGTGGTGAGCCAGGCGCTGACGTTGTACACGACTCCAGTGGTCTACCTGGCGCTTGACCGGCTGCGGGCGAAGGTGACGGGACAGCAGCGGGACACGTTCAGTGCGGAGCTGGGCGCGGCTGAGCCGGCAGGGGATTAAACTTGGTGAATGATGGATGCATAAGACTATGAGCAGCTTCCGACAGTACGCAGCAATTGCTTCCGGGCTGGCACTATTGCTGACCGGCTGCAGGGTTGGCCCGAAGTACGAGCAGCCTCCGGCGATGGCACAGGCGCCGCCGGCGGCGTACAAGGAGGCGCCGACGCCATCGACCAACGCGGGCGACTGGAAGGTGGCGCAGCCGCAGGATGCGATGCTGCACGGCAAGTGGTGGGAGATCTACAACGACCCGGAGCTGAATGGGCTGGAAGACAAGCTGAACATCGACAACCAGAACATCAAGGTATATTTTGCGAACTTCATGGAGGCGCGGACGCTGATTGCGCAGGCGCGGGCGCAGCTTTTTCCGACGCTGACGGCCGCACCCTCGTTCAACCGCTCGCTGTCTTCGGGCAGTTTGACGAACGCATCGACGGCGAACACGGGCAAGGAAAGCTCGGTGACGACGATGGGGCTGGATGCCTCGTGGGCGCCGGACTTGTGGGGCAAGGTCCGCAACCAGATCAGCGAGGAACAATACAACGCCCAGGTGAGCGAGGCGGACCTGGAGAATGAGAAGCTGACCGAGCAGGCGACGCTGGCGATTACGTTCTTCGAGATTCGCGGGCAGGATGCGCTGCGGGCGGTGTTGGACCAGACCATTGCCGACGATCAGAAATCGCTGGACTACACGCGCGCACAGTATGAGACGGGGGTGGGCACGGAGATCTCCGTGGTGGAGGCAGAAAACACGCTGGAGAACGCGCAGGCCGCTGCCACCAACCTGGGCGTGGCGCGGGCGGAGTACGAACATGCGATCGCGATGCTGATCGGGACCGACCCCTCCTCGTTCAGCATTGCGGTGAAGGCGTTGAATGCCGCGCCGCCGGCGGTGCCGATCGGCGTGCCCTCGCAGTTGCTGGAGCGCAGGCCGGACATTGCGGCGTCGGAGCGGGTGATGGCCGCGGCCAACGCGCAGATCGGGGTGGCGACCGCGGCGTTCTATCCGGCGCTGACCTTGAGCGCCACGGGAGGATTTGAAAGCTCGACGATCGGGAACCTGTTCAACTGGCCGAGCCGCTTCTGGTCGGTGGGAGCATCGGTGGCCCAACCGCTGTTCGATGCAGGGCTGCGCCGGGCGACGGTGAATCAATACATCGAGGTGTACAACGCCGATGTGGCCAGCTACCGGCAGACGGTGCTGGGCGCGTTCCAGCAGGTGGAAGACTATCTGTCTACCGTGCGTATTCTGTCGCAACAGATCCAGCAGCAGCAGCAGGCGGCGGAGTCGGCACAGCGGTTTGTTGAACTGGAGACGGCGCGGTACCAGACGGGCATCGATCCATATATCGACTTGGTGACCGCGCAGGAGACGCTGCTGACCGACGAGGAGACGCTAACGACGCTGCACACGCAGGTGATGACGGCGTCGGTCGAGTTGATTGAGGCCCTGGGCGGGGGATGGGACAACACGCAGCTTCCGACGCCGGCTCAAGTGACGGTGAAGATGACGCCGGCGGAGACGACGAAGGAGAAGTAGCGGGGCCGGGCCGGGGCGCGGGGCGAGCGGTGACGCCGGACCGGAGAAAATGGGCGGAGGGCAGGGTATAGTAGTTGTTTACGCGATTGTCGCAGAGCCTGAGAGGATAGCGCCCGCATGGACCGCAAGGAGATTGTCGCCAAGAAGCAGAAATATGTTTACCCCGCCGTAGCCAACTATTTCGCGGACCCGCTGCCGCTGGAGCGCGGCGAGATGCAGCACGTGTGGGACGTGGACGGGAAGCGCTACCTGGATTTCTTCGGCGGCATCGTGACCGTGGGCGTGGGCCACGCGAACCCACGCATTACCGGCCCGCAGAAGGCGCAGATCGACAAGCTGGGGCACACCTCCACGCTGTATCCGCATGAGACGATGGCGGCGCTGGCGGAGAAGATTGCGCAGATTACGCCAGGACGGCTGGAGAAATCGTTCTTCACCAGCTCCGGCTCCGAGGCCAACGAGACGGCCATCGACTCCGCGCGCATGCACACCGGACGGCTGGAGATTATTGCGCTGCGCCATGCGTACAGCGGGCGCTCGTCGATCACGCGATCGCTGACGGGAATTGCCTCGTGGCGCAAAGCGTCGTACCAGGTCGGCATTGTCCACGCGATGAACCCGTATTGCTATCGCTGTCCGCTGGGCAAAACCTATCCCGAGTGCGAGGTTGCGTGCGCCAAGGACATCGAAGCGGTGATCGAGTCGTCGACCTCGGGCGCGATTGCAGGCATGATCGCCGAGCCGATCCAGGGCGTGGGTGGGTTCATCACGCCGCCGAAGGAGTACTTCAAGATGGCGTTTTCCATCGTGAAGAAGTACGGCGGAGATTTTATTGCGGACGAGGTGCAGACCGGCTGGGGGCGCACGGGCAAAGGCTGGTTCGGCATCGAGCACTGGGAGGTCGAGCCGGACATTCTGACCGCGGCGAAGTCGCTGGCGAACGGGTTTCCCATCGGCTTGACGGTGGCAACGCCGGAGATCGCGAACGCCTACCAGGGCCCGACCATCGCGACGTTCGGCGGGAACCCGGTGGCGTGCGTTACCGCGTCCGCGGTGATCGACCTGATCGAAGAGGACGATCTGATTCGCAACTGCGACGTGGTGGGCACCTACCTGCAGGAGGGCCTGCTGGAGCTGAAGAAGAAGTATCCTGTGATCGGCGACGTGCGCGGCCTGGGCCTGATGCAGGCGCTGGAGCTGGTGACCGACCCGAAGACCAAGGAGCCCGCCGCGGCGATCGCCAACGAGATGCTGGAAGCCGCCCGCGAGCGCGGCCTGCTGATCGGCAAAGGCGGAATGTACAACAATGTGTTGCGCATGTCGCCGGCGATGAACATTGCCAAGTCCGACGTGGATGAGGCGCTGCGCTTGCTCGATGAAAGCTTCGCGGCGGTCACGCAGAAGGCGATGGCCACCGCATAGCGCGCGCCCAAAGAAGAACACCCGCCCGCGGCAGACATCCGGCCTGCGTTCAGTTCAATCTAACTGAAGGAGCCCGCGCAGGCACTGTTCACGCCGGCTAGCGACGGTACAATTCAACTCGCATGCATTTTATCCTTAGCCAGACCCGCGCCCGTCCTGAATCCACCCCACTGTGGTGGCTGCGAGGGACTTGCCGATGAATAAGCCAAAGTCCCTGGTTGAAACTGAGGACCGGCACGGCCACGGCTTCCACCTCTCTCCGAATGAGCCGCCAGACCCCCAGGCGGAGGGACCATTTGCTGCGATTCGCCGCGCTCTGCCCGGCGCTGAAGTAATACGCTTCCTGATGGTGGGTGTCTTCAACACCGTCTTTTCGCTGGCTCTTTACTCTGCCTGCGTTATCGTTCTAAGTTATCTGCTGCCGCACCGCGGCAAACCGCTGATCGCCGATATTGCCTTCGCGATCTCCACCCCGGTGAGCATTACGGTGGCGTTCCTCTGCTACAAGCACTTTGTCTTCCGGACCAAGGGCAATTACTTTAGAGAGTGGGTGCGCTGCTTCGCGGTGTACAGCGTGAGCTTCCCGATGGGGCTGGTGATTCTGCCTACGGCGACGCATTTCTTCGAGCATGTCAAGGTGATCCGCCAGTACGCGCCCTTCCTGGCCGGCCTGGTGAACTCGATTGTGATTGCGTGCTACAGCTACTTCGCGCACAAGAAGTTCTCGTTCAAGCGCTAGATCATTGTTGGAAGATTGTGTCGCCAGGCAGATGAAACCTGCCCCAGGGGCTGAAGCCCGCTTCTTTGCTGGCGTTGAATGCCAAGGCTAAAGCCTTGGCCTACCTAGAAGCAAAGACAAGGCGGCTACGAAGCAAAGACAAGGCGGCTGCGCCAACGGTGAAAACGATCCAGGGAGGAGCAGACTTACATCACGGGCGGGGCTTCGATGCCGAGGTAGCCAAGCGCGCGGACCAGCTCGCGGCGGGCGACTGCGGCGGTGGCAAGGAACAAGGCGCGGCGGGTGGGATCCTGTTCGGTGAGGATGTGGTGGCGGTGGTAGAAGTTGTTGAACTGCTGCGCGAGTTGGAAGGCGTAACGCGCGAGATACGCGGGTTCGGCGGTTGCGATGGCCTGTTCGATGAGCAGGGTGAGGCGCGCGGCGAGCAGCCAGGTCTCCCACAGGCTGGTGCCGTCTTCGGTGCTGAGGATGGATAGATCCAGATCGGCAATGGCGGCGAGCGCGGCCTCTTCGGTGACGCCGGCTTTGCGAAAGATGTTGGCGGCACGGACGATGGCGTACTGGACGTAGGGGCCGGTCTCGCCCTCGAAGCTGAGCGCGTCCTTGAAGTCGAACGCGATGACGGTATTGCGGGTAAAGCGCAGCATGAAGTAGCGGAGTGCGCCGACGGCGATCTGGGTAGCGATCTGGGTGCGTTCGAGAGCTGGGAGTTCGGGGTGGCGAGTGTCGACCTCGGCCTGCGCGGCTGCGATGAGCTTGTCGAGCAGGTCGTCGGCCTTGACGCCGTAGCCCTTGCGGCCGCTGACTTCGATGAAGGGGCGCCGCTTGTCCTCGTCGGAGAGCGTGTAGCCGAGGTCGATGGCGCAGCGCGGAGTCATGGCCACCATCTCGTAACTGAAGTGGGTGTAGTGGTCGGCGGCATCGGTGAATCCCATTCCGCGCAGAGCGGCGATGACGTTGTTCTGCGGATCGTTCTGGCGCGAGTCGATGACGTTGTAGATGGCATCCGCGCGGCCGAAGGTCGGTGCGGCAGGGTCGCTTGCGGAGGCGGTCGAGATCCAGCAGGTGTGGGTTGGGTACTCGTGGAAGCGGGCGTAGCCGAAGTCCTTGCCGGGAAGCAGGCCAAACTTCCAGAGGTGGTAGGCGATGTCCTTGCCAACATAGGTGACGGTGCCGTTGGAGCGGACGATGACCTTTGCGTCCTCGTCGGGGCCGTCGCCTTCGCTGTCCGATGGCGCGGCTTCGTTACCGGCTCGGCGCATGACGTAGCAGCCCTTGTTCTTGCCCTCGGTTTCCAGGTAGAGCACGCCGCGGTCGAGCATCAGGGTGCGCGCTGCGTCCCAGAAATGCAGGCTGAGAATTTCGCTCTCGCGGGGAAGGAAGTCGTACTCGATGGAGAGGCGCTGCATGGTTTCGAGATGGCGGTGCAGGACGGCGGTGGAGATGAGGTCGGCGATGGCGGCGGTTTCGTTGCCGCCGTGTTCGAGGGCGTGGAGGGTGTCGAGACGGATCTGCTTGCGGCGGGCGAGTTCGGTGGGCGCGGGCGGGGTTGGATCGTCTGAATCTCCCTCGCCGCGGGCGCTGTCGGTGCCTGCGTACCATTGGCTGACGCGGGCGTAAAGGTCCCAGCAGTAAAAGTCGATGCGTTGGCCGGCTGCAGCCAACTCATCGAGAAGCCGGCGGGTTGACTTGAGGTCGCGGCCTTCAAGGTGGACGAGACCGACGACGACGTCGGCGACCTGAACGCCGGTGTTGTCGATGTAATTCTGCACGCCGACCTGGTAGCCGGACTTGTAGTCGTCGGGGCGGAGCAGGCGCTGAAAGGTGTCGCCGAGAATGGCGTTGCGCAGGTGGCCGATGTGCGCGGCCTTGTTGGGATTGATGCTGGTGTGCTCGACCAGGCGAAAGCCGGGACCGCCAATGTCGGCGTGGCGGTCGGCGGCGATGGCGCGGACGGCGGCGGCGCGGTCGAGACGGATGTTGAGGTAACCTGCGCCGGCGACTTCGACGGAGGCGACACCGGGGAGTTGATTGAGATCGGCATTCAGCTCGGCGGCGAGTTCGGTGGCGATGGCTCGCGGAGCTTTGCGGAGACGTTTGGCGAGTTCAAACGCGACGGGCAGGGCGAGTTCGCCGAGAGCGATGTTGGGAGGCTGCTCGACTGCGAACTGGGCGAGGGTGATCGAGTACTTCGCGAGCAGGATGGCCTGGAGGCGGGCCTGGAGAGAGAGTTGGATTGTGCGAACCATGTGTGCTTCGAGTCTACTAGGTGCACTTCGTGCCGTTCTCGACGCTTCGCGTAAAAGCAAAAGCGAATGGCAATCAAAAGACGGGTGGCGCGGCTAGGCGGAGTAGCTGCGGACCCATTCGACAATGGAGCGGACGGCGATGCCGCTGGGTCCGTAGGCGATCCACGGCTTCTTCTCTTCGTTCCACGCGCAGCCCGCGATGTCGAGATGGACCCAAGGGGTGTCGCCGGCAAATTCCTTGAGGAACATGGCTGCGGAGATGGCGCCGCCGTAGCGGTTCTTGCCGGTGTTCATGATGTCGGCAATCTCGCTTTTAATGTGGTCGCGATAGTCGTCGGTGGAGGGAAGGCGCCAGAATTTTTCGCCGGAGATGGCGAGAGCGCTCTCGAACTTTGCACAGGCGGGGTCGTCGTTGGAGAAGAGGCCGGCGTTGATGACGCCAAGCGCGACGACGCAGGCGCCGGTGAGGGTGGCGGCGTCGATGAGATGAGTGCAGCCGAGGGTCTTCGCATAGTGCAGGCCGTCGGCCAGGACGAGCCGGCCTTCGGCATCGGTGTTGACGATCTCGATGGTGGTGCCGGACATGGCGGTGACGACGTCGCCGGGTTTGTAGGCGCGGCCATCCGGCATGTTCTCGGCGGAGCAGACCACGCCGATGACTTTGACTGCGGGCTTGAGTCGCGCGATGGCGTGCATGGCGCCGATCATGGCGGCGGCTCCGGCCATGTCGTACTTCATCTTCTCCATGCCGTCGGCGGGTTTGATGGAGATGCCGCCGGTGTCGAAGGTGATGCCCTTGCCGACGAGGCCGAGGACGGGTGCACCGGCTGCGGGCGCGGTCGGGGGTTCATAGGTCATGACGATGAGGGCTGGGGGTTCGGCTGAGCCCTTGGCCACGGCCCAGAAGGCCTCCATCTTGAGGGCTTGAATCTTTTCGGAGGAGTAGACCTCGCAGGCGAGACCGGCCTGGTCGCACATGGCTTTGGCGCGCGCGCCGAGGACAGTGGGAGTGAGGACGTTGCCGGGCTCGTTGACGAGGGCGCGGGTGAAGTTCTGGGCGGCGGCGAGGATGAGGCCTTCGTCGAAGCCGCGGTGTATTTCGGTTCGGAGGTTCGCTTCCGATTCATTTGAGATGAGGGTCAGCGAATCGACTGCGGTATTTCTGCGATCGCTGCGGTAGGTGTCGTAATCGAGCTCGGCGATTTCAGCGCCTTCGACGAGGGCACGCGCGGTCAGGGGGGTGGAGAGCTTTGCGATTTGATTGTCCGCGGATGCGCCCGCATCCGGGAACGCGATGGCGAGCGAGCGCACGGAGCGGGATTTGGCTGCACGGATTGCGGTGCCAGCGCCTTTGCGCACGCGGTCGAGCGAGAGGTCCGCGGCCTTGCCGAGGCCGACAAGGAGGAGGCGCTGGGCTGTGACGCCTGCGGGCGCGTGCAGCAGGGCGACCTCGCCGAGTGCGGCTTTGAATTCGCCGGAAGCGAGCAATGTTTGCGCAGCTGCGGCGATGATGGGGCTCGAGGAAAGTACAACAGGGCGCGGGTCGGCTTGCTTGCCTTCCGCGAGATCGAGTGCAAAGACTGCGAGGAGCGGCGTTGCGAAGGCCGATGCGTTTCCAAAGAAAAGCTTGGTATCCATAGCCTCTATGGTATCGCTTTGGGTGGGATTCGCAGGCGCGTTAGCTCAGCAATCGCCGGCGAGGACTTCGGAGAGGTGGACGGCGCGGCGCGAGGAGTTCTGCGCGATTTGTTCACGGCAACTGAAGCCATTGCTGACGAGCAGGTCGTGCGGGCCGGCGGCGCGGACGGCGGGAAGCAGAACGCGTTCAGCGAGGGTTTGCGAGACGGCAAACTTGTCGCGCTCGAAGCCGAAGGGGCCGGCCATGCCGCAGCAGCCGGAGTCGAGTAGTTCGACCTGGGCGCCGGTGGCGCGAAGGAGCTGCATGTCGTCCTTCATGGTCATCTGCGTCTTCTGATGGCAGTGACCGTGAACAACGATGCGGCGTCCAGGAAGCTGTGCAGGCTGCCAGTCAGAGCAGCGGGTGAGCAGCTCGCTGAGCATGACAGTCTGCTGGCTGAGGCGGATGGCACGTTCGTCAGTGGGGAAAAAGTTGATGAGTTCGTCGCGGAAGACGGTGGCGCAGCTTGGCTCCAGCATGACGACGGGGATTCCGGCGGCAATTTGGGGGGCGAGCTCGTCGAGGATGCGGAGGAGGTAACGGCGGGCTTCGTCGAGGAACCCGAAGTCGTAGAGGGGGCGGCCGCAGCAGATGTGTTTCGGGGGAATCTGAACGGTGTTACCTATAACTGTAAGTAGCTTGGTTGCAGCAGTTAAAGCTTGAGGATGAAAGTAATTGTTCCAGGTGTCAGGCCAGAGTAAGACGGATTGGCTGCTCGCGGCTTCGGGCTGGTAAGTGCGGTTGAATTGATCGCGGAAGTTCTGGGCGGCGAAGCGGGGAAGGTTGCGTTGCTGGGCTACGCCGAGGACGGATTTGATGAGGGAGTTGATGCCGGGCGTGCGACCGGGAAGGTTGAAGAGCGAGGGCGCGATGGAGGCCATGCTGGCCCAGCGATCCATGAAGCCGAAGGCGTAGTGGTGGAGCGGATGCGGGCGGCCCTGGTAGAAGTGGGCGAGGAACTCGGATTTCCAGGTAGCCATGTCGACGTTGACAGGGCACTCGGTCTTGCAGGCTTTGCAGGAGAGGCAGAGTTCGAGGGCTTCGTGGACTTCGCGGTTGCGCCAGCCGTCGGGGAGGACGTTGCCCTGCATCATCTCCCATAGCAGATGGGCGCGGCCGCGGGTGGAGTGCTTCTCCTCACGGGTGGCCATGTAGCTGGGGCACATGGTTCCGTGGTCCTGCTTGCGGCAGGCACCGACTCCGACGCAGCGCGTGGTTGCGTCGCTGAAGGAGCCTCCGTCGCGCGGATACTGGAACCAGGTTTTGGTGATGGCGGCTTGATAGCCGGCGTCGATGCGGAGGTTTTCGATGGGGTCGTAGACCGCGATGGGATCGATGAGCTTGCCGGGGTTCATGCGGTTGGTGGGGTCCCAAAGGGCCTTGAACTCGACGAAAGCCTGCATCAGTTCGGGGCCGAACATTTTGGGCAACAGCGCGGCGCGGGCCTGGCCGTCGCCGTGCTCGCCGGAGAACGAGCCGCCGTACTTGAGGACGATGTCGGCTGCCTGGTCGATGAAGCTGCGATATTTGGCGACGCCCTCGGTGGTCTTGAAGTCGAAGGTGATGCGGAGGTGAACGCAGCCCTGGCCGAAGTGGCCGTACATGGGGGTGCGATAGCCGTAGCGTTCGATAAGCGAGAACAGGTCGCGGAGATAGGCGCCGAGAAGTTCGGGCGGGACGGCGGAATCTTCCCAGCCTTCGCAGCCGTTTTTCTCGCCGGGGACAAAGACGCAGGCGCCAAGGCCGGCCTCGCGGACGCCCCAGACGCGGTGAGCTTCTTCGGGAGAGTAAAGAGCTGTGGTGGGGATTTGAGGGAAGTGCTTCGAGGCTTCGATGAGTGCGTGGGCCATACTGTCGACGGCTGGGGGCGAGTCGGCGCCGAGCTCGCAGAGCAGGAAGCCTCCGCCGGCGGGGAGCAGCTTGACGTCGTCGACGAGCAGGCTCTTGCGCAGCATGAAGTCGACGAGCAGGGCGTCGAAGCCTTCGAGGCCGATGGGTTTGAAGGCGAGGACGGCGGGGACGTGATCGGCGGCGATGAAGGCGTCGGTGAAGGCGAGGGCGACGAGGCGGCGGTGCTGCGGACTGGGCTTCAGCTCGCATTCGGCTTCGAGAATAGTGACGCAGGTGCCTTCGCTGCCGACCAGCGCACGGGCTACGTTGAAGCCGTTCTCGGGCAGAAGCTGGTCGAGATTGTAGCCGGAGACGCGGCGGGGAATGTCGGGAAAACGGGCGCGCACGAGCGAGGCGTAAGTGTCGCGGATGCGGCGCAGGCCGGCGTAGATCTGACTGCGGCGGCCACCTGCGGCGATGATGGCCGCGAGTTCGTCTTCGGTGGTGGGACCGACCATCATGCGGGTACCGTCGTAGAGCAGGATGTCGAGAGATTCGACGTTGTCCACTGTTTTGCCGCCCATCAGGGCATGGACGCCGCAGGCGTTGTTGCCGATCATTCCGCCAAGCGTGCAGCGGCTGTGGGTTGCGGGGTCGGGCGCGAAGGTGAGCTCGTGTTCTTCGGCTTCGACGCGGAGGGCGTCGAGGACGATTCCGGGTTCGACGCGGGCGCGGCGGCCGGAGGGATTGAGCGCAAGGACCGCGTGCATGTATTTGGAGAAGTCGATGACCAGGGCGACGTTGCAGGCTTGTCCGGCGAGGCTGGTGCCGCCGCCGCGAGAGAGCACGGCGGCACCAAATTCGCGGCACGCGGCTACGGTGGCGATGACGTCTGCGGTGTCGCGGGGGACGACGAGGCCGATGGGGACCTGGCGGTAGTTGGAGGAGTCGGTGGAGTAGAGCGCGCGGGAGGCGGCGTCGAAGCGGACCTCTCCCTTGACCGTGGTGCGGAGCCGGGCTTCGAGTTGGCTGGCGGCAGAGAAGCTTTCGTGGGGATGCTGGTGCGAGCGATCGGAGGGATCCTGGAGAATTGGGAATGGTGTTGCGGAGGCCATCTATCCGAGTCCTTTGGTGCGCGCAGGAGACGCCTTAGTTGCGGCTTAAGGAGTATAGGGCGTTTGCGATGGGTCGTACTTTTTCAGAAGCTGGATGGCGTCGCGATAGCTGAGGTTGGGCGCGACGGGGGAGAAGTGGGTCGCGTTCTCGGTGATCTGAAAGCTGAGCGGCTTCACCATCAGCGCTTTGCCGGTGACGTGGAGTTTGAGACCGGTGAGTTCCCAGTCGTGCAAGCCAACGTCATTCTGTTCGAGGTAGACGGTGCTGCCTTTGTTGAGCTTGCCGATGATTCCAAATCCAAAGTCGACATTGGAGATGAAGTGAGCGCTGAGCGAGTTCAGGCGCTCCTGTGCCTGGTCGATCCAGACTTCGCCCGCGGTGCCGCGGAGGATTTGCGACTCCATGTCGGGAGGAACAAAGTTGGGATTGGGGGTGAAGGTGAGCCGGTAACACTGGCCGGCGGAGCAGGGAACGATTCCCTCCAACTTGTACAGGTATGCGTCCGGCAGCAGGGAAAGCAGATGGGTGATGTGGTCTTCGTCCTTCTGCTCGGTCTTGCGGGTGTGCTCCTGAAGTTCGGGGTGCTGAGCGAGATTATCGAGGCGCGCGAGTTCGTAGTGCTCGATATCGGCGCTGAGAGGTTTGCCGTTGATGGCGACCAGGCGCGCGACGTCGCCGTCTTTGGTCTCGATGATGAGCTTGGTGGTGTCGTGATGCTCGTCGACTTTATGGACGAGATACTGGAGGGGGTGATGGTTCTTCGCAGAGTCCAGCCGGTGCTGGACGGCGCGGCGCACCAGAGCGGCGGGGTCGAGCGATGCGGCGGGAGCGGCTTGCGTGGAGGGCGCTGCGGCGAATAGAGGTCCGGCGAGGCAGAGGAAAATGACGGCTGTGCAGCGCGCCGGGGTCCGCGACGTTGGGAATGATGGGAGCAACTTTGAGGGAGCTGGGAAGGCTGACAACATCTGCATATAAGGATACAGAATTGGATGAGGTTGGATGGGCGGTGGGAGCTTAGAATCGACGTGGAAGGCTGTGAGCGCGACGCGTGGGCACGGATGCTGCGGCCAGGAGAGGCGGATCAAAAAGTGAAGGCATTGGTAAAGAGCCGGGCCGAGCGAGGATTGTGGCTGGAAGACGTTCCGGAGCCGACGATCGGCATCAACGATGTGAAGATAAGGGTGCTGAAGACGGGGATTTGCGGGACCGATCTGCATATCTACGAGTGGGACGCGTGGGCGAGCGCGAATGTGCCGGTGGGGCTGACGATTGGGCACGAGTTCGTGGGCGAGATTGTGGAGGTGGGCGCGAATGTGTCCGACTTTGCGCCGGGGCAGGTGGTGAGCGGCGAGGGGCACGTGGTGTGCGGACGCTGCCGGAACTGCCTGGCCGGGCGGCGGCATCTGTGCGCGCATACCGAGGGTGTTGGGGTGAACCGCAACGGCGCGTTCGCGGAGTACATTGTGCTGCCGATGACCAACATATGGCTGCATGCGCCGTGGGTGGATCTGGATGTGGCGGCGATCTTCGATCCGCTGGGGAATGCGGTGCATACGGCGCTGGCCTTTCCGTGTGTGGGCGAAGATGTGCTGGTGACCGGCGCAGGACCGATCGGGATTATGGCGGCGGCAGTGGCGCGGCGAGCGGGCGCGCGGCGAGTGGTGATCTCCGACCCGAACCCGTACCGGCGAGCGCTGGCGGAGAAGGTGGGCGTGACGCTGGCGGTCGATCCGGCGGCGACAACGTTGCGCGAGGTGCAGCGGCAACTTGGGTTGCAGGAAGGGTTCGACGTGGGGCTGGAGATGTCAGGGCATCCGGCGGCGTTCCGCGAGATGCTGGAGAACATGAGCCACGGGGCGAAGATTGCGATGCTGGGGATTCCGGCAGGCGAGATGGCGATCGACTGGAACCGCGTGATCTTCAATCAACTGACGCTGAGGGGCATCTATGGGCGCGAGATGTATGAGACCTGGTACAAGATGACGGTGCTGCTGGAATCAGGGCTGGATATTTCGGGGGTGATTACGCACCGGCTTGGGTATCGGGAGTTCGAGAAGGGGTTTGAGGCGATGAAGTCGGGCGAGTCTGGGAAGGTGATTCTGGACTGGCGGGCGTGAGGGATTTGCTGCGATTTTTGCGGAGGAAAAAAGCGAATCACAGAGGACACGGAGGAAAAGGAGAGATCACAAGGAGGTTTCCGGGCGAGAGAATTACGGATGTGCGGGTGGTGGGGGTGGGGCGGTGGATGAGGGGACGGGTTTGCCGTCGGCGGTGAAGGGCTCCATGAGTTCGACGCGGGTGCCGTCGGGGTCGTAGAGGTTGAGCTGGCGCTTGCCGTTGACGCCGGTGTGCGGAGTGAGCGGGCGGGTGTAGGTCTTGAAGGCGGGGCGGGCCTGGAGGGCGGTGACGGCGGCGGCGAGGTTGGGGACCTCGAGGGCGACGTGGTTGCTGCTGCCGTAGGTGGCGGGGAGGGTGCGGTAGAGCATGAGTTCGATGTAGTCGGTCCCGTCGGGGACGCGGAGGTTGATCCAGCTTAGTTGGGCGGGGTTGGAGGCACCACGCCAGGTCTCCTGAAAGCCGAGGACTTGCGTGTAGAAGTCGAGGGCGCGCTGGGTGTTTCCGACGAGGAAGCCGGTGTGGTAGATGTGCTGGGAGATGCGGGTGGGCGAGAGGAATTGGCCGGAGCCCTGGGCTTCGACGCTGGCGGGTTGGGGTTGAGAGAATTCGATCTGGGTGCCGTCGGGATCGTTGATGGAGAAGACGAGGTCGCCGGTGCGGGTGCGGCTGGTGTGGGCGGGGACTTCGATGCCTTTGGAAGCGAGGTAGAGGCGCATCTGCTCGAGCGAGTCGGTGAGGAAACAGATGTGGGAGAGGAAGTTTTTGGGGTCGGGCTGGTTCCCGCTAACGGCGGTCGGTCGGTCGGTGAGGAGTTCGACGTATTGGTGGTCGTTGACTTTGAGGAAGGCGACGGTGGTGTCGGCGGAGTTAGGGGCTTTGCGGTCGTAGGAGAGGTCGAAGCCGAGGAGGTCGCGCCAGAAGGTGAGGGCGGTGGGCATGCTGGAGACGTAGTAGGCGACGTGGGAGATGCCGGTGATGGGTGGGCGGGTTGGGGTGGTTTGGGCGAAGAGGGGCGCGGTGAGGAAGAGGCAGCATGCGAGGATGAAGCGGGTGGGGCGCATGAGAATACAGGGGTCCTTCACTGCGTTCAGGATGACGGCTTCAGGCGAAGCTATTTCCAGAGGAAGTAGAAGCCGGGGGCCTGGTCGAGGAGCTTGCTGGGGTTGGGGAAGAGGGAGTCGGTGTCGTCGGAGAGGGCGTCGAGCAGGCCTTTTTTCTCGCTGGCGGGGTGGGCGATGGTGGGCTCGCCGGAGATGCCGACGGATTTTGCGGTGTCCATGAGGGCGACGCGGTAGCCGCCTATCTTGTCGATGAGGCCGAGCGGGATGGCCTGCTGGCCGGTCCAGACCTGGCCGGTGGCGAGCGGGCGGATCTTGTCGTCGGTGGAGTGGCGGCCGGTGGCGACGTCGTGGACAAACTGGCCGTACATGTTATCGACGAGAGACTGGAAGTAGGCTTCCTCCTCGGGGGTCATATCGCGGGTGGGGTCGCCGGCGTCCTTGAGCGTGCCGGCGTGGATGACGACGTTCTTGAGCTTGGCCCACTTCATGAGGTCGCCGTAGTTGGTCCACTCCATGATGACGCCGATGGAGCCGACCACGGAGGCGTCGTTGGCGTAGATTTTGTCGCAGCCGGAGGCGATGTAATAGGCGCCGGATGCGCCGACGGACTCGACCGAGGCGATGATTTTCTTATGTTTTTCGGTGCGGACGCGGACGACCTCGTTGTAGATCTCCTGGGAGGCGGCGGCGCCACCGCCGGGCGAATCGATGTGGAGGATGATGGCTTTGATGGAGGAGTCGTCGCCGAACTTGCGCAGGTCGGTGTTGGTCTTGTCGGCGTCGAGGATGACGCCGTCGATATCGATGACGCCGATCCGGGAGCCGCTGAAGCCGTCGAACGAGTCAGTGGACTCGCCGGTGATGCTTTTGGTGATGGACCAGACCATGGCGGTGATGAGCAAGACGATGACGGCGAAGGAGCCTCCGATGATGGCGGCCCAGAACCAGCCGGAACGGCGCGGACGCGGCGGCTGGCCGTAAGCGGGGTAGCCGGCGGGCGGCGCGTATTGCGCGCCGTAGGGCGGTGCATAAGCGTAGGGCGGAGTGTACGGCGGAGCGGAGGGGGCGGCAGCAGGGAACGGTGGAGGCGGGGTGGTGGGAAGATCTTCCGGCATGATGAGGAGTTTAGACCATTTCCGGCAATCTTGCGATGCCGGGGATTCGGCGGCCACGGGTGGATTGCGGGTTGCGAGAGCAAGTTGGGATTGTGCCGAAGGAGGTTACGTAAAGGCGGCCAAATGGGGGTCCAATACTTGAAGTATGATGAACCCAGACATTTTGGCGCGCAGCACGCATGAAGCGTCCCAGGCAAGTATGGCAAGTCCGCAGTTGAGCATTGTGATTCCGGCGTATAACGAGAGCGCGCGCATCGAGCAGACGCTGGATCGCGTGATGTCGTGTGTGGCGAAGCAGGGCTGGGACGCGGAGGTGCTGGTGGTCGACGACGGCTCGACCGACGCGACGCCGAAGATTGTGCATGCGTGGATGGAACGGCATCCGGGGCTGCACCTGATCCAGAACGAGGGCAACCGGGGCAAGGGCTACTCGGTGCGCAACGGGCTGTTGCAGGCGGCGGGCGAGGTGGTGATGTTTACCGACGCAGACCTGTCGGCGCCGATGGAAGAGGCGGAGCTGCTGCTGGCGGCGATTGCGGATGGCGCGGATGTGGCGATTGGATCGCGGTGGATGGACAAGACGCGGCAGACGATCCACCAGCCGCTGTACCGGAAATTTTTTGGACGCTGTTTTAATTGGGTGACGCGGGTGGTCATGGGGCTGCCGTTCAAGGACACGCAATGCGGGTTCAAGGCGTTCAAGCGGCCGGTGGCGCAGGTGATCTTCCGGCTGCAGCGGATCGAGCGCTGGGGGTTCGATCCGGAGATACTGTTTATCGCACGCAAGCTGGGGTATGACATTCGCGAGGTGCCGGTGACGTGGGGACACGACGAACGCAGCCGGATGAGCTATCTGCGCGACGGCATGAAGATGCTGGAAGAGATGGCGGTGATCCGGGGGAATTCAGTGGCGGGACGATACGATGAGGCCATTGCGGCGATGAAGGATACCAGCACAATGGTGACTGAGCCGGTGTCGCGGGTGAAGGCTAGCCCAAGGCCGCAGGCGAACGGATAAGACCAAGTGAATCTGCCACGATCGTTCTTTATCGGGCTCTCCAAGAACAACACAATCAGGCGCTGGGCGGAGCGGTCGCGGGCGGGGCGGCGGCTGGCGGGGCGTTTCGTTGCGGGGACGACGATTGAGGATGCGGTTGCGGCGTGCGAGCGGGTGAACGCGCAGGGGATGGCGGTGTCGGTGGACTCGCTGGGGGAGAGCGTGACGCTGGAGGCGGAGGCGCGCGCGGCGGCGGAGGTATACCACCAAGTGCTGGATGCGATTGCGGAACGGAAGCTGAATGCAAATATCAGTTTGAAGCTAAGTCAGATGGGCACTTCGTGCGGTCTTGGACGCGCTGTCGCGCGTGAAGGCAAAGGCAAGGGAGAAGTTAGTGAGGGCTTCGCCCTGGCGGAGGAGATTGTGGGCGGGGTGGTGGAGCACGCGGCGGGGCTGGGGTTGTTTGTGCGGATCGATATGGAAGGGTCGGAGCACACCGAGGCGACGATCGCGATGACGGAGCGGCTGCATGCGCGCTTTCCGGGGAGCGTGGGGACGGTGCTGCAGACGTATCTGTACCGGACGGAAGCGGACGCGGAGAGGTTGCTGGGGCAGGGGATTCGCATACGGCTGTGCAAGGGCGCGTACCAGGAGCCTGCAGCGGTCGCTTTTCCCGCGAAGAAGGATGTGGACGCGAACTACGTGAAGTTGATGAAGCGGATGGCGAGTTCGGGCGTGTTCTGCGGGATCGCAACGCACGATGAGGCGATTGTGGAGGAGATGCGGCAGTTTGCGCACGCGCAGGGGATTGCGAAGAGCGCGTTCGAGTTCCAGATGCTGTATGGAGTGCGGCGGGGGTTGCAGCGGCGGCTGGCGGCGGAGGGGTACGGGGTGCGGGTGTATATCCCGTTTGGGACGGCGTGGTATCCGTACTTTATGCGGCGGCTGGCAGAGCGGCCGGCTAACGTGTTGTTCCTGGCGAGGAACCTGTTGCGGAGCTAGGGCGGGGGCGGGTTAGGGCGCGGCGACGGGCGGGTAGGGTTCGGCGGTGAGCAGGGTGCGGATGGTGGAACGCTCGCCATCGGAGAACTGGGCGCCAAAGCGCGGAGAATCGATGACCTGCTCGCGCTGTGCGGGCGGCATCTCGCGGAGGTCGAGGATGGCGCGAGCCATGAGGCGGCGGCGGTCCTGAGGCGCGGCGGTGAGGGCCTGCGCGGCCGTGCGGTATTGCTGGGCCTGCGCGGGAGGCATGTGTTCCAGGATTTCGTTCTGCTGCAAGGTGCGATCGCGCACCTGCGGCTTCATGCTGTTTAGCCGGTCCAACTGGTTCAGATAGCGTTGCTGGGTTTGCGGAGGCAGCTCGCGGAAGCCGGGCTCGTTCTGCAAGGCGCGGCGCTGGTCGGCGGGGGAGAGGTTCTTATGGTTCTCCATCCACTGCTGGAGGTGTTCCTGATTCTGGGCGGCGCGGACGCCGGCATTTGGACCGCCGGGATTGGGCCCATTGACGCGGGGCTGGACGGGGCGATTGTATTGGCGGACGGCAGGCGGAGGCGGCGCAGCTTTCTGTTTCTGTCCGCCGCCGCGGGCGAACGCCGGCGTAATGGCGAACAGCACAAGGAATGCCGCGCCAAGACAGAGCCGGGATGGAGAATGCGACTTCATATTGGGTGCGACGCGCTGAAGCTGGCCGCAACTGAAAACGGGGAGGTGGTGTACTGACGAAATGCCTGCGAACATTGACAATATTCTGTACGCATGCAGGACTCGCCGAAGCCCTTGATCGCATTTCGAGTCTACTGCGAAGGGGCGAATTAGCGAAGTGCTTTTTTCAAACCTCCTGAACCAGGGAATTCGACCGCAGACTGCTGCAATTCGTGCGAACATGGCTAGCTCTGGGGTGACGGGACGCTGGTATCGCTGTCGGCGGGCGCAGCGTCCTGAAGGAGCTGGTCCACCTGTTGCAGGGCCTGCTGGTTCTTGTCAAGAAGCTGCAGGTCGTTGATGGCTGCGGATACGTGAACGGGCTGAGAATGCTGCTGGAAGGTGGTGATGCCGACGGTGCCGCCTCCGGCGATGAGCAGGAGCGCCATCGCGGTGGCGAGCGCGGGACGAAGCTGGCGGCCGGTGTTCAGGAGCAGGCGGGTGCGAATCCGCTCCAGCCAGCCGGGCGCGGGCGAGGCTTGCTCCTCGCGCAGGCGGACGGCGAGCTTCTGGTCGAAGTACGGCGAGATCTCGGGCGACTGCCAGGTGTCGAGCAGCGAGAAGGTGGCCTCAAAGGAGGCGAGCTCGCGGGCGCACTCGGCGCAGGTGGCGATGTGGGCGCGTGCGGCTGCGTTGCGGGGCGCAGCGGGATCGAAGAGGATATTTGGCAGTTCGGCTTGGCAGTTTTTGCAGTTCATCACTTTGTTGAACATCTGAGGTCCTTCCTTTCCTTCGTCGACGCATCGTGTAACGGCCTTGCGCGTCTTGCGGTCTCAAAAGCTGCTGCCCTATGGACGGCGAGCCGGAGACAAAGTTTCTAAACAAACTCCTTCAACTTTTCGCGCAGGGTCTGGTAGGCGCGAAAGAGCAACGATTTTGTGGCGGACTCGCTGAGCTTGAGTACGTCACCGATTTGTTTGTAGTCCATGCCTTCGTACTTATGCATCAGGACTGCCATGCGCTGGCGCTCCGGAAGTGCGAGCACATGCTGGCGGATGGCGTTGAGGCGCTCGCGGCGAAGCATTTCGGCTTCGGCCCCGGGAGTGGTGTCGGCGACGTCCGGCGTGGTCCCGGTCTCGGAGTCCGTCTGGTCGAGATAGACGGTGGAGGCGGTGCGCTCGTGGCGGGTATCGCGCGCGTAGTTGACGCCGAGATTGGTAGCAATGCGATAGAGCCAGGTGCTGAAGCGGGCCTCGGCGCGGTAGGTTTCGCGGGAACGATACACGCGCAGAAAAACTTCCTGGGCGAGTTCCTCGGCGACCGCCTGGTTGTGGACCATGCGGTACATGAAATTGACGATGGGCTTGCGGTACTTCTGAATGAGGAAGTCGAAGCCGGACATATTGCCGGCGCTCAGCTCCAGCATGATGGCCGAGTCTTCCATCTCCGGGAAGTGCGCGGAGCCCTGGGCAACGGACTGCGGCATAACGCCTTCGAGAACACCGGGATTGACAGCCAGCGTCGCCATATCTTCCATAACCCCATCTTGGTCGTGAGGTTGCGCTGAATCTGCGAATTCCGCTTCAATCTCCTCGGGGCCGGGCTGGTCGTCCGGGAGGGGGTCCAGGGAGTCGTCCTCCGGCGTCCTGAAGGGGGGGGACGAGGGGGATTGGCGCCGTTGCGGATTCTGTGGTCGACCGGGCATCTGGCTTGGCTAATTGTACTTGGCTGCGCCGGGGACGGCTGCGGTATCGTCAGGGGGCTGGCAGGGCGGGCTGGTCTGCGTGTATGCTTGAGAGGCAAGGGGTTGCCTGCACGGGGCGGGGCGCATAACTCAGCGGTAGAGTGCCACCTTCACACGGTGGAAGTCGTAGGTTCGAATCCTGCTGTGCCCACCATAAAATCAACAACTTAGCGGTACCAAACTCCCTTCTGGGGCCAATAAGGGGCCAATAAGCCCGCTTTTGGCCTCGATCAGCGTGGGTGAGGCGATGACCATGTCGGCGAGCCGGTTGTGAGCCGACCGAACAACGCTGGCGACCACCCCACCAGCTTCACTATAGGTGGCCACAACGGCGTTTCTCGAGGGCTAATGTTCTCGGAAATTCGCATCCCCTTTCGGCGTGGGGCTTGCCGCCGCTGGGGCGCGGCGTCTGTTCCGGATTACTGACCCTGCTTGATTTTGGAAGTGCGTTGTCCCGAAGACTATGCGAACGATTTGTGCTCGTTTGCGAACGCCAAGCTTCCTAAACAGCTCCTGCAGAACAGCTTTGACCGACCCTTCGGAACACTTCAAATACTGGGCAATCTGTTGATTGGTCCATCCATCCGAGACGAGGCCGAGGACGGCCTGCTGGCGAGGCGTGAAGGAGATGGAACTTTGCGCCTCACTCGCTTCCAGGCGTCGTTGCAGATCCGAGTCGGTAGTTTTTTTGCCGCGTCAGCTAGCTTGGGCCGCGATTACGTCTTTCTGCGTGCTCTGCCTTGACTTTGCACACAGTCGAACAAGATACTGACCGGACTTTCGCGGGTTTGCTGTGTTTCTGTCGGAATCGGCAGAGTTATCCGATGGGCCTCTCTACACCAATGCTGGAGGAAAGCGGGATGAAACGAATTGATGCGTTGAACGCGGTCGCGATGATGTTGTTGGGCGCGCTGGCAGCGAGCGCCCAGGTAACGGTGGCCACAGGCGATGGCGGGAAGACGGTGATCGAGACTGTGACCAACCTGCGGTACGGTACGGTGACTATGACGTGGGCGGCCGATGCCAACATCGCTGGCGGATTGCGGCCGGACAGTCCGTACTGGGTCCCGGGGATCAACCCGGATGGATCGATGCCGCTGAGTGTGGCGAACGAGTTTATCGCCAAGCTAAATGCAAATGCCTATCTCGGCATCACGACGTGGAGCCTGCCGATTACGGTGTATGACGACGCCAGCTGCAGCGCTCCATCTTCGGGAGGACGGTTTGCGTACGACTGCGGGGAGGCCGTCACGGGGAGCACGGGATACCCGTACAGCGAGCTGGGCAATCTTTTTTACAACGTGCTGGGCGGGACAGCGCACAACAACATCAAGCTGGTGCACGGGCCCAATTACGTTCTGTTCAACCGTATTCAGCCGTACCTGTACTGGTCGCAGACAGCGCAGTCGAACAATTTGAAGTTCAGTAACGATTTTTGGTTCCAGAACGGCTTCCAGGGAACGGAAGACGAGTACGACAGCATGTTTGTGATTCCGGTATCGGTGACAGCAACCAAACCGGGGCCGTCGGGACTATTTGAGGCATGCGCCGATATTCCGACGCCGGCGACCTGCACAGCGCCGCTGCCGGGGCTCGGGCTGACTACGACGGTGTATCCCGTCTGGCCGAGCTTGCAGCCGCGGTGGGACCGGCAGTTGATCTACGATCCGGTCACGAATGTAGCCTATCTGGCGAATGCCAACCTGGCGGCAACGCTGCCGGCGGACAGCCCCTACTACGTGAGCGGCATCAATCCGGATGGGTCGATGGACCAGGCAACGCTGGCGGATTTTCTGGCCGCGCTGAACAATCCGGCGCATCCGTTCATGGGACTGACGGGATGGAACGTACCGACGACCGTGGCTGGCGGGAAAAACCCGGACTGCAGCATTCAGGTGGTGACCGCGAATCCGGACATCGGGTATAACTGCGACGGCGCGGCGAGCGATCTAGGCGAGCTCTACTACAACCAGTTCGGCATTGCGGCTGGTCATACTGTGAACGAGACGTGGAGCTGGCAGCGCTGGTACTTCTACAACCTAATGCCGGACTACTACTGGCAGTGCAATCCGGCGCCCGGCCAGCCTGCGAGCCAGTGTGCGCACACGATCCCCAACGGCGAGATCCCAAGCTTCTCATTCCAGAGCGGATACGAGGGCGTTCAGTCCGACCCGAATGACCTGTTTGTGATGCTGGCGGTGCCGGGCGACGAGATTCCGCACGATCAACGATGGTGGTGGTGATGCATTAGAGTAGACCGATTTGATGGCTGCGAATATCGAGAGCGAACGGGCTTATGAGCAGGTACACGAGAGAATAGAGACATTCAGCGTGAACTTGCTGAGAATCCGGCTTGCGGGCAGCTCGATGGCAAGCCTAGGAACAAAGGCTCCTTGTCGAGCGCTCTATCTGACTAATCCTGTGGCGCAGAGGTTAGGTGTGGGCGGGGAGGGTAGCGTCCGCGGCGGCGCTGATGGTTATTGAGATGGTTGGTGGGTGGAGGAGGGTGTTGTGAATGAGGCAGTGGTGGACGGCCTGCTCCATGCCAGCGTGGTGCTCGGGGGATAGGTCGATCGGCACGGAGACGGCGATCTGGAAGTTGTCGACGCGGGCGGGGTTGGAGAGTTTGTCGGCGGTGACGTCGACGCGGGTGCCGGGGGCGGCGATGCCCTTCTTCTTCAGGTAGGCCACGGCGTAAAAGGCGGCGCAGGAACCGAGCGAGGCGAGCAGGAGTTCGGGTGGTGTCATGCCCTCGTCGAATCCGCCCATTTGCTCGGGCTGATCGCAGGCGATGGAGTGCTGGCGAGCTTTGATCTCAAACTGGACTGCGCCTAAGTGTTCTACGTGGACTTCCATGGTGTTTCTCCCGTGATCTGTTGCTATGTTGTGGGTTATGTCGCGTTGATCAGTGCGGCTTCCATGCGTTCGCGCAGGAGTGAGCGCGCGCGATGCAAGCGAGACTTCATTGCCCGGAGCGAGATGCCGAGCCGGGCGGCAACTTCTTCGCCGGACACTTCATCGATGTCGCGCAGCTCATACACGGCGCGAAACTCCGGCTTGAGTTCTGCGACGGCGCTGCGGAGCAACTGCCTCATTTGCGCTGCGGCGGCAATCTCTTCTGGCGCGGCCGCCTGGTCGCGCAGATCCAGGCCGCCGGCTTCCAACTCGGATAGTTGCAGCAGCGGGAGCAGCGCCTGGTGCTCTTTGAGTTGCCAGCAGACGCGGCGTGCGATCTGGGCGAGCCAGGCGCGGAAAGACGCTGAGTCGCGGAGCTGGTCCATGCTGCAGTAGGCCTTCAGCAGGGCTTCGATGAGCACATCCTCTGCGTCTTCGCGATTGCCGCAGACACGCAGCATCTGCCGGTAGATGGCATCTTTGTGCTCGTTGGCGAGGGCCTCGAAATCCACTGCTATGGGTACCGCCGTTTCCGCTCCGTGTGCGTCGACCTGCGCTCAGGGAGGTCACCTTATCCTGCTCCCGCGCTGGTTGCATGGCAAGAGTGCGAGCAAATGAGCCATGGCACAAAAATTGGTGGTTCCGGCGAAAACCAGGCCGCCGCCGACAAAGCCAGCGATCCAGAACCACCCTGAGTTCACGAGGAACCCAAGTGAGACTCCAGTAAGGACGAGAAGGCCCGCGCCGAGACGCACCTGCCGTTCCAACGCCCAGCGGGTACGGGTGGAGGCAACCAGTGGCAGGCCGGCGGACTTCCATGCGTCGGTGCCTCCGGCGAGGACGTAGAGGTCGTCGACGCGGCCGGCGAGAAGGGCGCGGGTCATAGAGGCGCGTTTGCCTGCCTGGCAGACAAGGACGGTGGGGTGTTGCGGCGGCAGGTCTGCGATGCGGCCTTCGATCTCGTCCATGGGGATGTTGATGGCCCCGGGGATGTGGCCCGCGGCGAACTCCGTCGCCGAACGGACATCGATGCATTGGAAGGCAAACTCGGAGGAGGTATTCAGTTCGTGGATGTCGATGGTTGATTCGCACAGCACAGCGGTCATGGGGCCCAAATTGTCCTCTATATGAGAAGAGGGGCTGCCGGCGGGAAAGGATTCAGGGTGCAGGAAGAACTATTTGTACTGCGGTGAGCAGGCACGTGGCGGTCGAGACGGGAGACGAGGACACAAAGGCCAATCCAGTCAAACTGGTTGTGGCCTCGGTGCGAATTATGGCTCAGGGCCGGTTACGGGAGGGGAGTAAGCCTTTCGAAGATGCGAGAGACGGTGCGCATGAGAAGCCATCCGCAGTACCCAATCTCAAGTTCTCACCTTATTACCGCTCACACTTAGCTGTGCCCCTCGCTGAACGTCATGGCTGCGATCCACTCTGGAAGCGGAGCGTGGCGAGGTCTGCTTCGTATTCGAAGCGGGCGTTGGCGTCGTCGATTTGCGCCTGGGTCTGTTGCAGCTGGGCTTGACTGAGCTCGACAATGGAGCTGAGGCCGAGGCGATATCGGGTGCCGGCGAGATCGAGCGCGGTGTTGGCCTCCTGCAGGAGTTGCGCGGTGACGGTCATGCGCTGCTGAGCGGTATTCATGGTGAGCCACGCGGTGCGGACATCGCGGACGATTTGGTCGATCAAGGCACGGCTCTGTTCATCAGAGGCGCGGGCGCGGAGGTCGGCCTCCGTGGCTTCGGAGTGATATCTGAAGCCGTTGAAGATGGGGATGGCGACATTGACGCCTGCCGCGCCGTACCAGTTCTCAGGGAAGTAAGCGGTGGGGGCGGGGTTTGGGGCCCACGGTGCACCGCCAACGACACCCAGGCCGGAAATGGTTGGGAGAAGCTGGTCGTGCCGTGCGCGAGCGAAGCGCAGGTCGGCGTCATGGCTGAGCTTGAGGGCAAGGAGATCGGGGCGTTGCTGTAGAGCGAGGGTGATGACGGCCTCAGCCGAAGGTGCGACGGGCGCGGGCGGAGCGGGGTCGTCGATGAGGTGATATGCAGTGTCGCCGGTAGTGCCCAGGACCTCGTTGAGGCTGGCGATCGCGGTGTCGAACTGACTTTGTGCGTCGAGGTTGAGCAACTGTGCCTGCGATAGATTGACCTGCGCGAAGCTCTGGTCGAGGGTGGATTTGAGCTTGCTGGCGGTAAGCGCGCCAACCTGATCGCTGACTGCCTTGCGAGCGTTTACGGTGCTCTGCGCGACCTGCAGCGTCGCCTGCGCTTCAAGTGCGCGGTAGAAGGCGAGGTCCGTGGCGAGGGCGATGTCTTCGCGCGTGGCCTGGGTTTGCTGGTCGAAGGCACGCGCCTGGAGGGATGAGGAGGCGACCAGGTTGCGGGTGCGGCCGAAGTCGGTAATGAGTTGGTTGAGCTCCACCCCTGCGCCGACGTGGTTGAGAAGACGAGAGGCGCTCAATGAGCCTGCGGACAGGCGACTGGCTTCCTCCGCACCAACGCCGGTGAGTGCCCCGTTCAGGGTTGGAAACTCGGCGGACCGGGTCTCGCGGACAACCTGCCTCTGTGCGAGCGCAAGCAGGCCGGCTACGGTGATGTGCGGATTGTTTTTAAGAGCGAGCTGCTCCGCCTGCCGGCGGGTGAGGGGAGGGCCGGTGAGTGGTGGTGCAGTAGGGTTCGTGGCCGGAGGGCTGGGAGCGGGAGATTGCACCTGCGCCTGGAGCTGCGGCGCGTCTGGCAACTCGGTTTGCTGGGCACGCAGCGGTGCGCTACCCAGCAAAAGCGAAAGTGCAGCGATGAGCTCTAATGGATTACGCATGGTTGACCTCGCCCGATTGCGCTAGCAGATCCTCGTCGCGGGCTTCTTTTCGGTGCACAAGAAGATAGGCCACTGGGACCAGAAAGACCGTAATGAAGCCCGAGGAGATCAGTCCGCCGAGGATGGCCCGCGCGAGTGAGGCATACTGTTCGCTTCCCGGCTCCAGCGCGAGCGCCATGGGGATTAGACCCAGCACAGTGGCAAGCGTGGTCATCAGGATGGGCCGTAGACGCATGGAGGAAGCATCCGCGATCGCCTTGCGGATGGGCAGGCCGCTGGAGCGCAGCGTGCCAATGAACTCCACGATGAGAATGCTGTTCGAAACCGCGATGCCAGCCATCATGATGGCACCCATCAGCGACATGACGTTGAGGGTTGTGCCAGTCGCGAGCAGAAGAAGCACAACTCCGCCGAGGCCAGGCGGTACGGCCAGCAGGATGATGAATGGATCGGAGAAAGATGCGAACTGCGCCATGAGGATGAGATAGACCAGCACCACCGCGAGCACAAAGCCGAAACCAAAGCTGGAAAACGCGGCATGCATGTCGTCGATCGATCCGCCCACGCTGACGGTGACGTTCGCTGGGGGAGTCAGTTGCGCGAGCAGCCGTTGAACGTCCCCATTGACGTGGCCGAGGTCTTCTTCGGTTGGCATGACATAGACGTCCAAGTTTCGGCGCAGCTGATAGTGATCGACCTCGGTGGGAGTGTCGATCTGCTTGACGGAGGCGAGCGATTCAAGCGGCGTAGTGTTGGCCGCACCCGGCGCGTGCAAGGGAATCTGCTTGAAATCGGTAAGGGTTTTGATGGTGCTGCCCGGATACTGCACGGTCAACATGTAGTTGTTGCCGGTCTCCGGATCGACCCAGAAGCTTGGCTCGATCATTGCGTCCGAGGTGAGCGCTGTGATGACGTTGTCGATCGCAGCCTGGGGCGAGATGCCCAGCAGCGCTGCGTGTTCGCGATCGATGTCGAGTTCGAGACCAGGGTAATTGAGGTCCTGAGGGACCAGAACATCGCTCACCGATCGCATGGCGCGCAGCTTTTCTGCCAGTGATTGTGCATAGGCAAAGTCCGCCTGCAGATTGTTGCCGCCGATGCGGATGTCCAGGGGGGCCGGCTGTCCCTGATTAATGACGGAGTCGACCAGGCCGCCGGTCTGGAAGTAGGCATTGACTTCGGGAAAGTCGGCGGCAAACCGTTTCCTCAGCCGCTGCATATATGCAAAGCTGCTGGTCTTGTGGTCCTCTTTCAGGCTGACCTGGATGAAGGCGGTGTGCATTCCGGAGTTGCTGGTGTAGATGGCGGAGAGGTCTGGCGTGATGCCGATGTTGGACACAATCATGTTCAGGTCGTGTTTTGAGACCTCGTTGCGGATGTCGTCCTCCATCTTCGAGACGTATTCGTCGGTGATCTCAATGCGGGTCCCGGGCGGCACCTTCACATCGACCACGAACTGCCCGGGGTCAGTTCGCGGAAAGAAGGACTTGCCCAGGAAAGGGTAGAGAGCGGTGCTTAGAACAACGCCGATCATGACTCCGCCAAGCACCATGCCTGGCCGGTCGAGCGAGAAGGCTACGCCGCGGTCATAGGCCCGTTGCAACCGCTGGAACTGCCGGTTGAACTTGTCCACCACCTGGCCGAAGAGACTTGTCCTGGAGTGATGATGCTCTGACTCGGCAAGGTCGCTCTCGATCTCCTGCGTATTCTTGTGAAGGTGTGAGGGATCGATGCGGATAAACTTCGCGCAGAACAGCGGCACCACCGTCATCGCCACAATGTAGGAGGCAAACATTGCCAAGACCACCGCCAGGGCGAGCGCAGTGAAGATGTACTTGCTGACTCCGGCCAGTATGATGACGGGGAAGAAGACGATGCTGGTGGCGCAGGTGGCCGCGAGCACGGCCAACTGGACCTCCTTGCCGCCGATCTCTGACGCGCGGACGGGATCTTCTCCCATCTCCATATGACGGAAGATGTTTTCAAGAACGACGACTGAATTGTCGATGAGGCGTGAGAGCGCAAGGGCGAGACCGCCGAGCACCATGGTGTTAATGGTGCTCGCGCCAAGATCGAGCGCGATGAAGGTGGCGAGGCAAGAGATGGGAATCGAGAGCAGAACGCTGATGGTCGCGCGAAAGTTACCGAGGAAGAGCAGGATCATCAGCGCTGTCAGCACCAGGCCGATCGTCCCTTCGTTGATGACGTTCTTGACCGCAATCTTCACGAAGACCGACTGGTCGAAGACGACGGCGGTCTTGAGCGCCTGCGGCACATCGAGCAGATGTTTCACGGCCTCGCGAATACCCTCGACAATCTGGATAGTGTTGGAGCCGCCGCCCTGCTTGAGAATGGGGATGTAGACGGAGTGCTGGCCGTCGACGCGGACGATGTTGTACTGGAGTTGGCCGGAGTCGACCGCCTTTCCGACATCGCCGACGAAGACGCTCTCGCCGACGTTTGCCTGCTTGTCGGTCTTAATGGGTATGGCGTTGATCTGGTCGACGACGGGGACCTGACTGTTGGCGTAGATGTTGTAGTCCTTGGCACCTATGCGCACGTCGCCGGCGGGGAGGATGAGGTTGGATTGGTTGACCGCCTGCACGACGTCCATGAGGGAGAGCTGGTGGGCCTCCAGCTTGACCGGATCGACATAGACCTGAATCTGGCGATACTTGCCGCCGTAGGGCTGGGGCACGGATGCGCCGGGAACGCCGGCGATCTGATCGCGGACCTCAAATTGCGCGAGGTCCTTGAGCTGGGTCTGGTTCAGGCCCTGGCCTTCAAGGGTGACGAGACAGACGGGGAGGTTTGATGCATCGAATTTGAGCACCACCGGGGGCAGCGTCCCGGGTGGAAGGCGGCGCAGATTGGCCATCGCGAGGTTGGAAATGTTGCTGACGGCGGCGTTGGCGTCGGTGCCGGGCTGAAAGTAGATTTTGATGATGCTGACGCCGGGGAGCGAACGGGACTCGATGTGGTTAATACCGCTGCCGAGGGTAAAGAAGCGCTCGTAGCTGTCGGTGATGTCGGCCTCGATCTGCTGCGGCGGCATGCCGGCGTAGAAGGTGGCGACGACGACCACGGGAATGTTGATCTCGGGGAAGAGGTCGACGGGCATGCGCGCCACGGTGGCCACGCCGACAACGACCACCATGAGACAGAACATCAGGATGAAGAAGGGGTACTTGATCGCAAAGGAGGACATTACTCGGTGACCTCCTCAGCTTTGGTGGGGATAAAGGCGGGGTGGGGGGAGACTTCGTCGCCCGGCTGGTAGTTGGTCTGGCCGGCGGCGACAACCCGCTCACCCTCGCGGAGTCCGCTGGTGATTTCCACGCGGTTCGCGGTCTCGATGCCGAGGGTGACGTCGCGCCTCTCGATGTGATTAGTTGCGTCGAGGACCAGCACAAAAGCCTGGTCGCCGTTTTGAACGACGGCCTGGGAGGGCAGGATGAGCGCGTCATTCTTGTGCTGGAGCTGGATCGTGGTCTCGGCGTACATGCCGGGACTGAGGGTGAGGTCGGGGTTGGGGACGTCGACCTCGGTGAGCATGGTGCGCGTATTGGTGTCGAGCGAGCGGGTGAAGCGAACGATTTTTCCGGTGAAAGTGCGGCCGGTGGCGCTGACCTTTACCTGCACCTCGCCGCCTTGCTGGATGTAGGGGACGTCGCCTTCGGGGACGGGCATGCGCAGCCGGAGGAGATCGCTCTGCGCCACCTGCACGACCGGCAGCGTCTGGGTGTTGGAATCCTGTCCGGCCTGGATGAGCGAGCCAGTGTCGGCGTAGCGCATGGTGACGACGCCGTTGAACGGAGCGATGATCTGCTCGTAGCTGGAGAGCGTCTGAAAGCGTCGGCTGGTGGCATTGGAGACTCCGAGTTGCTGCTGCATGGCGTCGAGCGCAGCCTTTGCGACGCCAATCTGGGCAGCCGCCTGCTGGTCTTTGGCGCGGGCATCGTCGAGTTCCTGCTCGGCGATGAGCCCCGGCCTCTGCCTGGAAGCTTCGGCGAGGCGCGTGTACTCGGCGTGCAGCGCGGAGTAGGTCGATTCGGCGCTGGTGACCTCGCTCTGGGCGCGCGCGATCTCGGACTGGGTATGGCGTACATCCGCTTGCGCGCCCTGCAACTGGTCCTCCAGTTCGGGCACTTCAAGCGTGGCGAGCACCTCGCCCTGATGGACGCGGTCGCCGATGTCGACTTTGATCCAGCGGATGTAGCCGGATACTTTGGCGTGCAGATCGACCTGCTGATAGGCCTCGAACTGGCCGGCTACCGTCAGCGAACTGGCGAGCGGGCCGTGGGAGACGGCGACGACCGCAGCCGCCCTGGGTGCAGCACGTGGAGTGCTGGGCTTACGAAGAGACACGAGCAGCGCGCAGGCTGCGACGAGAAGAAGAGCTACGGCGATCCAGAGGATTCGCTTGCGATGCATGGCAGCCACCTATCGAGATCTGTTTGAGCCAAGGTAGCCTCGGGAGGCACAGCAGCCGCACGGGCGCTACACCTCCAGAAGCAGTCAGATGACGATCAAGCAGCGTTGGGTGGGCCGCGCGGATTGAAACGAACAAGGTGGGGGGATCGTTTTGCGTCGAAGCCCGGTTGCGGTCCGGCATCTCCCAGATACCGATCCGATATCGCAACGTATGCATTCGCTGGGAGTGCAGGAGCCGTGTCTCGGAAGAGATGGCACGCCACTCTGGGAGCGGGCCGGCCCGAGAGCAGAGGCCCTTCCATCTGTGTGCACGGAGCAAGGCGTTCTCTCTGCGAAAGAAGCTTAGCTTTCGGTCCACGATGCTGAGAGGTCTCCGAACCGTACAGGGAGAGCTTATAGTGCAGTCCCCAGGCGAGCACGGCAAAGGCCAACATTGCCAGGAGCAATGCCGGTACGCTACGCCGGGTTATACGTTCAAGTCTGAGCAAACCGCCGAACCTTGGCAGCGCCACTTCAGGCGAGCCCCGAATGGTGCCCGATGGGTGCTATTGGTTAGATTACCGGTTCGCAGACAAGTTTGCCTGGCGCGAGCGAAAATTCGCCGGCGGGGTCCAAAACCATCGCTAACTTCGCGTGGTCGCATGCGAGTATCAGCGATTCTGGGGTCAAAAAGCGGTGAATGAGGCCGCTTTTGGCACGGCTGAAGCCTAGCCTCTTCAAAACCGGGTTGAAGCTACCAGTCAAGTCCTCTGGTCCCGGTCCTACTGCGCGAAGGGCGCCCAAACGTCGGCTTCCTTGCTGAGACGGAGGTAGTAGGCGATGGAAATGGAGATATTCTGGCGGGATAGCTTGAATGCGGGGTCGATGCCGCAGGAGAAGCGGACGGTCTGATCGTTGCTGCCGGAGGCGAGGCAGTTGCCGTTGGGCGAGAAGGCGAGGGACAGTACGCCGCCGGTATGAACTGCGATGGTGGAGACGGGGAGATGGGCGGTGACGCTCCAGAGGTAGATTTTGCCGTCGGCGGCGCCGTAGGCGAGGCGCAAGCTATCGGGAGAGAAGGCCACGGCATTGATGGCGGAGGTGGTCATGGGCGGGGCATCGAGATAGCGGCCGTGGGTGACGCCGGTGGAGCCGTAGAGACTGCCGCTGGGGGAGTAATCGCCCTCGACGCGCAGCCAGGTGGCGGTGGACCAGACAGCGATTTCGTGGGAGTAAGTGCCGACGGCGAGCCACGCGCCGTCGGGCGAGAAGGCGATGGCGGTGCAATTGCCATGGAGGCTGGCGACATGGTCATGGCTGGGCGGGAATTCGGAGCCATCGAGGGCCTGGAGGGGCCGGGGTGCGGCATCGAGGAGGCCGGAGGTGGTCCAGATCTGCACTTTCACCTGGTTGTCGAAACTGTCGATGCCGCAGGCGGCCAGCCAATTGCCGGAGGGAGAAAAAGCCACCTTCTGCGGCAGGAAGTACCTTTGAGTGCGATCCGTGGGCGGCTGAACGGGCTTCTGCATGGGAGGCAGTTGGACGACCTGCCGGATGGCGGGTGACTGCGCGGGCTTCCACAGGAGGATGGATTGGTTGCTGCGATATGGTTTTTGGTTCCAGGTGAAGGTGAGGTCGGGTGCTCCGGTTGCGGCAGCGGTGCCGGCCAACCATCCGTCAGGCGAGAAGGAAAGAGCCTGGATGGGAAGGCTGGCGTTGTTGACGACCGGCGTAGTGAGGGGTTTGGAGTCCTGGGCGATGTGCAAGGGATCCCAGACGAGGACGCTGCCGTCGCTCATAGCCGTGACTACGGATTTGCCGTCGCCGGACCAGGCCAGCGCCGTGCCTGCGGAGTGGCGCACGGTAACGGGAGTGGCTGGCGCAGCGGGTTTGGCGGTTTGTGGATTGATGGAGGCGAAATCGATCTCGGTTTGCGCGTTGTCCTGCGGGGAAGTGCCGCCGATGCTGGCAAACTCGGTGCCATCGGGAGAAAAAGCCAGGGCCTGGACGGCGTCTCCGGTGAGGATGGAGGCGGGTTGCGAGGCCCAGGTGGAGGGGGTCGCTTCGCCCTGAAGAATGAATCCGTCAACATACCCTCTCTGCTTTTTCCAGAAGAGAACGCGGCCGCCGGGAGCGGATTGCAGCGCATTACTGTTGGGCAAGTTGAGCAGAGCCTGGTCTTCCTTGCTAATGTTTTTGCCGCCGATGGTGCGTGAGCCGGCACTGCCATTGAGGGCATTGGCGCCGCCGGAGACGATGAGGCTGTTATTGGGAGTGATGGCGGCGGAGTAGGTGACGTCGCGCTGGCCGCTGAGCATGATGCCGTCGCCAGGAGTTCCGACGGAGTCCTGCTCGAGGCTGGAGTCGTGGACATCGCGCAGCAGTTGCCAGACCAGAACGGTCCCGGTACTGCCGGTGGTCACCAGGAGGTTTCTATCTTTGGAGACAGTGAGGGAGGTAACCAGCCCCTGACCTGTATCGAGATAGTTGCGCATGGTGTTGGTGTTCGCCTCGTACGACTTGACGTGGCCGTCGCGGGTGCCGAGCAGGATGAGTTGCTCAACGGAGCCCTGGTGAATGCCGGTGAGGGGATGGTCGTAAAAAGCGATCGACATGAGGCCTGAGATATCGCCAACGATTGGCCCGGAGCTTCCCGTATTCCAGGGTTGCGCGCCGTCGCGGATCCAGAGGTGGCCATCGCCAAAGATGGTGGCGAAGGTCTTGCCGTCAGGAGAGAAGGCAGCGGCGTTCATGCCCTTGGAAGTCTTGGCGCTGGCGTCGAACTCGCCCTGGGCGGCGATAGTTCCGTCGAGCGCGACACTCCAGAACTTGGCGGCGTTGTCCTCGCTGGTGCATGCCAGGAGGTATGCGCCCTTGGCATCCGGCTGCGTCCTGAAGACGACGGCGTCGGCGGCGCGGGCGAACTGGGTTTGGAGCCAGATGACATTGCCGGGATTTCTGGTGCTCCACAGATAGACGGTGCCCGGGTTCTGGGGCTGGTTCCAGTTGCCGGTGGCGACGGCGATCCACGCGCCATCGGGCGAGAACTGGACGGAATTGACGCCAGGTAATTGACTGAGGGTGAGCTTCTGGTCGTTCAGGGCATGGATGAGTTCGGTATTCACATTCCAGTTGGGCGTGCCGTCCGGCTTGGACAACCGGGTATGGCCATTGTTGTCGAGGACGAGAAGAGCGCGATCGAGGGGGTTATTGGGGGCGTAATTGGGAGCGGCACCCGGACTCTGAAGAATGCTGCCGACATTGAAGACACGCACGGTGGAGTCGGCGCCGGCCGTGACTGCCCATTGGCCGTCGGGTGAGATGGCGACGGTGCGTACCTCATCGGCATGACCGGTGTAGGCGAATGCGCTGTCACCAAAGGAGCGCGCCAGGAGGTAATTCCATTCAAGGCCGCCCGAAGCTTTCTGGTCGAATCCGTTGAGGATGGCGTAGAGCCAGGGATGGCGAAGGATAAAGGGAAGGGTACGCCGGAGAAGCGGAGTGCCGGCCAGGAGCTTTTCCCCGAAGCCCTCGCCCAAGCGAACATTGGACTCGGTCTCACGGAGCAGGTTAAACCCGGTTGCGAAATCGCCGCTGTCGAAGTTCTGCTGAACCTGCACCAGGTTGGAGCAGTAGCCGCGAATGGCCACCATCTGCTCTTCTTCGAAGTCCCTGAGCATGAAAATGCCGATGAGGATGAGGACGGCGATAGCAACGCCGGAGGCCCGCAGAAGGCCACGACGGAAGGCCGCGCGTTGACGGCGCAACTCGGCACCGGGCATGTGGGCGCGGATCCAATGCTTGTCGAAGACGCGCTCGTAGACCCGATTGCGGACGACGAGGACCTGCTCGCTGACTCTTTCCGCGCCGGTCAAGGGCTGGCCGTGGAGCACGGCGCCGAGCTTGCGGAAGAAGTTGTGCAGCACCGGCACGCGGTCGTGCACGGTGACAATGCCGGCCAGAAGCAGGAACTCGATGAGGCGATTCTCCTTGTCGAAGAGCACCGGCTTACCGGCGCGAATCCGCCCATAGAGATCGAGCACGGCGGCAAGCTCGCCATCGGTCTCCTTGTCAGGATCGCCCTCAGAACCCTTGTCGGCGGCGCGGTGGGCTGCGCTGTTCCTGTCGGTGATGCGATGGCTGACGAAGAGCAGGTTGTTATCGGAGTCGCGGGAATGCGCGGTAAGGTACAGGTCGTTGCAGACGCGGTCCACGCCGGACGCGGTGGTGACGGTGGGGTCGGCGGCGACGGCGGCGCACAACCGCTGGGTGAGATAGGGATGCCCGCCGGTCCACCAGAGAATGCGGCGGAGCAGGCGGGCGCCGATCTCGGGTGGGCGGCCCATGCCCTTGATGAATGGCTGACCTTCCTGCTCGTGGAAATCGGTGAGATTGATGCGCTCGCCGATGTTGAACGGAGTTCTGCTGCCATCGCGGATAAGATCAGTGGGAGTGGCCACGCCGATGAGGCAGAAGGTGATGCGGCTGAGCTCGGGATGGGTGGTGCGCTGGTTGTAGAAGGAGCGGATGGCAGCGAAGAACTCGTCAGTGGGGAAGGGAAGGCTGCGCACGAAGTCGATTTCGTCGACGAAGATTACGATCTTTTCGGGGATGGAGGGGACGATGACCTCGCGAACTGCCTGCTCCCAGCGGTCCAGCGGTCCGAGGCTGCGGGAGGCCGCATCGGCGCCGCCGGAGAACTCTTTGAGCTTGTCTTCCAGTCCGAAGGCCACGCCGAGCCGGCGCAACAGGCCGTTGTACCACTGGTCCGTAGTGACGTTTTGGCCGATTTTTGTGAGGTCGAGGATGGCCACGCGCACGCCGGCCGCCTTGAGGCGGGTGGTGGTGCGGACCATGAGCGAGGATTTGCCCATTTGCCGCGAGGTGAGCAGGTAGCAGAAATGCCCGGCGCTGAGGTGAGCGAACAAATCTTCGTCAGCCTGGCGCATGACGTAACTGGGCGCGTCGGGAGGCAGGGTGCCACCGACAGTGAAAAACCTTTGCGCGGTTTCAGGGATGGCGGTTTCAGTCGTCATAGCTTAGACCAGGTGGCGCGCCAGGAATCTCTGGTAGATGGCGCAGCGAAATTTTGCTTCCTTAGCCGATTCGCCAGCCAGGAGGCCGGCACTGCGCAGGCGGTAGAAGGTCATGGCATCGGGGATGGGCTTGCCCTGCAGGAACCCGCGGAGCACGCCTTTGAGGGGTTCGTTGCCTGCAAGCTTGAACAGGATGCGCTTCAAATGGTCTCCGTAAGGACCGTCATCGGCATCGGCGTGCGCCTCAATCTCGTCAAGCGGTTTCCCTTCGTGGGTGAGGTCGTAAAAGCCGCGCCGGGTGAGATACGGCTGGCCGTTGAAGAGAGAGAAGAAGCGATGCAGTTCGCTGTCGCTGCGGAGCGGGGACTGGTAGCGCTGGTTGAGCTCATCCACCTGGCGGACGGTGAAATCCTGCAGTTCGAGCTGGGTGCCGACGTTGAAGGGTGACTGGTTCTGGTCGCGAATGAGCAGGTGGGCTTCGGTGGCATAGACGATGACCAGAGTGAGGCGTTTCCATGGTCCGTCGGGGTCCATGGCGCGCTCATTATGCCAACTACGGAACTGGCCGAAGACCTCGTCGGTGTAGGGCCGGTCGGTGAGGAGGTCGACCTCGTCGATGGCCAGCACGAGATGGCCCTCGGTTTTTCCCAGCACTTCGCTGCGCAGGTAGGATTCGAAGTTGTCGCCAGGCGAGAGGTCGGGGTCCCACACCTTGCGGGGGGAGACGGCGAGGTCGAGTCTTTTGGCGATCACCTCGCACAGGCCTTTGTAGAGGGTCTCAGTGTTGAGGAGGTTGCCTTGGTTCTTTTGCAGATCGCAGGCGATGATCCTCTTGCGCTGGTCGCGGGCGTACTTGAGGCCGCGGGCCAGCAGGGAGGTTTTGCCCATTTGGCGGGCGCCCTTGACGAGCACGATGCTGTCCTGATGGTCGAGCGCCTCGCGGAGGCGGATGTCGGTGGGCCGTTCAATATAATAGGGCGAGTCCAGGGGATCGGCGCCTCCCGGCTCCTGTTCGGGGACGATGGTGCGCTGCACTTTGGCGGCCAGGCTATCGAGCACGCAGGCGAGCAACTCGCTGTCGTCGGCCTCGCTCTCCCAGGGCTGATATTGCAGGTGGCCGAGGATCGAGAAGAAAGGCTCGGGCAGAGTTTGCTCTTCGGGCGAGAGTCCTTTTTCATACTCGATGCGGACGGGAAGAATGCGAGGCTTGCCGTTGTTTTGCTGCGCTGAGTTGGAGGCTTCCTGCAACTCCTCGGCCAACATTTCGCTTTTTATCGAATTTCTGGAGAGGAGGGGGATGATGGCATCGGACTGCTGGACCTGGCGCTTGATTTCGGTGGCCCACTCGTCGCCGACGCGCAGATGACGGTCGATGAAGACCTGATGGCCGGCGGCGCGCAATCCTGCTTCCAGAGTGGACAGCACGTGGTCATCGGGCTGGGTATTGCGCCGGTAAAGCAACGCTACACGGAGGGGTTTTTCAGGAACGCGGACGGGCTCGGGCCGGGACGATGCGAGGATATCGTTTACACGCTTGATTAACGGTTGGAGTTGATTCTCGAGCGGCGAATCGAAGGCATCCAGCCACTGCACCGTGGTAAGGATGAATTCTAGCTCGTCGTCCGGATGCACCCGCTGAATGCGCAATGGGATGAGGGTTTTCTTTTTGGAGAGCGCGAGATGCAGTTCCTTCTTGATCTGCGGGCTTTCATTGGCATTGACGGAGTGAATCAAGACCATGATGCTGGTGGTATTGATTCCTTCGATGATGGCGTTATCCCAGGGAACTCCACCGGGGATGTCACGCGGCGCGATCCAGCACCGGATTCCGTTATGCTCCAGAACCCGACACACCGTCTGCGCGGCCAACTCATCTTTGGATGAGTAGCTGATGAAAACATCTCGCTCTTGTCCCACGATCAGCCCGCCCCAAAAAGCTGAGGCCACTATACCCCGCGCGCCAAGCCGTGTAAACACCTAATTATGTGCGAATTACCGCTCTGCGACTGGGCAAGGGCCCAAGACCGTAGTGGATCAGTTTGAACAATCCTGACCTCATGGGAGACCCGAGGCTAAAGGCCTCGGGCTACCAGCCCCAATCACAGGCGATCGCTCGGGGCACGGAGACCCAGGACTAAAGTCCCGGGCTACCAGCCGTGCCCCTAACGAGGCAAAATCAACTGACCCACTAGATCAAACTGACCCTCTACCGGTCAGACCAAGTGCTCGAGTTTCACGTTGGCTTCGGCGTAGGCTTTTCCGATCTGGCCCAGGAGGGGAATGGCATCTACGGCGTCGATGCGCGCCAGGTTGGGGTGCTCGGCCAGGATCTTCTGCATCTCATTTTTCTTGTAGATGTGGTTATAGCGCACGTAGCTGAACCAGCTTCGTCCGGGGGGTGGGGCGCTGAGCGGATTGTCGACGTGCAGGTCGCCCACCTCTCCATCCAGTTCTCCTCCAAAGATGCAGTCGCCGAGGCAGCGGCAGAGATAATCCTGCTGCCAGCCGATGGACTGCAGCAATGCTCCGGGAACCTTAGCCACCAAGTTGCCGAGCCACAGCCTGGGATTGCTGACCGACAGCTCGGAAGAGAAGGTGAGGGTGCCAATGGAAACCACGCGAATGTTGTCTGAGCCGGTGGGCCAGTTGATGTGGTAGCCGGGCAAGATGGCGGTGAGCGCGGCGATCAATGCGGGGTTGGAATAGGGGGTAATGGAGCCATCGACGAAGACGCTCTCGGTCTCACCCAGAAGAACTCTCTCCGGGGGGAAAAAGACGGGCGCCGCGGTGCTGGCGCGCACCAACTGCCAAAGAGGAACCTGCAAATTGCAGTCGGGACGGCTGGAATCGTTATACGTTGCATCCGGATTGTTGGTGAGCGGCCACGCGGATCCGGTGGTGAGATTGCGCACCACCACCATCAGCAGGTTGTTTTTCTCGGTGTTGCGCAGCAGGGGACTGGCGAGCGTGGCCTGCTTGCCGTCGGCTTCAGGGAAGAGGCGCTGGAGGAAGTCGGACAGCGGTCCGGGATCGTAGAGCGAGGAGAGCTTATCGGTGGGGTTGCGCCAGGAGACGGGCTCAAACATCTTCCGGCCTTCTTCGAGATAAAGGTCCTGGAGTTGCTTGACGGGCATTCCCCAGCAGAGGCACGCGGCGATGATGGCGCCGGTGCTGGTGCCAGCGAGGAAGTCGAAGTGGTCGCGGAGGACGAAGTTCTCGGCTTTCGCGGGGTCGAGTTTGGCGTAATAGTCGCGCAGCGTCTGCTCGATTTTGAGCAGGACCTCGAGGGTGAATACGCCGCGAATGCCGCCACCATCCAAAGCAAGGATTCTTTTCATGGTTTTATTTCCTGTGTGAGTCCGTGCCCAAGACGAGCGAGCGCCATTCGAAGAGTTCCACGATCAGGGCGCTCTCGATGCGCTCCACGACGCGGAGCACGGAGTTCCAAGTATTGAGTGATTCCAACTGCGCGTCCCAACGGCGCAAGGCGTGGCTCAGTTCGCGATAGCGCCGGCGCCGGCGCGCACAATCCTTCACGGCGGCGAAGGCTCCGGCCATGGTAGCGACTTCAAACAAGGCCGACATGGCGAAGGCCAACCATTGGCGGCCGGAAAAGCCATGACTTGAGAGCCAATCGCTTCCGCCGAAAAGACAGGCGATTGCGATGAGCGTGGCCAGGACACCGCAGATCCATCCCAGCGCCTGGTAGCGCCGCTGCTGCCGCTCGGCCGCGTGCGCCTGGCGGGAGAAATACTGAATCTGGTGGGCCACGCGATCGCGGCGATACTGCTGCGTGAAATCGGCAAGCGGAGTTTCGCTGCGGTGATTGTCTTCCATCTTGAGGAAGTTGAGCGAGCGCAAAATGCCAGACAAATAGGGCGCGCCCTCCGCGGCGATGGCCTGATAGGGTTGGGAGGTGTTCCAGGTGGCGAGAACGGAGCGGGCGATTTCCGCCGCGGTGCGGGTGCGCGCCCACAGCGCTTGCCGGGCGTGAAGGCGAAGCGCAGCAGGCAGCGCCAAAGCCATCACGCCGAGCGCGGCACTGATGACCAGCCACGGAGCAGCGCCGGGGATCTCCGGCGCGACGCCGCTCATGACCGCGGCGGTCGCGGTATAGACGATGGGAACGGAGGCCACGCGGCGCGCCTGGGGCGCAAAACGGTTGGCGTTGCGATCGGTTTTTTCAAGCCATGCCCGGGCCAGGTCGCGGGAGCCGGGTGCGGGCGGAGTAACGCCCAGGTCCGGCAGATGGTTGAGGAACTCCAGCTCGGCGCTGCTGTCGATGTGCTCGAGAGCGTCCTGGCTGAGCCACTGCAGCTCGCCGGTTTCGCTGTTAATCCAGGCGATGGGGTGTCCGGTTTTCCTGGCGTAGGCAACCATCTCCTGAGTTCCACCAGTGCCGCGCGCAGGCAAGCCGTTCCAAAGCGCCAGCAGAAGCTGGCTCTCGGCTATGGTTTGAATGCCGCAGTCGTAATACTGCTCGTTGCGGCTTTCGTGCCTGCCGGTGACCTCAACCGAGATGGCGCTTTCCATGATGCGGGTGGTGCGCAGCCAGGACGCGTCGTCGAAGTCGGTGCGAAACTGTTCGGCGGGGCGGGGCAGGAGGATGCGGAGGGGAATGTCGAGTTCGAGACAACTCTCCGCAAAGAGCTGATCGCCGCCGGCTGCGGCCGAGGAGACGCCATAGACGACGCCGCGGTGTGACTCCTTTTGCAGCGCAAGGAAGTCGCGAATCTGCTGACGGCTACTGGCTTCGTCAGGGAGCTTGCGATGGCCGGTAAAGCCGACTGCCAGCACCGCAGGAAGGCGGACGGCTGGGTTGGTTGCCTTCGGGTATAAGGGCATACGAACCTGATGATACCTCGTGGCACAAGCTGTGTGATAAGGGTCACTGTCGCGCGCAAGGGAACGGTATGAAATCCGGGGTATCGCCCAAGCCACGCCAAGCGGAGATATGTGGAGGACAATAGTGTGATGAGAATTAATTGGGGCAAGGGCCCGCTGTTGCTGGTGGTGTTGATGGTGCTCGGGGTGCGCTGCTTTGCGATGGAGGAGCCGGTCGAGATTATTGCGAGCCAGAGGGTCGAGGTACGGACGCCGTCGGGCGTGGCAATGATTCCGCTGGATATCTCGCTGGACTGGTCGAAGCCGCAGCCAGGGATTACACGGGCGGTGATCCTGCTGCATGGCAAGGGCCGGGATGTGGATGGATACTATCGCGGGTTGCAGCGCGCTGCACATGAGGCGGGAGCAGCGGCGGCTGGCAGCATCCTGATTGCGCCACAGTTTCTAAATGAAGACGATGTGAAAGCGCATGGCCTGCCGCGCGAGGTGGTGCGCTGGCGAACCGGAGCATGGGAGGCTGGCGGGCCTGCGGTTGGACCAGCCGGGATCAGTGCGTACGAGGTGCTGGATGCGTTTCTGCTGCGGCTGGCGGACCGGGGATTATTTCCAGACCTGAAGGACATCGTGCTGGCGGGCCACTCGGGCGGCGGGCAGGCGGTGCAACGATACGCTGTGGTGGGGAAGGCAGCAGCGGAGATTGCGGCGAAGGGGATCCATGTGCGGTTCGTGATTGCAAATCCGTCTTCGTATCTGTACTTCAGCGACGAGCGGCCGGGCCCGCATGGTTTCGGGTGCAGCGGGTGGGACCGATGGAAGTACGGGACCAGCGGCGCACCGGAGTACGTGAAATTGACGAAGACATACGGCTGGGCCGAGATGGAGGCGGATTACGCGAAGGCCGACGTCATCTATCTGATGGGAGACGAGGATACCGACCCACGGCAGAAGGACCTGGATGTTTCGTGCGCGGGTGAGGCGGAGGGCCCGACACGGCTGGCGCGCGGGCAGGCCTATTTTGCGTATCTGAAAGCGCGCCATCCGGCGGGATGGGGGCAGCGGCTGTGGCTGGTGGAGGGAGTTGCACACTCCGGCCCGAAGATGGTGGAAGCGCCCTGCGGGGTAAAGGCGCTGTTCGCGACCGGAACGTGCAAAGACGAGTAGCTCTGCGGAATCAGGGAGTCGACTGTGAGGTCTGCACGGCGCAGCCTCCGGTACCGGTTCCTGCGCTTCCACCGTTTTGCCCCGAGCAAGCCTGATTGGCCAGAGGAGTGTAGTAAATCTGGGATTCACCTGTACCCGCCCCGGTATTGTCGATGACGATGCCGCTGGAGCCGCTGGTGGACTGGATCGCCTGGGTCGCATTGAGTGTCCCAGCGGTGGCACCGCTTGCAATCGTGACCCCGTTGCCGACCAGGAAGTTGTAAACGCAGCCTCCCGTACACGACGGCGAAGTATTGATCGGGGTCAAGCTTCCGTCGGCCGTCACTGCGGCGAGCACGTAGTCGTTGGTGGTTCCGCCCGCACCATAAATCTCCGTCACCGGTGAACAGGTCGCTTGGGCCGAGGTCAACGTACTGACCGCCGTGCTGGCGATGACAGTGATATTCGAGCCGCTGGCCACGAACTTTCCGTTGGTTTGGATGGGTACGAACGACAACCGCGGCTCCGACGCAGCGTGCTGATTGCAGGTCCACAGGTTGCCCGCCGTGCCCGCTGCAGTAGCGTAGTAAATCTGGTCGAACGCTCCATCGTAGGTGGTGGGGGTCGCCGTGGTCCCGGCGCCGAATACCGCCTCTTCGCCGCAAATGGAGCCCGCCCAGGCTGTAGCGCTGGTCGGATCGCAGGCGCCGGAGCCGGTGCCAGCGGTGCCGGCCGGGAACTGGAAGACTCCGCCGCAGCCATCGTCCGGGGTGTTATGGCCCGGGTCGCAGCCCACGCTTGTCGAGGTGTTGGCATCGCTCCCCACAAACACATAAACCATCTCGGCGGTGGAATCCACCAGCGGTCCATCCACAATGCCCACTGTGCCCGAAGCGAGAGTCAGCTTGCTGGTGGTCAGAACGATCGCATGGGTAGACGGACTGACGGCATACAGAAATCCGCCGGCTGCGCCCTGGTCGGCCAAAAAGATGTTTCCCGAGGTCCCGGCATCGTAGACCGGGCTGGTCAGGGCAGTGGTGCCCACCGTAACCGGCCAGTTGGTGGTGACTTCGGCGGGAGTCCCGTTGAACACTCCTGTGAACTGGTGGAGTTTTCCATCGCTGTCGCCCACGAAGATAGTGTCGGCGTAGGTGCCGGAGTAAACGTAGAACGGCGAGGACGTGGTGTCCTGGTCGCCATCCTGGAAGGGAACGCTGATCATGCAGGAATCGCCCGCGGTGCAGCTGGTCCAGGCCTTGTTGCCTGCGGCACCGACGGCGCCATTGCTGAACTCAACCTGCGGAGTAGCAGCCAGTGCGGGAGTGCCCTGGCCCGACTTCCACTCGATGATCCGCAATATTGCTGCGCCCGACGTGGGGTTCTCAATGTACGCGATCTTGGTCCCATCCGAGGAGATAACCGACGAAGTCGTCGCCTTGCCGGTGCCGCTGAAGTAAGCCCAGTAAATCGAAGGGTTGGGCGCAGCGCAGGTGGTGTCGTACAGGTTGCTGTACGCGGCAATGTTCGCCTGCCCGCCTGAGACGCCGGCCAACCCGGTGTTGTATGCGACCCAGTCGGAGCAACTCTCAGTAGTAGTGAGGAAGTTATACTTTGCGGGGTATTGGCCGGCGCCCACGCTAGCGCCCGATCCCAGGTCCATGCCCCAGTCCGTCTTTAATAGAGGCGAGCGTTCATGGCCCCATCCCGATCCGGGCCGCTGCCACCGGCTGCGCCTCAACTGCTGGATCTGGTAGCGCGGTTCGTTGACGATCCTGCCCCACTTGTCGGTGGTGCCATTGCGCATGGCATCGTCGAATGTGCCGGGATTGGAGAAGATTACGTGGTGGTGACTCCAGTCTTCGGGGATGCCGGGGCCAGGAGTTCCGCCCATCTGTCCATAAGCCAACGCCGAGGCCGAGAGTGCCCAGAGAACCGCTGCGGCAGCGCTCCACTTACACAACGCATTCGTCCCGCTCATGCAAAGCTCCTTGACCCTATTCAAAAGGTCAGATCCATCCGGTGCGAGGTCCACCTGTTCTGTCACCGATTCTCATCTTAGCCTACACTTATGGAAGCGCAACGCGTTATATTTGCGATTCATGAGTGACTGAGGTATTGCCTAAGGCTACCCCAAGCAGGGTGGTTGAAATGCGGGCGACTGTGAATATTGGTTATTCGAGCGTGTCCGATGTAGGGTATAACAAACTCACGAGGTCAGAATGAGCGAGTCGGAGCAGACCCCCCGGGGTGCATCAGCGCCAAAGCGCGAACCCGCGGACAGGAAACCCTACCAGAAACCTGCCTTTCGCCAGGAACGCCTGTTTGAGACGAGCGCGTTGAGCTGCGGCAAGGTGCACACCACCCAGTCGGGTTGCCATAGCAACCGGAAGACTTCCTAGCCGATGAATTCGGCAGCAGAGGTTCAAGACGCCGCCAAACGCGAACTGGCGGCGGAGGTCATTCGTGAATTCGGCGAGGTGAGTTTGCGGGTGACGGGGACCAGCATGCTGCCAGCGGTGTGGCCGGGAGACGTGATCACAGCACGCCGGCAAAATGCCGCAGAACTATCCCCCGGTCAGATTGTGCTGTGTTACAGGAACCAGGCGTTTAGCGCGCACAGGTTGATCGGCAGGTGCGACGAGGGCCTGATCACCCGTGGCGATTCGCTTGCCTACGATGACCCGCCATTCCGCGAGGTTGAGGTGCTGGGAGCGGTGATTTCCATACGCCGGGACGGGCGATCGGTGGGATTACCCTGCGCGTGGTGGCATGGCGCGGTCTCCCGAATGGTGCAGCGTTCTGAGCTATGCGCCCGGGTGCTGCTGCGCCTGCGGCGACTGCCGGGATGGTCGTGGGCCGGATGACGGGCGCTGCGATCGCCCATGATGTGGTGGTGGAGATCGGCGGGCTGCCGATCTCGGTGCGCACGGCCAGCTCTGAATTCCAGCAAATACTGGTCGATCGGTACAGGGGTTTCCTGAACCCGGCGGCGGAAGCTGTGTTTGAGTTGGAGGTCGAGATCGCCGCTCCGGCAATGCTCCCCGGCGCAATTGACCCCGACGCGGACTTGAGCGTGCGTTGCGAAGGGGGCCGATGGGTGCTGGAGCGAGGAGATTTCTACGCGGAGCTGGACCCGGCTTTGCGCCACGGCCATATACGGCAGGCCGCGAGCCCCTATGCGATCGACGCTGCGTTTCGTATTCTGCATTCGTTGCTGCTCGCCAAAGAGGGCGGGATTCTGGTGCACGCCGCCAGCGCGGTGCGCAATGGCAGGGCATTCCTGTTCGCCGGTGTCTCGGGGGCGGGCAAGACTACCATTACGCGTCTGGCACCACCGGATGTGACGCGGCTGACTGACGAAATCTCCTATTTGCGGCGCGAAGGCGAGGGGTACGTTGCCTTCGGAACACCTTTTGCGGGTGAGCTGGGGCAGCCGGGAGAGAATGTGCGCGCGCCACTGGCGGCGTTGTATTTGCTGGCGCAAGGAACTGAGAACCGGATAGACTCAGTCTCCGACGCCGATGCGACGCGTGCCTTGCTGGAGAGCGTGCTGTTCTTCGCGCATGATTCCGAGTTGGTGGTCCGGATGTTCGACTCCGCTTATGAACTGGTGCAGAGGGTCCCGATCCAACGCCTGACTTTTGTTCCCGATGCTCGTATCTGGGAGGTGATCCAGTGAGCCATGTTTATGTCGCTCGATGCAGGGAGGTCGCCGCTCGCGTGGTGGGTGGCGAGTTGATGATCCTGTCCGCGCACGATTCGAAGCTGTTCAGCTTGAATGAAGCCGCGACCATGATCTGGGAGGGGGCCGACGGCGTGACTCCGCTCTCGGAGATTGTGGAGCAGCGCATATGCGCGGGGTTCGAGGTGGATCGGGCAGTCGCGTTTCGCGATGCGGAAGAAGTGGTGGAAGGATTGGCGCAGCATGGCATTCTGAAGGTTTCGAATCGGCCGATTGAGGAGATCGCTTGAGCACACTGCTGCAGGAGATGAGCGCCACCGCGCTGCGGCTGGGGATTCCGCTGGGCGTGCAACTCGACCTGACCTATCGCTGCAACGAGCGCTGCGTGCATTGCTACCTGGACCACAACGATCATGGCGAGATGAACACCGCCGAGATCAAGGACCTGCTGGAGCAGATGGCGACGGCGGGAGTTTTTTTCCTGACCATCAGCGGGGGTGAAATCCTGATGCGTCGCGACTTCTTCGAGATCGTCGAGCACGCCCGGAGGCTGATGTTCTGCGTGAAGTTGAAGACGAATGCGGTGATGATTCATGAGGCTGAGGCCGATCGCATCGAGGCGCTGGCGCCGGAATCCGTACAGATCAGCATCTACTCGCACCGCCCGGAGGTGCACGATGCGATCACGAAACTGCCTGGGTCGCTGAAGAAATCGCTGGCCGGGACGCGGCTGCTGGTTGCGCGCGGGGTCAAGGTGATCTTCGCGAACGTGCTGATGCGCGGCAATTTCGAGGATTACTCGGGTGTGCAGGCGCTGGCCGCCGAAGTGGGTGCCGGGTATACGGTGGACCCGACGATTACGCCCATGATCGATGGGGACCGCTCCATTCTGAACCTTAATATAGAGCGCGCAGAACTGGAACAGGTGTTCCGGGACCCGTCGCTATTGGGCACCAGCGCGGAGGAGTTCTGCGCGCCGCCTTCTGGACCGCTGGCTGAAGCGGATGCGATGGACACGTTGCCATGCAGTGCGAGTCATACATTCTGCTACGTCTCGCCGTATGGCGATGTTTATCCCTGCGTGCAATTCCCACTGCCTACCGGCAATGTGCGGACCACCAGGTTTATCGACATCTGGAAGCACTCGGCGCAGATGAACGAAGTGCGATCGATTACGGTGAGCGATCTGCCGGTCTGCTCGACCTGTTCGCACAGCAGCGGATCCTGCTCGCGATGTCCGGGTCTCGCGTATATGGAAGGCAATATGCGCGGCGCTTCGAGCCAGGACTGCGAAAAATCCTATGCCCGCACCGGCGTGGTTACCGCCGGCATGAAGGCCCGCCAGGGCGCGAAATCTTCTGTGGGACTGGTGCAGATCCAGGGCAGCTCGTTTGTGGCGCAAGCAAATCCAGCGCAGTTGTAGATACTCCCTGCACAGAACCAACGCAAAAGCGCCGAGCCAATGGCCCGGCGCTTTGATTCGAGCGTGACTTTGCGCGGGCCTCAGCGGTGGCGGATGAAGTTGCCGTCTTGTAATTCGGTCATGGCCTGGCGCAGTTGCTCCTGCGTGTTCATCACGATGGGGCCGTACCAGGCGACCGGTTCCTCGATGGGCTTGCCCGAGACCAGCAGGAAGCGAATACCTTCCGGGCCGGCCTGGACGGTGATTTCGTCGCCACGGTCGAAGAGCACCAGGGAGTGGTTGGCGGCGTCGTAAACGGGCGCGGCGTTGGGGTCCACGCCCGACTCGGTGAGGACGGCCTGCGGGTCGGAGGCGTCGCGGAAGGTTCCCGAGCCGGCGAAGACGTAGGCAAATGCGTTGCGGGTGGTCTCGACCTTGAGGCGCTTGCGCTGGCCGGGCGCGACAGAGATGTCGAGGTAGTTGGGATCGGCGGCAACGCCTTCCACAGGGCCGCGCTTGCCCCAGAATTCTCCGCAGATGATGCGCACGCGGGTGCCATCGTCGTCGGTGACCTCGGGGATGGCGGTGGAGGGAATGTCCTGATAACGCGGGTCGGTCATCTTGAGCGCCGAGGGCAGATTGGCCCAGAGTTGGAAGCCGTGCATGCGGCCCTGCGGATCGCCCTTGGGCATCTCCTGATGGAGAATGCCGCTGCCGGCGGTCATCCATTGCACATCGCCTGCGGCCATCTTGCCGCGATTGCCGAGCGAGTCGCCGTGCTCCACCGAGCCGGCGAGGACGTAGGTGATGGTCTCGATGCCGCGGTGCGGATGCCAGGGAAAGCCCTTCAGGTAATCGGCAGGGTTGTCGTTGCGGAAGTCGTCCAGCAAGAGGAACGGATCGAATTCCTTAGTTTTGCCGAACCCGAAGGCGCGCTGCAGTTTGACGCCCGCGCCCTCGAGGGTCGGCTTGGTTTGAATGATTTCTTTTACCGGTCGGAGTGACATAGCGCTCCTCCTCTCTGCCGCTTAGAGATTTAGCGGCGAATGGTTTTATGCCTTGACGAACTGAGCGTCCAAGGTGATGGTGACCTCGTCGCCTACGAGGAAGCCGCCGCCCTCCAGCGCTGCGTTCCAGATGAGGCCGAAGTCCTTGCGGCTGATCTTTGTGGTGGCGGAGACCGCGACGCGCAGATTGCCCCAGGGATCTTTCGCCGGCAGGGTCGGTCCTTCGACCTGGAAAGCCACGGTGCGGGTCACGCCCTTGATGGTCAACTCCCCCTCGACGATTCCATCCTCGGGAACGAATTTGAACGACTTGAAGGTCATGGTCGGATACTTCTCCACATCGAAGAAGTCCGCGCTCTTCAGGTGTCCGTCGCGCTGCGGGTCGCGGGTTTCGATGGAAGCGACGTCGATGGAGGCTTCGACAGACGAGTTTGCCGGGTCGGAATCGTCCAGGGTCAATACTCCGGTGACCTTAGCGAAATGGCCCTTCACGTTGGAGATCATCATGTGCTTGACCTTGAACTCGGCGACGGTGTGGGCGGGGTCGATGTTCCAGGTGGTGGTGACGGCGGTTTGCGAGGCGGCTGCGGTCATGGCGGGTTCCTTTTCGGGGTGATTTTAGTGGTGCACGTGAATTTAGATGCGTGGCGACAATAATCGTTGCAACGAGCATAAGGGATATAAAGAATCAATTAGTTGCGAGCCGGGCGGCCTGGAGCAGAGCGGTGAGGGCGCGGAGCCGTTCCCGCCCGAGGTGGCCTAGCTGGCTGCGATGGGCGTCGCGCACCGGTTGATCCAGCCGGGCCAGCAGTTTGAGGCCGTCGGACGTAATGCGGGCCATGACCATGCGCCGGTCTTTGGTCTCGCGGCAGCGTGCGATCAGGCCGCGCTTCTCCAGGCGGTCAAGCAGGCGGGTAATGTCGGGGTCGCGGGTAATCATGCGGTTGGCGATCTCGCCGCAGGGCAAGCCGTCCGGGGTACCGCGCAGGATGCGCAGCACGTTGTATTGGTTGGAGGAGAGGTCCTCGGCTTTGAGCACGGGCGACAAGCGGCGGGAGAGGAGGTCGGTGGTGCGGCACAGTTCCAGGAATACGGCTTCCTCGGGGCAGTGGCTGCGCCGGGGGGCAGGTTCGGCCTGATTTGCGGGTGTCATATAGATTCAACAGTAATCGTTCAAACGACTATTGTCAAGACGGGCAGGTTTGCGAATTTGCGCAGGGGCCAGCAAAAGCGACGGGCTAACGCCGGCATAGTGGAGGCGTAAGGAATGTGTAAGGATTTCAGGCACAAATGTAATTTGTAACCGAAACTATTGCGTGGCGTGCCATTTCAGGTTAAATTACCTGTACGGGTCAGCTCAGAGCACGGTGCTGGCTGCCTTTTTCCCTCGGAATGCAAGCCTTTCCAATCGACTAGCCTACTCGACACTACAGCGGGAGAGACCGGATTCAAATTCCGACGCCGAAGGAGCAACCGTCCCCGGAAGCTCCCCGGCCGATAGAGTCCTCCTCACAAGTGAATTTGGAGGGACTTACGCCATGAACGCCGCCACCACGAAGCCAGTGAACAAGCAGTCCGAAGACGCCCCCTACATCGAGTTTCTCCACGACATTGGGCGCCGGATGGCAGCGGCTGAATCCTTCCAGTCGATTCTGCAGAGGATTCTGGAGTTTATCTCGGACCTGATGCAGTGCGATTCGTGCTTCGTGTACATTCTGCGCGACCGGCAGTTGATTCTGAGTGCGTCGAAGAACCCGCATCCGGACCTGGTGAACAAGCTGGGCATCACGGTGGGGCAGGGCATTACCGGCTGGGTGGCCGAGCACTGCGAGACGGTTGCGATTCCGTGCCGCGCGGCGGCCGATCCGCGGTTCCGGATCTTTCACGATCTGCCCGAGGACTCGTTTGAGGCGTTTCTGTCGGTGCCGATTCTGTGTCGCGGCCAGGTGGTTGGGGTGATCAACCTGCAGCATCGGAATCCACATCACCACACCCAGCGGGAGATTCGTGTGATCTCGACCATCGGCTTCCTGGTTGGCGCGGAGCTTACGCTGGCGCGGCTGGAAAGCGAAAACCTGGAGATGCAGCGCCGGCTGGAAACGCGCAAGCTGATGGAACGGGCGAAGGGGATTCTGCAGCGCCAGTTGGGGGTGGACGAGGAGAATGCGTATCTTCGCATGCAGCACCTGAGCCGCCAGAAACGCAAGCCAATTCGGGAGATCGCAGAGGCGATTATTCTGAACGAGGAGTTGCGCACGGCGAGTGTTTAGGGGCGAAGTTTTCCGTACAGTTTTCGCTCATGGCGCCGGAACGCCGCTATAATCGGGCACAGATGCTCGGCGAGGAGCGCTGGTTATGCGGCTGCGATTTGGCGCATTGGTTCTGCTGCTTCCGTCACTGCTGTCGACTGCGCAGACGAAGCGCGCGCTGCTGATCGGAATCGATACCTATCAGCCCAAGGGCACGACTGCGCAGCATCCCGCGGGGTGCGCGTACGGACGGTGCGAGCTAGGCACATTCCAGAACCTTGAGGGCTCGGTCAACGACGCGCAGTCGATGGCAGACCTGTTGACCAGTCCGAAGTTTGGCTTTCCCGCGGCGCAGGTTGTGCTGATTACCAATCCAGCTCCGCCACAGCCGCGGCCCGGCTTGACGGTCCTTCCTGCCGATCAGACCACGCGGGCCGGGATTCTTGCGGCCATGCAGAAGTACCTGGTGGATGTGCCGCAGCGGGGCGATACGGTGGTTTTCTACGACGCCAGCCACGGCTCGCTGCGGGTGAACAGCAAAGGCACCAAGATGACGGTGCTACTGAACGGCAGCCTGGTCCATGCGGACAGCACGCTGGTGCCCGCAGATGCGTACCAGGGCGGCTTCGACGTAAGCGATCGCGACATGACCGCCATCTTCCAGGCGGCGCTGGACAAGGGCGTCCACCTGACGGTGATCTTCGACAGTTGCCACAGCGGCGGGGCGACGCGCGGCCTGGAGCGGAACTACCGCGCACGCACGCTGGCGTACGATCCGCGCGACCTGGACAAGGCGCCCGATGTGAAGCCTCCGCCTACGGAGCGCGCGGACAATCCGGCGCTGGTGTTTTCCGCGGCCCAACAGGACCAGGAGGCGGATGAGGCGGAGCCGACGGCGGCCCAGCCGGAGGCGCATGGCGCCTTCACCTCGGCGCTGATTGAGACGCTGCAGGCGCTGCCTGTGGATGCGCCGGCCTCGCTGGTGTATCAGCGGGTAAAGGCGGTTCTGGAGGGCAACAGCTTTACCAACCAGGAGCCCGATCTGGATGCTGCGGCAGCGCGCCGGCGGCAGCCGCTGTTTGGCGGAAGCGCCGCGACCGGCAGCAAGACTATGCGGACGGCGGCCCTAAAGATGGATGCAGACGGGAGCGTATGGCTCGACGTGGGCCAAGTCTCCGGCGTCGGAGTGGGCACGGAGTTTGTTTCCACGGTGACAAGCGGCAGCAGCGAGCCGACGAGGCTGCGGGTTGCCGGGTTGCAGGGGATTGCGCGGTCGACGGCTACGGTGGTCAGCCCGGCGGGTGCGAAGGTTGCAGTGGGAGAGGTTTTCGAGCTGGCCAAGTGGGTTCCTGCCGAAGCGCCGCCGTTCTACTTCTGGACTTGGCCGGCGAATCTCTCCGCAGCCGAGATTATGGACGCAGTCGCGGAGGTCAGGCTTGCGGGCGTTGCTTCCGTCAGCGATCCGGCTGAGGAGCCGTGGACCGAAATGCTCTCGTGGGACGGGACGAACTGGACGTTGCAGCGTGCCAACGCGGCTGCGCCTAATCGGCCGGGGGTTGGGAGTGCAGGCACGATTGTGCTCGACAAGACGCCACCCGCCCCAGTCAGCCTTGGCAGCAAGCTGACTGCGGGCGTGTTGAAGGAACATCTCCGCGCAGGAGCGAAGCTGTGGGTGAACCTGCCGCCGCCGCAGGAACTGGCGGCCAAGCTGATGCTGCATGAGAGCGGCAGCGCAGTTCAGACCGCGCCCGACATTGCGAATGCCAACTACCTTCTGACTGGAACGCTGACCAGCGACGGGCCAGCATACGCATGGTTCGACAAACCGGAGTTCGACGCGGGGCCGCGAGCGAGGACCGCAGCGGACCACAGCCCAGGTTGTTCCGCGACTTCGCAGTATCCGGTGCGGAGCGATTGGGTGCCCTTCCACAAAGCGGGCGCGAACGAACGAATCGCAACAGAGCTGAATCGATACGCATCGCTATTGGCGAAGGTGCATGGATGGATTCAGCTGGCGGACAGTCCCACGGGCGCGTCAGCCGCACACTATTACAGTTTGACGATGATCCACGCATCGGACCAGACGGTATTGCCTGCCAGCGAGCCGGCAGCGCAGGACGAGGAACTGTTGATGGCGCTGAAGACTGCTACGCCAGTCACGGAGCGGCGCTGGGTGTATGTGCTGGACATCGACTGCCATGGCAAGGGGTCGCTGCTGTATCCGCGCGACCTGGCGGAGAACCAGTTTCCGTCGGACGCGGACCGGGGACTTGAGTTTGCCCTGCCGGGTGCGCCGGTGCTGCGCATCGGGCCGCCGTATGGCGTGGACACGCTGGTGATGCTGAGCACGGCGCAGCCGCTTCCCGATCCGTACGCGCTGGAGTTCGAGGGGGTTGCGACGCGCGGGGATTCAAGCGGCGGATCACCGCTGGCCAGGTTGCTTGCCGACACCAGCCGGGGCACGCGCGGTGCGCCAGGGGCGGTCCCCACCGACTGGGGAATCGAGCTGACGACGCTGCACAGCGTTCCGAAAGACGCCGCGAAGTGATATCGCCCATGGGCTGAGATGGGGCGGCGTCCAGCAGACGGGTTTTTCCGTCTAACGTATGATTTGGAGCTTCAGGGATCGGCGGGGGTGAGGTGGTGGACCGTTCTCACAGGGTTTGCGCGCGGTTAATCTTCAGCTTGCTGGTAGCGGCAGCAGGGGTTCTGCGTGGCCAGCATGCGCCCGCGCAGGCCCCGGCGCCGGCAGGCCAGACCGCGGTTATTCCGGCGCAGATCGCCCAGCATGAGCAAAAGTTGGCTGCGGCGCGTGCGGCAAAAGACACAAAAGCTGAGGCGACGGAACTGAACACCCTTGCCGGTTTGTACCGGCAGACAGGCGAGCGGCAAAAGGGCGTCGACTATTGCGACCAGGCGTTGCAGCTCGAACGGAGTGACGGAGATCGCACCGGCGAGGCGACGACCTTGAATTTGACGGGCAGGATTTATACCGATCTCGGTGAGGAGCAGAAGGCGCTCGATCTGTTCAACCAGGTGCTGCCGATGTGGCGCGAGTTGGGCAATGAGGCGAGCGAGGGGCTGACTCTGAGCAATATGGGCCGCGTTTACAACAATCTTGGGCAAAGGGAAGACGCGCTGAAGGTCCTGAACCAGGCGCTGCCCATCTTGCGTGAGGCGAAGAACCGCAGCGGCGAGGCGAGCACCCTGGACAGTCTTGGCACGGCCTACTCGTATATGGGGAGGGGGCCGGAGGCGCTGGAATACTACAACCAGGCGCTGCCCATCTGGCGGGATATCGGGGAACGCGGCGGCGAGGCGCTGACGCTGGGGAATATTGCGATTGTCTATGCGAATATCGGCGAAAAACAGACGTCGCTGGAGTACTACAACCAGGCGCTGGTGGCGTGGCGCGAGGTTGGCAACCGTCCGGGCGAGGCCAGAGCGCTCAACTATGAAGGCCGCGTGTATAGCGACCTGGGGCAGAAGCAGAAGGCGCTGGAACTCTACAACCAGGCGTTGCCGATTTGGCGTGCCGTGGCCAACCCCAACGGCGAGGCGTTGGCGCTGAACGACATTGGCAGAGTCTATGCAGACCTCGGGCAGGACCAGAAGTCGCTGGAGTACTTCAACCAGGCGCTGCCGCTGTGGCGCCAGGTGGGGAACCGGCGCGGTGAAGCGGTGACCCTGACCAATATCGGGAGGGCCTGGTCTGGCCTGGGAGACAAGAGCAAGGCGCTGGAGATCGAGTTCCAGTCGCTGACGGCGTGGCGCGAGGTGGAGGACCGGCGCGGGCAGGCATTCGCGCTGCTCAGCATCGGCAAGGTCTACTCCAGCCTGCATCAGGCGCAGAGGGCGTTGCCCATCCAACTCGCGGCCTTGTCGCTGGCCAAGGCGGCCGGCGATCTGGATCAGCAGGGCGGGATTGATACCGCTCTAATGATGGAGTTCCGCAATCAGAGCCGGCTGGAAGAGGCGATCTATTTTGGCACCGAGGCGGTGAACGCGTTCCAGCAGGTGCGGCGGAACATTACCGGGCTGGACCAGGAACTGCAGGCTGGATTTGCGCAGTCGAAGTCGGAGACCTATCGCGAGCTGGCGGAGCTGCTGGTGCAGACGGACCGGCTGGCCGAGGCAGAGCATGTTCTCGATCTGCTGAAGGAGCAGGAGTTGAAGGAGGTGGTGCGCGGCGCGGCGGACGATCCGGCGGCGAAGGCCGAACCGCTGCCGCTGACGGCGGCGCAGCAGAAGGCAGAGGGGCAACTGGCGACTCCGGAACAGGCGGCCATGGCGCTGACCGACGTGAGCCTGGAGTACGCCACGCTGCTGGCCAAGGCCCACCGCAGCAACGAGGAAGAGGCGCGGCTGAAGACGCTGGACGCGCGCATCGAGGCGGGCAACGGCGAGGTATCGGCGTTCTTCAAGAACACGCTCTATCCGGAGCTGGCGCAGAAGGCGGGCGCGGCTGACGCCAACGCTCTGCTGAGCAAGGAGAAGTCCGATGTGAGCCAGTTGCAGAACACGCTGGCGGAGCTGGGGCCGAGGGTGCTGGGCATCAGGCTGCTGCTGGGCGAGGACCACGCGTATGCGATCGTGATTACCGCGCATACACGCCAGAAGGTCGAGCTGAAAGCGACGCCCGCCGAACTGCGCAGCAAGGTGCTGGAGGTGCGCGACGACCTGCGCTCGCCCAAGTCGGACCCGAAGCCGCATCTGGCGGAGCTGTACGCCATGGTGGTGGGCCCGTTCGAGCCCGAACTGAAGGCGCTGGCCGCGCAGCCGGCACAGCCAGGGCAGAGTCCGGTGCCGACAGTGCTATGGTCGTTGGACGGCGTGCTGCGCTATGTGCCCATGGCGGCGCTCTACGATGGCACGCGCTATATGGCGGAGCGCTTCAACGATGTACTATTCACGCCGGAGAGTTACGGGCACATGACGGTGCCGGCGGACGCGAAGATGGCGAGCCTGCGGGTGCTGGCCATGGGCCTTTCGAAGAGCTATGGCGGGCTGCCCGCGCTGCCCGGCGTGATGCCGGAGCTAGAGTCGGTGGTGCATGATCCCGCGGTGCCCCAGTCGCATGGACCGATGGACGGGCTGCTGCTGCCCAATGAGCAGTTCACGCTGACGGCGTTGAAGACCGAGCTGGGCGCAGGGCAGAGCTTTCCGGTGGTGCATATCGCCAGCCACTTTGTGGTTGAGGCGGGCGGGGGCGAGGAGCCTTACTTGATGCTGGGCGGCGATAGCGCGGGCGACGCGCAGGGCTACGCGCTGACTCTGTCGCGGATTGAAGATTCCACCATTAGCTTCCACGGCACGCACCTGCTGACCTTGTCGGCATGCAGCACAGCCAAGGGTGACGCGGCGAAGGATGGCTTGGAGATGGACTCGCTGGGTATGATCGCGCAGCAGAAGGATGCTGAAGCAGTGCTGGCCACGCTGTGGGATGTGAACGACGCCAGCACCAGCCGGCTGATGAGCGACTTCTACACGCGCTGGGTGAAGGCGCCGGCCGAAGGCAAAGCCGAGGCCTTGCGCGAGGCTCAACTGGCGCTGCTCCACAGCACATCCAAGGCGGAGGCCACGGACGAGCGCGGCCTGGTGGTGACCGAGAAGCCCGGCGCCGCGCAGTCCAAAGCAGCCCAGCCGCAGCTCGCGGGCTACTCCCATCCCTTTTACTGGGCGCCATTTGTGCTGATCGGGAACTTCCAGTAAGGGGTCGAGCAGGAGATTCGGCTCAATTATGTTAAGGTAGCTTTACGGCGCCAGCTCCCACGAGGCACAGGAAACTTTCAGGGTTTGCTGCGTTCAGATGAGAATAAGCCAAGGCTTCGCGCGCCCAGCCGTATGGGGGGATCAGCATACAGGTAGCTCTCAATCACCGGACCGAGTATCGATACGACAAGGCGGTCTCGCTGGGCCCACAGGTGATTCAGTTGCGCCCTGCACCGCATTGCAGAACGCCGATCGTTAGCTACTCGCTGAATGTAACTCCGGCGGACCATGTTCTGAAGTGGCAACTGGATATCCACCACAATCACCTGGCGCGCATTCTGTTTCCGAGCAAGACGACTGAGTTTGTGGTCGAGGTGGAGCTGGTCGCGGAGCTGACTCCGGTGAATCCGTTCGATTTTCTGCTGGAGCCAGGGGTCGAAGAGTTTCCATTCGAATATGCGCCGGAGTTGGCAAAGGACCTGGAACCCTATCGTTCGGCCGAGCCGGCCGGCCCTCGGCTGCGGGGATTTCTGGAGAGCGTTTCGGCGGAGAAGCGCGGGACGATCGGCTTTCTGATCGACTTGAATCGAAGGGTGCGCGATGAGGTTGGCTATACGACGCGCCTGGAACACGGCATCCAAACCTGCGAGCAGACGCTGGAGAAGCGCATGGGGTCGTGCCGCGACTCGGCGTGGCTGCTGGTGCAGATTCTGCGGCAACTGGGGCTGGCGGCGCGTTTTGTTTCGGGCTATCTGATTCAGTTGGCACCGGACGTGAGCGCACTGGAGGACGTGAACAGCCTGCTGAACGACTCCGCGGACCTGCATGCGTGGACGGAGGTATATCTGCCGGGCGCCGGCTGGATTGGGATGGATTCGACCTCGGGGCTGTTTGCGGGCGAAGGGCACATTCCGCTGGTCTGCACGCCGAATGCATCGAACGCCGCGCCGATCGGCGGCACAGTGGAACCGGCGAACGTGGAGTTCAGCTACTCCATGTCGGTACGCCGGGTGAATGAGGCGGCGAGGTTGTCGAAGCCGTTCTCCGACGCGGACTGGGTGCAGGTGCAGGAGGTTGCGCGCGGCGTCGATGCGGACCTGGCAGCGCAGGATGTGCGCCTGACCATGGGAGGCGAGCCCACGTTTGTCGGCATCGACGAGCCGGAAAGTGCGCAATGGAACATCGATGCCCTGGGCCCGATCAAGCGAAGCCGCGGGCTGGCGCTGCTGGGGTGCCTGCGCGAGAAGATGGCGCCGGGCGCGCTGCTGCACTATGGGCAAGGGAAGTGGTATCCCGGCGAACCCTTGCCGCGATGGGCGCTGAGTTGCTATTGGCGCGCCGACGGGGTTGCGGTGTGGGAGGACGTCGATCTGATCGCGCGCGAAGATCGCGACTACGGGTTCACCACGGCGGATGCGCTCGCATTTATGGAAGCGCTGACGCGGCGTCTGCAGGTGAGTTCGGGAAACATACTGCCTGCGTATAACTTCGATGCGAGCGCGATGGAGCCGGCCGGGTATGTCCTGCCCATTCGCCGCCGGCAACCGGAGGGACGGTTGAGTTGGTCGAGCCAACTGTGGTTTCCGCGCCCGGAACGATTGGTGCTGACGGCAGGCGATTCGCCGATTGGATTTCGCATCCCCGTGGACGCGATAGCCTGGGTCGCGCCGGATGAGCTTGGCTACGAATATGAGGCGGCGCCCTTCGCCGACCGGGTGAAGCTGCCGTCGCACCCGGCGCGCCGCGTGGGTCTGTTTGGGATGGAGCCGGCGGCGGATCTGCTGCCCGCACTCTCCAGCACCGCCGAGACGGCGACGGAGTTGATTCGACCGGCGCTTTGCGTGCAGGCGAGGGACGGGCGCCTGCATGTGTTTCTGCCGTATGCGTCCAAGCTGGCGGACTATCTTGACCTGGTCGCCGCGGTTGAGGACACATGTCAGCACCTGGGCAGGCCGGTGTGGGTCGAGGGTTACACGCCGCCATCCGATCCGCGCTTGCGATCGTTCAGCGTTACGCCGGACCCCGGCGTGCTGGAGGTGAATCTGCCGCCTGCCGCCGATTGGAACGAGCTGGAGCAGATCAACACCTTGCTGTTCGAGGAAGCGCGCAAGAACCGGCTGACCGCGGAGAAGTTCAACTACGATGGCGGGCACGTGGCTACCGGCGGCGGCAGCCATATCGTGATTGGTGGGGCGAGTGTGCTGGAGAGCCCATTGATGCGCCGCCCGGACCTGCTGCGCAGCATGGTGGCGTTCTGGCAGAACCATCCGTCGCTGTCGTATCTGTTCTCGGGGATGTATGTCGGCCCCACCAGCCAGTATCCGCGCGTCGACGAGGCGCGCACCGACGCGCTGTATGAGTTGGAGGTGGCGTTTCGCAATCTGCCTGCGGGCGACTGCGAACCGTGGATTGTGGACGGGCTGTTTCGTAACCTGCTGGTGGATGTAACCGGCAATTCGCATCGGGCTGAATTCTGCGTCGACAAGCTGTACCCGCCGGAGGGTCAGGGACTGCGGCTGGGGTTGCTGGAGCTGCGGGCGTTTGAGATGGCGCCGCACGTGCGCATGGGCCTGGTGACGGCGCTGCTGGTGCGCGCGCTGGTGTCTACGTTCTGGAGGCGTCCGTATGAAGGTGCACTGGTGCGCTGGGGCACGGAACTTCACGACCGCTTTATGCTGCCGCATTTTGTCCAGCGCGATTTCTCCGAGGTGCTGGCGCACCTGCGGGCGGGCGGGTACAACTTTGAGGAGAGGTGGTTTGCCGCGCAGATGGAATTCCGTTTTCCGAAGATAGGATCGATCGGAGCCGACGGAGTCTCGCTTGAGTTGCGGCAGGCGCTGGAGCCGTGGAACGTGCTGGCGGAAGAGACAACGTCGGGCGGAACGGTGCGCACCGTGGACTCGTCGCTGGAGCGCATCCAGGTGAAGGTGTCCGGGTTTACCACGGAGTCGCGCTACGCGGTCGCGTGCAACGGGCGCAGAGTGCCGCTACAGTCGACGAGTACACCCGGAGAGTTGGTGGCTGCTGTGCGGTATCGTGCGCGGCAGTTGTCCGCGACCTTGCATCCGACGATCCCGGTGCATGCGCCGCTCGTCTTCGCTATCATCGACCGCTGGAAGGAGCGTGCGATTGGCGGTTGCAGCTATCATGCCGCACCACCCGACGGGCGCGTTTACGAGACGCGGCCAGCCGACGCTGCGGAGGCCAAAGAGCGGCGGATGGCTCGCTTTGAAGCGGCGGCAGTGACGCCGGGCGCAATGGCGGTGCCGGCGGAAGAGAGCAATCCGATCTTCCCTATGACTCTGGACCTGCGGCTTCCGGCGCCGGGGCGGACGAAGCACTCGGAAAGGCCGGGGCTGATTCCATGACTGTCGATCTGCATCAGACCCCAATCCGCTATGGAGCCGCGTATGACGAGCTATCGGCCGACGGTGTGACTCCGCGCGCACACTGGGCGCACCTAATGGAGTCGCTGGAGGAGATCGGCCCGGAGGAGTTGGGGCGACGCTGGAGCCGCGCGGAACGCCGGATTCGCGAGAACGGAATTACCTACAACATCTACAGCGATCCGCTGGGGGCCAACCGGCCGTGGAAGATCGACATTATTCCTTTTCTGATTGCGGCCAACGAATGGCGGTTTATCGAAGAGGGAATCATTCAGCGTGCGCAGTTGCTGAACCTAGTTCTTGAAGACCTCTACGGCCCGCAGGAACTGGTGGCGAGCGGGCGCTTTCCGGCTGCGCTGCTGTATGCGAATCCGGCTTTTCTGCGTCCACTGGTGGGCGTGCGGGTCCCGGCGCACAGTTATCTGCACATGCTGGCGGTGGATCTTGCGCGCTCCCCTGACGGCCAGTGGTGGGTGCTGGCGGACCGCACGCAAGCTCCCGCAGGCAGCGGCTATGCGCTGGAGAACCGCACCATTGTCTCCGATGTGTTGCCGAATTTGTTCCGCGCTGCGAACGTATTGCGGCTCGCGCCATTCTTCCGCGCGCAACGCGAGGCACTGATCAGCTTGTCCGCGTCCAGCAATCCGCGCATCGTTTTGCTGACGCCTGGACCGCATAACGAGACCTACTTCGAACACTCGTACATTGCTCGCTACCTTGGTTTCACATTGGTCGAGGGAGCGGACCTGACAGTGCGCGACCGGCGCGTTTTCCTGAAGACTGTCGACGGACTGGAGCAGGTCGACGTGATCCTGCGCCGGGTGGACGACAGCTTCTGCGATCCGCTGGAATTGCGCGGCGAGTCGCTGCTGGGTGTGCCGGGACTGGTGGATGCCATCGTCGCCGGCAACGTGAAGGTCGCAAATGCATTGGGCAGCGGCCTGATTGAGACGGCTGCGGTGATGCCTTTTCTTCCCGGCCTATCCAGACATTTGCTGGGGCAGAGTCTGAAGCTTCCTTCCGTCGCCACGTGGTGGTGCGGTCAGGAGTATGCGCTGGATTGGGTGCTGAAGCATCTGGATTCGGTGGTGGTGAAGCCGGCGTTTCCCTCGCGTGGGATGGAGCCGGTCTTCGGTGCGGAGATTCCCCAGTCCGAGAAGAGCAAGTTCGCGGACCAGTTGCGGACGCGTCCGCATGATTATGTGGCGCAAGAGGAGCTTGCCTTATCTACCGCGCCGGTGTGGGAGAACGGACGCATGGTCTCGCGCGGCCTGGTGTTGCGCACCTACGTGCTGAATACCGGCAGCGGGTGGATTGCGCTTCCCGGCGGGCTTACGCGGGTCGCCGAGCAGGAAGGGTCGGTGGTCTCGATGCAGCGCGGCGGGCATAGCAAGGACGCCTGGGTGCTGTGCGATAGCCCGGTGGACACATTCAGCATGCTGCGCCCGCGCAACCAGCCGCTGGAGTTGCACCGGGCCGCCATGCCCGTCCCCAGCAGCGTGGCCGACAATGTCTTCTGGCTGGGCCGATATGTGGAGCGCGCGGAGAGCATTGCCCGGATCGTGCGCACCATCCTCTCGCGCGTGCGGCGTGCCGACGAGGTAGAACTGGGGTGTCTGCTGAGGCTGCACGGCTGCCTGGAGTCGCGGCACAGCAGGTTGCCCAAGGCGAAAAACAAGCGGCCGACGGCGGCTGAGCTGGAGCGGGAACTGATCTCTGCGTTGACCAACCTGAAGCGTCCGGACAGTCTTGCGTCGACTTTGGCGGAGGTGGCGCGGATTGGCGGCAATGTCCGCGAGCGGCTGTCGGCAGACATGAATTCGCTGATCGGGCAGCTTCGGGACTCGGTCCAGATGGATAAGGACACGCAGTTTCTGGAGTATCCGGCGATGCTGACGGCCTGCCTGGAGTTGCTCTCCGCCTTCTCCGGGATGGAGCGCGAGAACACGACGCGCGGATCGGGCTGGTTGTTTATGAGCATCGGCCGGCGCCTGGAGCGGGCGATTTACCTGACCCGGCAACTGCGCGAGGTCACCACTCCGCTGGCCGAACAGGACTGGCTGTTGCTGGAATGCCTGCTGGAGGTTGCGGACAGCTCCATGACCTACCGCACGCGGTACTACACCACGCTGCAGCCGCTGGCGGTGCTGGAGGTGCTGATGGCGGATGAGACCAACCCGCGCGCCCTGGACTTCCAAATCAGCCATCTCGGAGACCTCTATCAAAGGCTTCCGCGGCATCTTGCCGACGACCTGCAAGCCATACGAGATGCGTTGACGCGATTGCGCAGCTTCGATTTGCGGGAGTTGAAGTACCCGTTGCCCGGCACCGCGGCGACGGCAAACGGCACCGATGGCCTGTTAGAACTTGAGCGATTCCTGAAAGAGATGGGACAACTGCTGCCTTCGTGGTCGAATAATCTATCGGGCAGGTACTTCAGCCACGCGCGCACGCTGCCGATTACCGTAGGCCAATGATCCATAAAAATGATCTATAAAATCGTTCATCGATCGACGTACAAGTACAAGTCTCCGGTGTCGGTGGGGAACCATGTCGCCTGTCTGAAGCCGCGGGCGTTACCGCCGCACCAGTTGTTGCGGAACGAACTGCATATCCACCCGTCGCCGGCAACGCGCACGGAGCGCGTTGATTATTTCGGGAACTGCCTCTGCTTCTTCACCATTCAGGAGCCGCACAAGGAACTGGTGGTGGAAGCGCGGAGCGAGGTGGTGATCGCGGAAGACACCAAGCCATGGCCGCGAGCGTCGGCCGCATGGGAGGAGATGGCGCGGTCGCTGGCTGAAGATCGCAGCCCGGAGGGGCTGGACGCCTACCAGTTTGCGTTTGAATCGCCGCGCATTCGCATTCGCAGGGATTTTTCCGCCTACGCGCTGCAGTCGTTTACGCCGGGACGGCCGATGCTGGAGGCGCTGCTGGACCTGACCGCGCGCATACACAGCGATTTCCGGTTCAACTCCAAGGCGACCAACGTTCGCACCCCCGCGGAAGAGGTGTTCCGCAAGCGGCATGGCGTGTGCCAGGACTTTGCGCACGTGCAGATTGCGTGCCTGCGCTCGCTGAATCTCGCCGCCCGCTACGTGAGCGGATATCTTCGGACGTACCAGACGCCGGGAAAGCCGCGACTGGTGGGCGCCGATGCATCGCACGCGTGGGTCTCAGCGTATTGTCCGGGCAGCGGCTGGTTCGACGTAGACCCCACCAACAATGTTGTGCCGTCGGACGGCCACGTGACGCTGGCGTGGGGCCGGGACTACGGCGATGTGAGCCCGCTGCACGGATTGGTGCTTGGCGGCGAGGCGCACACGCTGCAAGTTGCGGTCGACATGGAGCCGGTCGAATCGTAGCTGCAAAACGACGATTTACGCAGGAACAGTGGCTGCTTCCATGTTTCTGCGCACCTGGACCACCAGAATGTCGTCCTCCTGGCCAAAGGCCTGGGCTGCCCGGGCAATGTCTTCCGAGCTGGCTTTCTGCTGCAACATCTGGCTGATGCGCTCGAATCCGAAGAGGGTCCCATGCGGGTCGGTGGCTTCGACGACGCCGTCGGACATGAGGAAGAGCGAATCGCCCTGATGCAGATCGAATGACGCGATGGAGAAATCGCCATCGGGGACGATGCCGATGGGGAAGGCGCCCTCCATCTCGATCTCGGCGCCGTTGAGGTAGGGCGCGAGCTGGCCGGCGTTGGCGATGATTCCCGTTCCATCCGGGTCGATGCGCAGGATCAGGCAGGTGGCAATGGCGTGCTGGCGCTCGCATAGTTGCAGATTCACCTCGCGCAGGATCTGCGCCGGGTCGGTGCTGTGCTGTACCGCTCCGCGGATGGCGCCGACGATGAGGGCCACCAGCATTCCCGCCTGCATGCCTTTGCCGGTGACATCGCCGACGACGATGAGGACTGTGCCGGGCGTCTCCAGCGGCAGGATCTGGAAGAAATCCCCGCCTACCTCGCGGGCGGGACGGTATTCGCTGTCGATGGTGATTCCGGTTACCTCAGGCAGCTCGGCAGGGATCAGCAACTGCTGCACCTCCTGGGCCTGCTGAATCTCCATCTTCCACTGCTCTTTCAAGACCTGCGCCTGGAGGAATCTGCGTTGTTGCATGACGGTGATGATCAGCAGCGAAACCACGGTGGCTATGGTGCCCAATTGGATGACGAATCCGTAGACCACAAACATGGTCGGCACGTGGATGAGGCGCAGTTCGCTGGTGAAGTTCGAAATGATGACCAACACCACGGCGGTGGCGGCCATCCACCCTTCCGTCTTCTGGGTAGCGAATCCGCGATAGGCAACCAGGAACATCAGTACGCCGAGGCCGAGTTTGACCACCAACAGCGTGGGCGAGAGGAAGGCGGCGAAATGTATGGGAACGACCAGCCCGTACAGCGGCGGCCGCAGCATGGCGGTCCCTGCCATGAGCACTGCAACCAGCGGCCACACCACCTGATGCAGCCTGCGGATCTTTGCCATGCGGAACCAGTAGCCCCAGAAGAGCACCCAGAGGCCGATGCGCGCGGGGTGCAGGATGACATCTCTGAGAACCACCCCCGGGGTCTGGCCGATCCACGCGACCACATTCACGGAAAGGATGATCGCGTTGAAAAGCAGGGTGACCGTGCACACCAACGCCAGCCAGAGATAAGCCTGTTCCTGGCGGTCCAGCCAGAACAGCGCGGCCGACATCAGCAGGGCCATAAACAGGACCAGGACTTCCAGATACACGCTGCCGAAGAAGTGGGCCATGTCGTCGTAGTCGAGCCGCACCAGGTCGTTGACGTGGGTGGCATAGCCCAGCATGGGCGGGCCGTGCAGACCTCCGGCGTCGGGACTGTTGAAACGGGTGGCGCTGTCCATCCACATGCGAATGGCGATAGTGATGGTCCCATTGGCAACCCCTTTAGGGAAGGCGAATCCTTCGGGCAGCGAGTTGTAGGCGGTGACGTGGGGTCCGTTGAACTTGCCTAACTCGCCGACGAGCTGCCCGTTGACGTAGACCTGGTAGGCGTCGTCCGCCTGATCGGGCATCTTGAGCGCAAGCCGGTGGCTCGCGCCCTGCACATCGACGCGCAACCGGTACCAGGCGTAGCCGGAGTAGCCGGGATAGCCGCGCTCGGCCCAGCCAGCGCCCTCAGTTCCCGGGGGCACGGTGAGGTCCATGGCGCCCCAGCCGGAATCGTCAAAATCAGGCTGCGCCCAGGCCAGGTCGTCGCCGGTGTGGAACTTCCACGGGCCATTCAGCTTTGCTGAGGATTCGCCAAGCTTGACCGGGACGGGTGCGGCGGACGCAGGCTGGCTCTCGGGCGACTGGGTCTGCGCACGGCTGGGCACAACGCACAGCAACAGCACAAACATCAGTGCGGCACGACGCATAAGCAGGCTTTCTGCAATAGATTTCACGGATGACCAACAGTGTACGACAACCCATGCGCAAGGCGGATTCATCGCTGCGTCGCGGCCCTGAGGAGAACAAGATGCGGGGGGCGCTACAAAGACTGCGTCCAAAGCAAAAAGGAGAGAGCCTCTGGGGCTCTCTCCCTTGCACACCATAGATTGCGGGAGTCGCTAACGCAGCCGCGGCGGTGCTGCGACAAGGTTGTGGCGACGGCGGTAGGCACCGAAGAGCCCAATCGACAGAGCGCCGGTGGACAAAAGCCAGATGGAACTCGGTTCCGGGGTATTCAGGGTGCCTGCGACCTGACCGATATCCGACGGGGCAGCCCCCGCCTCAAGGATACTGAAGACACCGTCGTCGGCGGAGATGGATCCGTCCGAGAAGTCAAGAACGTAGTTTGACCCGACGAGGTTGCAGGTTGTGACCTGGAAGATATCCAGGCTAGTGCCGGAGGCGGGGCAACTTGCAGGCTCGCCATTGAGACCAGGGGTGTCTGGGAACGTCATCTGCAGGCTGGTTATGGGCTCTCCCGTATCGTTGTACCCGGTCCAGCAGCCACTGGCAGTGAAACCGCTGGGGTCCTGGCCCGTGGCGCACGGAAAGGTAAACGAAAAGGAAAACGACGAGCTGGTGATGGGAACCGCGTAGGAAGGAGGCGTGGGAGGAGGGTCGACCACAACCACCTGGAAGTTGCCGCCAGCGGGCGGCGGCGGCGGACCGGCTTTGGCCATGCTCGAAAAACCGAAAACCAGGGCAATCGCCAATAAACGACTCAGCATTCTCATGGGTGGGATCTCCTTGAGGCTTCGTAATCAGTGGACTATCGGCACACTGTCACCGGCAAGTCCATAAAAGTGTGAAAGGGGCCCTAAGTCGTGGAACTTGTATTCTAGCAATAGAAAGCACGTTGAATACCGAACAGAATTCGACAAATTTCAACGGGTCTTGTGCTTTGCACGCGGAGTTATGCAAGAGTTTGCGTATATATGGGAATTATTAATCACAGCGCATCAGATTCGGCGCCGCTCTACGCCAGCGCCTGGGCAGCGTCAACTGAGTCGCAGATGCGCAGGACCGAGTCGACTTTGGTCATCTCCAGCAGCGCCCGCACGCGGTCGTTGACGCCGACGAGAAGGAACTTGCGGCCGTTATCCTGAGCGGAAACGAAGTAGTTCATGACCACGCCCAGTCCCGCCGAGTCCATGTAGGGAACCGAAGTCAGGTCCATAATGAGGCAGGCGGGCTTGAGGGTGCGCAGTTCACCCTGAAACTTGAATATGTTGGTGAGGGTGAATGGGCCGTCGAGGGTAAGGATGAGCGTGCCTTCCTTCGCACCGGCCGACGCGGTGTAGGACAGTTCTTTTTCAAGCATACGGGGGAGTATATAAGCCGCCGAACCTCGACTTATTACAGGAAGGTGAATTGTCTTCGGGCGGATGCCGGTTAGTAGGCGTCAACCCCGGTGCAAACTGGCGGCCTGCGCCGGGGCCGGCTCGGGCGGTAAGTGCTGCGCCCCGTAGCATATACTCGTCGCAACGAGGTGATAATTCCTGGAGGGGTAGAACCTGATGGAAATCAGCGAAGAAGCGCTTCTAGCCCAACAACAGGTGATTCGCCTGCAAGCGCTGTTGGAAGCCAGCCGCCAGCTCCACTCCACGATCGAGATCGACGAGGTGGTTCGGATCGCGCTGGAGATCGTGGTTCGCGAGCTTGAGCTCGAGGGCGCGTTTTTCACTGCCTTTCCGCAGAGCTACGGCGAAGTCCCCCCGGCGCTTCAAACCTCGCTCAGCGGCCAGGCGGGCCAATCCGCGGGCGATCTGCCCACGCCGTCGCTGCTGCGTTTCTCGCTTTGCGACAAAGCGGGCGCGCCGTTCACGGAGTTGATCGTGATTCTTCCTCCGGACCGTGTTCTCGACCTTGACGAGACCGACTTTCTGGAGTCGCTGGCGGTGCAGGCGTCGGTGGCGATCGAGAACGCGCGTTTCCATGCGCGCGCGCTGCAGTGGCAGCGGGTTGAGAGCGATCTGGCCGCCGCCCGCCAGGTGCAACAGAGCCTGGTGCCGCAGGAGATGCCGGAGATTCCGAACTACGGCCTGGCGGCCCGCTCGGTGACCTGCTACGAGGTTGGCGGGGACTATCTGGACATTGTCACGCTGGCTTCGGGCGAAACGGTGATTGTGGTGGGCGACGTGGCCGGCAAAGGGCTGGCGTCGGCGCTGGTGGGCGCCTCCTTCCGTTCGGCGTTCCGCGCGATGGTCCACGCCGGCCTGGGCCTGCTGGAGATCGCTACCAAGATGAATCTGCTTCACTATGGCGAGGGAGACGAGGCGCGGCGCCGGTACGTCACCGCCATGCTGCTGCGCCTTGACCCCGGCGCGCACACTCTGGAAGTCGTCAACGCCGGACATAACCCGGCATTTCTGGCGAGTGAAGGCGGCGTGAACAAGATCGCAGCTTCGGGCACTCCGATTGGTCTGCTGCCGTTTTCCAACTATGTGGCCCGGACGTTTGACTTTGGCCCGGGCGCTCGGCTGCTGGTCTACACTGACGGCATGACGGAGGTGTTCCACGGCGAAGACGAGTTCGGCGAAGCACGCCTTCTGGAAACCTTTGTTGCCTGCGACGAGCCAACGCCGGAGCGGATGCTGGGCTCCATCTGGAGCACCCTGGAGGCCTTCTCGGACGGGCAGGACCAGACCGACGACATGACTGCGCTGGTGCTGCGCAGGAGCCTATAGGGAGACCGCAACCGATGGATGACGAGATCACGAAGAAGATTGAGCTCCAGCTTCCGTCCCGCCTGGGCTTTGAAAAGGTGGCGATGAACACCGCGGCCAGCGTGGCCCGCATGATGGGCTTCGGGGACGATCGCATTGAGGACCTGAAGACGGCCATCGCCGAGGCCTGCATCAACGCCATGGAGCACGGCAACAAACTGGACGAGACGCTGGCGGTCGGCGTCGTTCTCTCCATGGACGCGGATTCGCTGGAGGTGAAGGTGCACGATACCGGCAGCGGGCCGCAGGAACTCGCCGCCGCTCCCGACATCGACCGGAAGATGCACGAGGAGGAGGGTGCACGCGGCATGGGTATGTTTCTGATCGAGTCGCTGGTGGATGAGGTGGAATGGGTAAGTTCGCCGTGCTCCGGGAGCTACGCCCGCATGGTGATCCGGCTGCACCCGAACGAAGAGGCGGAAGCGATTGTGATTGAACCGAACGATGATGGAAAAAGGGGATAAGGAATGGCGGAGAAGGTGACGCAAGTACGAGTGGAAGAGGTGGAAAGCCCTGCCGGTGTTCCGATCACGGTGCTGCGCTATACGGGCGACGTTACCAGCGCCTCGAAGGCTGCCGTGCTGGGCACGTATCAGGGACTCGCGCCGGGCACAAAGCGCATTCTGCTCGACTTTTCCGGGGTGGAATATCTGAACTCCAGCGGCATTGCGCTGGTGATTCAACTGATGATCGCGGCCAGCAAGAGCGGCCAGGTGGTCCAGACCTTTGGCCTGAAACCGCATTTCATCAAGGTGTTTACCATGGTCGGGATCACCAAGTACACGACGCTGCATCCCGATGAGCAGACCGCGCGTGCCGCATTCCCCGCATAAACGCGACTAACAAGTAGCGCCCAGAAAAGAGGAGGAGCAGGCCGACAGGCTGGAAGGCGGAGGCTTTTCGCGGGCTGCCCTCAGGCTGGGGGCTGTTCCTGATCCTGCTCGGGCGCGACCCCGATCCGCTTCGATTTTCGATAGACGCTGGCAACCGACAGCGTCCAGAACGGGACGAGATCGACTCCGGGTACCAGCTTGGCGAGGAAGGATGGCGCAAATTCCCAGTGCCAGCCAAGCAGGCTGATCAGAGCGACTCCAACGCCGATGTCGAGGACGTCATCCGCAGGCGATTCGGCACCCTCCACGAACAGGGGCAGAAAGATGATTTGGAGCGCGTCCGCGAGCAGCGCAAGCACCATCGCTACCTGGAAGCGCATGCGCGGCGTGATTGTGATCGCGTCTTCGGTCTCGGTCACGACGAGCTCCTGCTGCTATTTTACGCGCGTGATTCGCAAGCGCGGCCTGGCACAACCAAACTCCCTGAAGGTCCCAGTAAACGTGCTCGTCGTTGACGACGTAGAAAGGCCGTCGGAGAATTGAAGCGGCGGTACCAGGCCGACGGCGAAACCAGGATGGCCGTCGCGTTCTGCTTTCGGATAAGGAAGTCGGCATGAGTCGCATGAATCGGCGCAAATTTGTAGCGGCGGCTGGAGCTGCTGCGTTGGGTGGCAGCAGGTGGTTGCGCGCGCAGAGTGCTGCCGCGGCAAAGAGTGTGAACGCTGCGGCGATTCCGGCCTCGGTGGCTTGGAGGCAGTTTGAGGTGGAAGCAGCCTTGTATGCCTGGGACCTGCACGACGAAGGCGTTGAGCAGGTGCTGGACAACGTGCAGGAGATGGCAGCGGTCAACTCGGTCTACATTATTGGCCTGATGCACCCGGAGCGCAGGCCGGAGACCTCCGCGACGTATCCGCACAATCCGGTGCGGCCGTTTTGGATGGCCGAGGACGCACGGGCGAACTGGTTCTTTGATCCGAAGCGCTACGGACGCATCAAGCCGCGGGCGTCGGACTTTGCGTGGCTGGCGGATACGGACTGGACGCGGGTGTTCGTGGAAGCGGCGCGCAAACGCGGACTGCGCGTGGGCTTTGAGTTTTCCCACTCCCTGGTCGACAAGCAGCGGGTGGAGGGCGAGTTTGCCGATCTGGCGAATCGCAACATTCGTGGAGAGATTACGCATGTGCGCGATTGGCTGCGCCCCGTCTGTCCCAACCAGCCGGACGTCCGCGAGTATGCTGTCAACGCATTCACCGAGGTCATCGAGAAGTACCAGGTGGACTGGGTAGAGTCGGCGATCGTGTTGATGGACGAGGCAGTGGGCGGCAACCCGGCGCGCGGCGGCGGATGCTTTTGCGCAGCGTGCAAAAAGACTGCGCCCGGCTTTGGGGTCGATCTGGAGAAAATCCAGGCGGCACTGCTGAAAGATCCGGCGTCGCAGCTGGAACTCGGCCAGTGGCAGCAGTTCCGCTTCGCCTCGGTGGTCGCGTTCTACAAGATGCTGCACGCGGCGGTGCACCAGGCGAGGCCTGGCACCGTGCTGCGCTATAACATGCACGCCAAGAACCCGCGCGACTTCGGCGTGGATATCGTGCAGTTGAAACCGCACCTGGATGCGCTGCGGATCCAGGACTACTCCGAGCAGACCGGCCAGGCAGCGGCGATGGACGGCAAGCGCGCGTGGCTGACCGAGGAGCGCGGAAATATGGGGCCGGAATTCAATCTCGTCAGTGGAGTTGCAGTGCGCCCGCGCGCGACACCGGAGTTGATCCGGCAGGGGGTGAAGATCGCCGTCGAGACCAAGATGAACGGGATTATGCTGGGGTTCTACGATGGGGCGGACTTCGCCAACCTGCGGGCGGTCCGCGCTGGGCTGGCGGACGCGGGCCTTCCCGTAGCGGCGGCCTAAATTATTGAGAAGTTGGAGGCGCGGGTCGGGATCGAACCGACTCCGTCTTTTTAGAATCTGTAAGTTACATATTTTTCAATGCCATACATTTCATACATTTCAAGGCTGTCAGGATCGTTAGCACAAATTAGCACAAAATTTCCGACCGGAATCAGACCCACGCGCCGTTCTTGGGCAGAAATGAGCAACTAAAGCGGCTTCAAAATCTTGTGACCAAACTCCTGCGCCAAATCATCGAAGGCATGAAGAAGCTCTAGTTCATGTGGAATTGCTTCCTCCGATTTTAGATCGACTCCACGGGCCACAAGCGACTCAAGCAATTTGTTTGCCGCCTCAAGCCTCGCTATCTTATCTCGCAACGTAGCCATGGAATCTCCTTTCACACATCAACTGTTTGCACTAAGGCTACACCTAGGTGCCTCGCCCAAGGCTCTCGCGAAGCCTTTGCACCTGAGCCTGCGGATCGCGAAAGAACCAAAGTGTAAAGAGGACTAGCCCGGCAGTAAATGTCATTGCCTCGGCCAACCCCGTGATCACAACGTAAATCGCGCCAATCTGATTGAAGAGTCGCACAATAATATTTGTCATGGAATCGCCGCCGGAGCTTTTGCTAAAGAAGACTCTATCGGCGGCGTACACAGTCCACCAAGACATGATTAGGACGTTGACGCTTACTTGCCCCAAGATCAGTCGAAAGATTCGCGTGTTGTCTTCCACATACCTCTCAAGCCGTTCGAGCCTCGCCTCTTGCTGGTAGCGGACGGCGCGTTTGATTCCTTGAGGTAACCCTCTCAGGAAGTCCCGGATGGATGGATATGTGGTTATAAGGATAGTCACGGCTATATCGACCGCCCAAAAGACTAAGCCGTGATGTTCAAACAGCAATTCGAGGTTGGGCATCATCGTCACTATCAAACGCAGTGTATACCTGGCGGGCGATGGCCTTTTGACTTGGCCCGCTTTAGGGCACTTACACGGGTCAAGCGCCTGACCACGCGCTCATACGCGGCGCGCGGGATTCTGATGGAGCGGTAACGCCGCTTGCGGTTGGTGGATGGCCGGGCGAGGACCCAAGACGCCCGGTTCCGGTTCAAACATTCGCGTGATGGTGTCGCGGGAGAAGCCGGTTAGAGCCGCAACCTCCGCGACGGTCAGCGCGCGGTCACCGGGTTTGATTGTGCGAAAGGGCGCGGGCATCGTCTTTCAAATCGTTCTAATTGCTTCCGGGCCTTCGTGATATTCAGGTTTCATAGCAATCTCATTGGGTAACCGATGTGACAGATCCGACCTTTACCGGGTCGGTCAGACCCCCAGTTCGGAGACGCAAGACAACTGTTTGCCCTTGCTCTAGGCTTCCGCTGGGAACGGTGAACTTTATGAAGAAACCCTTAGGCTCAGACGGGTCTGGAGCGGTTCTAAAGTGAATACCTATTCCGCTCACCGATGACCCGTTCCGGGTATAGAGAGTGGCAAGCGTTGGTACGCATCCTCCATCACAGACAATGCGAAATGTAGGAGACTGAAAGTCCCCCTCTGTTCTAATAGCCAACTCCGCGCCAGGGCTACCCACATCCATGCCCTCGAATTGTGATTCGGGATCATTCGGCTGGACTCCCGAAGGCAGAGATTTGAGAGTGAAATGAGCCGGTGGGGCCGGACGTGGAGCACCGAAAAACTGCTGTTGAGTGCCATTATTCGTGCCAGTGCAAAATCCAGAGTTATTGGGACAGTTCGGCCCACCGTTGGGCGGGTTTGAACTGGTGGGTTGGGTTGGCGCGATAGTGGCCGGGCTGACAGGTTGCGCAGATGGAGTTGCGAGCGGTTTGTTGTGTGGCTTTGGCGTCGCGGCGGGAGCAGTCGCAGCGTGCAGCGGCGTGGACGTTGGGACTTGCGCAATATTGGGCTCTCTGCGGTACATATAGCTGATGAAGTCACCGACGCTCTTGAGTTTTCTTGCGTCGTTGTCGGAAATCTGTATGTTGTAGACCGTCTCAATCGTATCGACAATTTCGGCCTTATCTAGAGGAGTGGCACCGAGGTCTAGCACCAAATCATCTTCGGGCTTGACCTGTGCTCGGTCGAGTTGCAACTGCTCTGCGATCAAAGCGGTGACCTCGTCAGCGGTCGTCGCGGCTCTCTTTGGTAGCTTCTGCATATTGGGGGCGGCGGGAGCTTCTTGGGGTGCCGCGACGGCTGTTGTTGGGTGCTTTCTAAGAGCATGTATTGCTATGCCCGCGCACAGGCAGCCGACGAAAAACACCGCAGCAACCGCCATCCAAAATGTCCGCCGCTTTGCTCTTTTGGGTGTCAGCGCGGGCAATTCCTTCGCCTCTTGCTTGCGGCCATACCACACGGTCAAGAAAGCGACGAGCGCGGCTCCTCCTACGCCGTCAAACAGCACCTCTAGCCAATGTTGAATGTCAAATGCCATCAGTAGTTACGCTAGTCACAACGCAATGTGTTTGCAAGATCGCTGTGGTCGTAAGGCGCGGTGAGGGGCGGCCGCCGCCCATTGCTGGACTCTTCTTTGAAACGTCAATCTCCGTCGTGATCTCATCGTATAAATAACGCTTGCCGTCTTTCATCCGCTTATGGAGATTTTCGGTTGTCGTATTTTTGTTGATGTAATCCGTAAATGCGTTGTTCATTTGCTTCTCCACATGGTGCGTGGAAGAGTAACCTATTGAGATTCTGGCGCTACAGGCAACGAACCTAGTTCGTCACCTGATCACTCGCTCCAGAATCATCTTCGCCAGCCCCACGCAATCGCTAATAACGATGGCGAGCCTGGGCGATGGGCGGCTGATGTTCTCATCTCGTGCCAGCCGGACGGCGGCAATGATGGACGCGGCAATCACGAGCGTGGAGGCGAAGCGGTCCCGCGTGCGACTGTCTTCCTCGTATGCGTTTGCTCGCTTCATCTCGCCCATATCGCTTAGTATAGGCGAAAGAAACACGAAACCGTCCAGCGGCCTCGGGGCTGGACGCAAAAAATAAAATCAGAAAATGCAACTATTCGACCATCACTTTGCGTTTATCCTAGTGTGAGGCAAAACGCCTCACGAAAGGTTCGGAATGACCCAATGCCAAGTCAAGGAGTTTCACGATGTCTTCGGGGAGCTTATAGCGCAGCGGGTGAGGCGAAGCGTCAACGTAATCAGACGCAGCGAATACTTTGCTGCGAATGAGTTTGACGAAAAAGCCAGCACTGAGGATATATGCGCCGACCTGTGGGTGAAGGTGCTCCAGAGTAATGGCCCCAGCCACGAGAACGCGAGGGCATGGCTATTCCTGATTGCCCGGAATCTAGTGGCCGACTTTAGCCGGGCGTTTGAGCGCAAGCCTACGGAGAGAATGGACTATCTGAGCAATAGTGACCGTGACTTGCTTGGTAATCGTGGCTTTTTCGACGATGGCGATGACGATGACGCTTCTAGGAGCTTCGATCCTCGCAACTCTGCCCCCACGCCGGAAATGTTGTGCATTCAGGCGGAGGACCGGAAATATGTGGATTCACTCTTGGCTCAGCTTCCGGTAAGGTATCGGGCGGTACTGCGGTACTCGCTTGATGGCCTAACCGCGAAGGAGATAGCAGAGCGAACGCGTGAACCACTTTCGACCGTGAAAGCGAAGCTCTATCGGGGGCAGGTCAAGCTTGGCAATCTGACTGGTACGGAGGTTCGATGGTAGAGGAATCCAACGCGGGTTTTGCCGCTGGAATTGCCAAGCGGAGCAAGGTACAGAAGATTGCGTGGGCTTTGAGTGGTGCGCCTCCGAGAAAAAGAGACCTAAGACTGACGGCATTGGGCGGTGTCGCTGAGGGCCGCAAGCTACGGGACAAGGTGACACGACTAATGAGCGAAGCAAGTGCCAACCCGGAAGACGCGATGGTGCTTTGTGTATTTGCAGAGCCGGACTTATCGTTCATGGTCCCGGAGGTGCTAGTCCTGCCCGTCCGCAGTGGCGCGAGAGATATTGAAATTGCGATGCGGCACGCGGACAAGCTCCCGATTGGTTTCCTTGTTTTCGTGTGCGATGCAAGTGACCCGCAAAGGCCAATTTTCGGGCACGCCCGGCCCCTGATTGTCGAGGACCCACGTGGACTGCTCTTCAATGAAATGGCATTGCATTCTTATAAGCGGCAGATAGAACAAAGGACGGTACAGAAAGGCGAAGCGGCATGTTGACTTACTCCGAAAAGAGCGCGCAGTTGGCGCGAGAGGCTTCGATTGCAGCGTTGGTTCTCATGGGCGAGGGACCCGCCGATTGCGAGTTACTCCCGCTCAGGCCGACTGCCGATGAAGGCATGATGGCGGACCTGAAGGCGCGGTGGCCCGGAAGGGGACTACGCTCCGTGGGCATGGTGGGTCTATGCGGCGCGTCTCCGTGCGTTGCCCTCAAAGAGCCTCTGTCTTTGGAACAAATCTCCGCGCTTACGGGCGCTTTCACCAGTTACGTTCACTCGCTCTTGGGTGACCGATTCCGGGAGCAATGCGAGATTGCCGAGTTGGAGCGCCTTTATGCGCTGCCGGTCAACCGCCTCCGGAACTAACCAAGTTTTGCCGGACAGATAAAAAGGTCTGTCTCATCCGCGCTGGCTACCGCAGTACGCGGGACTAGGCGTGGGCACCGATGGCCTCCAGGGGAGAAGCCGGGCGGTGCAACACCACAACCGAACACTCAAACCAGCGGCGGTCTAAGCACCCGCACGCTGTCCCGCAGAGCCGCGCCGATATAGAGGGCGCGTGTGACTTCGGATGCAGGACCGCATACGTGCGGAATCTCTTCGTCCAAAGGAATCAATTATGGCAGCGAAATTGTTTGAACTGGTAGGGCAACAGAAATTCGCGCTGGAAAAAGCTGAAAGCATCTTACATGCCGCCGAAGACGCAGGCCGGGACATGACTGCAACGGAGGAACTTGAATACGGCGCGTCAATGGCCGCGTACAAGGCGCTTGCTCCAGAAGTGCAAAAGCTCCGCGCACAGAGCACCATTCGGAATATGGTGGGGCCTAACGGAGTCATTCTCGTGGACGGCGGGCGGCGCGTTTCCATCCCCGGACAGCGGGAGCAGCGCGTTTTGTCTCAGGACTACTCCGATGCGTTCTACAGTTACATCCAGTCGGGTGGCACAAAGATGGAAGCCGCCCTGTACGAGGGCGCGGAAGGCTCTGGCGGGTATGTTGTGCCTTCGATGGTGGATCAGCAGATTGTCCCGCTTGCTCCCCCCGACGAAGGCGTAAGGTCCGTGGCAATGGTTATCCCAACTGTCATGGACGTTCGCATTCCCATCAAGGGTAGCTTTGGTGTTGCGGGCGCAAAGGCTGAATCCGGCGCGGCAAGCAACACCTTCCCGGAAACAGATCCGACCTTGGGTCAGTTCACCTTGAGCGCGTTTATGGCGGGCATCAAGGAAACTATCTCTTGGGAATTGGCACAGGACGTGCCAAACTTCCAATCCTTTGCCGTCTCGGACATGATTGCTGCTCAGCAGATTTATGAAGGCAATCTGTACGTCAATGGCACCGGCACCGGCCAAGCGCAGGGCCTTATTGGCAACGTAGGCGCGGGCGCGACGGCGGAAGTGGCCGATGCTCAGGGTAATCTCTTGAGCATTGCTGCAACGTTCGATGTCATGGGCACGCTAAAGACGCCGTATTTCCGTAACGCTTCATGGCTCATGCAGCGTGCGACAGGCGTTGAACTGAGGAAGGCACAGGCACAGAGCAACCTATTTGCGCCCGTCTTTACCAGTGTTGACGGGCGTGACTACTTGCACGGCTTTCCCGTCGTGTATGACGGCAACATGCCAGCGATTGCCGCCGGAGCCACTCCGGTGCTCTTCGGTGACTTCAAGCAGGGCTATGTCATTGGAGATCGCGGCGGGGCGGGCGTCAACGTGAAGGTATTGGATCAGGTCCAAGCCCTCCAGGGTCAACTTGTTCTGCTTGCTTATCGCAGGACAGATGGCCGGGTGAGGCGCTCGGAAGCAATCCAGCCCATCACGCTCCACTCCTAACCAACATTGGCGAGGGTGAATCCTTTTCCCGGAGTCAGCCGGGTACTCGCTCACCGCCCTCGCCCAATCCAGACAGTGAGCGGGCCTGACAACCCGGCTCCGAACCAGGAGCCGGGACACATTCAGATTGCTAGGCAAGTTTTTCAACCCAGGTCCCGATGTGGGGAGTCATCGGGGCCGGGGATTCCCAAAGCTCATCGGCTTTAGAAGACCCGCGGCTAGTACCAGCGATATTCCAGCAACGCCGTGTAGGGCACGCTGGACGCGGCGCGGGCCATTAGAAAACACGAAAGGGAGAAGATGACGGATAAGGAATTTGTACAGAGCCTTTCTGAGGCTAAAGCGGAAGAGGCGGCGGCTATTGAAGCCGAGATTCACCAAATCCTCAAGGACGGTTTCACTGAAGGAGTTGCCCTCATGTTTGTGCGCGCTGTGATGGCCATTCGGGATATTGAACCGGCGTCCACGGTTGGTGGCGTTTATGACACGGCACTGCGGGTTGGTTTGCGCGAAGTCATCGCCATGCTGCTCGCGGATCGGGGCACTAAACGCAAGACGGCGCGTAGGACCGGGGGCAAACTTCGGTGAAGACTTGGAAGATGACGTGTGCGGAAAGGGACAGGTACGGGCGGAAGCGCGTCCGTACCGTCAACCGCATAATCGATATCGCGGACTTCACAGGCCGTGCGGGATTCGCGTATCTGCTTATGGCCGCCAACCCGGACCTAACCATACGCGACACACAAGAGGTGTTGTCACTAGTTGGCGAGCAACATGAGCGTCCGGCAGGTTGGCTATCGCGCAGGAGATGGATGTTCCACGGACTCGGCAAGACAGGCCGCAAACCTAATGCCGATGGTATGGACGAAGTGGCGCGGCGGATACTGGCGGAGGACCCTACGCTGTCATGCCGTCAGGCTGTGGCAAAGCTCCGCAACCTAGGAATACGCCGCACTAAAGAGTGGGCGCAAAAAAATCGTATTTTTTGACGTGTGTTTTTCGGCTAAGTGGTTTAGATGCAGTTGGATATCTGTCTTTTTTTGTTCCATACAAGAGAGAGCTGATAAAAGACAGCTACTCCGCGCTATCGCGCTCGTATCTGTCCTTTCTCATCTCTATTGAGTATGAATGTGACGGACAATGTGGGATCAATAAGGGTTGCGTCTGGCGCGGGCCGTGCCCGTCCTCTCGTTCCACGTCCACGATTCGGATGCTCTTCTCCATGCCTCAAGTCTAACCTCTACGCAGCCCGGCCCGCAGTTGGCATCGCAAGGCGTATTATGTCGCATGTCTGAGAAGTGCGGCCATGAAAAGAGAAAATTACAAAGGCTTCGTCATTGAGGCGCAGTCAACGCAACACCGGGGCGATCCCAGGTGGGACGCAATGTTCATCTTGGAGAAACATGATGGACTGGGCGTCACTGTGACACCGTTCTATCTCCACCATGCTTATGTCTCGGAGAGAGCTGCAACCAAAGCAGCCCTCGCACATGGGCGTATGGTACTGGATGGGGGCTTCACCGCCTAGAACCTTTGGTGTGCCAAGTATACTTATCTCCCTCATAACCTATTCGTCTGTAAAGAGTTAGAGGGGGTAGGGAAATTCTTGCCGTTGTCCTCTGAATAGACCTCCGCAACCCACAAATCTCTACAAACAAACAATTATGGATTTTTGCAGATTCTCGCTGCTTTCCTGCAATTCTGACTAGTCCTAAGAGGCCCAGCGATGACTGAAGAAAACGATGTACTGACGCTGAAAGAAGCCGCCGCACTCCTGCGGGTCCATCCCGTGACTCTCCAGCGGCGCGCAGTCGCGTGGGGCGTCCCACACCGGCGGCTTGGATCGGAGTGGCGCTTCTCCCGCATGGTGTTGACGGCCTGGATTCAGCAACGGGACAGAGACGCGGGATAAGACCGCGCGGTCACTTGTGATCGTGAAATGCCTGGAGAATAGCGCAGACTAGGCGCACAATTTCCGGGGCCTTGATCTTATCGAGGCCAGTATTCTTGAAGAATGATCTAATCTTCGATGGGCGCGCGCGCGGGTGCTTGGCTGTGTGGGTTGGCACACATTCTCCTATTCCTGCCCCGGCACATAAGAGAATGCATGAAACTAGAATCGCTGAACGTCTGAGGTTGTGCCCTCGTCCGGGTCTGGGCGAATTATCAGTTGTAAAACCTTGGGTATTACCGAGGTATTGCCAGTAGGGTATCGCCGCCTGTTGCGGTGAGAAGCATCCCGCTTCTCAACCCCTTGAGGCCGATCATACCGCATAATCCCGGGGCCGCACAAGCAAAGTAACTCAGGGCAGTATCAGTCCAGCTACTACCGCGTTCGTCGCCCGCATCTCCGGCGTCAACGTCTTGCCGTAGACGTTCATCGTGGTTTCAATATCGCTGTGCCGCATCAAATCCTTCATCTGAGCTGGGCCGTGCTCCACGTCCCCGTGACAAGGGCGTCCACGCGGTCCTGCCGCCCCTTACTCCACTTCGCGTAACTCTTCTCTGTGGTCTTGATGCTCGTATGGCCCAACAACCGGGACACCTCTTCCATTGGGACGCCCTTCTCAAGCAAGTCCACGGCAAACGTGTCCCGTAGACGGTGGCTCACCATGTAGCCGTCACTCGTAATCTTGGCAGCTTTGAACGCCGGGGCAATCATGTACTTCGTCCAGGTCTTCACAATGTCCGTCCGGCCATCCCAAAAGATGTACTCGCCTTCGTTAGTCACTGCGAGTATCTCCTCAGCAACCTTGGGTGGGACCGGCACGCTTACGTGCGTCCCCGTCTTTGTCCGGTTGGTGGTCACGCGGTAGATGCCACCGTCACAGCGTAGCGCGGCCTTGGGCAACGTCAATGCATCACGCACGGCAAGACCACTCCACCGCATGAGTTGGAATAGCGCGCGGACGTGTTGCCGCCGCGCCGGATCGGGGAAGACCGCAACGGCTTTGAGCAGCCGGTCAAACTCATCCTGTGTCAGCGGCAGCGTCTCTGGCTCATCCACTTGGATTTTGGGAAGGGCAGGGATGCGCGCCAACCACTGCGCCTCATAGCAGTACCGGAGGAAGCCCCGGCACCGGGTCCGCACCGCGCCGCGTGTCTGTGTGGACGGGTAGAGCTGCTCCCACGTGACACAGAAGCCCGTCAACAATTCGCGCGTGATGCCCTGGACCGTGTACACGCCCATCATCTCGCAGTGGTCCCGGAGTCGGGACAGCTCACGCGTGTACTTCCCAATCACATCTGCCGTGACCCCCCGGACCTGTTTGTCCTGGATGAATACGTCTATGCACGTTTGCAAGTCCCGTGTGTCCACTTCGGTTTTTTGCGAAGAATCGCGTCCGGCAAGCTGGTCCTCCAGTTCGCGTTTCTTTTTCTCAGCCTCTTCCCATGAGCGCGTCCCGGTCTTGCGCCGGAATTGTTTGCCGTTTGCAGACCACCGGAGATGCTTAGGGCAGCGGCACTTCTTGGTAAACTCTTCCCCACTCCACTTGCACGGCTTCCCCTTGACCATTCCGTGACGGACAAAAATTGTGATTACTGGCGCTTCCATACAGCCTCCCCGTTTGTGCTAACAACGCGGGAAGCCTAGCACAGATTTAGCGCAAATTGCCAGCTAAATCTCAGTTCTCTTTTGTTTTCAATTAGTTAGAAGTGGAGGCGCGGGTCGGGATCGAACCGACGCATAAAGGTTTTGCAGACCTCTCCCTTACCACTTGGGTACCGCGCCTCGCAGGCCCTGCGCTTTCACGCACACCCGGGGGGACGAGGAAGAGTGTATCGCAGGCAAGCTGAAACTGGAGCGGGAGACCGGGGTCGAACCGGCGACATCTTCCTTGGCAAGGAAGCACTCTACCACTGAGCTACTCCCGCTCTCACATGTTGAAGTATAGCGGCCACGGATGCGCACGGTCAACGCGCGGCGCGGGGGCGGGCGATGGGCTTGCCCGGCCGTCTCTAATTCGTCGCCAGCCACCGCACCGGAATCCGCGGACCGGTGAACAGGTCGGGCGGCCTCTGCACAATATGGGTGGTTAGCACCACCACCAACTGGTTGTCATCCTTCTCGACGTTGGCTTCAACCGGCATCTGGAAGCCCGGCAGTTCGCTGAGTCCGGGAATCCCGGTGAGCGCGGCGGTCTCGGTTCGGCTAACGCTGCTGGTCATCATCACGCTGTCGCCATCGCCCACGGTGAGGCCGGAGAGGAATTCGCGGTTGTCCAGGATAGGATTGCCGTCGTTGGTGCTGCCCGAGAGCGCTTCGATCTTGAGGTCCAGTTTGAGGGCGACCCGCCCGGTCCTCTGGATGGTCGGCGTCGCTTTCAGGGTGACGCCCAAATCTTCATAGGTCACCTGGGGGATGGTGGCGCTGGTCCCTCCGGCATACTGCTGCAGCAGGCTGGCCACGCTAACACCGTTGATGGTTTGGTTGCCCAGCGAACCGAGCCCGCCGGCGGTGGACAAGCCGGTGGTGTACGACGAGGTCACAATCGGGTAACGCGTGCCCTCGCGGAAGGTGGCGGTTTCGCGGTCTCCCACCCGCTGCTGCACGTCATCGAGGGTCCTGGTATCGCTCGAATTCAGGCCCAGGTTGATGGTGGTGGCGACCGTCCCCGACAACCCGGTCATAAACACGCCACCTCCAAAGACCCCAATCAGATTCGATGCCAGGCTGCTCTTCACCAGTCCAAGTTGGATCAAGGCCAGCGCGAGTTGCAGGTTGCTGGTGCCCGGCGGCACCAGGCCCTGGGCGATGGCCTGCTGCACCAGCGTCTGGTTCGAGTTCACAATTTGAGTTGCAGCTTCATCGACATTGAAGACACTGAACTGGGTCGGAAGGGTCGCGCCGGCGTTGGTCATGCGGGTGCGGTCGATCTCGTACAGCTTGACCTCGACCATTACCTGACCGCCGGAATCGACCAGGTCCTTGAGGGTCTGGTTGAAGGCATCCAGCACGTCTTCCGGCGCGCGCACAGTAATGTTCCCAAGATGGGTATCGATCTGTTTCAAATTGAAGACGCTCTTCGCCATATTCACCAGATCGGCAAGCTCTGCTGCCGTGTACCCCGGCACATAGATTGTTTCCTGCAACTGGGGTTCGATGCGCTGGTGTTGCAGCGCATCGTCCCGGGCAACCAGAATGCCCGTGGTATCCACCGGCACCGCAAAGGTATGGGTCATGGTCAAAAGCGCATCCATGGCCTGGCGGTAGTTCACATTCTCCAGGTCGAAGCGCAGGGTCTTCATTTCCACGGATTCATCGACGGCCGCGTTAATCCCGTAGGCTGCGGCCACTTGACGGAGTACGTCTGCGGAGGTTCCACGTATATGGAAGCTAGTGAGGCCTTTGGTTGGAGTCACGTGGATCGGGCCTGCCAGGTCCAGTGCGGGAGACATCGGGGCCCCATTCGCTTCGGCACCGGCGATCAGCCTGGTCCGATCCACCAGCGAAGCCGGCGCAGCGTTCCCGGTCTCTTTGCCGGGGGCGGCCTGGCCCGGAGCCGCAGCGGAGGGCTGCGGCGCGCTCGCGCTGCCGACGTAGAGGCTGTGCTCGGTGACAATGGGATTCTGCGGATCGATGGCCCTCGCCTCTGCGAGCAGGGTCTCCGCCTTGCCCTGGTCTCCTGCCTGCCGTGCCCTGGTTGCCTGCTGCACCAACTCGGTCAACCGGTGCTGGCGCGTCACTGAGATGGCGATGGCGTAATTGCGATTCGCAGGGTCCAGCTTCAGCGCGCGCTGGAACTCGCTCTCCGCAGCGTTCAGGTCGTCGTGTTCGAGCTTCTTCGCGCCGGCCAGATACGCATCTTCAGCTTCCCGCAGTTGGCGCTTTCCCGGCGCCGGCCCACTGGCGTCGGTGCCCACAGCCGCCACGGCGGTCCCCGCGGCCTGGTCCGGCTCGGCGGCAACGTCCTGCGCGGGTTGCGACGGAGCTGGTTGCGCCGACTGTTCCGCAGGCTGGGTCTGGGTTTCGGTAGGGGCTACCGTCTGGGCAAAGGCCGCGCCGCTCGAAGTCAACACCACGAGACAGCAGAGCAGGCAGGTGGCAAGCCGTCGGGCCTGCATAGCCGCGCGAAGATGGTTTGGGCGGATCATCCACTGCTATATTAGACGCGCGATGGGGAAAATCGCACAGCAAGAGCGAATCGCGCTCATGCCGCGACCCAATGCGTGCCCTCAGCTAGAGGCAATTAGAACTGCCGCGCGTTTACCGCGAGCGGCATTCGCGGCCGCTGGTCCGCGGCGGGGCGCTGGCCCAGCAGCGGCCGTTCGCTCATCACCGGGCGGCGCATGCCCTTGCGGATTTGCGCAGTGTCCAAATCAAGCTCGGCGAGGGTGCGGCTGAGCGTGTTGCGATGCATTCCCAACTCGATCGCAGCCTTACACTGGTTGCCCTTGTGGTGTGCCAGCACTTCCAGAATGTAGCGCTTTTTGAATTGCCGAACGGCATCCGCGTAAGCAATGCCTGCACTGTGCATCTGGCTGATAAGGGCGTCCAATTCGCGCTTCAAAGGCTTCCTCGCTTCACATTGCGTATTGATGAATCCCTACTGTAAAACACTCAATGCTGATTGATCCAGTCCGGCGGAGCCTGTTTCAGATTAAATGCGCCGGCGGCCATCAGTTGTTGGAGGTACTGAGGTACGAGGAAGGATACATCATGCGCGGCGGCAAAGAAATAGGGAGTTAAAACCGACGTGGTTACCACCCATGACTGGGGCGCGAAGTTGGTCGTGACCATCAGTACGGCGATCCCGAGCACCACGCCCCGGACAAAACCAAACACCACTCCGAGCAGGTGATCGGCAAAGCCCAGCCCAACCACGCGCAGCAACTTCTGCACCAGCAGGCCCGCCAGCTCGCACCCGGTTACGGTCAGCGCCACTATCAGCAGATAGGCCAGTATCCGCGCGGTAGCCGTGGATGAGAGCAGGCGGATGTGAATGATCCAGTCACCGAGCGCGGCATAGTACGCACTGGCGGCCAGCAAGCCGCCGAAGAATCCCACTAGTCCGAACAGCGTACGCACGATGCCGCGGCGGAACGCGATCCCGGTGGAGATCAACAGAATTGACATCAGCAGCCAGTCGAGCCCGTTCCAATCGCTTAGCCTCATCGTTTCGCCCTCGAGAGGTTCCACTCCCCGCTCAATTCCCTAAACACCATCGAAACCACTTTGTCCCGTCAAAAGCCGAAATGCCTCCAGGTATTTCTGTCGAGTACGCGACACAACGTCATCCGGCAAGCCCGGCGCGGGCTCCTGTTTATTCCACGCGATTGACTCCAAGTAGTCGCGTACATACTGTTTGTCGAAGCTGGGCTGCGGTCCTCCCGGAGCATAGCTCTGCGCGGGCCAGTAGCGCGACGAATCCGGAGTCAGCACCTCGTCGGCCAGGACTATCCCGATCCCATCGATCCATCCGAACTCAAACTTGGTGTCTGCCAGGATCACGCCCTTCGCCGCTGCATACTCCGATGCCTTCGCATAAATCTCCAGGGTCAGCCGTTTCAGCGTGGCTGCGGTCTCCACACCCACAGTCTGCTCCACCTGCGCGAATGAAATGTTCTCGTCGTGCCCGCCGGTGTTCACCTTGGCCGCCGGGGTAAAGATCGGCTCCGGCAGTTGCTCCGACTCGCGCAGTCCGGCCGGCAGCCGAATCCCGCACACGGCGCCACTGGCACGGTAGTCCTTCCACCCCGACCCTGAAAGGTAGCCTCGCACGACACACTCCACAGGAAACATCTGCGCCCGCCGAACGATCATGCTGCGGCCGGCAATCTGCTGCTCGAACTTCGGTTGCGTAACGATGCTTTCCGGAGCCAGCTGCCGGCCGAAGATCTGCTCCGAATAGGGTGCGAGTGCCTTGGCCATCTCCAGCGGCTCCATTGCCAGAAGGTGGCTTGCCACGGCGCCGTTTAGAAACTGAAACCAGAACGCCGAAATCTGGGTGAGGACCTTGCCTTTGTCCGGGATGCCCGAGCCGAGCACATGGTCGAAGGCGGAGATCCTGTCGGTCGCGACAAACAACAACTCCTCCCCCAAGGAGTAAATGTCGCGAACTTTGCCTCGTGCGAGCAGGGGCAGACTGCCGAGATCGGTTGTGAGCAGCGCTTTTGTCATACAAAAACGGTATCACCACCGAGTGGGGCTATTGCTTTGAATATGCACTGGGGCAGGCTTGCGACGGCATACAACTTTCGTTACGGAGCGGAAAAGTGGGCCGCTAACGCTTCCACCAGCGCGGGAATCGTTGATTCTGCAGCCTCAACGTGGGGCGGCAGGCCGAGTTCGCGGAGGGCGCGCGACGTAATCGGCCCAATGGAGGCGCGGACGACCGAGACCGGCAGCGCCAGCCCGGCCACATCCAGTAGCGCCACCAGGTTGGCGGCGGTGGAGGCGCTGGTAAAAGTCACGGCATCCGGATAGCCGGCCGCGTCGCCGAAGAGGGAAGTGACCGCGGCGAGCGACGCTTCAGGGATGCGGTTCCGGTAGGCCACGGCCACAGTTACATCGGCTCCGGCAGCCGCAAGCGCATCGCGGAGAGTTGCAGGCGCGTCTTCGGCCAGCACCAGCAGGACGCGGCAGCCGCGCATCTCTGGCGCCAGTGTCTGTCCCAGCGCCTCGGCGGTATAGGTCCCCGGCATCACGTCGGCGTGCAGGGCGATTGCCTCCAATGCGCGAGCTGTCGCCGGCCCAACCACGGCAATCCGCGCCGGGGTTGCCGTGACCCCAAGAGTTTCCGCCCGCTCGCGATAGGCCTCGACGGCGTTCGCGCTGGTGAAGGCGACCAGATCAATGCTCGAAAGCGCCGCAAGGGCGGTGTCGAGCGTGGCGTAAGAACCGGGCGGGCCGATCTCGATGGTCGGGATCAGGATGGGAGTTGCTCCAAGCTCGCGCAGCCGGTCAACCAGCTCCGAGGCCTGGCGCGGCGCGCGCGTAACGAGGATGCGCCTGCCCGCCAGCGGCGGTGTTCGGGAAGCATCGGATACCGAGTTGAAACTGTTGGTTATGGCTTCACCCTGCGACTGGTAGCCGCACATTTGCGGACGCCCGGACGTGGCAAATTCTATCAGCCGCTCCCGTGCTGGGCCCGTCCGATTAATTCTCACCAGCTCACCGCCGGATCGGGCCGGCGGCGTCTAATCGAAAGAGAGACTGCTTGCGGAGATCGATTTTCGGCGAGTGGAGGCGTACGATGGCAGCAATGAGGCGCCTGATCGCAATTGCGATAGTGGTTGCTGGAGCGGCCCTTCCCGTTTGCGCCCAGCGCGGCGGCGGCGGGCATGGCGGCGGAGGCCATAGCGGCGGCGGCTTTGCCGGTCGCAGCGGCAGTTTTGCCAGCCACAGCAGCGGCGGATTTGTCAGCCACAGCGCGCCGGCGTTTCGCGGCAGCTATGCTCCGATGAGCCGCGCAGGCTTGATGGGATCGCCGCAGGCCGGCAGCAGCCGGAACCTTAGCCCGGCTCCGGGAGCGACGCTGGCAAGGCGGGCCCCAGTCTATTACCGGCGTCCTCCGGTTCCTGTGGGGGCAAATCGCTATCGCCTGCCCTACGTGTCGTACTACGGGGCGGGATACGGTTACGGCGTTGCCGGGTGGATCGTCCCCGATTGCTACGACTACCCCGACTACGCCGGCTGCAGCTATTACGACGATTCCACCTACTACGGCGACTCCGCCTACGCCAATCAGGCAGTCGGGCCGCCGCCGCCGGCCGACTATCCTCAGGAGGCGTACGCCGCGCCACCCGTCGACCAGTCTGAGGCAGCGCAAGGCGACGCTTACCGGCCAGCCTACCAGCCTCCGCAGCCAGAACCGGAAGCCGAGGACGCGGTTACCCTGGTATTCAAAGACGGTCGCCCCAGCGAGCAGATTCACAACTACATGCTGACCCGGACCACCCTATACGTGCAGGATGCGCCGCGTCGCATGATTCCCGTGGCGGACCTCGACCTGGCGGCGACTATGAAAGTGAACAAGGACGCCGGCGTCGATTTCCAGCTTCCGGGTAGCGGCAGGTAAGATCGGCGCGGTGGCCAGTTCCTCAACATTCCTTTCATAATGGGACAGTAGGGTTGCGGTATCGGTTGAGATAACGCATATGAAGCGGATATTTGCAGTGTGGGTGTGCGCGTGGACGCTGCTTTGGGCGTCGGCGGGGTTGCAGGCGCAGACGATGGCGGCGGCCAAGCCGGGAGCCGCGCCCAAGGTTGCATACTACTTCGACCCGGCGGTGCTGGACCTGCCCGACCTGATTCCCAATCCGCCGGCGGTGGATTCAGCGGCAAACCAAGCCGAGCTCGCCGACCTGCATCGGATCGAGGCGGCGCGAACGCCTGCGCAGGTGACGGCTGCAAAGGCCGACGAGAACGAAGAGGACATGTTCGCCTTCAAGACCGTGCTGGGTGCGGGGTTCACTCCGGACGCGCTACCCATCACTGCGGAGCTTGGAGTACACGTGAAAAACGAGCAGAGCGTGGCGGGCGGGGCCCTGAAGGCCGTGTTTGCGCGCCCGCGGCCCTACCAGACCGACAAGACGCTCCATCCCGTCTGCGGGCTGACCGAGGCGGCGAACTCCTACCCCAGCGGCCATGCGTTGACCGGTTATCTGGAAGGCCTGACACTGGCGGAGATCGTACCCGAGAAGCGTACGCAGATCCTGGCGCGCGCAGACGATTTCGCGCACAACCGGCTGGTGTGCGGCGTGCATTATCCCAGCGACGTCGAGGCGAGCCGGCGCGTGGCCTATGCGGTGTTCGGCTACATGATGGCGACGCCGCGTTTCCAGCACGACCTGGCAGCCGCCAAAGCGGAGACGCGCGCCAAGCTGGGTCTGGCGGCGAAGTAGCCGGTTCTCGGCGCAGTGGCGACCTAGCGCGGTTGACGCGATGTTTGTGATTCGGTTAGGCTCATGGCTCTCCGGGCTATCTGAATTTCCGTGCGCGCTCACGCCGATGGCCGGACTAACTCCAAAGGAGAATTCAAATGGCCGGATTCTGCACGAAATGTGGCACTTCTGTTCCCTCGGCAACAGGTTTCTGTCCAACTTGCGGTGCCCCCGTCGGGTCCCCGCTCGCAGCGCCTGCGGCGCAACCGCCAGTGGCAGCAGCAGCGCCGCCGGTCGCAGCTGCTCCCGCGGCAGCGGCGGGCGCATATGCTGCTCCGCCAAAGAGTGGCGGCGGCGCGCTGAAGATCATCCTGATCATCATTGCTGTGGTGGTTGGAATAGGTTTGATCGGGGCGGGCATCGTGGGCTACGGAATTTATAAAGTCGCGCACTCGGTCACGACCGATAGCAAAGGCAATGGGACGATTTCGGTGCCTGGCATCGGCGCGATTTCGGCGGGCAAGAACGTGGACGTGAGCGCCGCGGACCTGGGAGTGCCGCTGTATCCCGGAGCGACCGTAGGCGAGGGAGGCATGCACATGACGCTGCCAACCGGCTCGGTGGTAACGGCCGTTTACGACACCAGCGATTCGGTGAGTTCGGTGGTGGCGTTCTACAAGGGCAAGCTGGGCGCGAATGAGTCGGACATCGATACCGCCAACGGTAGCGTGCTGACCTCGGGCGCCCAAGGCGCAAACGGCAAGAGCGGCATCGAGATCACCGTTGGGCCGGGCACGGGAAACAACAGCGGCAAGACCCAGTTCGTAATCGTGCATACGACTTCAACGCAGTGACGATTCCGGACGGCGATCCTGCCTACGAAGACGAGGGATGCCTCAGGGCTGCTCGCGCTATGCGCTTATGCCGGGAGATCGACAGAGAGTAGCTCGAGCGCGCCGCGGGATTTGAGGTCCGCGGCGGCTTGCAGGCCGAGAGCGTGGGCGGCAATACCGAAGGGCGCCTCGGAAGAGAGGCAGATCATGCGCTCGCCGTCCGGCGCCAGCACCTGCGCGTGAAGGCGCCAGGCGATGGTCTCATTGTCCTCGCAGATGGGCGAGCAATGGACGCCGATGGGGATGGAACAGCCGCCGCCGAGCGCGTCGAGCACGGTGCGCTCGGCTTCGATTGCGAAGCGTGTCTCGGCGTGGTCGAGCGCAGCGACCGCGCCGCGGACGTAGTTGTCGCGGTCCGGCTCGGCAAAGACGGCGTAGCTGGCCGCGCGCGTCTCCAGTGCCAGCGCGCCCTGGCCGGGAGCGGGGCAGAGCTCGTCGACAGCGAAGCGCTGATGGACCCACTCGGCGCGGCCCAGCCGGTCGAGCCCGGCAGAGGCGAGCACCAGGGCATCGCACTGGCCTTCGGCGAGCTTGCGCAGGCGGGTGTCGATGTTTCCCCGCGTCTCGACAAATGTAAGGTCGGGGCGCAGGGCCAGAAGCTGTGCGCGGCGGCGCGGGCTGGTGGTTCCGATGCGGGCACCCATGGGCAGCGTATGCAGCGCCCAATACCGCTCGCAGACGAAGGCGTCGCGGGCGTCGACGCGCGGAGGGATGGCGGCGAGCGTAAAGCGCGGGTCAAGCTCGGTGGGCAGGTCCTTCAGCGAGTGCACGGCGAGGTCGATGCGGCCGTCGGCGAGCGCTTCTTCAATCTCCTTGATGAAGATTCCCTTGCCGCCGGGCAGCGGCGCAAGTGCGGGGAGGCCGTCCGCGTTTTCAGGCTGCTGCATGCGGTCGCCGGTCGTCCGGATGATCTCGATGTCGACGACGTGGCCAAGGGCGCGGAGTTGAGCGGCGATGTGATTGGCCTGCCAGAGCGCCAGTTGCGAGCCCCGGGAGCCGATGCGGATGGTTTCGGTCATGTCAGGTTCAAGAATACCCGGTTCCGCTGTTCCGGGCAGAGCTTCCACAACCTGACCGAAAGCTGCGGCGGCACCAAGCCCAATTAGCCTTCGCCATCAACTACCTGCTATGGCCCGCGCATTGCAGCACTCCCAGATAGGCGGACCACGGACCGACTGCGCCCCGGTACTGGTGCGCCATCACCCGCGAGAGCTGATGCAGATGGGTCAGGTCGTGAGCGGTCCACGTGGCCAGAAGCTCCGCCAGCGTAACCACCCCCAACTCCGGATGCATGCCGCGCCGGGCAAAGTCTACCGGCTGCAGGTTGAGCGCCCCGAGCGCGGCCAGATTCTCGCGCCGCAGTCGCGCAAATTCGTCGAGAAGCTGGTCGAACGACTTACCTTCGCTCTCCTTGAATTGCGCGAAGCGGTCGAAGCGATCGAAAGCCCGCGCTTCGCCGTGTTCCAGGATGATGCGCGCACGCGGCATCCAGTCCGTCCGCTCGCCGGCGATCAAATGACCGAGGACGTCGAAGGCGCTCCAGGTTTCCGCGCCCTCGTTGCGAAGCACCCACAGGTCAGGCAACCCGCGCAGCAGCGCGTCGAGAGATGCAGGCGTGCGGGCGAGGACAGCGACGGCGTCGGCGAGGTTGAATTCCGCTGGGTTGGGCATTGGTTCTAGATGCGGGGCCCGGCGCATTCGACTCAGGCAATGGAGCGGGGTGGAGGCAGGGCACCTGCGCCTGCCTCCGCTCCCGGTCGAACTACGCAGCCTGGGACATCTTCTTCATCCGCTGTTCCAGTTCTTTCGGCGACACATCCTCGATATGGGTGGCAACGCTCCAGAAATGGCCGAACGGGTCCTGGATAAATCCGGTGCGGTCCCCGTAGAACTGGTCCTGTACCGGCTTCATGATCTTCGCCCCTTCGGCTGTGGCTCGTGCCACCACCTTGTCGACGTCGGGGAGATAGACCAGCAGGCTGACCGGGCTGGCGCCGATGGTGGCAGGGCTGGAGTATGCATGTCCCATGCTGGGTTGTTCGTCGGCCAGCATGATGTGCGAGTTGCCGATTTTCAGCTCGGCGTGTCCGATCCTGCCGTCGGGGCCGGGCATGCGCATCACTTCTTTGGCGCCGAAGACGTTCTTGTAGTAGTCGATTGCTTTGGCCGCACCCTTGACGATCAGGTACGGTGTAACGGAGTTGTAGTCCTTGGGAATGTACGAGACTTTGGCCATGACGTTTCTCCTCAAAATGTGGGCGTGAGGTGGAGGTTTATGGCGTACACGCGGCCGGCGAAACCGTTCCCTTGACGTTCCTGAGTGCGCGATCTCGAGCTGGAATCAAAAGCCGCCGTGTGCCCCATCCGGCGTACGAGCGAACTGGTATACCTTACTCTTCTCCCGGGCGCATACACCAGCGTGCGTTGAAAATACACGAGATTCAACGGGCTTCCACGGGGTGCCGAAATCAAGTAAGCCGGGCGAAGCGGCGCGAGGATTCAGGGAAGTCGATTCCGGTGGCAAACCAGGCGATTGCGCTGCATCCGAGCGCCATCAGAACCGAACTGAGCCGGAAGGGGGCGAGCGGAGGAATGGGAGAGCTGCTGATGGTGGTGATGACGGCTCCAGACGCGGCGAGGAAGACGGCAATCCACTGGTATAGATGAAGACCGAAGATGGTTGCGGTCTGGGGCTCGCCGCGGTAGCCCTCCTCCACGAAGCGCCCCGCACTCGACAGCAGCAGGTAGGCGCCGACGATCATCGTGCTGGCAGCATGCAACTGGAGAAGACGCAGCAGAGCCAGTTCGACGACGCAATTCCAGAGGATGGAATAGACGGGGGTGGCGTGGATGGGAATTCCGCCGAGATTCGCGAGCCGGCACACGCGGGTATGCGGCTCGGTGTAGCGGATTCCGGGCACGGATCGCGCGATGCGCCCGTGGCAGCATCCCTGGACAAGACAGCGCAGGCGACCGGTGCCCTGGATGACCGGTGTCCCCACAGCGATGGCGGCGAGGACATTCCAGGGATTGGCGTGCAGCAGGAGTGTGGATGCAACCGCGGCCGAGACTCCGCCTACCACTGCGCCGTAGTAGCCCATGGGGCGGAGGAGCGCTGGTGAGCCTTCCACCCACTGCGCCCAGAGCGCCGCTCCGACGGTGGCGGAGAGGAAGAAACTGATGCTGATGAGTTGCAGGCCGGGACCAAGCAGCGAGTCGATGATGGTCATGCCGAAAAGAATGCCGAGCGCCGCGTAGCCGCCGTGATTGATAATGCGAACCGGCCCGATCCGCCACTCCTTCCACGAATTGGCGATGCGTTCCGCGGCATGCAGGATCGCCTGCCATATGTCCGGCATGCGGACCACGGCAAGATACGCCAGGACTCCCGCGAGCACGTCGGCGATGGAATGCATGCCTGTGGTGACGCAACTGACCGCGACCAGCGCGGCCCACATCCACCACAAGTACTTTTTCCATCGGCTGCCTTCGCCCAGCGCCGACGCCGCGATGAAGGCCCAGACCACGTGGAACGACGGAAAGGCCGCGACCCCCGAATACGGCGTATGTTCCCACAGCAGCAAGTGTCCGAGCGCAGTCGCGGGATCAAATGCGCGCGGCGGGACATAGAAGGGCAGCAGAAGATAGAGCGGGAAGATCAGCGCCATCGCCACCAGTCCGCGTTGCGCAAAACGCCGGAGCGCGCTTCCGGAGCGGGCCAGCAGCGGCACCAGAAGAACGACGACGTAGGTACTGGCGTAGAGCAGCTCCGTCTGCTCGATCACAGGCCAGCGCGTCTCGAAGGGCAGGTACGTGCTCATCGAATCGGGCGCCTTGCCCAGCGCGCCGAGCATCTCGAACACGGCCAGCCAGGGCAGTAGCACCACCGGGTAAACCCGCAGGCGCTCCAGCAGCGAGGGGGCTTCGGCCCGGTCGCGTAGAAGCCAGGCAGAGGACGTCCGCGCTCCGAAACGCTGGTTCAGATCGGGCAACTCGTAGCCCAGCACCAGCGCGGCGCAGGACAAGGCAACTGCTGGCGTCACCAGCCACAACCCGCTGGCCGAGCCGGAGAAGATGGCCATGCCGGCACAGGCGATCAAAAACCCTCCGTAGATGGGATGCGGAACCAGGCTGTAGATGCTGCTCTCTACAAAGCGCGGCGGCGGGAATGCATTCATCGGCAATCCGCCGCCGAAGATCCACAGCGACCACATTGCCAGCGCCATCATCAGGACCCCGAATGCGATGAGCAGCGCGCCCCTGAACTCGGAATGCAGCACCGGCAGAGGGATTTGGATGGCGTGGGCCCACGCCACCAGAGCAAGCGGGACGACGGCTACGAACAGGACTCCGTAAAGGGCCTTGGCTACTCGAGAATGGGCTAACAGTTCCAATCGACGACCTCGTGAATGACCCAGCCGTGGCTTTGATGGTCCTTGGTATCCAAAGTGCCGCGGCTTCGCCACTTCTTCTCGTCGATGTCGAACAGTGAGTGGGGAAGCAGTTTTCGCAGTGTGGGCGCGCCCGGGAGAATGGTCGAGCCGAGCCGGCCGGAGCGAAGCGGGAAAAGTTCGTCGATGTGCAGGGTAGCGTCGCTCAGTGCGACGGTGGAATCGGAGATGGAGAGTGGCTGGCTGGTTCGGCCGTTGTGGACGGCGAGGCTGGTGCTATAAGCACCCTGCCAGTCGATCCAGGCCAGCGAGTCCTGCGGCGATACAAAGCGTCCCCATCTCAGCCGGCGCAGAGGCAGTTGCCACGGAGGCAGCGTCAGGGTCAGGCATTCGGCGTAGCCCACGCCGTTGAGTTCGCGGTCTCCGATGCTGATGTGCGCATACGCTGCCGGCTGCAGGCAGTTCCACAACACTGTGCCGCGGAAGTCCTGATACATGGTCTGTTGAACCGGCGGCGCCGCGGTAGCTTTCCAGGTTCCGTTGATGCTGAGTTGCGGGAACTCCACAACGATTCGTTCGAGGTTGGCGTCGAGACGGTAGCGCTTCATCGACGAGCGGTTGGTGATCGCGTTTCCATCGGCAAGCAGAACGCTGCTGTAGGACGCGTGGATGCCGCGCCAGCGCAGGTCAGCGCAGTAAAGGATTGCCGTCTCGCCTGTCTCCGAGACGCAGTCCATGTACCACTTGACCAGCTTGAAGGCAGGTTCGGCTACCGCGCGCTTGGTTGTTTCGGAGGGCATTGGAGGGTGACTCTAAAGAACGCCGCGATTATATGCGTTTGTGGGAGCCGCAAACGTCTGCAAAAAGCGGCGGCCCCTCAGCTTGCAGGGCGGTCTGACATCGCCCGCTTCGTTACCCTGGCGTGCCACCACGCCGTGATGGGAGGGACCAGCAGGCTGGTGACCACCACGCTGGATGCAACCATCACCGTGGCCGGCCCACCGGCGGCCGCGTATTGATGATTGGCTGCGACAATCAGTAAAGGGACCGCGGCGGAGTTGCCCGCGGTGGTTGCGGCGGCAATTCCCGCGGTGCCTTCGCCGCCCGCCAGCAGGTCTACCGGAATCAAAACGGCAGCGGACACCAGCAGAACGCCCAGGCCTAGCGCCAGTCCCGCGCCACCCGCGTTCCATACGCTGTGCATATCCATGGTTGCACCCAGGGCAAAGGCAAAGAAGGGGATAAGAACGGGCACGGCCTGGCCCAGGAATTCGCGCAGCTCCGGATCCAGATTGCCAAGCAGCATGCCGACGCCGATGGGCAGAATAGCGCCGATCAGAGTTTGCCAGGGGAAGGTGGACAGACCCGCGATTCCGAGCGTCACCATGGTGAAGAACGGACCCGACTCCAGCGACATGACGGAGTAGGACGCGGCTTCTTCGGCGCTGCCATAGCGGCTCATCAGTGCCATGTAGAGGCCGCCGTTGGTATTGTTGATGGCCGCGACTACGGCCAGGGCCGACATGCCGGCGAACCAGCCGGACGCGACCGGCTGCACTCCGAGGAAGTGTCCGAAGATAAGTGCGGCAGCCACGCCCAGCAGGATCTTCGCCAGCAGCAGAGCGCCGCCGCGCCGGGCCACTTGCGGCAGCGCGCGCACCGGAATGGTGGCGCCCAGGCAGACGTAAAAAACGGCGAGGATCGGGAGCGACCCGGTGAACAGACTATTGGTGAACGAGCCGAAGAAGGCGCCGGCGTGGGGGGCAAAGGTGGTGATGACTGCGCCGCATACCAGCGGCACCATCATCATTCCGCCGGGAACACGTTCAATCAGGCGCTTGAGCTTCATCGAGGGTTGAATGCCGCGTCGGCTTCCACTCTATCCTGCTTTCGCTTGGATCCGCTAAGGGGCAATCTGAAATTGTGCCTGGCTCATGGACCACTCCGGATGTTGCGCCTGACACGGAGAGAACAGGCCAATGCGCGTTTCAGAGCACGACCGCGCCAGCGCCTGCTCAGGACTCGTGCCCGTCTCAGCCGCATCCTCTACAATGAATCGGTTGAAGATTCGTGAATTCAGGATGGAGAAGTTGAGGGCCAGATGAGAAACGGGAGTGCATTGCGGATGGGAATGATGATGTTGGCGGGTGCGGTGGCGCTGGGTGCGGGCGAAAATGGCGCAGCAGGACAGGGCGCGGCAGGGCAGGCAGCGGCGTTTGGGCCGAGCAACCCGTTCTATGCGGCCAGCACGCTGCCGTACCAGGCGCCTCCGTTCGACAAGATCAAGGACACCGACTATCAACCGGCCCTGGAGGCCGGGATGGCCGAGCAGATGAAGGAGGTTGAGGCAATCGCGAACAATCCCGCGCCGCCAACCTTCGAGAACACACTGGTGGCGCTGGAGAAGAGCGGGCAGCTGTACGAGCGGGTGCAGGAGGTCTTCGACGGGGTGACGCAGGCCAACACCAACCCCGTGCTGGACAAGGTGGACGAGATCGAATCGCCAAGACGGGCCGCGCACGACGATGCCATCTTCCTGAACCAGAAGTTGTTTCAGCGGGTCGCGGCGATCTGGAAGCAGATGGACTCGCTCGGGCTCGACGCAGAATCGAAACGACTGGTCGATGTGTATTACAAGAAGTTCGTGCACGCGGGTGCGAACCTCTCGCCGGCGGACATCGTCAAGCTGAAGAAGCTGAATGAGGAAGAGTCGACGCTGGAGACCAGTTTCCGGCAGAAGGTGCTGGCAGCAACCAAGGCCGAAGCCTTCTCCACCACGGACAAGAGCGCGCTGAAGGGGCTGAGCGCCGCGGAGCTTGCGGCCGCAGTCGAGGCAGCCAAAGAGCGCAAAGTGCCGGGCTACGTCCTGCCCATGCAGAACACGACCCAGCAGCCGATCCTGTCTTCTCTTGAGGACCGGGCGACGCGTCAGGCGGTCTTTGAAGACTCGTGGAACCGGACCGAGCGGGGCGGGGCGAACGATACGCGGGAGACGATTGTGCGGCTGGCGCAGTTGCGTGCGGAAAAGGCAAAGCTGCTGGGCTATCCGAACTTTGCCGCGTGGACTCTGGAAGACCAGATGGCGAAGACGCCTGAGGCCGCGATCAAGTTCATGGACGCACTGACGCCGGCGACGGTAGCGAAGGCTACCGAGGAAGGCAAGAACATTCAGGCGCTGATTGATGCACAGAAGGGTGGCTTCAAGTTGCAACCATGGGACTGGGAGTTCTACTCCGAACAGGTGCGCAAGGCGAAGTACGACCTCAATGAGGCGCAGGAGAAGCCTTACTTCGAAGTGTGGAATGTGCTCCAGAACGGGGTGTTCTACGCGGCCAATCAGCTCTACGGGATAACCTTCAAGGAACGCAAGGACATTCCTGTCTATAACGCTGATGTCAGGGTATTTGAGGTTTTCGATGCCGGCGGGAAACCGCTGGCGCTGTGGTACTGTGACTACTTCAAACGCGACAACAAAGCCGGCGGCGCGTGGATGAGCAACTTCGTCGAGCAATCGAAACTGCTGGGCACACTGCCCGTGATTTACAACGTGGCGAACTTCCCCAAACCGGCCGCCGGCGAGCCCGCGCTGATCAGCTTTACCGACGTAACCACGATGTTCCACGAGTTCGGTCATGGGCTGCATGGGATGTTTTCGAACTGCGAGTATCCGCTGCTTTCGGGCACCGAGGTGCCGCGTGATTTTGTGGAATTTCCGTCACAGTTCAACGAGCACTGGGCGAGCTATCCGACCGTGTTTGACCACTTCGCAAAGCACTACAAGACCGGCGAACCGATGCCGGCAGAGCTGGCCGCGAAGATCCGCAAATCGGAGAAATTCAGCCAGGGTTACCTGCTGACGGAACTGCTGGCCGCGGCGGAGCTCGACATGCAATGGCATACGATCCCGGCGGATGCGGGGGCAGAGAAGCCGGATGCGTTTGAAAAGGACGCGCTGGAGAAGAAGCACCTGTGGCTGGAGACGGTGCCGCCGCGCTACCGGTCGACGTACTTCCAGCACATCTGGAGTGGCGGCTACGCGGCGGGATATTACGCGTATCTGTGGAGCGAGATGCTGGACGATGACGCGTACCAGTGGTTCGAAGACCACGGCGGATTGACGCGCGCAAACGGCGACCGCTTCCGCAATATGGTGTTGTCGCGAGGGAATACGGAGGACCTGGCGAAGTTGTACGCGGCCTGGCTGGGCGCGGAGCCGAGCACAGGGCCGATGCTGAAGGACCGCGGTTTGGTGGAGGATACGAGCGGGAAGTGATCAGATTGCTCCACGTGGAGCAATTTGGGTGGTTTGCGACTTCTCCTGGCCGTACACGTGCGTAATGGCTGCACGCGTGCAGCCAAAGCCTAGGTTGCGGTGACCTCGGGTTGGGGCGCGGCGTCGAGGGCTTCGATGAAGAGGCCGGCCCAGCGGGCGACGGGTTCGGCGTAGGCTCCGGTGATGGGGTCGCGGCTGCCTTCGAGGGTGGCGAGCTGCACGGCGAAGTTGCCGACAGTGGAGCTTTCGGGCGAGCCGCGGTAGACCTCGAGCTTGGTGGCCTGCTGGGTGAGGCGATTGAGGAAGGCGTTCTGATTGGCGCCGCCGACGATGAAGAGGCGCTTGAGGCGCTTGCCGGTGAGGAAGGCGACGCGGTCGAGCACCTTGGCGTAGCGTGCGGCCAGCGAGTGGAAGATGAGGCTGGCGAAGGCGGGCGCGTTGGCGGGGCCCTCGTCGAGCGGCGCGAGGCCGCGCTTGACGCGCTGGGCGTTGATGCGCTGGGGCATGCGCTCGGGCAGGAGCAGGTCGGGGTCGTCGACGTCGAGCAAGCCTTCGGGGCAGGGAACTTGTTCGGCGGCGGCGACGAGGGCGGAAATCTCCCACTGCTTGCCTTTGCTGGTCCACTCGTCCATGCACTGGCGAATGAGCCACATGCCATTGACGTTCTTGTGGAAGCAGATGCGGTCGCCGACGGCGCCGAGGTTGGTGAAGTTCTCGGCCTGGGCGGCTGCGTTGTTGCGGGGCTGCTCGATGAGCGTGCCGACGAGGGACCAGGTGCCGGAGCTGATGTAGGCCCATTCGTTGCCGATGGCAGGGATGCCGGCGACGGCGGATGCGGTGTCGTGGCAGGCGGGCGCGATGAGGGTGGTGTCGGCGAAGGCGGGCAGCTCAGAGAGCGGGCCGGAGAGTTTGCCGATCTCGGTGCCGGGCGGGACGAGTTTGGGGGCGCTGGCGAGGTCGAGACCGAGGCAGTTGAAGATTTCGCGGCACCATTGCTTTTTGTAGAGCTCGACCAATTGGGTGTGGGTAGCGTTGGTGTACTCGGCAACGCGGGCGCCACCCCAGTGGGCGAGGAGATATTCGGGCAGGTTGAGCCACTGCTGGCCTTCGGGCAGGCCGGCGAGCTGATCGGCGTGGAGCTGGTAGACGGTGTTGAGGGGGAGGATCTGGATGCCGGTGAGCTCGCGCATGCGCTCCATGCTGCACTTGCGGTGGGCGGAGCGCTCGGACTTGACGGTGCGCGGGTCGCGATAGCAGAAGGGGTCGGCGAGCGGGAAGCCGGCAGCGTCCAGGCGAACGTAGTCCACGGCCCATCCGTCCACGGCGATGGAGCGAATGCCCTCGGGGGCGATCTCGGCGCACTTGCGCATGCCGGCTTCAAGGCCGTCGACGATGCACTTCAGGTCCCAGCGCAGACCGCCATCAATTTCACGCGGGTTGTTGGGGAAGCGATGCACCAGTTCGATGGAGGCGCGGCCGTTCTTCCAGCGCAACAAGGAGACGCGGCAGCTTTCCGCGCCGAGATCGATGGCGATTGAGGCCCTCTGGTCATTGGGTTTCAGCGGTCTTCCGAGTGAACTCTTCATAGTTTTATTGTCTGCTGCGGTGTTGTTCATTTTGTTTGGCTGCCTCGGAACTGTGGCCCAAGGCAGACGGGTTCTTCAGCATCGTCTAAGAGTCATGATCTAAACCATTATCCAAAGCCGCCGTTGAGCCGTCTGCCGGACGCATCCAGCTTACCGCAAGAAGGCTTCGGTCAAGCCGCCGTCGACGGGAAAGATGTGGCCGGTGGTGCAGGGCGTGTTGGGTCCTGCCATAAAGAGGATGGCCTGAGCACAGTCCTGGGGGTCGATGGGTTGTCCGGTCAAGGTGCGCCGGGCATAAAACCGGGCGAGCTCGTTGCGGAGGTCCTCGTCGCTCGCATTTTCGTCGTAGACCAGGTTGTATTTCTTCAGGCTGGCGATGACGCGATCGCGCGGGAACATGGTGGAACCCTTGACCACGGTGGCGGGGCTGATAGCGTTGACGCGAATCCTGGGCGCGTAAGTGATGGCGAGCTCGCGGACTAGATGGCTGAGGGCGGCTTTGCTGACGTCGTAGGCCTCGGTGCCGCGCTTGGCGACGACGGCGTTGGCGGAGCTGGTGAGGACGACGCTGGCGTCGATGCCCTGGGCGGTGAAGATGGGCTCGGCCTCATCGGTGAGCATGAAGTTTGCGGTGACATTGATTTCCAGCGTCATGCCCCACATGACATCGGTGATGACACCGTCGGGTGAGGCGGGGAAGATGGCGGCGGTGTTGATGAGGATGTCCAGGCCGCCAAACTGGCGGACGGTTTCGTCGAGCGCGGTGCGGATGGTTTTGCGGTCGCGGATGTCGATCTTGACCGAGGCGACGGCTTCCTTGCCGGCGATCTCCCTGGCCTCGGCGCAGACGGCTTCCGCGGCCCTGGTGTCGCGGTCGGCGACCATGATGTGGGCGCCGCGCTGGGCTGCAAGCAGGGCCACTTCGCGGCCGATGCCGCTGCCTCCGCCGACGACCATCATGACGCGGCGGCTGAGTTCCTTCTCCGGGGGTTGGCGGCGAATCTTGGCCTCTTCGAGCTTCCAGTACTCGATGCGGAAGGCCTCGCTGGCGGGCAGGGCGACGTAGTTGGCGTAGGTCTTGAAGGCGCTGGCGGGTGCGGCGGGGCCGGCCTGCGGAAGGTCGGTGCAGTTGACGCCTGCGCCAAGCGCTCCGGCGCCCTGCATGACGCCGATGGCATTGGTGTAGAACTCGCCGGTGATGCGGGATTCGGTCTTGTTCTTGCCAAAGCTGAACATGCCGATGCCGGGAACGAGGACCACGGTAGGACTGGCGTCGCGAATCTTAGGCGAATCGGGCAGGGCGTGGGCCTTGTAGTACTGGGCGTACTCGGCGCGATAGGTTTCGAGCGCCAGGTCGATGAGTTCGTCGAGTTGAGCGACATCGCTGGCGGGGTCCCACTTGACGAACATGGGGCGGATCTTGGTGCGGATGAAGTGGTCGGGGCAACTGGTGCCGAGATGGGCGAGCTGCTCGGCGTGGGTGGAGTTGACGAAGTCGAGGACGAGCGGCGAGTCAGTAAAGCTGCCGATAACGCGCTGCTTGCGCGAGACCGCACCGCGCAGGTGGGGCATGATCTTGAGGGCGATAGCGTTGCGGACTGCGGGCTCGCGGCTGGTGAACTTGCTGCCGCCGAAGTGCCGGTAGCCTGCGGTTTCCGAGTGGACGGCGATGAACTGGCCGAGCTGATCGATGATGGTGATGGTATTGAGATAGCTCTCGCGCTGGGTTTCGCCCCAGGTGAAGAGACCGTGGCCACCGAGCACTACGCCGTCGCAACCGGGGGTTTCGCGGACGATGCGGCGGAGCATCATGCCGAGTTCGAAGCCGGGACGCTGCCATGGGAGCCAGGCGAGTTTGTGGCCGTACTCCTGGTTGAACTCGTCCATCTTGATCTTGCCGTTGGCGGAGGCGGCCAGGGCGATTCCCCAGTCGGGATGCAGGTGATCGACGTGCGGGAAGGGAAGGTAACCGTGAAGCGGGGTGTCGATGGAGGGGGCGACGGGATTGTTGCCGAAGGTGCACTGGGCGTAGAGATCGACCAACTCGTCCTCGTACTCGACGCCGCGGTAGACCTTTTCGAGTTCCAGCAACTCGTCGAGACGGAGCGTCGCAAAACCCGAGCGCTTGATGCTGCCAAGGTCGCCGCCGCTGCCCTTGACCCAGAGGATTTTTCGGGTAATGCCGTCGAGGGGGTCGACCTGGTCGATCTTGGAGCTGGTGTTTCCGCCGCCGAAGTTGGTGATGCGCAGGTCGGAGCCGAGGAGGTTGGACCGATAGCGGAGCAGTTCGGGAGGGTCGAGCTTCGCGGCAACGGCTTCATCCCACCGATCCTCGAGAAACCGGAGTTTCGTGTTTGCTGCCATCACGCCGACCTCAATGTTGGGAGGAGTGAAATTGCCCCGTCCATCATTCCACATGCGGAGAGGGTAGGGCAATTATGCTAGGAGCATGAACTTACCGATAGCAATCCCGGACCTTACGCAGAGGCCGCTTGGACTGACGGTGGAGCGCAGCATCGCGCTGCCGCCGGGGGTTCTGTTTCGAGCGTGGACGGAGCAGTTCGATCGCTGGTTTGCAGCGCCGGGGGTGATTCTGATGAAGGCGGAGGTGGATTCCGTCTTCTTCTTCGAGACGCATTATGAGGGGCAACGTCATCCTCACTACGGGCGCTTTCTGAGGCTCGAGCCTGACCGGTTGGTGGAGATGACCTGGATTACCGGGACGCCGGGCACCGCGGGATTCGAGACGGTGGTTACGGTGGAATTGACGCCTGAGGGCGCGGGCACGCATCTGCGGCTGACGCATGCGGGGTTTCCCGACGCGGAATCGAAGGAGCGGCACGCGCAGGCATGGCCGGTGGTGCTGGAGCATCTGGAACGGCAGATGTCGTGAGGGTGGGGATTTCGGGGGACGATCTTTGCGGGGGATTGCGGCCAGGCCTCAGCGGGCTTCGGGGTGAAGCTTCTTCAATCTTGCCTGCGCCTTTTTCTGGTCCTTCAGGGTCTTCTTCTGCTGCTTCTTCTCTCGCTTTTGGTAGGCCTTCATCGACTTCTGAGCGTTCTTGTGCGCGGTGCTCTGCGCGCTGGTCTGGGCGAAACCGGGATCGGCAAGGGCAGCGGATGGCGCGGACAACGCCAGAGCGAGAGCGAGCAGCAGGCTACAAGCCACGATTTTCGTCACAGGTCACCGTGTAGGAACTCTTTGAAGGATTGTATCGCGCAGGCGGCTGGCGACGAAGTATCTTTCCGGGTGCGTGGGCTGGCGGTGGCGTGCGATGGGCGGCCTATTGCGCGGCGATTGCTTCCTGCGCGTAGCGGTTCATCAGGGCCTCGGGGATGACGCCGCTGACGGTGTGCAGGACGTGGCCGGAGCGGCTGATGTAGAGCGTGGTGGGAAGCAGGACTACGTGGCCGAAGGTGTCGCGGACGGGCTTGGAGGTGCGCACGAGCGGGTAGGAGATGCGGTCCTGGGCGGCGAGAATGCCGGCGTTGCGAAACTCATCGGGATCGTCTTCGATGCCGATGACGGCGAGATCGGGGTGGTCGGATTGCAGGCGCTGGAGCCAGGGGATTTCCGCGCGGCACGGGCCGCACCAAGGGGCCCAGAAGTTGACGATGACGGCTTTACCCTGGGTGGTCCCGGGCGGGAAGGGCGAGCCGTCGAGGTTTTCCAGCGCGAGGCTGCCGATCTGAACGTGGCTGGGCGCGGTGTAGGCGAGGGTGCGGGAATAGAACCAGGCAGCGAAGCCGATGAAGAGGACAGGCAGCAGGCGCGTCATCCAGGTATCGAGCGCGGAGTGCCGGGGTGGTTGGAATAGGCTCATAAACTGGATCCGGATAGGTGACTTACTCGGCCTGGCGATGGATGGCTTCGTCGTAGAGCGGAAGCTGGTGCAGGACGATGCGGACGAGGGACGGGTTTGCGCTGCGGAAGTTGAGTCCGCGATCGGTCTGGTCGCCATTGAGGATGCGGGTGACTTTCCACGTGCCGTCGACGTAGCTGCCCTCTTCGGCGCGCAGGATTTCGAGTTGCTGGTTCGGCTGCTTTGCGAGGTCGGCGGCGGACAGGGTGAAGCTGACACTGACATCGAATCCGGTGACGAGGAAGTCGAGCGGGCCAAGCTCGGCGACGATTGCCCGGCCCTGCAGGGAGGGCGTGCCGGGAGGATAGGCGCCGTCGGGTTGAGGAAAGCCGAAGGAGACGACTGCGTCGGCAGTCGACAGATGAATCGACTGGCGAGGGGCGCCCTTGTCCTCGACCGCGGTGAAGAGCTTGCCTTCGAGGTTAAGTTGGGCGATCTGCTGGCCGAGCGGATTGAGCAGCGCGTAGTTCTCTGCCGGGTTGACGGAGCCGCCCGCGGCAGAGGGGGTGATGCCCTGCGGGTTGGGCACTGCCGGCGTCGAGGAGCGGTCGATGCCGAAAGGGGAGAAGCCGATGGCGCCGTGGCCCAGCGCATAGAACAAGTAGCGGCCAAAGGTCGCGTCGAAGCGGCTCTCGGGAAAGAAGAGCGGGTTGTCCGCGCGAGCATAGGTGGCGACGATGTTGCGGAAGAGGGTGAAATCGTCGGAGTAGAAATCGGGTGCGAGGATGTCGATGGAGGGCGCGGCCGCCTTCCAGATGGGAAGGTTGGCCTGCTGCGGGCCGCCGGAGGGATATTCCTGGCCGGCGCTGGGGCGATCGCGGTTTTCGAGAGCGTGCACGGGGTAAGCGAACCAGACGTTGCAGTACATGGGCAGAGGGTACTCGGCCTTGCCGGCCGCGACTACTTCGTTGATGTAGTGGGCGGTGGAATACGCAGCGAAGCTTTCATCGGCGTCCGGGCCGAACGCGGCGGTCCAGTTGCCGGCGCGGAGGTGCAGGGAACGGGCGAGGCCGACGGGAACATCCGCTTCGAAGAGCTTCTGCGCGGCGGGTGAGAAGTCGCGGACAGAGCCGACCGAGCCGGATTCATTTTCCACCTGGACCATGATGACGGTGTGGGCGGTTGCGTCGATGGACTTGACGTGGCGCATCAGGGCAGCGAAGGCATGCTTGTCGGCGTCGAGGTTGGCGGCGGAGTTGGGCGACATGACGTCGAGCAGCTTGCCGTAGGCGTTCTCTTCGCGCGGGTAGGTCTTGGTGTCGGACTTGATCCACTCGGGCACGTAGTGGTTCTGGCCGTTCTTCCAGGTGCCAAACCAGAGCAGGACGAGATGAAAGTGATGGTCGCGGGCTTGGCTGATGAGGAGGTCGACGTTGGTGAAATCGAATGTGCCCCGGGTGGGCTCAATCTGTTCCCAGTAGACGGGCGCTTCAACGGTGTTGGCGTGCATGGCGGCGGCAGCGTCCCAGACGGCGGGCAAACTGGCGGGCCAGGCGCTGGAGTTATTGATCTGGCCACCGAGCAGGAGGAACGGCTTGCCGTCGACGATCAGGGCGAAGCGATCGTTGCGCTTCTCCAGGTGGGGGATGTCGTTGGTTTGAGCGTTGGCGATGCCAACCTGGAACGAGGCGAGAATGATTGCAGATAAAACCAGCTTGTTCATGGCGCTTCCATTTCCTCGTGGGGATGCAACCGGGATTCTACCTGAGGCGGGTGAAAGCGCAACCCAATGCGGAGGCTTTTTGCCAGTCGGCACGGAATTGGTGGAGGCGGCGGGAGTCGAACCCGCGTCCGAAATTTCTTTCAACAGAGAGCATTCATGCTTTTCCCGGGTTCAATTTGTCTCGTCGGCGGCGTTTAGAACGGGCGAAGAAGCGACGTCGACCAGCCTGATCGATCTCGTCATTGCCGTCCAGGCGGAACAGCGTTGACCAGCCTACTGTGCGACGATCGGTACCCGCCCGTAGGCGAAGCGAGAGCGATCGGCAGTCTAATTAATTAGGCTGCGAGTGCGAATTGAGGTTCGGCACTTATGGTTTTGGGCGCGATTACGGGTGTACCCACCCCGGCATGCCTCTCTGCCGCAAGCAATCCCGTCGAAGCCGTGACGCCCCCATGTGGAAGCTGGCAAGAACGATGCTGTGGCAACTCAAAGAACTACTTTCAGTATAGCGCGTGGTGGACGGGCGAGCCCAATTGCAAAGGCTATCTGGTAATGGTTTAGTTTGAAAGAAAACCTGACCTCAGCGGCTAAAGCCGTTTTGATAAAAGAGCTGCCTACGGCACGGCTGAAGCCGTGCCCTTAACGAGACAAGTCGAAATGAGCCACTGCCGGCTATCTTCAAGGCGGGCAACGATTTTGACCGGGGAATCGATGTATGATCGCGTATCGAGGAACTGCGCGCATGGCGCGGCTTTATGAACCCTTAAGGAAGTCGATGAGCCAGGACGCCGATGCGGTGGGCACCTGGGCCAGCCCATGCGCGGAAACAGGGAGCGCATTCTGGGGTTGGCCGCATAGGCGGGAGGTCCGGCCGGCCTGGCTTCGCGTGGGGGCCTTGGCGCTGGTTGTTTTCGCGCTGCTCACGCTTCCCTGCGGCGCTTCGCAGACAGCTTCCGCGATTGCGCCGGTGAGAGATATCGATGGACGCCGACTGAATTTGATTCACCAGGACACGCAGGCGGCGGTGCTTTTCTTCGTCACGAACGATTGCCCGATCACGAATAGCTACATACCTGAAATAAATCGGATCGTCGCCAACTATACGGCTAGGAAGGTTGCGTTTTATGCCGTGTACACCGATCCAACGGTGTCCATCCCGGCAATCCGGAGGCATGCGCTGGAGTATGGTCTGCACATGCCGCTGATTTCCGATACCGAGCATTCCCTGGTGCATCGAGTGGGCGCAACGGTGACGCCAGAGGTTGCCGTGCTGGACCGCGGAGGCAGGCTGGTGTATCTGGGCCGTATTGATGATTTGTATGTTGATTTGGGAAAACGGCGCGCTGCGCCTACGCAACGCTATCTGCGGGATGCGCTGGATGAAGTTCTGAGCGGGAAACCGGTAGCGGTCGCAAGGATGGATCCGATTGGATGTTTTATCTACCCTAACTAAGAAGCACTGACCTATGCGCCGACTGTTGGCCGTGCTGACGATCACAACTCTTGTGTCCGTGCTGCTGTGCGGAGTGATTGCAGCGCCCACGTGGGGAGCAGGCGCCGCCGCGGCCGCGCCGGTTACGTTTTACAAGGACATCGCGCCCATCGTGTACCAGTCCTGCGCGCCGTGCCATCGTCCGGGCGAGTCCGGACCGTTCTCGCTGCTGACTTACGAGGACGCGCGCAAACATGGACAACAGATGGTCTCGGTGACCCAGCGGCGCTACATGCCACCCTGGCTGCCTGAGCCCGGGCACGGAGATTTCCAGGGACAGCGGCGGCTGACCGACGAGCAGATCCGCACCATCGAAGCGTGGGTGCGCGCGGGCACTCCGGCGGGTTCGCCCGCCGATGCTCCGGCGCTGCCGAAGTTCGTGGTGGGCTGGCAGTTGGGCAAGCCGGACATGGTGATCGAAGCCCCGGTTGCGTATCATCTTCGCGCCGACGGGCCAGACCAATACTGGAACTTCGTGCTGCCGCTGAAGCTGTCCGGGCCGCGCTGGGTGAAGGCGGTCGAGATCCGCCCAGGCAATCCACGCGCGGTGCACCACGCCAACATGCTGAAGGGCGTACACATCAACCAGAGCGGGTTGGCGAATGCAGCGCAGATCGTCAAGGGGTTCCCGGGGATGGACCTGAGCTTCGGGCCGGCCACGCTGGATCCGGATGCCGACAGCCATTTTCTGTTCTGGAAGCCGGGCCAGACGGGGTGGGTGGAACCCGCGGGCATGGCCTGGCGCGCCGACCCGGGCACCGATCTGCTGCTGAATGTTCACATGCGGACCACGGGCAAGCCGGAGATGGTGCAGCCTTCGGTCGGGTTGTATTTCACCAACGAACCGGCTACGAAGTTTCCCATGCTGCTGCCGCTGGAGCACGATGGCGCGCTGGATATTCCGCCAGGCGACAAGGACTTCCAGGTAAGCGACGACTTTGTGACGCCGGTAGACATGGATGTAATTGCGGTGTATCCGCACGCGCACTATCTGGGCCACGTGCTGGAAGGCTACGCGACATTGCCGGGTGGAGCGAAGAAGTGGCTGGTGCGGATTCCGGATTGGGACCCGAGTTGGCAAGCCGTCTACCACTACGCGCAACCTGTGTTCCTGCCCAAAGGAACGGTGATTTCGATGCGCTACCACTACGACAATTCGGCTGCAAATGTGCGTAATCCAAACCAGCCGCCGAAGCGGGTGCATGTGGGCAACCAGGCCACCGACGAGATGGCACACCTTTCGTTGCAGGTGCTGCCGCGCGGTGGAGAGGATGGACGGGCGGCGCTGCAGGAGGCGATCATGGCGCATCGCCTGCAGAAGTATCCGGGGGACTTTACGGCGCAGTTCAACCTGGGAGTGATGATGCTTGCGAGCCACCGCAACGCGGACGCAGCGCGGTATCTGCGGGGCGCGGTGGCAGCGCAGCCGAACCATCCGGTGGCGTTGAACGCGCTGGGCATGGCGTTGGTTAGGTCGGGAGACGCGAACGACGCGGTCGGCTTCTACCAACGCGCGCTGCAGGTGAATCCACGCTACATCGAGGCGCGCTCCAACCTGGCGGATGCGCTGATCCAACAACGCAACTGGGAGCAGGCGGTGGCCGAGTTCCGCAAAGTGCTCGCCGAGGACTCGAATAACGCAGAAGCGCGGCTGAAACTGGGCGAGCTGCTGAAGTTGCTGGGCTATGTGGCCGACCAAAAGGGCAGTCTGGACCAGGCGGTCGCGTTCTGGAGGGAGTCCTTGCAACTCCGACCGGACGATGCAGTGCTGCACAACGATCTTGGCGGGGTGCTGGACCGACTTGGCCGAGTCCGGGAAGCGGTGCCGGAGTTCGAGATGGCAGTGCGGCTCGATCCGAAGTTGGACGCGGCCAAGCGCAACCTGCAGGCCGCGCGTGCGCAGTTGCAGAAGACGGGGCACTGAGAATTACCCCGGAGAAGGCATGTCCCAGGGGCTGAAGCCCCCGTTTCTCCCGTGGGTGGTGATGCCCGGACTCAAGTCCGGGCCTATCTCAAAGACAAAGGCGCATCTGCGTGGGGAGATGAGGGCCAATCCAAGAGCGAAATGGTGGCAGCAGGCGGCCCTTTTGGTGTGATAGGATGCCGCTTCTGCGGGGTGAAGCGTATTGCGCGCTGTGAATTCCAGGGATGCGGCGGCAGCGGCGGGGAGGGCGCGTTGGCTGACTCGTGATGCGTGAGGCGCGTCACATGAGGTGAGGGAAGGTTCCGATACTATTCGGGAGATTGCACGGGGGTTTGTTTCAGAGTTCTAAGGGGAGTTTGAAAAAATGAAGAATTACTTGGGACAGGATATCCGCAATGTCGCTGTAGTTGGCCACTCGCACAGCGGTAAGACCACATTGATCGCGGCATTGCTGCAGGCGGCGAAGATGACGGCTACCCGGGGGCGCGTGGAAGATGGATCCGCAGTGACCGCGTATGACGAGGAAGAGGTGGCGCGGCGAACGACGATGGCGAATGCGGTGGCGTTTGCCGAGTGGAGCGGAGTGAAGATCAACTTCGTGGATACTCCGGGATTCCACATGTTTCTGTACGAGACGCGCGCGGCGATGCTGGCGGTGGAGGCCGTGCTGGTGGTGGTGAATGCGCAGTCCGGCATTGAAGCGGTAACGGACCGGGTGTGGAAGTATGCGGCGGAGGTGGAGCTGCCGCGGGTGCTGGTGGTGAACCAGGTGGACCATCCCAAGGCCGACAGCAGACTGGGACGGCAGCACATGATTGAGCAGTTCCAGGAGCGCTGGGGACGGCAGGTGGTCCCGGTGCAGTTGCCGATCGTGGACGAGAAAGGCTTTCACGGCGTGGTCGACCTGGTGACGATGAAGGCGTATCTGTATGAGCCGGACGGCGACGGTCGCGGTGAGGTGGGCAAGATTCCGGAGGGGGTCGCGGCGGACGCGAAGGCGGCGCACGAGGCGCTGGTGGAACTGGTGGCGGAGGGTAAGGATGAGCTGATGGAGGAGTTCTTCCGCGAGGGGACGATTCCCGAGGACCATCTGATTACCGCGCTGCATGAGGCGATTCGGGAGGACAGACTCTTTCCGGTGCTGTATACCAGCGGGTTGAGGACCGTGGGCACGGACCATCTGCTGGACTTTCTGAAGGTGTATACGCCGGCGCCGACGGAGCGCGAGCCGGTGGCAGCCCGGGCGAAGATGCAGGCAGTGGCTCCGAACGGGAGCAACGGCAACGGCGCGGAGACCCAGGATGAGATGGTGATGCGGCCAGTGACCGACAAGGAGCCGCTGGCGTTGTACGTATACAAGACGATGACCGACCCATTTACGGGGAGGGTCACGTTCTTCAAGGTGATCAGCGGCAAGATGAAGTCCGATAGCACGGTGATGAACTACACGCGGCAGGAGTCGGAGGCGGTGCCGCATCTGTTCATCATGCAGGGACGCAAGCCGGTGGAGGTGCAGGAATTGCACGCGGGGGACCTGGGCGCGGCGGTGAAGATGCGGGTGACGCTGACCGGAGACACGCTGGGGGAGAAGGGACGCGAGCTGTTTCTGGAGCCGGTGTCGATGCCGGAACCGGCGATGACATACGCGATCGAGCCGAAGTCGCGGGCGGACGAGGACAAGCTGGCGCCGGCGCTGCACAAGATGATGGAAGACGATCCCATGATCCGCTTCTTCCGTGACCAGCAGACGAATGAGTTTCTGGTGGCGGGTGCGGGACAGCCACATATTGAGGCACTGGTGTCGAAGCTGACGCGGCGCTATCACACCAACGTGATTTTGAAGGCACCGAAGGTCCCATACCGCGAGACGGTGCGTGGGCGCGCCGAGGCCCAGGGCCGGCACAAGAAGCAGAGCGGCGGCCATGGGCAGTTCGGCGACTGCAAGCTGCGGATCGAACCGTTGCCGCGTGGAAGCGGGTTCGTGTTCGCCAACGAGATCTTCGGCGGGTCGATTCCGCGGCAGTATGTTCCGGCGGTGGAGAAGGGCGTTCGCGAGTCGGCGGCGCGCGGATTCCTGGCGGGCTATCCGGTGGTGGATTTCAAGATCACGGTGTTTGACGGCAGCTATCACGACGTGGATTCCAGTGAAATGGCGTTCAAGATCGCGGCGCGAATTGGCTTCCGCAAGTGCATGGAGCTGGCCAAGCCATCGCTGCTGGAACCCATCATGAAGATGGAGATTGAAGCGCCGGACGAGTTTGCCGGTGCGCTGATGGGCGATCTGAGCGGACGGCGCGGACGGGTGCAGGGGATGGAGAGCACCAGCATGGGCACGATCATCCGGGCGGAGGTGCCGATGGCCGAGATCCTGACTTACGGCACGGCGCTGACCTCGATGACGCAGGGCCGGGGCAGCTTCCGGCTGGAGATGGATCACTACGACATTGTGCCGCAGATGATCGCCGAAAAGATCCTGGCCGCCGCGAAGCAGCCAGTAGAGGAAGAAGAGGAATAGCGCAGGCTGCGGTTACACTGGCTTCGAGGAGCAGCCATGATAGACATCTTCATTAAGGCGCAGGAAGCGGTCGATCACATTTTTCCGCTGGCCGGACTTCCGCCAAGCGTCGGCATCATCCTCGGCTCCGGGCTGGGCGGATTTGCCGAGCAGGTGGGGGGCGCGGTTGAGATTCCGTACGGCGAAATCCCACATTTTCCGCAATCGACGGTGGCAGGGCACTCGGGCAAACTGGTGCTGGGGACGATTGGGGGCGTTTCGGTCGCGGTGATGCAGGGGCGGGTGCATGCGTACGAGGGCTACACCATGGCCCAGGTGACGTTCCCGACGCGGGTGCTGGGAATGCTGGGCTGCCGGAAGCTGATCGTGACCAACGCCGCCGGTGGTATCCGCGCAAACATTCCGCAGGGATCGCTGATGGCGATTTCCGACCACATCAACTTAACGGGGATGAACGCCGCGGCAGGGCCGAACGAGCCGCGCTTTGCCTGCGGACCGGATTCGGGGCAGCGGTTCTTCGATATGTCGACGGCCTACTCGCCTGCACTGCGCAAGCTGGCGGCGGCGGAGGCGGAGAAGCAGAAGATTCCGCTGAGCGAGGGCGTTTATCTTGCGGTGCTGGGGCCGAGCTTTGAGACTCCCGCGGAGATACGGGCGTTTCGCACGCTGGGCGCGGACCTGGTGGGCATGTCGACCGTGCATGAGGTGATCGTGGCCCGGCACATGGGGATCGAGGTGCTGGGGATTTCGCTGGTGACGAATATGGCGGCGGGGGTGAGCGGCGAGACGATCCACCACGAAGACGTGATGGAGATCGGACGACGGGTGGAGCAGCAGTTCACGGGGTTGCTGACGGCGCTGGTGCCGCAGATTGCGGCGGCGTAGTGGACCGCGTCCAAGGGTGTGAGCCGGATGTGCCACAGACGTCGCATACACTTCGAACAAGACCAATGAACGCTTCGCCCACCCAACTGCTATTACCGCGCTGTCCGCTGGTGCTGGGCATTGGCGGATGTTCCGGCTCGGGCAAGACGACGCTGGCGGCGGAGCTGGCGCAGCAGCTTGACGCCACGATATTTCCGATGGACCTGTACTATCGGGATCTTTCGCAGTTTCCGCTGGACTCGCGCCACAAGCAGAACTTTGACCATCCCGACTCACTGGAATCGGAGTTGATTATCGAGCACGTGCGCGCGCTGGCGGAGGGACATGCGATCCAGCGGCCGGTGTACGACTTCAAGACGCATTCGCGGGTTGCGGGTGTGTTCGACCACATTGCGCCGACGGATGTGGTGATTGTGGAGGGGATACTGGCGCTGCACTTTGACCAACTGGTGGAATGCTACGACTTTTCCGTCTATGTGAACGCACCGCACGATGTTTGCCTGGCGCGCCGCATCCATCGCGACGTTCGCGAGCGGGGGCGTACGGAAGAGTCGGTGCGGGTGCAGTTCGAGGCGACGGCGCAGCCGATGGCCGATCTGTTTGTGGTCCCATCCGCGGCGAGGGCTTCTGTAACCGTGGAAGGCACAGATGCGCTGGACTGGTCGGTGGAGCAGATTCTGCAGCGCCTGCACCACGCCAGGCTGTTGCCAGGTTGAGACTGCGGGATGGCCCAGCGGCTAGCCGACTGTGACTGGGTCAATCACGCCGCCGAGTTCCATTACGGCTGCGCGTGCGTCGGCAGCCAGGAGCTTGCGCTGGTCGGGGCCCTCGGAGAAGGCGATGGGGGAATCGGCGTAGCGCACGTCGACTTCGATGCCGCGCAACCCGAGCAGGCGAAAGATGTGCTTCAGCAGCGGCGTGTCGTCGCAGAAGTTGACGTCGTCCTCCACCGTGACTCCGGGGCCGTTATCCTGGGTGAGTTGATAGCGCAGATACGCCGCGCGAATTGGCTGCGCTGCTTCCAGGGACTTGACCAGGAGGCCGCTGTGGAACTTGAGTACCGAGGCGCCGTTGCTGGTGGTGCCCTCGGGGAAGAAGACGACGGGGATGCCGGCGTCTTCCGCGGCCTGCATTCCGCCGGCTGCGCGGTTTGCGGAGCCACCGCGTCCGCGATCCACGTAGACGGTGCCGGCCATGGTGGTCATCCAGCCGAGGAAGGGCCAATGGCTGATCTCCGACTTGGCGACAAAGACGCACGGATGCAAGGCAGCGAATGCAATGATGTCGAGGTAGCCGAGGTGGTTCGAGATAACTACGCCGCGCTCGGGAGGTGTGCCCTGGCAGCGGACGATGATGCCGAATGAGCTCATGCTTCGGGCGCAGAGCTGATGCAGCCATTCGGCCCGTTGTTGGCGGGTTGCGGGCCGTTTGACAACAAGTTCCAGCGCGCCGTACAGGAGTAGCGCCGCCAGCTTGAGACTTCGGCCGACGGATCTGCAGAAGCGAACCAAGTGGAGCCTTTCTTCTTCATTCCGCAGCAGTGCTGCGAATGGTATGCGCACAGTCTATCCTGTCCGTGTGCCTCATTCGGTTGCGACTGCCCATCATAGCTGGATTTACCGCCGCGGTGTGCTGCCGATCCTGGCGCTGCTGCGCATGGGGGCAACGCCGCGCAGGCTGGCGTGGAGCATTGCCGCGGGGTTGCTGATCGGGATCAATCCGGTGGTAGGCACGACGACGGTGCTGTGCCTGGCGGCGGCGTTTTTGTTTCGGTTGAACCTGGTGGCGTCGCAGATTGCGAATCATGCGATGTTCCCGGTGGAGCTTGCCCTGGTGATTCCTTTTATCCGGCTGGGGTCGCGGGTGTTCCATACGAAGGCGATGCCGCTCGAGCCGCGGGTGTTCCTGCACGCCGCGCGCACGGAGCCATTGGAGGTTATGCGGCAGGCCTGGCTATGGGAGTGGCACGCGCTGGTGCTGTGGGCTGCAGTGTCGGTGGTGGCAGCGCCGCTAATCGCGCTGGCGCTGACACCGGTGCTACGTCGATTGCTGCAGCGCATTCAGCGGCACGAGTACCCGATTGTGCCGATTGCCGGCAACTAGCTCAGTTGCCGCGGTAGGCGGGCACGGGCTCGGCGGACTTAATCCAGGCGGTGTAGATCATATTGCGGAGTTCGATGGCGCCGGCGGCCAATTGCTGATCGACGAATGCTTTGCCCGCGGGGGTCCCGGCCCCGGTGAACGCGCCTGCTTTATCCAGTTGGTAGGTCTGTTCGACGAGGGAGTTCGAGTGGCGAAGGTACGCCATGTATTCGTTGAACACGTCGCCCATGACGACGGGCTTGGCGGCGGCGACCAGTGGGGCGAAATCGCCGGGCTTCACGTTGGCGTGGACATAGGTGCTTTCGAATAGCGCGTGGATCTGATGTTCGGTGGTGTAGCCGTTGGGGTTGGGGCCGACCCAGCCGTTGTACTGGATAGAGGTGTGCAGCGGCATGGAGCCGTCGGCCACGTAGTGACCAAGCCAGCCGGCGAGGAAGACGATCTCGGCCTCAGAAGGCTTGGTGTCCTTGTTTGCGGCGACCAGCGCACGATAATCGCGGAAGGCGCTTTGCAGGCGCTCGTAGACTTCGGTGGTGACATAGGGTTGCAGGCCGACCTTCTCCGGCGTAAGAGATGCGGCGAGGTCAGGGTGCTTGGCCTGCGCGGCTGCGAGCGCGCGAATGTAATCGTAGCGGCGGCGCGGCAAGGGGCCGGCGAGGTCGGCGTATTCGAGGTCGATAAAGTGCTCGGGCGCCTGGGCGGCGCTGAGCTCAGGCTCAGCGGGGGAACGCCAGCGGTCGGGCTCCGGGCCATAGTATTCGAGCGCGTCGAGCGCTGCTGGGGAGCGCAGGAATGCGGGTACATCGGCGGGCAGATTGGCGCCGGCGATGCGGTTGATCATCATGTGGCCGTCCATGCCCCAGGCAAGACTTTGTTGGACTAGCATTACCGGCAGCAACACGATTGCCGCACCTACCCGCAGGAGGCACAAGGTTGTTTTCATGGCGCCAAGTATATCTGACTTGTTTTGTTTGAGGTTTCCCCCCGAATCATTGCGCGGCAAATGATATGCTGATCTCGATTTCTTCTGGGCAACGTAAGTCAATGCTTGAGGACGCTAAGAATCGGGGTATCACGGGGAGCAATGCAATCGAGAACTTTTGTGTAGCTTCCCAAGGTCGACCTGTAGCGCCGCGTTCGATAAGTTTGGCCATTGCGCTTGCAGACTGTGTGGTTTCTCTCGGGTTGCTCGTCCTCTCGGGTTGCGGCGGCGGGACGACGATTACGCTGTGCACCGGCTGCACATCGCAGGGTCCGCCCATCTCAACGACAACGACTATGACCGCGGCTCCGCAGGAAGCCACGGTAGGCAATCCGGTCACCTTTACCGCAAATGTGAGTCCCGCTACTAATGGTGTCGTGGAGTTTTTCGACGCGATGGAGGACAACTACATTGACCAGGTCCTTCTATATTCCGGGGTGGCAACGGGTTCGGTGACCGCTCTGGGTGTCGGCACGCACGTACTGACTGCCACATTTACCCTTGACGGTCAATACCAGGCAAGCACGTCGAGCCCCGGCGTAGTGGTTACAGTCAGTGCGGCCGGTGCAAACTGCGGCCTGGGCACGGCAACGTATACCTTGACGAGTGGGACGGCGACCCAGTCGGGCGCGTCGTACAGTGCGACTGCGAACAACCAGAGCGCTGTCTGCGCTGCGAACTCCGGCACCAGTCTGACACTCAACAATCCGTCGATCTCCAACAGCGGCTATTCAGGACAGTACGGCGATGTCTCCAACGATGACATCAGTGGGATTGGAGCGGCTGTGCTTGCGTATGGACCGAGCACGTCTTCCGCGTCGGGGGCATCGGTGACGATTACAGGGGGATCGATCACGACCGCGAGCATTGGAACAGACGACTTGTTTGCGTCGGGGCTGGGTTCTTCGATCAGCGCAACGGGGACCACTCTCTCGACCACATATTTTGGCGTTACAAACGGATCGGGAGCGCGCTTGTCGTACAACCACGCGGCGGCTGCCGCCCGTGGAGGTTCGGTGACGCTGAATAACGTCTCGGCGTCGAACACCGAGTATAGCGGCGCGCTGTTTTCGGTGGATGGAGATGGAAGCGCCATCATCGTGAACGGCGGCAGTTTCGTCTCGAATGCGTATTCATCCACCGCGCGCATAGAGGGAAACGGCAGCTTGACGTTGAACAACGCGACCGTGACCGGCAGTCCGGAGTATGGCGTGGAGTTTACCAGCAGCGCTACTGACGGTTCCAGCCCGGGCGCGGGATCGTTGACCATGACGGGAGGCTCGTTCGCGCTGTCGTCGGCGTCCGGCTTGGGCTCCTCGATTCTGGTGTCCGATGGAGCCGAGGCGGCGGTCTCGCTTACGGGCACGAATTTGATCCCGGCTGCTCCGGTGCCTGGCATCACTCCGATCTTCCTGGCTGCAGGAACCGGGTTTGGAGGGACTACGGGTGCAGTGGTGACGCTGAATGCGAATGGGGTGACTATTCCGGGTGTACTGCAATACGGCTACGCGAGTACGCTCAATGTTTCGCTGTTGAACACGACGGGGTGGAACGGGTGGTTCGAGGTGTCCTCGCCACAGCCGGGGGCGGCGAATCTGACGATGGATGCTTCAAGCACGTGGAGCGTGTCGGCACCCTGCCATGTGGAGACGTTCAGCGACCCGGGCGGAATCTCCGGTTTGAATGTAGTGAACGTGACTGGCAACGGTTATACAGTGACTTACAACCCGGCGAAAAATCCGACGCTTGGTGGATTGACGTACAATCTCTCGGGAGGTGGGTCGCTGACGCCTGGCGCGGAGTAGCAGCTAAACCAGGACTTCGATGGCGTCGACGGCGACGATGCCGAAGACCCGGCGGTAGCGGTCGATACGACAATATTTGGATATTCAATAGCATGACGGCAGAAAGAGACAGCATTCTGCTAAGCTGCCACAGTGAATCTGGAGGCTCGTTTTGGAGAATCTCGAAAGCGTTGACTTGGTTCGGCAATTCATAAGAGCGTGTGTGCGGGCCGATCCCGACGAATTTGCGAGCTACTTTACGGAGGATGCGGTCTGGTGGAATTCACCGTGGCCTCCTGTGAAAGGCCGGGACGCCATTCGGGAGACGCTGCGCCGCGGAGCCGAGCGGATGACTGCCTTGCCGTGGGAGATATGCCACATCTCATCCGACGGCGATGTGGTGCTGACTGAGCGCATGGATAACTTTCTGGTCCAGGGAATACGCGTCAGTGTACCGTGCATGGGTGTCTTTGAATTGCGCAATGGGAAGATCGCCGCCTGGCGCGATTACTGGGATCTGAAACAGTTCGAAGCTCAACTGACGGCCACAACTGAGCTTGCCGCCAAGTGATTTAGACCAGAACTTCGGTAGCGTCGACGGCGACGGTGCCGAAGACGCGGCGATAGCGCTCGATCTCGTCCTCGGGGCCGGTGGCTTTGCGGGGATTGTCGCTGAGCTTGACGGCGGGGCGGCCTGCGACGGTCATGAGCTTGCAGACGAGACTGATGGGCTCAAGGTCTTGCTCGCCGCGGGGATGGCAGCCGCGGAAGTCGTTGGTGAGCAGCGTGCCCCAGCCGGCAGAGAAGCGAATGCGGCCGTTGAAGTATTCGTGCAGCTCGAGAATTCCTTCGACGTCGAGGCCGTCGGAGGCGATGAGGCGCTTCTTGCGCGGGTCGCGGCCGCGGGAGAGCAGCCAGCGAATGTACTCGTCGCCGGCGATGAAGGGATCTTTGGAGTCGACGCGCTGACCGGTCCAGTCGGCGACCCAGTCGGGGGCGCCTGCGAGGAACTGGGTGGTGCCGAAGGTGTCGGGCAGCAGGATGAGAAGCTCCCCACCGTAACTCTTCTGCCAAAGTTCGAGCACGCGGTACTGCGAGGAGTGGAGCGCCTCGTCGTCGTCGGCGAGTGCTGCCATGGCCATGGGGAGTTCGTGGCCATTGGTGCCCATGGCTTCGAGATCGTGCTTGTAGGCGAGGAAGGTGTTGGAGGAGCCGGACAGGCTCTCGCCGAGGCGCGCGCGCATGGCCTGGATGACGTACTCCTGCCAGAGGAAGCTGTGACGGCGGCGGGTGCCAAACTCGGAGATGCTGACCTGCGGCACGGTGCGCAGACGCTCGATCTTGTCCCAGAGCTTGGTCTTGGCGCGGGCGTAGAGGACGTCGAGCTCCATCTCGTTGAGGCGGGCGAGTGCGGCGCGGGTGCGCATCTCGCTGACCAGGGCCAGCGAGTAAATCTCCCACATGGTGACCTCGGTCCATAGGCCGGAGAAGCGGAGGACGAGTTGGCCGTCCTGCTGGGCGACGGAGTACTCGGAGAGGCGGAAGTCGGATTCGAGCCAGGCGAGGAAGGCGGGGTCGAAGATCTGGCGTGTGCCGTAGAAGGTGTTGCCGGCGAGCCAGATCAGCTCCGACCGGCGAAACCTGAGGCCGCGGACGTGATCCATCTGCGCGATCAGCGCCTGGGCATCGACTTCGTCGGCGAGGCGCACGCGGGTGGTGCGGTTGACGACCTCGCTGGCGACGTGGACGGCGGGGAAGTTTTTCCAGATGAACTGCAGCATCAGCAGCTTGTAGAAGTCGGTGTCGAGGAGAGAACGCACGATGGGGTCGAGCTTCCAATTGTGGTTGTGCGCGCGCTCGGCGAAGTTGACGTTCATAGGCTCAAGCGTACCAACGTGGGGCGGGGCGGCCAAGGCGGGCAAAAATAAATGTGACAAGGGGGCTTGACATGACAAGGAACCTTGACGTAAAGTGTCCTTGTCATCAAGCAAAGGAGATATGACATGAAGACACCCGCTCACCGCGCCTACCAGAAACGGAGTTTATCAGTCCTGGCCTTGTATTTCGTGGTTTTCACCGGCACCGCCTACCTGGTCGATCGAATACACCCCAGCGGCTGGGCGCTGTTCGCATTTGCGCTGTTTCCGTCGCTTCCGCTGATCGAGGTCTTCTACCTGACGGGGAAGTATCTGAAAGCTGAGCAGGACGGCTACAAGCGCGACCTGGTGATGCGGTGCCTGCTGGCGGGGGCGGGAGCTTGTCTCTCGGTGAATGTTTTTGCAGGATTTCTGCGGATCTTCGGATGGCATGGGCAAACGCCGCCGTTCATGGAGCTGTTCGCGTTCTGTTTTGCGGTGCTTGCGGCGAAGCTCACCTACAAGATCGCGAATCCGTTGCCGGCTGAGTAGAGAGTTTCAAGTACGAAAGGAAGTTGCACATGATCTCCATGCCAAAGAATCGCGCAGTGCGTCGATTCTACTTTCGAGTTGCTGCGACCACGTCTGCCAACATCGCGCTGAACGTCTTGGTCGCTTTGTCCTTCTACAAATTCCGTCCGCATGGGCCGGCCGCTTACGTTCTCGCTATTTTGCCCGCAGTTGCGATTCTCGGGTTTATTGTCGCGATTGGAAAATACCTGGTCGAGGATAAAGATGAGTTCCAGCGCAACCTGATGGTGCAGGTACTGTTGTGGGGCCTCGGCGGCGTGCTGGTGCTTACGTCGGCCTGGGGATCGCTGGAGACGTTTGCCCACATCCGGCACTTCAACCCCTCATGGACGTTCACGTTCTTTTGGATCTTCGTCGGCATCAGTGTGCCGTTTCTCCAACGGAGGTACCGATGAAGAACCGGTTGCGCGAGCTGCGTGCGGAACGGAACTGGTCGCAGGCGGAGCTGGCCGACCGGCTGGAGGTGTCGCGCCAGAGCGTGAATGCGATTGAGACGGGGAAGTACGATCCGTCGCTGCCGCTGGCGTTCCGGCTGGCGCGGTTATTTGCGATGAGGATTGAAGAGATGTTTACGGACGAGGCCTGAGCGGCGCGTTCCCACGCGGAGGCCTGGGGTGGTTCGACTGCGGTATGCTTTCGCGGGGTGAGAAATCCGATGAAACGTGTCGCGACGGCTTTTGCGCTGCTGGTTCTGCCGCTCTCTCTTGCGGCCCAAACGAATGTATCGGCGGCGGTTTCCAACTCGCCGGAAAAGCTTCCCGGGCGCGGGCTGGCGCAGCATCCGTTTCTCTACTGCGGGGAGTGGTACCACACGGAACCGCAGCAGACCATGTGGATCATCCGCGACGGCAAGGCGGCGTGGTCGTACTCGATTCCGTTCAACGTGATGTTCAACAACAAGGCGGACATCTCGGAACTGGGCGATTGCACGCAGCTCTCCAACGGCAATATTGTTTTCTCGACGCGGCTGGGCGCGGCGGAGGTTACGCCGGACAAGCGAATCGTGTGGCAGATGTTCACGCCGGTCGGCACGGAGACGCATTCGATCCAGCCGATCGGGCTGGATCATGTACTGGTTGCGCAGAACGGCGATCCGGCCAAGCTGTTGCTGATCAATACGACGACCAACAAGATCGAGAAGGAGATTCCGATCCCGGTGCGGGACCCGGCGCACCCGCATGGGCAGCTTCGCCGGGCTCGGATGACGGCTGCTGGAACGTTTCTGGTGGCGCACCTGGATCTGGGCAAGGTTGCGGAATACGACTCGACCGGTAAGGAAGTTTGGAGCTATGCGACGCCGGGCCCATGGGCTGCGGTTCGCCTAACGAATGGCAACACGCTGATCACGGGCGACAGCCATGGATACATCAAAGAGGTGAATCCGGCGGGCGAGGTGGTGTGGGACCTTGAGCGCTCGGACTTGCCGGAGTACACCATCGGGAACATTCAGGAGGCCGAGCGGCTGGCGAATGGAGACACGGTGTTCTCCAACTGGGTGCCGAACAAGGTCACCGATCCCAAGGAGTGGCCGACGACGGTGCAGCTCTTCGAGGTGACGCCGGACAAGAAGATCGTGTGGGCGTTGCGCGAGTGGACGAATCCGCCGCTGGGGCCGGCCTCAGGGGTGCAGTTGCTGGATCAGCCTGGGGTGCCAGAACTGAACGGCCAGCAGCGGTGAGGCGGAAACCGGCGGAGATGCAGGACTGGCGGCAATTGTTATAGGGTGGTTTCGAGAAATTCTGGAGGGGTGGCATGGCAAATCTGCGCAGGATGGTCGCGGGGCTGGGTGTGGGACTCTTGGTTGCGGCTGGATTGGGTTGGGCGCAGGCGCCGGGTGCGACGCCGACGGTGCCTCAGGGTGGAGCGCAGCCGACGAGGCCGGCAGTTCTGGCGGGGGTGAGTGGAGCGCCGGGTGGGCACAACGGTGGAGTGGGCGCGGCGGTTCCGGCGGAGAAGCCGGCGACGGACTTTACGGCGAAGGAGAATACGGCGCGACTGGCAGCGTGGCGGGAGCAGATCAAGAAGATTCTGTATGTGCCGGACAAGCTGCCCGCGCTGGATGCGAAGACGTGGTCGACGTTTTCGCCGACGCCGGGCGTGCTGGCGGACCGGGTGACGTATCACACGATGGACGGAATGCTGGTGACGGCGGTTGTTTACCGGCCGGACCCCAAGGTGGCGAAGTGGAAGGGAAAGCTGCCGGGCATTTTGATGGTGAACGGGCATGGATCGGACAAGTTCGGCTGGTACGCGATGTATACCGGCATGGAGTATGCGAAGGCCGGTGCGGTGGTGGTGACCTACGACATGATCGGCGAGGGCGAGCGGAATATCGACAAAAAGTCGCGCGCGAGTTCGCATGACAAACGGGTGACGCCTCCGGAGGGAGTTCCGGCGACGGACTGGGGGCAGCGAGTGGCGGGACTGATGCAGGTGGACCTGATGCAGGGAGTGACCTACCTGACCGAGCGGCCGGAGGTGGATGCGAAGCGAATTGCGGTGATGGGGTATTCGATGGGTTCGTTCGTGACCGGGATTGCCGGGGCGCTGGATACCCGGATTCATGCGGTGGTGCTGAGCGGCGGCGGGGTGTTCGATGGGCCGGGAGGGTATTTTGACTCGGGGCAGTTGCCGTGCCAGGGACCTCCGTACAGGGCGTTGCAGGTGATTGGCGACCGGAGCGCGATTCTTTACGCGTTGAATGCAGAGCGCGGGCCGATGTACATCATGAACGGTGTGGTGGATACGGTGATGGATATTCCGCACCATGAGCAGGATTGGTTCGACGCAGTGAAGGCACGGGCTATTGCGGTGCGGGGGTCGGACAAGGACATGTTTACGACGGTGTTTTATCCGGGGGCGAGTCACCGGCCGAGCTGGGAGAATCGCGATGCGGCGGAGTGGCTGGAGCAGAACATCCACTTCGGGATTTGGACCGAGAAGCAGATTGAGGCGATGCCGACGGTGAAGGTATCGGAGTGGGCGAAGGCGAACAATGTCACCGTCGGGACGAGCGAGATGCGCGAGGAACGCGAAGGCGGGGTCGACGCACTGGACGTGGGGCTGCCGAACATCAAGCGAGAGGACCTGATGGTGCTGCCGGATGCGGATTGGGTAGCGATGAAGGACCAGCTTACGTATGAGGCGTGGGCAGCGAAGGCCGCAGCGGCAGAGGCCGCAATGGCAGCGCATGCGAGCGGAAATGGAAATTAGAGTCTGAATTTGCAAATCTCAGTTCCATAGCAGACAATTTCGCGTGACTTGTCCGACCACTTCGAGCGTTTGGAAGTGGTTGGGACGGGCGTTGCGCGATCATGCACACTGTTGCTGCTAAGAAAATGAATCAGCCATAGGGGTGAGTGCCGTTATGCGATTTCTGCGTTTGTTGTCGTGCGCCGTGTTGATTGTGGGCTGCTCTTTGTGGGGCGTTCCCGGATATACCCAGGACCCGTTGGAGCAGAAGATTGGCCCGCCGGCGCCAGCGAACCAGCCGGGGCTGTTGTTCTACCTCTCCGGTGATCACGGGCTGAACGCGGACTACGCCGCGGGGGGAGTGCCTGAGCCGAACTATCTCTCCGATGTGAAGATTCTGCCGGGCGGGGTGAAGGGGTCGTATATCCAGTGCGGGAACAACCAGCTGCTCTCGTACTGGGCGCCGGGGAACATCTACGCGCAGCACGGGACGCTGTCGTTCTACTGGCGGTCGCGCGATCCGGTGGACGAGACCGAGTTCCCGATTTTCCGAGTGGGGTATGCCGATCATTCCAGTTGGGACCAGGTGTGGCTGCGGATTGACTACAACGGGCATGGGTTCGATGCGTTTGTGACCGACGTGAACCTGGGACGCACACGAGTTTCATACACGATGCCGGACTTTCCCAAGCCGGACCAGTGGGTGCATCTGACGCTGACGTGGGATGAGAACACGGGCATTCGTTTTTATGTCGACGGCAAGATAGTGGCGGAGAAGGCGGCGACGGGAATGTTCGACGCCGCGCTGGACCAGTTCGGGCCGCACTCGCGCATTATCGGGCCGACGGGCGTAGAGAGCACGTACAGCTACGATCGCGGCGGAGACCTGGACGAAGTGCGTATTTATGACCGGCCGCTGTCGGATGAGAACGTGGCTGCGCTGGCGAGGGGGGAGACGCCGCAGAGTATTCCGCCTGTGTCCCGCAGCTTTGCGAGTGCAGACGCGCAGAAGGAGTGGTGGTTCCATTACGGCTGGAACCGACCTGGCGACATTCCCACGCCGCTGACTTCTGCGTCCACGGTGGTGCGCAAGGTGCAGATCAACGATGCGTACGACATTGGACGGTGGTGGTTCAGGGGGATGGATGGGATTCGCGAGACCACGTGGCCGGGCGTGTACAACCGATCGCGGATTGTTGGGCGCCTGGATTACTTTCAGTTGCCGGATTGGGACTGCTATGCGATCTCGGGCAAGACGATCACTTTTATTATGCCGAACGAGCCATGGAACCATCTGGAGTTCAGCGGCGGTGCGTTCGGCAAGGTGGACTTGCTGACGCCGGATGTGTCGGTGGATGCGGTGCGGCGGGCGGGGCTGGATGGGAAGATGCTGCCGGCGAAGACGCTGTTCGATCGGCCGAGCGGGCAGGAGACGACCATCCACGATTTCGCTACGCCGGTGACGGGGGGCAAACTGCGCTTTACCAACGTGGAGCAGGAGACGCCAATCGGGGAGTTCTCCGCGTACTACGTGCATCCGGGCACAGCACCGGAGGGGATTGTGCAGCTCAGGTACAGGCTGTCGGCGAGCGCTTTGCTGGAGGACAACCCGAGTGTGACGCCACTGATAAATTTCATCCACGGCCGCTATCCGGAAGACGAACGGTCGGTGACCTTGGGCCTGCCAGCCGGAGCACTGGATGGGGGACGGCGCGTGAGTGGCGGCACTCGGGGAAGAGCAACAGGCAACGGAGCAGCGAGCGCGCCAAGCCTGCCGATAGTGCATGTGATTATCCCGGCGGACTTTCGTGGCATGCCGGCGACGACGACTCACGTGCCTTCGTATACCTGGGATGACATCGATGCGGGGCTGGATGGGATTGCGATCGATCTGCCGGCGCTGAATGTGAAGGCGACGCATGGCGAGTATGTGCCGATGAACATCGAGGTGCGCGACCCGCTGTGGCCGATGCGCGACCTGATGTCGTTCACGTTCTCGGTGAAGCCGGGAGAGCCGCACTCGCTGTGGCTGGATACGCGCGACCGTATTCTGCCGAACGACAAGAGCATCCTGATTACGATTGCGTCAGCGAGCCCGGAGTTCAATGCGAGTTTGCTGGAAGGAGCCTCGGTACGGCTGATCTTCAAGCCGTACAAGGACGCCGTGCCGGAGCATGTGGCCGACCGGCTGGCGCAGGTGCGCGACAACTTCTCCAACATGACCGAGGAGCACGTGAACACCAAGCGGCTGAATACCTACAACCGGTTCTATGCCGACATTACCGATTTGCTGCGGGTCGATCCGCAGAACGATCTGGGCCGGAAGTACTGGCACGAATGGAACCCGGAGACGGCGCAGCCGGACTTCACTCCGCCGAAGGTTCCGGCGGGCGTGCCGGCGTGGGCATACCTTCAGGCAAAGGATTTGGACTACTTCCGGCGCATTGCCGATTTTTATATCGACAAGCGGCAGGCGTGGGACGGCGAATTCGGCGGCGGGCTGGGCGACGACAGCGACTTTACCAATCTGTTTCCTTCCATGGCGTTGCTGGGCGTGGAGCCGGAGAAGGTGAAGCTGTCGCTCTCCAGGGAGCTGGAGGCGATGTACGAGAACAAGATGTGGACCAATGGGTTGGCGACCGCGCAATACGACGAGCTGCACGCGTACGAGGACGGACTGAACGTTCTGGGCCAGTCGATGATGATGGACTTTGGCAATCCGAAGGACATTGAGCGCGCGATGGTGACGGCGCGGCGGCTGGAATGGCTGACGGGCGTGAATGCGGCCGGGCATCGGCATGTGCGGTCTGCCTACTACAGCGGATCCAAGATGGCGACGGGCGGCGTTTGGGGATGGACCAAGGCGCGGTCGTATATGGTCTTTCAGCCGGCGCTGGACCTGGTGCTGTTCAATGGCGCTCCGGAGACACGGAAGATGGTGCTGGAAACCGTGGACGGCATGCTGGCCCACCGCAAGCAGGATGCCAGCGGCAGGTACACGACGCGGACGGAGATCAACTTTAAGACGGATGAGGATCTGCCCGGCGGCGACGCGACGCCCGACTTCATGTTCGAGGCGGCGTACCGGTGGACTGGCGACAAGAAGTATCTCCTGCCGTTTATGGACGCGGGGCCGTCTGCGCTTGCGAACATCAGCTCCAACGGGCTGGAGATGCTGAACGTGCGCGATACGTGGGGCAAGCAGGCTCTGGCGGCAGCGGGGCCAGTGTCGAGTGGCGGCGTGGCTTCGACTGCAGCGGCGTCGGCCAGCGGATCGGCGGAGACATTTGCGTGGCAGGTGAGCGGCGATACGAGGTATCTGGAGCGGCTGTACACCGCGCAACTGGAGGCGGAGTCGAACCGCGAGTGGATCAACACCGAGGGCAGCCTGTGGATCGATCGCGTAACGGATTCTGCGGGGCCGATGTTCGTCAACACCGAGCTGCAGCGCGCGCGCTTTGGCGGCGTGGCGCTGATCCGCAACCATATCTATCCGGGGAACGCTGTGAGCTGGCGGTTTATCGCGCCGGCCACGCCGACGAGTCTCGGTATCCTGGTGCCGGAGGAGACCACGGACCACGTGAAGATCATCGTGTACAACCTGGATGCTGTCCCGGTGAGCACGCAGATGACGGGATGGGAGGTCGATCCGGGGCAGTGGGAGATTACGCAGGGTGTTCAGGCCGGCGCCGAGGATTCTGCGCTGACGGGCGTGAAGAAATGGAGCGCGGAGTTTGAACGGAGCCGCAGCATTCCGCTGACATTTGCGCCGCACACCACGACGGTGGTTGAGCTGAAGCTGGTGACGAAAGGCGTGCCGTACTGGTCGCGGCCCGACCTGGGCATTAGTTCAGATGACGTGAAGGTGGAAGGCCGGACGATGAAGGTGATAGTGCACAGCCTGGGCGCAGTGGATGCTCCGGCGTCCAAAGTGGTGCTGCGGGACCACGCGGGCAAGGTGATTGCCACAGCGAATGCGGGCCCGCTGAAGGCACCGCTCGACCTGTCTCCCAAGACGGAGGAAGTTTCGCTGGCGCTGCCGGCGGGCGCGGAGTGGAAGGGCGGAAGCGTTACCATCGAAATGAGCGGAGACCTGCCGGAGATTACGCAGATGAACAACCGAGTGCAGTTCTAGGCACTGGGGCGGAGTAGGCTCGGTCTGGGTCAATCAACGAAACACGAAACGCAAAGGACTACGAATGCAATCGAATGCAATTGAAGTGATTCCTTCAAACCAGGAAACAATGTCGACCCCTGAGCCGGGACTGCGGCGGCAGGTGATGTCGTACAGCCCGGCGATGATGCTGGTGCGGCACACGATGAAGAAGGGATGGGTGGGCACGCGGCACAGCCACCCGCACGAGCAGATGGTCTACATCGTGAGTGGGCGGATACGGTTCGAGCATCCGGGAGGGGTGTTCGAGGTGGGGCCGGGCGACTGCTTTCTGGTTCCCGGCAGCGTCGAGCACCAGGCTTCTGCGCTGGACGATTGCGAAGTGCTGGATATCTTTACGCCGATGCGCGAGGACTACGCGCGGTCGTAGGCTACGGACGGCAGCGCATGGCGTGATGCGCATCACTGAGACGGTTTCTCAGCCGGAGGACAATCAATGCATCTGATTGCCGCGAACGCCCTTGACAGGGCGAAACCGGAGTTGCGCATGCGGTAGGAAGGTTGGATGCGTTCCGGTGAGCCGGGAGCGCCATGTTCCGATCCACGCTGGCAGGAGTTCGACTGGTTTGGTGGCGGCGCGCATCGCAGATATTCTTTCTTCTGCTCTTCACATTCCTTTTGCTGCGGACGGAGTTTCGCGGAGCGGTGGGTTCGGGCAGCGAACTCCGAATGCATTGGCCGGTGCGGCTGTTCTTCGAACTGGATCCGCTGGCGGCGTTGTCGAATGCGCTGGCGACCCATGCGCTGTATCGCGGGCTGTTGTGGAGCCTGTTGATCCTGCTGCCGGTGAGTTTTTTGGGGCGGTTCTTCTGCGGCTGGATCTGCCCGATGGGTACGATCCATCACTTCTTCGGGAGTCTGAAGTCGGAGAAGAAGCGAGGCAAGCAGGGAATTGACGCCAACCGGTACAAGCCGTGGCAGCGGACGAAATACGTCATTTTGATTGCGGTGCTGGTGGCGGCGCTGTGCGGTGCGGGGTTGGTGGGGTGGTTCGACCCTTTCAGCCTGCTGGTGCGGTCGATGGGGCTGTCGGTCCTGCCTGCGGTGAACTACGCGTCGAATTCGATGTTGAACGCGCTGGAGCACAGCGACGTTGGCGTGCTGCAGGCGACGGGCACGGTGCTTCATGCGGCACTGGCCGCGACAATTTTGAACTTCAAGCAGCCGCACTTCCGCCAGGGCGTGTATCTGGGGCTGATCTTTCTGGCTCTGCTGGCGGCGAATGGGTGGGTGACGCGCTTCTGGTGCCGGGCCCTGTGCCCGTTGGGGGCGTTGCTGGGGGTAGCGTCACGCTGGTCGGTGCTGGGTCTGCACAAGGATGCGGCGGCATGCGATAGGTGCAACCGCTGCCTGCTGCATTGCCAGGGAGGCGACGATCCGATTGGCGGGGCGCCATGGCACAAGGCGGAGTGCCTGATGTGCATGAACTGTCTGGATGCGTGTCCGCACCATGGCCTGGAGTTTCGGCTGTTTCGCAAGGAGCCTGAAATTGCAGGAGCAAATCTGCCGCGGCGGAAGCTGCTGACGGGTCTGGCTGCAGGGCTGGCCGCGGCTCCGCTGCTGCGTGCGAATACGGCGCTGGGGAAGAGCCGGGATGAGCGACTGATTCGGCCTCCGGGGGCGCTGGAAGAGACGGATTTCCTCGCGCGGTGTATCCGATGCGGTGAGTGCATGAAGGTGTGCCCGAACAATTCGCTGCAGCCCGCGCTGACCGAAGGGGGCCTGGAGGGGTTGTGGACGCCGGTGTTGACGCCGCGGATTGGATACTGCGAGCCCAGCTGCGTGCTTTGCTCGGAGGTCTGCCCCACGGGGGCGATCTGGAAGCTGACCCCGCTGGAGAAGGGCTGGGTGGTCGGTGTAGGGCAGGGAGATGTGAAGGCGGTGCGGCTGGGCACGGCGTTTTACGATCGCGGCCGGTGCCTGCCGTGGGCGATGGCGACCGACTGCATTGTGTGCCAGGAGTGGTGCCCGGTGTCGCCGAAGGCCATTTATCTGCAGGAAGCGGAGATTGTCGACGCGGACGAAAACAAGAAGGTGGTGAAGCAGCCGCATGTCGATCCGAGCCGGTGCGTGGGCTGTGGAGCGTGCGAGTATGCGTGTCCGTTGCAGGAGCATCCGGCGGTATATGTGACCAGTATTGGAGAAAGCCGGTCGGCGGATAGCCAGATTCTGCTGACCAGAAGAAAGGGAAAGGCGCGGTCATGACGAGGAGCATCGGAGCTGGGAAGGCTGTAATGGCGGTAGTGCTGACGGCGGTACTGTTCGCAGGTGCGGGTTGCAAGAAGAATGCATTTCCTGCGTCGGGAGCAGTGACCGGCTGGGACAAGGGCGACAAGACCCAGACGTACGATGCCGCGACCCTGTGGCAGTACATCGACGGCGGGGCAGACCAGTATGTAAATGCCGGCCTGGTCAGCGCGTCGACCTCGGACTACAAGTACCAGGGAAGTCTGGAGGCGGTGGTGGACATTTACACCATGAAGACAGCCGCGGGCGCGCAAAAGGTGTTTGAGGCCGAACCGCCGGTGGATAGCAAGAACGCGAAACTGGGCGACGCCGGAAGGCTGTACGAACGAAGCGTGGTCTTCCGCAAAGGGAAGTATCTGGTGCGGATTACGGCCTTCGAGGCTGCACCGGGCGAGAGTGACGCGTTAGTGGCGTTGGCCCAGGGCATCGAAACCAGGCTGTAGGCGGATAGAAGCGAAAGCTGCGAAAGGATCGGAATGAAGAACAGGCGGGAGTTTGTAAAGGAGATGGTGGCGGGCGCCGCTGTCCTGGGAGCGGGCGCGCAATTCGCCTTGGGCGACACCAGGACCGACTCCGCGGCTGCGGAAAAGTCGAAGGTGGTGATCGTGCGGGATGCGAAGCTGCGTACCCCTGGCCCGTCGCCTGACGAGAAGCGCGTGGCCGCGATGCTGGACCACGCGATGCAGACGTACTTCAATGCGCAGAATCCCGTACAGCCGTGGAAGCAGTTGGTGCGGCCCGGGCAGGTGGTGGGATTGAAGCTGAATTGCCTGGGGCGGGCGCTGTCGCCGAACGTGGCGCTGGTAGCGGCGATCTGCGAGCGGCTGCAGCAGGCCGGCATCAAGGCCGGTGACATTATCATCTGGGACCGTGGCAGCCGCGACCTGCAGGCGGCCGGATTCAAGCTGTCGAATGCACCTGGCGGTGTGCGCTGCTTTGCCTCAGATACGGCCGGATATGAAGACGCGACCGTGCAGCACGGCGCGGTCACGACACGGCTGTCGAAGATACTGATGCAGTGCGATGTGGTGATCAACATGCCGGTGCTGAAGAGCCACAACCTGGCCGGCGTGACCATGGCGATGAAGAACATGTATGGCGTAATCAGCAATCCGAACGATATGCACGGAACTGCGTGCAATCCATATATCGCGGACCTGAACATGATTCCGGAGATTCGGCAGAAGGTCCGGTTTGTGGTCGGGGATATGCTGATGGCGCAGTATGAGGGCGGACCAACGTATCGTCCGGAGTACACGTGGAACGAGGATGGCCTGATGGTGGGTGAAGATCGGGTCGCGATCGACCACATCTGCGCGCAGATTGTCGAACGCAAGCGCGCCGAGAAGGGCCTGGGAACATTGGAGCATGCCGGCACGCCCTGGTATTACATTGCGACTGCGGCGGATGCGCAGCACCGGCTGGGAACAAACGATCCGGCCCGAATTGCGCTGATCGAGAAGAACATTGCGTAAGGAGGGGGCGATGGCTTCCGATAACCCGGCATCCAACGGCAACATGACCCGTCGCGAGGCGATGCTGCAGTTGCTGCGGCTGACGGGCGCGGGCGCAGGCACGGCGGCGGCTGCGGTGTGGCTGTCGGGACGCAGCGCGCCGCCGCTCTCGACGGTAGCCGCGAATGTCCATCGCGATCACACGGTGGCATCCGATGCGGCGCTGCCGGAGATGGTGGTGGTGCAGGGAGACGATCCGCGCGCGCTGGTGGGGCGGGCGTTCGCCGACCTGGGAGGCGTTGGGCGTTTTATCGCGCAGCACGATGTGGTGGTGTTGAAGCCGAATATCGCGTGGGACCGGACGCCGGAACAGGCGGCGAATACCAATCCGGATGTCGTCGCCGAGACGGTGAAGCAGTGCTGGGCTGCAGGCGCGAAGCGAGTGATTGTGACCGATGTGAGCTGCAACGAGGCGGAGCGGTGTTTCCACCGCTCGGGCATTGCCGCGGCGGCGCGCGCAGAGGGGGCGGAGGTGATTCTGCCCGATCCGGCGCGCTTTCGCGAGGTGAACCTGGGCGGAGAGATTCTACAGAGTTGGAAGGTATTTGAGCCATTCCTGATTGCGGACAAGGTCATCAATCTGCCGATTGCCAAACACCATGACCTGACCGGAGCCACGCTGGGCTTCAAGAACTGGTACGGAATTCTTGGCGGCGAGCGGAACCGGCTGCATCAACAGATCCACCAGAGCCTGGTGGACCTTGCGGCCTTCATGCTGCCGACGCTAACGCTGATCGACTGCTACCGGGTGCTGCTGCGCAACGGCCCGACAGGCGGCAATGTGGAAGATGTTGCCCTGCACAAGACGCTGGTTGCGGGCACCGACCCAGTAGCCCTGGATGCGTATGTCGCCAAGGCGTATTGGAACCTCGACGCGGACGCGCTGCCGTATTTGAAGCTGGCCGAGAAGCGCGGGTTGGGGCGAGTGGACTTTGAACATGTCCGCACGCGGTTCAGCCAGGTAGGCTGATTTATACGGCGAGGAAGCTACTCCCACTCGATGGTGCCGGGCGGCTTTGAGGTGATGTCGTAGACGACGCGGTTGATGCCGCGCACCTCGCTGACGATGCGGCTGGAGATGGCGCGCAGCACCTCATAGGGCAGGGGAGCCCAGTCGGCGGTCATGCCGTCCTCGGATTCTACGGCGCGGACGCAGCAGGTGTAGGCGTAAGTTCGCTGGTCGCCCATAACGCCGACGCTCTTCACCGGCAGCAGTACTGCGAAGGATTGCCAGACCTTGCGGTAGAGGCCTGCGGCCTTGATCTCGTCGACGACAATGGCATCGGCTTCCTGCAGCAGCGCGACGCGCTCCGCTGTGACTTCTCCGAGGATGCGCACCGCGAGGCCGGGGCCCGGAAACGGCTGGCGTTCCAGGATTTCTTCGGGCATGCCGAGGTCGCGGCCTATACGGCGGACTTCATCTTTGAAGAGATCGCGGAGGGGCTCGATCAGTTTCAACTTCATATCCGCGGGCAGGCCGCCGACGTTGTGATGGCTCTTGATGGTCTGCGACGGGCCTTTGACGCTGGAAGATTCGATGACATCGGGATAGAGCGTGCCCTGGACGAGCCAGGCGATTTCGTCGCCCTGATGTTCCGCGGACTCGAAGATCTTCCGGGCCTCCTGGTCGAAGACGGCGATGAACTCGCCGCCGATGACCTTGCGCTTGCGCTCGGGATCGGTGACGCCGGCGAGGCCGGAGAGGAAGCGCTCGCTGGCGTCCACCGCGACCACGCGCAGGCCAAGCTGTTCGCGCATGGTCTTCTGCACCTTGGCAAACTCATCCTTGCGCAGAACGCCATTGTTGACGAAGATGCAGGTCAGCCGTTCACCGATGGCGCGCGCTACCAGCACCGCGGCAACGCTGGAGTCGACGCCGCCGCTAAGGCCGCAGATGGCGTGGCCATCGCCCACCTGGGCGCGGACGCGCTCCACGGTGGAATGGATGAAGTGTTCGGGCGTCCAGTCGGCCTTGGCGCCGCAGATGTCGAGCACGAAGTTGCGGAGGAGTTCCATGCCCTGGCGGGTGTGGGCGACCTCGGGGTGGAACTGAACGGCCCAGATGCGGCGGGATTCGTTGGCGATGCCGGCCAGGGCGTTTGAAGTTTTGGCGGTCAGGACGAAACCGTCGGGCAGAGCTTTGGCTTCGTCGCCGTGGCTCATCCAGACCTCGAGAGTGCGCGGCAGGCCACGAAAGAGCGGCGTCTCGGCGACGACTTCGACCTGTGCGTGGCCGTACTCGCGCGCGGGAGCCGGCTCGATGCGTCCGCCCAGGTGATGCACGATGAAATGCAGCCCGTAACAGATGCCGAGAACGGGCACACCGACCGCAAGCAGAGCCGGATCGGCTGCGGGCGCGTCCGCGTCATAGACAGAGCTGGGGCCGCCGGAGAGGATCAGGCCGAGAGGATTCAATGCGCGGACCTGGTCGAGCGGCGCGGTGCAGGGAAGCACTACGGAGAAGACGTTGAACTCGCGGATGCGGCGCGCGATGAGCTGGGTGTACTGCGACCCGAAGTCCAGAATGACGATTGTCGAGGTGTCCACGAGTCTGATTGTAAATGCAGCCTCGACCTCGACTCTGCGGCTAGTTGGGATCCTTACCGCGGGTGCGCTGGACGCCGGAAACGATGCCAATGCCAAACATAATGATGCCAAGGGCGATGATGTAGTTTTGCGGAACGTGCATCAGGTGAGCGAGATACGCCACGCCAAGGATGAGAATGAAGTAGCCGACTGCGTAAATTCCAAAGGACATGACGATCTCCGGGAGCAGCATGTGGAAGCGCGCACCTTTAGTGAGATGCAAAGCGCGATGGGTGGGACAACCAAGCATTTGCGGCGTAGCAGAAAGACAACTACGGAGATTCTGGACTTCGTCCAGAATGACGATTGCCGGGTGGAATGACGGCGTCGGGTGGAGACGGTGGCTAGTAAACTGAAGGCTCGCCGGGGGGGCGGGTCTTCCAGCGGCGGTGCATCCAGAGCCACTGGCTGGGGTTCTGGCGGATGGCGTCTTCGAGCACGGCGGTAAAGCGGGCGGTGTTTTCGGTGGCGTCGGCTTCGGCGTCGTCGGTGGAGGCGAGGGCGATTTCGGGGTAGAAGTGGAGGACGTATTGCTGTTCGGACTCCTCCCAGAGCAGGAAGCCGGGCAGGACGGCGGCGCCGGTCTTGCGGGCGACGCGGGCGAGGCCGGAGGCGGTGCAGGCGGGCACTCCGAAGAAGGGAACGAAGAGGCCCTGCGGCGGTGTCATGTTGGTGTCCATGAGGATGCCTACGGTTTCGCCGGCGCGCATGGCGGCGAGCAAGCCGCGGGCGAAGTCGTCCTTGTGCAGGACGCGGTTGCCGTGCAGGCAGCGGATGCGATTGACCATGCGATCGACGAGCGGATTGTCCAGGCGGCGGATGACCATGCCCATGGGATAGCCGGCGAGCGAGTGGTAGAAGCTGGAGAGTTCCCACGCGCCGAGATGGCCGGTGAGGACGAGGACGCCTTGGCCGCGGTCGCGGGCGGCGAGGTAATTATCGAGGCCCTCGTAGCGGATGAAGCGCGAGGCGTAGGCGGGAGTGTAGCTGGACATCTGGCAGAACTCGGCGAGCAGCCAGCCGAGGTTGCGGTATTCGAGGCGCAGGATGCGGGCGCGCTCGGCGGCGGGCATGTCCGGGAAGGCGAGTTCGAGGTTGCGTTGGCCTACGCGGCGGAGGCGTCCGAGAACGGCGTACGCGAAGGCGCCGATACCGACCCCGGCGGCACGGGCCAGACGGCGAGGAAGGATGCGAAGGCCATGGATGAAAGACCAGGCAAAGACGAATTCAAAGAGGTGTTGCAGGGTGGGGCGGGGCGACGGCTCGGGAGAGTATTGGGCTTCGCGGGTCAAGATTAACAGTCTAACGGGTGCGCCAGGGTGTGCGCTGCAATGCAGACACGCGACCTGTGCTGGATTTTGTTACCTATGTATAGACGGAACCCTACCTGGCAGGATTACTCTCGGCCGAAAGCCGCCAACGGGCGGGACCCCATTGACGGCTTTGGTCCGACTGTTTCTGGCGATGTTGCGAAAGGCGCCTTAGTGGTCTTGCTTCGAGCTTACGAAGTAGCGGGCCACGGTGTGGACGAAGGGACGCGCGTTCTCGGGAGTGGGGACGTCGCCTCCGAGGATGGTCTTGAAGGGAATGTCGGCGCCATACTCTGCGCGAGTCATGTCCTGGTTCTGCGAGAGGACGGTGCCGTCCAGATCGAGACCGGCGAAGAGGCCCTTGGAGCGCGAGTAGGTGAGGAACTCGGCGTTGAGCTTCCAGTCGGTTCCAGCCTGGGCGTTACGGCCGACCGGACCCGCTGAGGCCGCGGCATCTGCGCCGAGCTTGACCTTGTTCTTGAGCATGTCCTGCAAGCCGTTCTGGTTCATGGCAATCAGAACGAGGTCGGTGGACTGGCCGCCGATCTGCCAGCCGAAGCTGCCGCCGGCAAGTTGGACGAAGACGGGCGCGCTCCAGCCGTTGGGCGTCCGGCAGGTGGCAACTCCCTGGCCATACTGTGCGCCGACTACGAAGGCGCCTTTCTTATAGGCGGGGATGATGGTGACGCAGGATGCTCCGGCGAGGATTCCGCGTGGGATGCCTTTATCGGGTGTGGCCATGATCTCGTTCATGACGGCCTCGGCGCTGGTAAGACGGTCTTCGATCTTATCCTTGTCGTCCTGCGCAAAGCTTGCAAGCGTGGAGGTCAGAAGGACCATGCCACACAGAATTCCGGATATCTTTTTCATTGGGTATTGAACCTTTCAAATCTCTGGGTTGACCTGCGCGTCAGACGCGATATTACATCTTTGCGGGCTGGAAAATCGACGCAGCGGGAACCGTTGCAGTAATCCATGGGATGGTTAAACTGGGTAGCGAGTTGCCTGAATTCAAGAGATAAACCATTGATGTCGCGCACCTTCGCAGCGGCCGGTTGGGGCCGCGGAGTTTTTGGGGAGAGTTGGGGAGTTGGGTCGAGGGCGAAAAAAGGGGGCTGCAAGAGCCAAGCAGCTAGCGCTGCGCAGCCTTGTAGCCCCTCTCCCAGGTCTGTGTTGCCAAACGATAATGTGCTTTCTCGGTGGTGCAGGCAACGGTACGAAGGTGTAGAGGCTTTCGTACCCATCGCTGATTACTCTTTAGTAAACGCGGGTGCGGCGGCACGGAGCGGTGCACCCAGGCCGTTTCGCGTCACTGAGCCTGGGTGAAGGGGTGAACGGTGAGGGCAATGCGATTGTTAACGCCGACCTTGCGCATGAGGCGGCCGATGTGCGCTTTGACCGTTCCTTCGTCGATGCCGAGCGCGACGGCGATAGCACGGTTGGGCTGTCCTGCGCGAAGCAGGTCGAGGATCTGGAGTTCGCGGGGCGTGAACCGCGGGGGATTGGCAGGCGACCTGGCGGCGCTGCGCTGATGATCGAGCAGGCGGGACAACACCCTGCGCGGCGCCCAGACAGAGCCATCGCGCACCATGTCGATGGCCATGCGAATCTCGGACTCGGTTGAGGTGAGGGCAAGGTATCCCTTGGCGCCGGCCCCGATGACGCGCTCGATGTACTCCTGCGAGGTTTCGTTTCCGAGCACGATGAGTTTGAGCAGAGGACGCACCTGGCGAAAGGTGGCGATCAGCTCCAGCAAGTGAGACGTGCACTCGGCGTCGATGAGGACGAGGGCAAGGTGAGTATCGTCGAGCGCGCCGGGAACGGATAGATGGACGATCTCGAGTTGCAGGGCCTCGGCGAAGATGGCCTTCAGGCCAAGCACGCGCAAGGGATCGGTGGCGACGACGCCGACGCGGTCCGCGCGCTTTGGGGGAGTCTCATCCATGGACCTCAAGCCTCGATTCTCTGCGTGGCTAGCTGTAGCGTGTGACATGCGACACAATTACCGTACACCCAATCGCAAGCGCCGGGCGAGCTAAAGCTTGGGAAGCACAATGCCTTGCTGGTTCTGATATTTGCCCTTGCGGTCGGCGTAGCTGATCTCGCAAACTTCATCGGACTGAAAGAAGAGAATCTGGCAAAGTCCCTCGTTGGCGTAGATGCGGGCGGGCAGAGGCGTGGTGTTGGAGATTTCCAGGGTGACAAAGCCCTCCCACTCGGGCTCGAACGGGGTGACGTTGACGATGATGCCGCAGCGCGCATAGGTGGATTTGCCGACGCAGATAGTGAGCACGTCGCGGGGAATCTTGAAGTACTCGATGGAACGCGCGAGGGCAAAGGAGTTGGGCGGAATGATGACGCTGGGAGCCTGGACGGAGACGAAAGAACGCTCGTCGAAGGCTTTGGGATCGATGATGGCGGAGTTGACGTTGGTGAAGATCTTAAACTCGTCGGAGACGCGGAGGTCGTAGCCGTAGGAGGAGAGTCCGTAGGAGATGACGCCCTCGCGGACCTGTTTCTCGCTGAAAGGAACGATCATCTGGTTATCGATTGCCTGCTGGCGGATCCAGCGGTCACTTTTGATGGACATGCGTGGTTATTTCCTCTTGGCGGCGTTTTTCAGCCTCGGTTCCGTGGCGCTTTGGGGGCGTTGGGGCGAAGGATGGGTCGCGAAAAACTCGGATAGGCAAATCTTACGGCAGGCGTGACGCGTTGACAATCTGAGGGTTAGTTCCTAACATCACGACAGTGGGACAGTGTGTGGAACTAGCACGCTGAGAATGAATTACGCGAGAGAGGCGGCCCAATTTGATTAAACAGGACCTTATCCAGAGGGTCGTGGAGCGGACCGGACTTCCGAGGACGAAGGCGGAGGATGCGGTTGACGCGATCTTCGACAGTATGAAGAAGACGCTGATCGCAGGCGACCGGATTGAGTTGCGCGGGTTTGGGGTGTTCACGGTGAAGCCGCGCAAGACAGGGATTGGGCGGAATCCCAGAACCGGCGCAGAGGTGAGCATCGCACCCGGCAAGGCAGTGCGGTTCAAGCCGGGCAAAGAACTGCATCTGATGGACAGCGCGAGCGCGAGCTAGAGCCAGCGTTGCGCGAATCGCATCCCCCAATACGCCCGAGCGGGTGGCGGGAGAGGTACGCCGGCACCCCCACCCCCACCCCCCGTACTTCCGGTACTAAAGTACATCTTCTAAAGGGTTTAAGTCTGGAGGTCAGGGTTGACTGGTCTGGGCTCGTTCGGTAAAGTGTTGCAAGCAAACGGGGTGGTCTGTAAAGTACTTTGGCGATAAGGACTTACCCCTGCAAACTAGAGAGGCTGCGGGCCTGCGCGATGGAGCGCGAGCCGTGCAGCCTTTTGTCTGATCCAACTACCTTAATTCTATCAGGTTGATCATAACTCATCTGCAATGTTTCTTGAAGTCTGATGTGTTGCGTTTTGTGTGATGTGGCGAGTTTTCAACCGTTTTTGGGGCTTGACAGTGTTTTGGGGGCGGGAGTTGAAGGTCGAGACGCGGCGAGCAGCGAGCAGGCCGCTTTGCGACTCAGAGAGTGGAGGTCGTAAAGACAACGACGGAGATTCTGCGCTTTGCGCAGAATGACGTATTGCAGGGGGGAAAGACGGCTACGTGATATTTTGGGTGATCGGAGAGACGAGGATGATGCGGAGGATGGCAAAGGCGATGGCGATTAGCGTGGTGGCAGCGGGAGCGGCGACAGCGGCGGCGCAGGGTGGGAGTGGATGGGACGCGAAGCTGGGCGATCCGCTGCATATATGGGTGGGGAATCCGGATGCGGCAAAGGCGCGGGCGTGGGCGGATGCGCACCTGGCGTCGGCGCAGGCGCACGTGGATGCGCTGCTGGCAGTGAAGGGCGAGCGGACGGTCGAGAATACGCTGCGCGTGTACGACGAGGCGCAGCGCGAGATGGACCTGGCCGGCAGCGCGGCGGGCCTGTTGTCGAATGCATCGCCGAAGAAGGAGTTGCGCGATGTGGGGGACGAGACGCTGCAGAAGGTGTCGGCGGCGGCGACGGCGCTGAGTCTGAACCCGGATGTGTACCACGCCCTGCAGGCGGTGGATGCGAGCAAAGCCGATGCGGCGACGAAGTACTACCTGGAGCACACGCTGCTGGAGTACAGGTTGAGCGGTATCGACAAAGACGCGGCGACGCGGGAGCGGGTGCGCAAGCTGAGCGACGAGTTGACGGCGGAGTCGCTGCACTTTCAGAGGAACATTGCTGAGAGCCAGGGCAAGGTGGTGGTGAAGAGCGTGGCGGAGTTGGATGGGCTGCCGGCGGATTACATTGCGCGGCATGCGCCTGCGGCGGACGGGCAGATCACGCTGACGACGGATGAGCCGGACTACCGGCCGGTGATGACATACGCGAAGAGCGACGATCTGCGGCGGCGGCTGTATCTGGCTTACTACGGGCGGGCGTATCCGGCGAATGAGGAGTTGCTGCAGCAGGTGTTGAAGATTCGGGCGGAACTGGCGCACGAGCTGGGCTTTGCCAACTGGGCGGAGTTGGCGACGGTGGACAAGCTGATCAAGACTCCGGCGAACGTGCGAGCGCTGCTGGCGGAGCTGGATAAGGCAGCGAAGCCGGTTGCGACCAAGGAGTACGCGGAGATTCTGGCGTTCGCGCAGAAGCGGCAGCCAGGGCTGACGGTGATTCCGGCGTACAGCGCAGGGTACTGGATGGAGCAGTATCAGCGTGAGGCGTACGGGTTCGACTCGCAGGCGGTGCGGGCGTACTTCCCGTTCCCCGAGGTGCAGCGGGGAGTGCTGGATACGGCGGCGCGTCTATTCCATGTGAAGTTTGTGGAGGTGAATGGGCTGGAGCTGTGGGACCCGTCGGTGACGGTGTTCGACGTGATGGATGCTGCGGACGGAGGCGGCGGGAAACGGCTGGGACGGATCTATCTGGATATGCACCCGCGCGAAGGCAAAAACAAGTGGTTCAACGCGGGGACGATGGTGACGGGCGTCGGCGACCGGCAACTGCCGGAGGCACGGCTGAATGGAAATTTTGCCGGCGGCGCCAATGGGGACCCGGGATTGATGCAGTACTCGGATGTGGTGACGTTCTTCCACGAATTCGGGCACATGATGCATGCGGTGCTGGGCTCGCACCAGGAGTATGTGGGGACGTCGTCGTTCAACGTGGAGTGGGATTTTGTGGAGGCGCCGTCGCAGATGCTGGAGGAGTTCTTCCGCGACAAGACGATCGTGGATAGCTTTGCAAAGAACTACAAGACGGGCGAGGTGCTGCCGGACGATTTGTTTGCAAAGATGCTGAAGGCCGACGCATTTGGGCGGGGGATTGGATACGAGCGGCAGATTGCGCTGGCGAACTACTCGCTGGAACTGCATGACCGCGCGCCGGAGCAGGTGAACGTGGAGGCGATGTGGAAGAAGGCGTCGATTGAGGGGTCGCCGTGGCAGTGGGTGGATGGGAACTACGGGTTCGCGACGTTTACACACCTGATGGGATACTCGTCGAACTACTACACGTATTCGTTGAGCAAGGTGATTGCGCTGGACTTCTTCAACCAGTTCGACAAGAAGAACCTGCTGGATGGGCCGGCGGCGATGCGGTACCGGAAGACGGTGCTGGAGCGGGGTGGGTCGATGTCGGCGAATGACCTAGTGAAGGATTTTCTGGGACGGCCACAGAGTTATGAGGCGTTCAAGGTGTGGATGAATGAGGAGTTTGCGGGGAAGTAGGAGGCGGGCTAGAAGGCCGTGAAGTTTAGTTCGACATTGAGTTCGACGGGGACGGGTTTGCCCTGAAACATTGCGGGTTTGAATCTGTACTGCTTGACGGCGTCGACCATGTTGTCTTCAAGCTGCTGTTGAAATGCACGAGAGCTTTTGTCTACCTGGTCGATCATCGAATGCGAAATATGCACGTCAGCCGGATTGCCTTCGGCGTCGACCATGAGCGAGACAGTCACGCCGCCCCGCAGGTTCTTTGCGGTCGCCCCCGCAGGGAACTTCTCTTCGACGCGTTGAGTGAGCTGCGGCGCGGAGACGCCACAGCCGATGCGGTATCTTCCGTCGGCGTCGGGGTTGCGGCAGGGTGGTTTGGCGGGCGCGGTTTGCGCGGATGTGGGAGCGGTCGGCGGTTCGGTGGGCGGCGGCCCGGGTGGGGCGGGTGCTTGCGCGGCGAAGAGGGCCAAGAAGAGTGCAATTACGGGAAGCATGTGGGGCCTTCTTGACTTCGCGAGAAGGGTAGCACGGATGGCCGAAGAGTCTGCGCGGTTTAGCGGAGTTCCTAGAAGATTGGCTTCGCGACGGGTGGGGGAGGGGGCTGCTGGGTGCGATTGAGGACGGCGGCGGTGATGTCGGTGCCGCCTTTGAGGTTCTTATAGAGGATCTGCGGGGTGTAGATGAATCCCCAGGGAATGCCCCACCAGCCGAGAACGAGCGTGAGCAGGGTGAACGGCAGGCCTTTGGCGGTGGCGCTCTCGCCGGCGCGAAGGAATTGTACCTTCGAGTTGCGGCGGAAGGTGACGACGACGAGCGAGACGCAGTATTGGTAGACGACGAAGCGGCCGCCGCGCTGGATTTCGAAGGCAAGTTCCTGTGGAGACATTCCTGAGATGGGGTTGGTGGCGTTCATGGGCTTCCTCGTGGGCTTCTTGACTTCGGGAGCAGAGTAGCAGAATGCTGGGGGAAAGCGATGAAGAAATACGCGTTCAGTGCGAGGATTGAGGCGGGGCCGGGCGGAGGGGCGTTTGTGTTCTTTCCGCACGACGCGAAGGAGGAGTTTGGGACGCGGGGAGCGGTTACGGTGAAGGCGACGTTCGATGGGATGGCGTATGCGGGATCGTTGATGGCGTGTGGTGGGCCGCAGCACATGTTGGGCGTGCTGAAGGGATTCGGGAGCAGATAGGCAAAGGGGTGGACGATGCGATCGACGTGGTGGTGTGGCGCGAGGATGGGGAACGGACGGTCGAGGTTCCGGCGGAGTTTGAGAGGCTGATGAAGAAGGAGGGGGTGCTGGCGTTCTTTGAGCAGTTGAGTTACACGCACCGCAAGGAATACTGCCGTTGGATTGCCGAGGCGAAGAAGGAAGAGACACGGGCGAGGCGCGTGGAAAAGGCGATCGTGATGCTGCGGGAGGGTGTGAAGACGCCGGGGTAGAGGGGGGCATAATTGTTTGGGTGGCTATAATTAAAGATGATGGTAAGAGGTTCTCAAGCGACGCGCCGGTTCCGGGTCATCGCAGCTATTGCGCTGCTGATCTGTGTCCTCGCGCTGCTGGTTCCGCATAGTGCGGGCCAAGGACTTTTCATCGCAGGCGTCCTGTTTTTCCCGGTTTTCTTGTTCGGGTTGCTGGACCCTCCGCAGTGGCTGCGGATTATGTGCACCGAAGGCATACTTCTGCCGACGGCGCCAGTGCGTAGTGCACTCTTTCAGCGTCCTCCCCCGACGATCAACTAAATCCTGACTGCGGTGCTGCGCGACGAGTGATTCGCGCAGGCACTGCCTTGTCGTTTCTTGATTTAGGCGAGCGATGCGTGGAGGTATTCAGTGGGGTACTTGGGACTGCTGTTGATTGTGTGGGGCTGCATTGTCTGCGTGCAGCGGGCATTGTGGCGTTGGAGGAAGAAAACTGGGAAGAGCAAGTTGGGGTTTTATCCGTCTGGCACCTCGATCGGCAATGCGCTACAGGTGCTGCAGGCGATTGCCGAGCCGCAGGTGCAACACGTGATCGAAGAACGGCTCGAGGAGCCCACGGACGAAGACGATGAAACTGGACCGAAAAATCCGACAGCACATCTGATGCGACAGGCCAGGCGCATCAGAAAGGGAGAGGATGTGCACCTGACGGCCCTGCTTCCGCGATAGGGCATCTCAAATTCATGTATTGTTTCCTACGAGGAAAATGTGGCGATGATGCGAGTTGTGAAGTCTGCGATGGGGCTGGGCGTAGCGGCGCTATTGAGTGTTGTGACTGCGCAGGCGCAGGGGCCCGCGACCCTGAAGATTGAGATGGACCGGCCGGTGGCGAAGGTGAGTCCGACGCTGTATGGGCTGATGACGGAGGAGATCAACTACTCGTACGAGGGCGGCTTGTATGGGGAGATGGTGTCGAACCGGAACTTTCTTTCCGACTGGAGCGGCACCCACGACTGGTTCCTGTCGCCGTTTGGGACGGCACGTGGAGCGATGGCGACGGATCCCTCGACCGGTCCAAGTGCGGCGTTGCCTGCGAGCATGAAGCTGACGATTGCGCGCGCCGATGCAGCCGACACGCTGGGCGTGACCAACGACGGCTGGTGGGGGATGGCGGTGCGGCCGAACACGACGTATGCGGGATCGATGTATGCGAAGGCCGATGCGCCGGAAGCGGTGCGCGTAAGCCTGGTATCGGACGATTCGGGCAAGGTACTGGCGAGCGCGAAGTTGGATGCGCTGGGCAAGGATTGGAAGCAGTACACGTTTTCGCTAAAGACGGGCGGAGACGTGGTGGCGTCGTCGCACAATCATCTGCTGATCGAGTTCGACAAGCCTGGAACGGCATGGCTGCAACTGGTCTCCCTTTTTCCGCCGACTTACAAGGGTACGGTCAATGGGAACCGGGCCGACTTGATGGAGATGATGGCGGCGATGCATCCGGCGTTTCTGAGGCTGCCGGGAGGGAACTACCTGGAAGGCAATACGATTCAGGAGCGCTACGACTGGAAGAAAACGATTGGGCCGCTGGTAAATCGGCCTGGACATGAGAGTCCGTGGAGTTACCGTTCGAGCGACGGACTGGGGCTGCTGGAGTACCTGGAATGGTGCGAAGACCTGAAGATGGAACCGGTGCTGGCTGTCTATGCGGGCTACAGTCTGCGGCAGCAGCATGTGAATCCGGGGCCGGACCTGGAGCCATATGTGCAGGACGCGCTGGATGAGATTGAATATGTGACCGGCGATACGTCGACGAAATGGGGCGCGGAGCGGTCGAAGGATGGGCATCCGGCGGCGTTCCCGTTGACCTATGTGGAGATCGGGAACGAGGACAACTTCGACCGGTCGAAGAGCTACGATGGGCGGTATGCGCAGTTCTACGATGCGATCAAGAAGAAGTATCCGCAGCTACAGCTGATTGCCACAACGATTGTGAAGGGCCATGTGATGGACATGGTCGACGACCACTATTACAAGCGGGCGGACGAGTTCTTCAACGATACGCACCACTACGACAAGATGGACCGCAATGGGCCGAAGATTTTTGTGGGCGAATGGGCGACGCGCGAAGGAACGCCGACACCGAATATGGGAGCGGCCCTGGGCGATGCGGCGTGGATGACAGGGATGGAGCGGAACAGCGACTTGATCCTGCTGGCGAGCTACGCGCCACTGCTGGTGAACGTGAATCCGGGCGGGATGCAGTGGCAGTCGGACCTGATTGGGTATGACGCCAATTCGAGCTATGGGAGCCCGAGCTACTACGCCCAGGTGATGTTTGCGAACCATGTGGGGACGGAGACGGTTGCGTCGGACCTGGAGGGCGCGGGCGATCGGCTGTTCTACACGGTGACACGGGATGCGGCGAAGGGAATCGTGTATCTGAAGGTGGTGAATGCGTCGTCGAAGGCGCAGGACCTGAAGATTTCTCTAAACGGCGCTAAGGATGTGAAGCCGACGGCGAAGCTGGTACGGTTGAGCGCGGCGACGACGGCGGCGACGAATTCGATTACGGACCCGAGGCGCGTGGTTCCGGTGGAGAGCGTGGTGAAGGGTGTGAGCAAGGAGTTCACGCGGACGGTTCCGGGGTATGCGATCGACGTGTACGAGCTGGCGGCTCAGTAGCGAGAGATGTCACCCCCTGGTGCGGGGGATGACAGCCCGACAGGCGAAAGACCCGATCCATGAGCTGTTAGCTGGCAGCTATCCAGCTACCAGCCGTGGCGATGGGTACACCGACTTTGGCGCTGCTCTAGAACGCGCGTTGATTCACCAGGTTCTCAAGGATGACCGAAAAACCTCAGTCGAAGCGCGCGGGTCAGGCGGCCTTCGGCGGGTCGGCAAGTTCTTCGGTGACGAATTTACGGCACTCGGCCAGGGACGAGAAGCGGCGCGAGTTGCGGGCGACGAGGGCCCCGTGGCGGTCGAGGATGGTGAGGGCTTCGACCTGAGCGGGAAGCAGGAAGCCGCGGTCGCGAGTGGAGGCGCGGGTGGCGTAGTCGGTGAAGAGGTAGGTGCGGGCCGAGTCGAGGGTTTGGGCGACTTCGTTGTAGACAGCGGCACGATACTTGCGGGTGAGCCAGAACCAGAGGCCGTACAGCGAATAAACCAGGTTTTCCATGGTGTGTCCTCCTCTTGGGTGGGAGCTACGTTCGACGCTGGGAGCGGCGCTGCAGTCCTACAGTGAATCGTCTTTGTTTTGATGCAGCGTGAGGGCAGTGAGGTGCATTTGGGTACGATTTGGCGGCCGCCGGCCCGTTTCGGTAATCAGTGTCGGGTTACTCTCTGGAACAGTTTTGCAGTTACGCTGCAAGGAGTTGCGGTGAATGAGCCCTTTGGGACGTTGGCGGGGAGTTTTTTGTTTACTGTTGGTGTCGTTCTGGGCTACTCTCCGGGAACTATGCGCAGAACGATTGCGGGCGCGTTTCTTGGTGCGACGGTGATGTTCGCGGCGGCCAAAGCTGCGACAGGAGCAACGCCCGAACGCTGGGTGGAGACGCGAAGCACCCACTTTGTGGTGTTGACCGATGCAAGCGAGAAAGACGCGCGGCGGCTGGCGAGCCAATTCGAACGCATGCATATGGTGTTTCACACCTTGCTGCCCGCGAAGGGAGACGACACCGATCCACCGATCGTAGTGGTGGCGGTGAGGGACAGGAAGGGCATGCAGGCCCTGGAGCCGGAGGAGTACCTGGGGAAGGACCGGATCGATCTGGGGGGATTCTTTTTACGCGCGCCGGAGAAGAACTACATTCTGGTGCGGCTGGATGCGCAGGAGGAGCATGCATACGCGAACGTGTACCACGAGTACACGCACTACATGCTGCGCAAGGCGGACGGGTGGCTGCCGCTGTGGCTGAATGAAGGCCTGGCGCAGTTCTATGAGAACACCGACATCGACGAAAAGACGGTGTGGCTGGGGCAAGCGAATGCGGAGGAGCTGCGATTTCTGGGGCGGATCGATCTGCTGCCGATGGAGACGTTGTTGAAGGTGGATACGAAGTCGCCGTACTACCACGACGAGCAGAAGGGGTCGGTCTTCTATGCGGAGTCGTGGGCGCTGACGCATTTTCTGATTGTGAGCGACCGGATCCAGGGGACGCACCGGATGCGCGACTATGCCGAGCGGCTGGCGCGGGGTGAGGATGCGGTGAGCGCGGCGCGCGCGGCGTTCGGCGACCTGGACAAGCTGCAGCAGGGGCTAAGCGATTATGTGATGCAGCGGAAGTTTATGTACTTCATGATGCCGGCCAAGCTGGATGCCAAGGACGCAGCGGCGGAGGTGCGGCCGGTGACGACGGCGGAAGCTGATGCAGTGCGGGCCGACATGATGATCTATACCAAGCGCACCGCGGAGGCAAAGGCGCTGGCGGAAGCGGTGCTGCGCGAGGAGCCGGGCAGTGCGCAAGCGCACGAGACGATGGGGACTCTGAGCTACTCCGAGGGGGACTTTGCGAGCGCGAAGAAGTGGTACCGCGAGGCAGTGGAGCTGGACACGCACAACTACCTGACCCACTACGACTACGCGATGATGGCGTTGCGGAGTGGGGCCAGGGCAGAGGATGAGGCGATCGAGACGAGTCTGCAGGCCTCGATTGCGCTGAATGCAGGATTTGCGCCGGCGTACGATACGCTGGCGATGTTCTATGCAGCACGGCATCGCAAGCTGGACGAGGCGCTCACGCTGAACCTGAAGGCGGTGGAGTTGGAGCCGGACCGCCTGAGCTACCGGCTGAACTGCTCCGAGGTGTTGTTGGAACAGAGGCAGGCTGTGGAGGCGCTGGGAGTGCTGCAGGAGGCGTTGCGACTGGCGAAGACGCCGGAGGAGGTTGCCGCAGTGAAGAGCCGGATGGTGCGGGCGGAGAGATACCAGGAGACGCTGAGCAAGGCGGTCGGGGGCGGGTGAGACAGAAGATGCGCGGGGGTGGGGCGAGACCCACGCGCGCGGTTATACTGCGAAGGCATGTCTGAAAAAATCATTGCATTGCTAATGGGCTTGAGTGCGGGCGGTAAGTATGCCGTGATGTTCGTGCTGATGGCAGTCCAGTCGGCCTGCATCCCGATTCCTTCCGAAGTGATTATGCCGTTTGCGGGTGCGGCGCTGGCGCATGGGCAGATGGAGCTGGTTCTGCTGGCTACGCTGGCGTCGCTGGCGTCGAATCTGGGATCGATCCCGGCATACTGGGTGGGTGCCAAGGGTGGGCGGCCGATGGTGGAGCGGTATGGGAGCTGGCTGCTGCTGAGCCGGCGCGACCTGGACCGGGTGGACCACTTTTTTGCACACTACGGGTCGATTGCAGTGCTGGCAGGGCGCATGTTGCCGATTGTTCGGACGTTCATTGCGTTTCCCGCGGGCGTGGCGAAGATGAACCAGGTGCGATTCCACATTTACACGTTTGTGGGCTCGTGGCCGTGGTGCTATGCGCTGGCGTATATCGGGATGAAGCTGGGGGATGCGTGGCAGACCGATCCGCGTTTCAAGGAGGTGTTCCATCGCTTTCATCTTGGCGTGGAAACGATTCTGGTGGTGGGGTTTGTGTGGTTCGTGGTGTCGCACTGGAAGAACCGGATCAGGACGGAAGCGGCATAGCGGAATTGATTGTGTTCAAGGTCGAGGTGGAGTACGGTGGACGCGGCGGTGGTCTGAGCCAGAGATTCGTCTGACGCGGAGTTGACTCGGGACGGGGCCGCTGCGAAAAGCGGGCTTCTATGAGCGTCAAACTTCGTTGGTGTGTTTTGTCAGTTGTTTTCCTGGTCTTGGGGACCGGTGTTTCTGCCGCACAGACAGGTGTAGCAACGCAGCAGGATGGGGACACCTGGAAACAGTTTGTCAGTATGTTGCGCGCGGGACCGATTCCGGCGGAGAAGGTGCGGCCCTATGAAGGGGTCAGTAAGGATCTGCTGATTGGATTTCTTTCGACGATACGGGAGAAGGCGATCTGGTCTGAATGGGAGGCCACCCCGGAGATTCATCGGGTGGGGAGCGATACCCATTATGTGATACCGCTTACGATTGACGGCACAAAACAGACCCTGTCGTTCACATTCTTGAATGAGGGCGGGAATTGGTATTTCCACCACATCGAATCGATTCTGCTTCGTCTGGATGAGATTGGCACGCTGCCGGTCACTGCGTTTCCCGATTTGCCGGAGTCGCAGAAGGCGTGGATGCGTGAGGAAATCGCGGCTACTGAACAGATGAAGCTGTTCAATGTTCTAGCAACCGAGAAGGGGAAACAGGCTGCGTTCGACTGGTTTCGTGACGGCCGGGGCTACTTCCTGGCTGCGAGAACATGGGTTCCGCTGGCTGCGCCGTCGCGAGCCTTCATCCTGTATCTCTGTTGGGAGCAAGCGAATCTTCGAGGGAACTCCGTAACCCTGGAGAAGCTTGATGATTCAGAGGCGGTGGTGCGCATTTCGCCGATCTATTTGAAGCTCTATGAGCAGACCGCGAATTTCAAGGAGCGGATTTCTGCTGACGACTATCGAAAGATATTCGACACGATCTGGCAGGACAGGGCCGCGGCGGCGGGGTGGAATTTGCAGCAAACCTGCACGGGGCCTGCGTGCGTCTTCCACTTCAGCAAGGCGGCTGAGTGAGGCGTTGTTCTAATGACTGCCGAGAGGTAAGGTTCCGGCGCTGAGGCGTTGGAGGGAAACAGGTTGGCAAGCCACGGACCGGATTGCTGGTGTATGCTTTCTCTCACTCATGGGCCCGAAACAGAAATCTACTTTGCACGGAAAGGTGGAATGCGATGCCCAGCTACATGATTCAGATTTCCTATACTCCTGAGGTATTGGCGGGTTTCATCAAGAAGCCGGCTGACCGCACCCCGGTGATTACTAAGCTGGCCGGGAAGATTGGCGGCAAGCTGGTGGGGAGCTGGTTCTCCTTTGGGGAGTACGACGCGGTCATCATCATTGAGGGCGGCGACAACGTGAGCGCGGCAGCGTGCTCGCTGGCGGTGTCCGCGAGCGGGGCGTTCAAGGCGTTCAAGACGACGCCGCTGCTCGGCATCGAAGAGGGAATGGCGGCGATGAAGAAGGCAGGGAACCTGGGGTACAAGCCGCCTAACGCGAAGAAGAAATAGCGGGAATCGACTAGACTTGAAGGAGCATGTTTGAGAATCTAAGCGACAAACTCCAGCGTTCCTTCAAGACTTTACGCGGCCAGGGCACGATCACCGATGAGAATATCGGCGAGGCCCTGCGAGAGATCCGCCTTGCCCTGATCGAGGCCGACGTAAGCCTGACGGTCGTGACCGAGGTGGTGGAGCACATCCGCGTGCGGGCGCTGGGGGCGCAGGTGGCGACGGCGCTCTCGCCCGACGAACAGATCGTGAAGATCGTTCACGATGAGCTGATCAACATTCTGGGCAAGGACACGGCGCGGTTCAGGACGTCGTCGCAGCCGCCGAGCGTGATATTGATGGCGGGCTTGCAGGGCGGCGGCAAAACGACCACCTCGGCGAAGCTGGCGGGGTGGCTGAAGAAGGCGGGGCACCGGCCAATGCTGGTGTCGGTGGACGTGTACCGGCCTGCGGCGCGGGAGCAGTTGCGGCTGGTGGCGACGGCGATTGGCGCGCAGATTTATGAGGGCAAGCTGGACCCGGATGCGAAGCACGGGACTGACGACGTGCTGCGGTTGGCGAAGGATGCGCGGCGCGAAGCGGCGAGCTTTGGATGCGACATTCTGATCGTCGATACGGCGGGGCGCAACCAGATTGCGTCCGACTTGATGGACGAGATGGCCGCGCTGAAGAAGCAGATGAACCCCAGCGAGATTCTGTTTGTCGCGGACGCGATGACCGGGCAGGACGCGGTGAAGTCGGCGAAGGCGTTCCACGATCTGCTGGCGTTGACGGGCGTTATCCTGACCAAAATGGATGGCGATGCGCGCGGCGGGGCGGCGCTGTCGATCCGGCACGTGACTGGAGCTCCCATTAAGTTCCTGGGGACAGGGGAAAAGCCGGATGCTTTTGAGCCGTTCCATCCGGACCGGATCGTTGGGCGGATTATGGGGTTCGGCGATATCGCCACGCTGCTGGAACATGCGGAAGAGAAGCTGGACCGCGGCAAGGCGGAGCAGTTCGCGAAGAAGGCGCTGTCGGGCGATGGATTTTCGCTGGACGATTTTCGGGATCAGCTCAGGCAGATTAAGAAGATGGGGTCGATGAAGTCGATCCTGAAGATGCTGCCGACAGTGGGGCCGTTCGCGGGGATGCAGCAGGCCGCGGAGAATGTGGACGAGGGGCAGTTTACGCGGGTGGAGTCGATTATCAACTCGATGACGGCGAAGGAGAGACGCGATCACGAGATCATCAACGGGAGCCGGCGGAAACGGATTGCGCGCGGGTCGGGGACCACGGTGCAGGACGTGAATAACCTGCTGCGGCAGTACGCGCAGATGCGGAAGATGTTCAAGAGCATGGGCGGGGGTGGGGGGATCAAGGCGCAGCAGAGAATGATGAGCCAGATGCAGGGTAGACAGAAGTTCGGGAGATAATGAGAGACTGAGGGTCAAATGACGATCGACCAGGCAGCGAGCAGCTTTTCCTTCATCAATGATTTCAAACTGCATACCGAGCTCGTACAGTATGGCGATAATGCCCTGCCTCTATACGCATCCGCTCTTTATCTCGATTTAGACGACTTTGCCTCTTTCGCTTCGAACAGTCTCACGGACGATCCCGCCGACAAGAAAGCGGACATCATCTACATTAGTGAAGCTGATGGTCTGGCGTACGTGGCGCAGGGCTACTCCTCACAGCAATGGAGCCAACCTACGGCGCCAACCAATAAGGCATGCGACCTCAATACCGCAGCCGCGTGGCTATTGCAGGCAGACATCAGCACGGTTCCCTCGGTCATAAGACCCCAGGCGCAGATGCTACGCAAGTGCATAGCGGATCAATCTATAGACCGGATTATCTTCGCCTATGCTCATAACGCATGCATCTCTCCGGCAGTGAAGACCGAGCTAGAAACCCTACAGAGCATGGTTAGTGGGCTTTCGCTGTGCCAAGGTTTGACTATCGAAACCGTCGAGCTTGGCCTGCAGAGTATTCAAGAGCTCTATCTGAATTCCACTGGGATCATCCAAGTTACCGAAGAGATTGATCTGGAATCGGACGGTATCCTCAGTGTTCCGGGTGGCAACTGGAATTCGTTCGTTCTGACCCTGAACGGCGAAGTCCTCAGAAAACTCTACGAAACTCATAAGAGTGCGCTCTTCAGCGCGAATCTGAGAGACTTTCTCGGCCTCCGAAAGAACCCTCGGAACGTAAATAACACGATCCGAGACACAGCTCAACAACGGCCGGATGAATTCTTCATCCTAAATAACGGCGTCACGCTGATCACGAACCAAGCTAGGTTATTGGAGAACCCCCTTAGGCTTCGCGTATCAGGTCTGTCAGTTGTGAATGGGGCGCAGACCACGGGATCGCTCTTCGCTGCAGGCGCGCTGCACGCGTCACACGTTTCATTGCTTGCGCGAGTGATTAGAGTTTCGGACGATACACTCATTACAAAGATTGTCGCGGGCAACAATACTCAGAACTCAATCGTAGCGTGGGACAGACGGAGCAACGACTCGCTCCAGATCAGAATAAAGGGCGAGTTCGCTGCAAAGGCAATCTCGTACGTCCATCGTCGGGACTCCAACAGGCACACCAGCGGCTCTATCTTTGCCGAACAGATCGGGCAGATGCTCTGCGCCTTCGGTGGAGACTTGCAAACCGCGATCCGAGCGAAAGCTGAGATCTTCGAGTCTGACGTCACATACGCGAAAGTGTTCCCCAACTCCATAACAATCGAGCACATGTTTGCCGTGCAAACGCTTGGGTGGGCTTACGACGACGTCAAGTCCGCGCTCAGAGCCAAGCTGAACGCAAATTCAGCGACCCAGATCGAACAGGCGCAATTTCAACTGATCGATTTTCCCGCCTCGAAGCAATTCGTTCTGGCTGTCTTCAGCCACCTAAGGGAAGAGATCGCAGGGCGCCCGATCTCCCATATCCCCTCCTTCCGTTTCCGACAGGATAAGGTAATCTCGAATCCTCAGGCCGCAACAAGCGCTTGGGCATCCGCTCTCTCGTTTCTGCTGCCCCTGATGGTCTCAACCCTTCCCGCTCCCCCCTATGAAGTTGTGCGTTCGAACGCCCACCTCTCGACAGTCGCGACGCAGGTTCGAGGACTGACCGCAGGCTTACTCGCTTTACAGAATCCGTTCGCCACAATTCGAACGTTTCTCGCCAACCCATAGGCTCGCCACCTCGCATATCGTCTTTGAGAATGTGGGATTCGCGCCATCCCGACCGCGGATGGTCATCCACAACAGGAGGTATGATAAAATACCTCTAAGTCCGGAGGTTTGCCCATGCCATCCCGTCTCGACATTACGCAGGACATTCAGCCGTTGACCACATTTCGGAATAACTCGGTTGAGTTTATGAAGCAGTTGAAGGAGACGAAGCGGCCGATCGTCCTGACCGTCAACGGCAAACCTGAGGCGGTGTTGCAGGACCCCGCGGAGTACCAACGACTGCGCGACCTGGCCGCTATCGCCGAGGAGGACGAGGCTATTCGTCAAGGTATGGAAGATGTGCGCGCGGGACGGGTGCGGCCGGCGCGCGAAGTCTTCAAGGAGTTACGCGCGAAGTATCGGATTCCTCGCTAATGTCAGGCAGTCCGGCGTGAGTCGAAAATGCCGATGGATCGTCTGAAAAATGCGAACCGTTTGGGCTCGACGGGCAGTGTGGCAGGTCCTTCGACTGCGCCTCTCGCGGTGGGACTGCGAGAGGCTTCGCTCAGGATGACGGCGTTTTATTATCTGTTCGTCACTTTATGCCTGCCAATTCAACCCATCGAGCGCTTGAGACCGTCTCAGGCTTTGTCGTAGACGGATTTGGAGTCGAAGGCGCCCTGGTCGAAGACGATGTGGGTGGCGCGGGTGAGGGTTTTGCCGTCGTCGGAGAGGGTGAAGGTGGAGATGAGGGTGCCTTTGGAATCCTGGAAGCTGGTGGTCTGGGTGATGACCAGCGCGTTGTCCTTCCACTCGGCTTTGGAGGTGAGGATGCGGAAGGGCGAGTCGGCGGGGAAGGCGTCGGCGGCGATGGGGGTGTCGGTGCCGTCGAGCTTGGCGGTGAAGCTGTAGTTGATGGGGAACTGGCCGGTGGACGCGATGGCGATTTTGATCGAGTCGGCGGTCTGGGTGACGGTGTAGGTCTCGCTGTCGGGGGCCATCTGGCCGAGGTCGCTCTTCTGCAGGTTCAGTTTCCAAGTCCCGGCAAAGTTCGGCTTGGCCTGGGGTGCGGTTTGGGCGACGCCGATGGTTGCGAGGGTTGCGAGGGCCATTACGACAGCTAGTCTGCTCTTCATGTACACGTCCACCTTTTTCAAATCTGAATTTCGGGATGAATTTATCACGACTTGGCGGACGGGGTGCGGGGAGAATTGTAACGAGGGCCCCAAACGCCAGAAATCCCATCCCCCGAAGGTTCGCGGGAGATGGGACTCTGTTCAACCTTAGCTAGTGATTACCGGCGTCCGCCGCCACCACCACGGCCACCGCCGCCGAAGTGCGCGCCACCACCGGCTGAACCGCCGCGGAAGCCTCCGCCAGCCGCTACTCCACCGCGGGCGACCCCGCCGGCATAACCGCCACGGGCAACGCCGCCGGCATAGCCGCGGGCCGCTCCTGCTGCATAGCCGCCACGAACGCCGCCCACGTAGCCACGTCCTGCGTAGCCATAGCCGGCGCGACCGTAACCGTAGCCGCCGCGGCCGTAGAATCCACCGCGGAACCAGGGACCGGCGCCGATGAAGATGCCGCCGCTAAACCAGCCCGGGCCATAGTATCCATAGGGCGCACAGGCGTAGGGGTAATAGTCGTAGTAGCCATAGGCGCATGCCGGAGGGCCGTAGGCGTACGGGCCGTAGCCGTATCCATAGGGTGCAACGCCGACGCCGACCGCGACCTGCGCGTTGGCATATGCAAACGGGAGGATGAGAACCGAGAGAAGAGCGAGATACTTGAGGTACCGCATTTTGCTGCCTCCTGGCAGGAACCCTAGTTCCCGCGGGCCAAGCGTTGATGCTTGAGTCCTGCTCCTAAGAACACAAAATAGTCCAAAATGTTGCTGCTGTCGATGGCTAGCGGCGAGAATGCGGACGCCCATCCCAGGCGGCAGATGAGTGTTGATTCCAAAGACCTGATCGAAGCTAATTGCGCTGGAGCACGGCGACGTAGAAACCGTCGCAGGGATGCACGCCGGGGAGGGTGCGGAGGGCGTCTGCCTTGATGGCTGAGGCAGCGAGGGTTGTGGCGACGTTTTGGGCGAGGATGCCGGCACCGACGAGATTTGCGAGCAGGGGTTCGATGGGAAGGCGATGGAGGCCGGTGGCGGCGGCGACCGCTTGGACGAGCTGCTCATTCTCCTCGGGTTCGAGCGAGCAGGTGGAGTAGACGATGCGGCCTCCGGGGGCGAGGCGGCGCGCGGCCCCGGTGAGGAGGGCGCTCTGGCGGGTTGCGTGGCGGGCCAGGTCTTCCGGGCGGAGGCGATGGCGGATTTCGGGATTGCGCGCGAGGGTCCCGGTGCCGCTGCAGGGGACGTCGCAGAGGATGAGGTCGAAGACGGGGCCGGCTGTGGGGGTGGAGGCGTCGACGACTTCGGTGCGGACGCGGGCGGCGTAGGGGTATTGGCGGAGGCGGGCCGTGGTGAGGGCGAGGCGCTTGGCGCTGACGTCGGTGGCGAGGATTTCTGCGGTGGGGAGGCGGAGGGCGAGCAGCAGGGTTTTGCCGCCCGGCGCGGCGCAACAGTCCCAGATGCGGGGGGTGCGCGATGCGGTGAGGGGAAGTGCGGCGGCGGCGAGTTCGGCGACCAGACGGGAGCCGTCGTCGATTTGCGGGAGGGCTTCGGCGAGAGCGGGCACGGTGAGCAGGAAGAGTGTGCCGGAGTGGGGTTCGTGCTGACCGTACTCGCAGATGGCGAGTGCGGCTTCGCGGCCGTACGCAGTGACCCAGCGTTCGACCAGCCAGAGCGGATGGCCGAGGCGTTCGGCGAAGGCGGCGGGGGACTCGAAGATGCGCGCGCCGGGTTTCTGCGCGGCGGCGAGCTTGCGGAGGATGGCGTTGACCATGCCCGCTGCGTGGGGGTGTCCGGCGGCGCGGCAGAGTTCGACGCTCTCGTTGAGGACTGCGTGCGCGGGGATGCGATCCATGTGCAGGAGCTGGAAGGCGCCCAGTCGGAGTGCGAGGGCGACCGGCTCGGCGAGGCGCTGGCCGGGACGGGTGAGAAGCTTGGCGAGGCGGGCGTCGAGCGCGATCTGCCATCGGAGAACGCCCATGACGAGGGCAGTGGCGAGGTTGCGGTCTTCGGGAGTGAGGGCGGAGGTGCGGGAGGAGTGAAGAAGCTCGTCGCTGTGGCCCTTGTTTTCGGCGACGCGCGTAAGGATTTCGAAGGCGGCGGCGCGGGCGGGGGAGAATTTGGCGAGGGCGTCAGCGGCGGGGTCGGTGGGGCCGGCGGAAGCGGGGCGGGCGCGAGGTTGCTTCGCAGTTTTCGGGGCGCGCGGGGCGGGCTTCAACTGCCGAGCCTTTCGCCGGTGCGGAGTTGGAAGCCGCGCAGAAATTCGGATGCGGGCATGCGGCGCTTGCCTTCGAGTTGGACTTCGTCGAGGACGATTGAGGTGCCGTGGCCGCAGCCGACGCAAAGCTGGGTGCCGGGAATGTCGAGGATTCCAGGTTCGATGTTGTGCGCGGGGCCGATCGACATGCGGTGGGCGATGAGCTTTTTGCCGCGGAGGAGCGTGTGCGCACCGGGCCAGGGCTGGAAGCCGCGCCAGCGGTCGTAGATTTGCTGCGCGGGGCGGGTGAAGTCGATGATGCCGTCTTCGCGGGTGAGGATGGGGGCGAGTGTGGCTTGGGCGTGGTCCTGCGGTTGCGGGGCGAGGATGCCGGCGGAAAGGCGACCGAGGGTCTGGACCATAAGCTCGGCGCCAACGCTGGAGAGGGCGCGAAAGACGTCGGGCGCGGTCTCGTTGGGGGCGATGGGGATGGTGTGCGCGAGCAGCATGGGGCCGGTGTCGAGGCCTTCGTCGATGCGCATGGTGGTGACGCCGGTGATGGGATCGCCGTTGGCGATGGCCCACTGGACGGGTGCGGCGCCGCGGTACCTGGGCAGCAGCGAGCCGTGGAGATTGATGTTGCCGAGTGGTGGCAGATCGAGCATCCAGCGGGGAATGATGCGGCCGTAGGCGACGACGATAATGGCGTCGGGGCGGATGGATTCAAGTTGGGCTCGGAACTCGGGGTTGGTCTTGATCTTTTCTGGCTGAGTGACGGGGATGCCGTGGGCGAGGGCGGCGAGTTTGACGGGAGAGGCGTGGAGTTCCATGCCTCGGCCGGCGGCGCGGTCGGGCTGGGTGACAACGAGGGCGATTTCGTGGCAGCCGGCTAAGGCTTCAAGCGTGGGAACGGCGAATTCGGGGGTCCCGCAGAAGACGAGTTTCAAAGACTCACCATTGAACAGCGATCAGCTATCAGCCGTCGGCTAAGAGCCAGAGGCCAGCGGTTGTCCCTTATCACCACTCGCCGGCTTTTTGCATCTTGCGGATCTTGCGCAGGACAAATTCGCGCTTGAGGCGGCTGATGCGGTCGATGAAGAGCACGCCGTTGAGGTGGTCGATCTCATGCAGTATGGCGCGGGCGAGAAGCTCCTCGCCTTCGACTTCGAACCAGTCGCCGTGCTCGTTCTGGGCTTTCACTTTCACCCATGCGGCGCGCTGCACCTTCTCGCGAATCTCGGGCAGGCTGAGGCAACCTTCTTCTTCCAACTGCTTGCCGCGGGTCTCGACGATCTCGGGGTTGATAAGCACGAGCCTGTCCTTCGGATTCTTTTTGAAGCTGATGTCGATGACGGTGAGGCGCTGCGAAATGGCGATCTGGGGCGCGGCGAGACCGATGCCCTGGGCGACGTACATGCTTTCGAACATCTCCGCGACCAGCGTGCGGAGTGCCTTGTCGAAGACGGTGATGGGCGCGCCCGGCTTTGCGAGCACAGGGTCGGGATACTTGACCACCGCGTGAATCTTCACCGCTTCCTTCGTCGCCATTGTCTTCCCGACGCCTTCGCTTTCCGGACGATTTGATGCTTAACCTAATATGCGCGGATCTGTTCGCAGTAGCCGGTGTAGTTGCGCTCGAGTTCGCGCAACGAATCGCCGCCGAACTTCTCGAGAACGAGGCGCGCGATGGTGAGCGCGACCATGGCTTCGGCAGCCACGCCGGCGGCTGGGACTACGCAGACGTCGCTGCGCTCGTAGGCGGCTTTGACCGGCTCGCGGGTGGCGAAGCTGACGGACGCGAGCGGGCGGCGGAGGGTCGAAATGGGCTTGAGATAGCCGCGAACGACGATGTCTTCGCCGTTGGAGATGCCACCTTCGATGCCTCCGGCGTTGTTCTGTTCGCGGGAGAATTTGGTGAAGTCGCCATCCTTGCCGTCGCCCGCGCCGTCGTAGCCGATGGCGTCATGCACGGCTGAGCCGAGCGATTCGGCTGCGGTGACGCCGCGGCCGATTTCGACGGCTTTGACCGCCTGCAGGCTCATCACGGCCTGGGCGAGCAGGCCATCCATGCGCTCGTCCCAGTTGGCGTGGGTGCCAACGCCGGGAGGAAGGCCGTGGACGATGACCTCGAAGACGCCGCCGACGGTGTCGCCGGTGCGCAGGGCGGTGTCGACTTCGGCCTTCATGCGCTGTTCGTCGTCGGCATCGACGCAGCTCAGCAGGATATCTTCCTGCGATTGCAGCAAGATGATTTCCTGCCAGGTTGCGACGCGCGTAAGCTGGGCAGCGCCGACGCGGATTACGTGGCTGGCAACTTCTATGCCAAGCGAACGCAGCAACATCTTGGCGATGGCACCGCAGGCTACGCGGGCCGCACTCTCGCGGGCGCTGGCGCGCTCCAGGACGTAGCGGGCGTCGGGGAAGTCGAATTTGATGCTGCCGGCGAGGTCGGCGTGGCCGGGACGCGGGCTGGTGACTGCTTTATGCTTGGCGGGATCGCCGGCTTCGACGGGGAGAATCTCTTCCCAGTTCTTCCAGTCGTTGTTGGCGATGGTCATGGCGATGGGGGAGCCAATGGTTTTGCCGTGACGCACGCCGCTGAGGATGTGGGCGGTGTCGCGCTCGATGCGCATGCGGCCGCCGCGGCCATATCCTTTCTGGCGGCGCCAGAGCTCGCGGTCGAGGAACGCCTGGTCGACCGGCACCCCCGCGGGCAGTCCGCTGATCATGGCCACCAGGCTCTCGCCGTGGCTTTCTCCCGCAGTGGAAAATCGCAGCATCTATCTCACTCAGCCTAAAGAGAGATTGTAACAACTCTCAGGTTGAGCGCTATTGACTTCGACGGGGCGGGGGGCGGTGGGCCAAGTTGACTGGGGGATGTGCGGTGGTATATCCAATGAGAGACCGCCCGGACAGAAATCAATCCGCTCGCAGACAGGAAAAATGTGATGCCTCTGAAGCTAAAGGTGAACAACGTAGTCACGACTGTGGACGTAGCGCCGGACACGCCGTTGCTGTGGGTCCTGCGCGACGTTCTTGACCTGAAAGGCTCCAAGTACGGCTGCGGCATTGGGCAGTGCGGCGCATGCATGGTGCACGTGGATGGCGTGCCGACGCGCTCCTGCGCGACCGAAGTGGACTGGGTTGTAGACAAGGCGGTGACCACGATTGAGGGGCTCTCTGCGGACGGCCGTCACCCAGTGCAGGTGGCGTGGGAGCAGGTGGACGTGGCGCAGTGCGGCTACTGCCAGGCCGGCCAGATTATGACCGCTGCGGCGCTGCTGGCCACGACGCCGAATCCGACCGACTCCGAGATTGACGCGGCGATGAGCGGAAACCTGTGCCGTTGCGGAACCTATCTGCGCATCCGCCAGGCCATTCATCAAGCTGCTGCAGCAAGCCATAAAGCATAAAGAATGGAGACCCACCCCATGCGTCTCAATCGGCGATCCTTCCTGCAAATGAGCGCGCTGGCCGGCGGCGGACTTGCGCTCGGCATTTACGACTTCCCATTGGCGTCGGCCCAATTCGGGGCACCGCGGGCTGATCTTTCACCGCTGGCATTCATCAAGATTGCCAGCGACGGAACCATCACCATCATGGCAAAGTGCCCGGAGATTGGGCAGGGCGTGAAGACCATGCTGCCGATGATGATTGCCGAGGAACTGGACGCGGACTGGAGCAAGGTGCGGGTGGAGCAGGCCGACCTGGACGAAACGAAGTACGGCGGACAGTCCGATGGCGGAAGCACGACGACGCCGAGCAATTATTTGCCGATGCGCCGCGTGGGCGCCGCATGCCGGCAGATGCTGATTTCGGTGGCGGCCAAGCGTTGGGGCGTTCTGGAGGCAGACTGCACGACGGCGCCGGGCAAAGTGGTGCATGCGATCTCAGGACGGTCGGTTGGATATGGCGAGCTGGCGTCGGAAGCTGCGACCTGCGCCCCGCCGAGCCTGAGTACCGTGAAGTTGAAGGACCCGAAAGACTTTCGCATTCTGGGCAAGGCGACGTTGAATGTGGACAATCACGCGATCGTCACGGGCAAGCCGATGTTTGGCATTGATGTGAAGGTGCCGGGCATGCTGTACGCGGTGATTGAGCGGTCACCGGTTTATGGCGGCAAGGTAAAGACTGCGAACTTGGATGAGATCAAGAAGCTGCCCGGCGTTCGCAATGTTTTGATTATTGCGCCCGCCCCGGCGGCTTCCGCAGGGCCGGCCGATACCACTACCGAGCCGGGCACGGTGATTGCGGCCGCAGGTATGGAGCCGGGAGTGGCGATTGTGGCCGATTCGTGGTGGCAGGCGCAGTCGGCGCGCAGAAGCCTGAAGGTGGATTGGGATGCGGGTGCAGGCGCAGACCAGAGCAGCGAGAAGTTCGATCAGAAGGCTGCTGCGTTGATGACGGCAACGCCGCAAAACACCCTACGAAGCTACGGCGATGTGGACGGAACGCTGAAAGGCGCGGCCAAGGTGGTCGAGGCCACGTACGCGTATCCGTTTATTGCTCATGGGACGCTGGAGCCGATGGACGCGACCGCCTCCTACAAGGACGGCAAGCTGGAGATGTGGGCGACCAGCCAGTCTCCCGGCGGAGGCAAGAGCCAGGTGGCGCGCGCGCTGAACATGCAGGCCAGCGACATTACGGTGCATATATGCCGAGTCGGGGGCGGATTTGGGCGGCGACTGCAGAACGACTATATGGTGGAAGGCGCGTGGCTGGCGAAGCAGGTGGGCGGCGCGGTGAAGTTGGTGTGGTCGCGCGAAGACGACATGACGCACGATGCCTATCGGCCGGGCGGCTACCATGCGTTCAAGGGCGGGCTGGACGCGCAGGGCAAGCTGGTGGCGTGGCGGCAGCACTTTATTACCTACGGCGAGGGCCAGCGGTATGCATCGGGCGCGACGCTGGATGCGACCGAGTTTCCCTCGGGCCGGGTGCCGAACTACTCTCTGTTCGCCAGCGCTCAGCCGCTGATATTGCGCACTGGTGCGCTGCGCGCGCCGGGCCACAACGCGTATGCGTGGGCGATCAAGGCGTTTGTGGATGAGATGGCAACTGCCGCTGGGCGCGATCCGCTGGAGTTCCACATGGAGCTGCTGAATGCGACGCCGGTGCCGGTGACTGGCGGACGCGGCGACTCGATGAATGCCGAGCGGCTGAAGGGCGTGCTGCAACTGGTGGCGGAGAAGTCGGGCTGGGCGAATAGAAAGAGCGGCGCGGGCAAGGGTTTTGGGCTGGCGTGCCACTACTGCCACGCGGGTTATTTTGCCGAGGTGGCGGAGGTCACGGTCGACAACCGGAACCGCATCAAGGTGAACAAGGTGTGGGCGGCGGGAGATGTGGGCAACCAGATCATGAACCCCTCGGGAGCGGAAGCCCAGGTGCAGGGCGCGATCATTGAAGGCATGAGCCAGATGGCGCAGGAGATCACGATCCGGGATGGTCGCCCGCAACAGAGCAACTACAACAACCATCCAATTCTGCGGCTGAGGCAGGCCCCGGCCATCGAGCTTTACTGGCACATGACGGATTTTCCGCCGACCGGGCTGGGAGAGCCGGCGCTGCCGCCAGTGCTGCCTGCGATTGCGAACGCGGTGTTCGCGGCGACCGGCAAACGGATCCGCACGCTGCCGCTGGCGCGGAGCGGGTTTAGCTGGGCGTAAACGGAGCAGGGAATTCGGGGCCTCGCGAGCTGCGAGGCCCTTGCTATTTTGCGGGCGGGTCGTCGTAGTCCAGTGCCTTGCCCGGGGCGGCAATCAGACCCTGGACCTGCAGAAATCCGCGCATCTTCGGAGACGCTGAAAGAAGAATGCCGCTGCCCGCGCGGGTGAAGGTGCGGCTGTTGCGCACGATCGATCCAGCAGAGCGTTCGATGCGAACCACGGGCTCGGCGGCGGGCAGCTTGCGCGAAGCGACGTGGTCGAGCTCAGCTTCGGGGCAATCCTCGACCAGGAACGCCGGACCTTTCGCGACGTTCAATTGCACTTTATGCAACTCGATGCCGGAGGCGTGGACGAGATGCGCGCCGAGTGTTCCGGTGCCGATGACGTCGGAGATGCGCAGGCCGTCGATGGGGCTTTCGGGCAGGCCGTCGACGTTGATGAGTTGCCTGGCGCCGTCGATGGTGACGCCGTCGATGGCGATGTTCTCGAACGCGGGAGTTGTAGCGGATTTGGGGATGAGGACGTCGTGGGGCTCGCGGGTCTCGCCTTCCATCATGTAGAAGTTGGTGATGTCGATGGCAGTGCCGACGTTGCGCATGGTCCAGTTGGAGAAGCGAAGATCGCTGACCACTCCGCCGCGGCCGCGCCGGCTCTTGATGCGAATGCCGGCTTCGGTGTCGACGGCGGTAATGTTGCTGGCGACGACGTTGCGCACGCCGCCGGAGGTTTCCGAGCCGATAGTGACGGCGCCGTGGGCGTGATGAACGGTGCAGCCGGTGATGGTGACGTCTTCCGTTGGGCGATTGACGCGCAGGCCGTCGGCGTCCTTGCCGCTCTTAATGACGATGCCGTCGTCGCCGGTGTCGATGTAGTCGTCGGTGAGATGGACGAAGCGGCTGGAGTCGACGACAATGCCGTCGGTCTGCACTCCGGGGTAGGTTTCGATGACTACGTTGCGGACCACAGCGTACTGCGTGTAGAGGAGATGGATGGTCCACATGGCCGCGCCTTCAAAGTGAAGGCCATCGACGAGGATGTCCTTCGAGTCCATGAAGCGCAGGAAGGATGGACGGAGCTCCTGTGCGGCGGCGGTGTACTCGGCGTCGGAGATGGGCTTGTGCGCTTCGAGATCGAGCAGGAGCTTTTCCCAGTTATCGCCGTTGGCAGAGCCGAGATCGGTGGCTGTGGCCTGTTTGCGGCCGTGCAGTTTGATCCAGTCAGCCTGGCTGGTGACGAGCGTGCCGGGGCCGACCACCTGAACGTCCTCGAGATCGTGGCCGCCGATCAGAGGGACGGGCGTGGGCGTTTCAACGCCCTGCTGGCGGCCCGGCGTGAGGGGCAGGATCTGTGCGGGAAAGGTAATGACTGCGCCGGCATCGAACTCGAGGCGGAGGTGGCTGATGAGCTCGATGGGGCCGGAGGTGTAGTGTCCGGCGGGAACGTAGACGGTGCCGCCGCCGGCGGTTTTGGCAGCGGCGATTGCTTTGGCAAAGGCTTCGGTTGCGGGCTCGCTGGCGTCGCGCTTGGCTCCGTAGGCGGTGATGTCGAAGACGGGGCGGCCGGCAGCGGGCGATTGCTGGGCTATGCCGATTTGCGCTGAGCCTGCGGCCGTCGCGCACACGATAAGAACGGCGATGGATTTCAGGTGGACCATCTTCTATTCCTCGTCGAGAAATGCTTTGGAGTTCAGCAACGGGCGTTCCATGCTGCGCACCCATTCGGTCATCTCCGCGCCGCTCTTGCCGGCGGCAGCATCGCGGCCAAACTCGTTGCGCATAGCCTGCATCTTGGCTTCGACGTCGTCGAGCGCGCTGAGCAGAATTGCTTCCGGGGTCATGGGCAGCTTGGGCGAGCCGAACTCGTACTTGCCATGGTGGCTGAGGATCATGTGCTCGACCAGCACGCGCAGCTTGTCGGGGAAGCCGGGGAGTTCCTTCACCTTTTCGACGAGCATTCCCTGGGCGATGGAGATGTGTCCGATCATCTGGCCTTCGAGGGTGTAGCTGAAGGTGGTTCCCCAGCTCAGTTCGCGGACCTTGCCGATGTCGTGGAGGATGGCGCCGGTGACCAGCAGATCGGAGTCTACCTCGGGGTAGAAGGGCGCGGTGGCGCGGCAGACGCGCACCAGGGTGACGACGTGCTCCAGCAGGCCGCCGATCCAGGCGTGGTGCAGCATTTTGGCTGCGGGGGCGGCGCGGTAGGCTGCGGCAATGGCCTCGTCGTCGAGGAACGCGAAGACGAGCCGGCGCAGGTCGGCATTCTGGAAGGCGTCGACGTAGCCGCGGAGTTCGGTCCACATTTCGTCGATGTCGAACCTGGTAGTGGGAACGAAGTCCGCGGTGTCGACCTCTGAGGCCGCGGCGAGGCGCAGCTTGGTGAGAGTGATCTGGTATTTTCCCTGGTACTTTTGGACTTGCCCCTGCACCTTGACGTAGCAGCCCTCGTCACAGGTGGTAATGGCTGAGGCGAAGTCCTCCCACATGCGGGCTTCCATGCTGCCGGTTTTATCGCTGAGGGTGAGTGCGAGATATTGGCCACCGCCGGTCTTTTTGTCGCGTACGGAGAACGACGAAACTGCGAAGTAGGTCGTGACCTGGGCGTTGTCAAACTTTGCGGCGTCCGCTATGAAGAAATCTTTCATGCTGGCAAGGATACGTCCACGCAGCGATCACGGCCAGACAGATCGCGTCCGGCATGGGGGAACTCTCCGAAGTTAGCCTATTGCGATGGCGGTGTCGAAGTGGCCGGTGCAGCGGGCTGCGTGTCCGTTGCCGATGGCGGCGTCACGGGCGGGAGATTCGACGGAGGCGGGGCGACGACGGGTTCTCCATTGTCGCGCACACTCTTCGGCGGAATGGGCGTGGCATCCGGTTTCGGCGCGGGCGGTGTGGGAGGGGCTTCCTGGATACGCTCTTTGGGAGTACCCTTCACCTTCTTCGGCTTCTTCTTGGTTGCGGTGTCGCCGCTTAGGCCGAGAGGGGCATTCTGTACCTGCTGCGCCGCCTTCTCCTGCTCGCTGAGTGGAGGCGGAGTTGCCGCGGCCTTCTGCTTAGCCACGAGCGTCTTTGCAGCCGTCTTGGTCTTGGCTTCCACCGGCGCGCGGTCGGCATAGCGAGTCTTGCCCAGGGGAGCCTTGGGAGCAAGCGGGTCAACATCCGAGGTGGTGGTGGATTGGTCGATTGACGCGATCGCGGCGCCCGGCGGGGGCAGGGTATTGGATGAGCCGGGGCCCTGGTCGGCGCCGGAGGCGAGGGTCTCTTCGGGAGCAGCCGGAAGCGAGTTTTGCGGAGCCTGCCCATAGCGGATCTTCTCGCGGTGAACTTTTTTTGGCTTCTTGTTGGTGGCCACGTTTTGGGTCTTTGCGGGTGTCGCGGTCTTAGGAGTTGCGGCGGCAACCGGCGCAGGCGAGGCCACAGACGATGCCGGTGCGGTGGCGGCCGGCTTCACTGCAGGCGCGGGGCTACCTTGATCGAGCCGTGCTTTATTGGTCTTTTTCTTCGGGGCCGGCAGCGTCGAGGAGGCGTATACCGGCTTGGTTTCCTTGGGGCTGGCGCCGGTGTCGACGAAGCCCGGAGCGATATCGACGTAGGCTTTCTCGCGGAGGTCGGTGAGATAGGCACGCAGCGCGGGCGCCATGGCTTCCTGGAACATCGCGTTCTGCACCTGCTCATCGATGGCGCTGAGGGGTGGAACCCCCGCGGGCGTATGTTCCGTCACCTTGAAGATGACGAATCCCTGGCGAGTGCGGATAGGTGCAGTGGACTCGCCCGCCTTGAGCGCGAAGGTCTGGTCCTCCAGCACCTTGGCCAACTGGCCGTCGCCGCGCTTGTAGTCGGCGTTCAGGTCCCCACCCTTGTCCGGATTCGGACTGTCGGGATACAGCTTGACCAGGTCCTCAAACTTGGCTCCCGCTTTCAGCTTGGCAACGACGTCGTCGGCTTTGGCCTGCGCCTGCGCGAGTTGCTCGTCGGTCGGGTTGTCGGGCGTGGCGATAAGCAACTCGCTGAGCCGTTCAGACTCCGGCTGCGCGAACTCCTGCTTGTGCTGGTCGTAGTAAGCCTGCTCCATTTTCGCGGTCATGTGCAGGTTGCGGGCTACTTCGTCGCGAATGACCTCCTGGTAGATGATGCCGTTCCTGATGTTCGCCTTGTAGTCCTCATAGGAGATGCCGGATTCGCGGACGGCTTTCTCGAGAGCTTCCATGGAGTCGAAGTGATACTGCTTGCGGGTTTCGTCCAACTGCCGGATGAGCTCCGAGTCGACGTTGATGTCGAGTTCCTTGCCGCGCGAGAGCACGAGCTGCTTGTCGATCATGTCGCGCAGCAGGTCTTTTTTTCGCTGCTCCACCTCGGCCGGGGTGGCGTGGTCGCGCTGGGCATCCTCGATGAGCCGCTGTTCTTCGCGCTCGTAGTCGCCACGGTCGATGATCCCATCATTCACGCGAACGATGGGATACTCCACCACTTCGCCGTTGGGTGTAATTGGAGCGGGTGCAGGGAGCGTTTCCGGACGTGTGGGGGCTGCAAGGGGGCCCTGATACTTCGGCACCGTAACCTGGGCCGAGGCAAGGGCGGCGGGGATGGCTGCGGCTATCAGAAGATACAGCAGTAGGGTTCCACCCAGAACCCGCCGCGGCGCGGCATTGACTAAGCTGGTTCGCTTCGTGTTTCCAGAGTTCAATTTCACAAATCTCAAAAGGTCTCTCTCGCTTCCATTGCCCTAAACCGGCAATCCGCCCAAAACTGGCCGTCTATCCAACGCCTGGCCTTAACCTGCTTTGACTCACCCGGCGGCCGCACGATATCCGGCGAGTTCTATTCTATCCGTCGCGCGCCATGCATACCAATTGGCGGCCCGAAAGCTGAGGAGGGCAGGGGCCCCGAGCTGTCTGGCGCTCACCGACCGGTGGTATACTCGTCCAAGGTTTAGTGGGGGTTTACTGGGCAAACCGGCCTTTTGTCGCGGCGAGCCGCATCCCTTTTCGACTCACTTCGAGGTATTCCAAGCCGATGGCTCCCGTTACCCGCCGCGCACTCTTCTCGGTCACACTGTTTCTGGCGACCTGTGCCGTTCTCGGTTCGTTGATCAACGAGAAAGTCTCGGCGCAGTCCTCGTCCGACGAATCCACGCTACGCGACTCGCTGCACGAGTTTACCGACGTCTATTCCATCGTCGAGCAGAACTACGCCGAGCCGCTGGACCAGGACAAGGTCGACAAGGCTATTTACGACGGCGCCATCCCGGGCATGCTGCATGTGCTCGACCCGCACTCGAACTTTTACGATCCCAAGGCCTTCGCGCAGATGCGCGAGGACCAGCATGGCAAGTACTACGGCGTGGGCATGTCCATTGCGCAGCAGCCGGACAAGAACGGCGTGGTCCACGTGGTGGTGCTGGCCCCGTTCGAGGGAACCCCGGCGTTCAAGGCAGGCATCAAGCCGGGCGACATGATTATGGCCATCGACGGGAAGTCGGCCGACGGCCTGGACTCAACCGCGGTAGCGGGAATGCTGAAGGGGCCCAAGGGTACCCACGTCAGCGTGACCATGGCGCGGGAGGGTAAGGACGCGCCCCTGAGCTTCGACCTGGTCCGCGACGAGATCCCCCGCAGTTCGGTCGATATCGCCTTCATGATCAAGCCCGGCGTTGGCTACATCCACGTGACGAACTTTATGGAGACGACCAGCCGCGAGGTGGGCGACGCGCTGGACAAGTTCCAGGCGGCCAGCGGAAACCTGCATGGACTGATCATCGACCTGCGGGGAAACCCCGGGGGATTGCTGAATGAAGCCGTGAACATGTCCGATAAGTTCCTGCAGAAGGGACAGATTGTGGTTTCGCAGCGCGGGCGCGCTTACCCCGATCAGGTCTACCGCGCGACCCGCGGCGAGGAAGGGAAGGACAAGTACCCGATCGTGGTGATTGTGAATCGCAACACGGCGTCGGCGGCGGAGATCGTCTCCGGTGCGCTGCAGGACCATGATCGCGCGCTGATTGTGGGCGAGACCACCTTCGGCAAGGGCCTGGTGCAGACCGTCTTCCAGATCTCCGAGAACACTGGCCTGGCGCTGACCACCTATCACTACTACACGCCTTCGGGACGGCTTATCCAGCGCTCGTACGACGGTGTGTCGCTGTACGACTACTACTATGTGCGGGACGACGCCAAGAAGGCGGACAAGTCCAACCTTGAGGTGAAGCTAACGGACTCTGGCCGCACCGTGTACGGCGGCGGAGGCATTACTCCCGATGAGAAGATCGACGTTCCCGAGCTGAATCACTTTCAGATTTCACTTATCCAGCACTACATCCTGGCCCCTCCCTCCACCAACAGTTCGGGCGTTGGCAACTTCACGAAGCATTACCTGGCAAGCCATACGGTGGGTAGAGACCTGGTTGTGGACGATGCAATGATGCAGCAGTTCAAGGACTTTCTGAAGGCCAATCAGGTGGATGCGACGGACGCCGACATTGCCGCAAACCTCGACTGGATCAAAGCCAGCATCAAGGCGGAGTTGTTCACGTCGCAGTTTGGCCAGGCCGAAGGATTGCAGGTGCGCGCGGAGACCGACCCTGAGATCAACAAGGCGGTGACGTATATGCCTGAAGCGATGGCGCTGGAAGATCGTGACAAGTCGCCGCAGAAGACGGCAAGCCTGCGCTAGAGCATTTTGGAGATGTGGCGTGGTGGCAGGAAGATACTGGAGCGGGAGACCGGGATCGAACCGGCGACATTCAGCTTGGGAAGCTGACGTTCTGCCACTGAACTACTCCCGCTCAATATAATCAATCACTTACAGCTTCAGCCTGCCCCTTACCAACTATCCATTCTGTCCAACATCGGTTAGCGCAAGCGAGGCCGTTTGCGCGGTAGAGAAGTAACTCGTGGATAGAACTTGGATAGTAAGCACGGCGGCAAGACTGAACTTTGAAGAAGTATATCGCGATCGATGGCAGATGGCGATTCGTCCCAGTACTCAAGGTCAGCGGCGAAACTCGGCTAGAGGCCGTCCTCACCGACGGCGAGGCCACCGGCCTGTCGGCGGCTGTGGTTCACAGCCCAGGCGCACCCTTAAGCTATTCTTCGTGCTGGCTCGAACCGAGCCCGCCACGCTTGGCGAGTAGATCGAGGCAGCGACGTCAAGGCTGGCGTAGCGATCTGCTCGAGTAGTCCGGTCGTACCGGATATGGCTCCTTTGTGGTACTGACGTGCGCCCCGGCAAGGGGTAACTTCCTGGTTAAGGAGTCACACGATTCCCGTATGAACTTGCAGGTCCGGAAGCCCGCTTGATACGGCACTCTGCTTCCACCTTTGGGTTTGCGTCCTGCATCCGCCGGCCGGCCGATCGATCGCCGTGAGACACCGGATACGAAGTGTGTGACCGGGGAGACGATTTGTCACGGATGCAATCAAGACTGCGCATGCGGCCGATTTTATTGGGTGCGTTATTTTCACTTGCCGCCGTCGCCGGGGCACAAGTCACGCCTCTCAATCCAGCCTTCAAGTTTGCATCTCCGGTAAGCGTGGGAGCGGCGGCCGAGACCGGCACAGTTATCGTGTCCATCTCCAGCACGGGAAGTTTGAACGCGATTAATGTGTTGACGCAGGGTGTCGTCAACCAGGACTTCACGCTGGCCGCGGGCGGGAGTTGCACAACCGGAACAACCTACTTCGCCGGGCAGACCTGCTCGGTTACCGTGAGTTTTCAGGCCAGGTATCCAGGCTCTCGCCAGGGCGCGGTGGTGCTGCTCGCGAGCAATGGGAGCGTGCTTGGCACCCAGTTGATGAGCGCGATGGGGGTCGGCCCGACGGCGGTCTTCGTTCCGGCGATGATCTCCACGGTGGCCGGAGACGGCCAATGGATTTTTCACGGGGACGGCGGACTCGCTACCCAGTCCACGCTGTTCCTGCCGATGGGCGGTGCAACCGACGCGGCCGGCGACCTGTATATCTCCGACTCGAATAACCAACGGATTCGCTTTGTCAGCGCGGCTACGGGCATAATCTCGACCGTCGCAGGCAATGGAATTGCGGGATTTGGCGGCGACGGCGGCCTGGCCACGTTGGCGCAGTTGAATTCGCCGGCCGACGTGAAACTGGATGGCGCCGGCAACTTCTACATTGTGGACAGCGGAAACCACGCCGTCCGCATGGTGAATGCGGTGACGGGAGTGATCTGGACCGTCGCCGGAATCGGTGGGGTGTCCGGGTACTCAGGGGATGGCGGGCCCGCCACCCAGGCGCATCTCGCGTATCCCAGCGCGGTCGCGTTCGACGGCGATCATTCCCTCTATATCTCGGACACGGGCAACAACGTGGTTCGCAAGGTCAATCTTTCCACGGGCATTATCACGACGGTGGCCGGCACCGGCGTGGCAGGGTACTCAGGCGACGGCGGCGCCGCAACCGCTGGCCAACTGAATTATCCCTGGGGAATTGCGCTGGGAAACAATGGCAGCCTCTATATTGCCAACTTTCGAACAACTGTATCCGCCAGGTGAGCCCGTCCGGGGTGATCTCGACGATAGTCGGGAACGGAACTCGAGGGTACATGGGAGACGGTGGCCTGGCAACGCAGGCAGAGCTAAACGTGCCCGCAAGCGTGCTGATGGACGTGGCGGGAAACCTCTATGTTGCGGACTCGGGCAACCAGTTGGTGCGCAAGGTAAGCGCAACCAGCGGGGTAATTGAGACAATCGCAGGAACGTTCACCGGCGGCATTAACTCAGACGGCATCGCGGCGACGGCGACGACGCTGGACGGACCGTACGCGCTATTTCTCGATGGTCCGGGCAATGTCTACATCTCGGACATGTTCCATCAGTTGATCCGCATGGTGGGGGCGAATGAAGCAGCACTCGGTTATCCGGTGATGCGCGTGGACCGTGTCTCCGCACCGCAGCCGCAGACCGTGGAGAACGACGGAAACGCGGCGCTCGACTTTACCGCGTTCACTCCGGTGAGTAACTCCCAGTTCGATCCAGCCAGCACAACCTGCACAACCTCGCAGGCTGTTCCCGTCAATCAGACATGTGTACTGGGCGTGGACTTTGCTCCCACCGTGACGGGCTTGCTGGTGACGGGCTCCCTGTCGGTGACGTCGAATGCCGCGGACAGCCCCAGCATCGTCAATCTTTCCGGACAGGTGCTGGCGGTGCAACCGACTTCGACATCGCTGACCTCCAGTTCCAATCCTGCCTCGCTTGGTACAGCAGTGACGTTTACCGCGGTAGTGTCAAACTCTCTGCCGGTTGCAGCTACGGGCACCGTGAATTTTCTCGACGGAACCACGCAGATCGGGTCGGCGGCCCTGAACGGAACCGGCGTGGCCACCTTCTCCACTGCCACCCTGACTCCGGGAACACACAACATCACCGCGGTGTATGGCGGCGACAGCCAGAACGGCGCTTCCAGTTCGCCGGTGCTGGCGGAGAGCGTCAAGCAGTTGACGACTACCGCACTGAGCTCCAGCCTGAACCCGTCGGTCGCCGGCACAACGGTGACGTTCACAGCGACTGTCGCCGGTCCATTGGGATCCGCGACCATGCCTGGAGGCACGGTCACATTCTCCGACGGCGCCACTACTCTGGGCCAGGGGACTCTGAATGCCGCCGGGGTCGCGACCTATGTGACCGCGACGCTGAGCGGTGGACAGCACAACATCACGGCGAGTTACGCGGGCGACGGGTCCGATCTGGCAAGCCAGTCCGTCGTGCTCGTTCAGACCGTCGCGAAGGATGCGACGTCGACTTCCCTGGCCACGTCCAATGCCAGCGTGTACGCCGGCATCAGCGTGACGTTTACGTCTGTGGTCACACGCGCCGATGGCGCCATTCCGACTGGGACGGTGGCCTTCTTCGATGGCGCGACCGCGATCGGAACAGCGGCGCTCAACGGAACCGGGGCGGCCGCGCTGACAACCACGACGCTGGCCGGAGGGTCGCACACGATCTCCGCGCAGTACTCGGGCGATGCGAACAATCTCTCCTCGACCTCGGTTACGCTGACCGAGGTGGTGCAGCCGATTGCCACGACGACGACCCTTGCCGCCGCCTCCAACCCGGCCGTGGCCGGCGCTGCACTGCAGTTGACCGCGACCGTAGTCCAGAGCGGAACCACTGGCGCGGGCGGCGCCTTCACTGGCACTGTCACCTTCTCGGACGGAGCAACCGTGCTGGGAACGGCCGCGGTTTCCTCTGCCGGCATGGCGACGCTGAGCGTCTCCACGTTGAACGTGGGCTCCCATAGCTTGAGCGCGAGTTATGGCGGAAGTGCAAACTATCTGCCCAGTGCGTCGGCCTCCATCAGCGAAACCCTGTTGACGGCAGTTACGTCAACCGCGCTGACCAGCAGCTTGACTCCGTCGATTGCGGACACACCCGTAACCTTGGCCGCAACCGTGACTGGAAACGGAGGCATCCCCACCGGGACGGTCACGTTCCTGTCCGGCTCCACCACGCTGGGAGCCGGTGCCTTGAACGCCAGGGGTGTTGCCAGCCTAATCACGTCGTCCCTTGCGGTTGGCCAGGACACGCTGACCGCTGTCTACAGCGGTGATGCAAAGGACAGCGCCAGCATCTCGCCGGCCCTGCTGCAGACGGTGCAGATCGCCACCACCAGCACTACGCTCGCATCGACTGCGAATCCGAGCATGTTTGGCGCCAGCGTGACCTTCACCGCGACCATCGCAACCAATGGGGGCGCCGCGACCGGAACAGTGACCTTCTCCGATGGCAGCAAGGTGCTGGGCACCGCTCCTGTGAACGCAGGATCGGCGATCTTCAGCTTGTCGACGCTTGCCCTTGGCGCGCACTCGATTACGGCCGCATATAGTGGCGACGCAAACGATGCATCCAGTCTGTCTTCGGCGCTGAACCAACAGGTGCTTGAGGCCGGGGCGGTGACGCTCGCCAGCAGCGCGAACCCGTCAATCGCCGGAGCCAGTGTCAGCTTCACCGCAACCATCTCCTCGCCGCAGTCCGTAGCCGTCACCGGCAGTGTGACCTTCAAAGACGGGTCCGCAGTGCTGGGCACGGTAAGCGTAGGCAATGCCGGCTCAGCTGTCTTCAGCACCGCTGCGCTGGCGGTTGGGCAGCACACCATTGTCGCCGTCTACAGCGGCGATTCCATGAATCAGGCAGCCACCTCCAACACAATGGTGCAGACAGTGCAGACGGCTGGGACCAGCGTGACACTTGTTTCCAGTGCGAATCCCTCGCTCGCGAGCGCGTCCTTGACGTTGACGTCGACGGTGGTCGGCACCGGCGGCAGCGTGACCGGAACAGTCACATTTCAGGATGGAACCACCACGCTGGGCGCTGCGAACCTGAATGCAGCTGGAATGGCGACGCTGATTGTCTCCGGCCTGATGCCCGGCCAACACTCCATCATCGCCGTGTACAGCGGCGATGCGAACAACAACCCAAGCACCTCGCCGGTGCTCGCGCAAAACGTAGTGCAGGCGACTACGGTTGCGCTCTCGTCCAGCGAGAACCCCGCGTTGGCGCTGGACTTGGTGACCTTCATGGTCACCGTATCGAACGCCGGCAGCAAGCCTCCCACGGGCGCTGTCGTCTTCTCTGACGGGACCACGGTGCTAGGCACCGTGCCGCTGACTGCGGCGGGGACGGCGGCCTTCACAGCCACATCGCTAGCGACGGGGCAGCACACGATTTCCGCTGCTTACGGCGGCGATGCACTCGATCTCGCGGGCACATCGCCGGTACTGACGCAGACGGTTCAACTGCGTCCCACCACCGATACATTGACCGCGTCGTCCACTTCGCTCACCGGCGGCCAGCAGGTGACGCTGATCTCCGTGGTGCGCTACTCCGGGCCGGTCACGCCCACCGGCAGCGTGAGCTTTCTGAGCAACGGCACCGTGTTAGGCACCGCAACACTTGACCCAACCGGCGTGGCAACGATGACCGTGAATCTGCTGACCAGCTCGCCGTCAATGACCGCAAGCTACTCCGGCGATACAGTCTATGCCGCGTCCGTCTCCGCGCAGACCAGCATCACGGTGGCACCGCCAACCCAGTTCACGCTGCAGTTGAATCCGTCCTCAGTGTCGCTCGCGTCGCAGCAGCACAGCACGACGACGCTGACGATTACCTCGCTGAACAACTTCACCGACAAGCTGGACCTCGGCTGTCTCGGCTTGCCCTTCGCTGCGACTTGCACGTTCAGCAGCGACACGGCTGCGCTGGCGGCCGATGGCACCCAGGTGATCCAGATTGTCATCGACACCGGATCGCCGCTGACGGCCGGACCGGAAGCGCGGCTGGAGCGGCGCACACCAGGCTCGACGGCGGCGTTGTGCTTCCTCCCGTGCGGCATGTTGCTGGGGCTGGCCTGCTGGAGAACACGGCGAAGAATGCGTACCAGCCTAGGTGGTCTGCTGATGCTGATTCTGCTCATCGGCCTTTCCGCTGGGCTGAGCGGATGCGGCGGCCTTAGCGTCAACGGAACGCCCGCAGGCACATACGTGTTTCAGGTAACCGCAACCGGAACTGGCACCGGCGTCACGCAGTCTATCGATGTCACGCTGACGGTGACTCAGTGAGGCAGTGCGACATAATCACTGGGTCGGAGCGCCCGCGACGAGCATGGCTTGGCTTTGCGCTGGCACTGTTAGCGCTGGTCCCCGGGCACGCGGCGTTGGCCCAGGCACTGCCCACCGGCAGCGGCCCGGGAGCATACGTCATCGTAGGCGGGACCTTCTCTGATTTCCAGGCGGTCTACGGGAGCCGCACCATTCAAGGCGCGAGCGTCTATGCCGATTCGAATCTCACCTGGCGGCTCGGCGTTGAGACTGAAGCCCGCCGCATGGTCTACCCCAGTTTTGCCGGGAACCAACCGACCCAGTCGACTCTGCTCGCGGGACCGCGATGGTCGCTTCGTCCGGCACGCTTCGTGCCATATGTAAAGCTGCTGGTCGGTGGCGGGCGTTTAGATCTTCCCTACGGTCTCGGGACCGTCGACAACTTCGTCGTTGCTCCGGGTGCAGGCGTCGATCTGCGCCTGGGCCAAAGAGTGCGGGTGCGGCTTGTAGACTTCGAGTATCAGGTGTGGACGGGCTTCCCCTATGGATCGATGCATCCCTATGGGGTCAGCGTGGGCATCAGCTACCAGATACTAGGATCGTCCCGCACAAAACTGTCGCAATGAGCGCTGGCAGCTAAGCTCCGTTCGATTTCGCCGGTAGCCTGCAGGCGCGAATCGAGGCGGCGGCTTCACAACCGCTGTGTGAAAGCCCGATAATTGGCGATCGAGACCAATCTAGTCACAACTTCGCAGGGAGATCATCCGTGAACCAAACATCTCGCCGAGAATTTCTGAAGGATGCCGCACTCACGGGCGTCGCACTCTCCGCCGGCACGCTCACCGAGCGCAGCCTCTTCGCTGCGGCGCCTGCTCAAGGGCCGGCGACGACCGGTAGTTCCGCCGCACGTTCGGTTGAGCTTTCATTGCTGAGCAAAGAGCCGTCTTCGATGCCCGCCGGCATCAGTTGGGGAGTGCCCTGGCCGCAGGGCTCGGTGGGCCGCAACGCAGACTTCAGCCTGAGCACGCAGGGCGGCGGCTTGCCGCTGCAGAGTTGGCCGCTGGCCTATTGGCCGGACGGCTCGATTAAGTGGACCGGCTTCGCCACTGTCCTGCCGGCCGGGTTCCAGGGCGCTGTCACGCTCGCGTCCGGCTCCGCGCAGGCTGCCGCAGCGGGCACGCTCAAGGTCGCGACGAACCCCAATACGGTGGTTGTGGATACCGGCGCAATGCAGTGCTCCATCCCGTTGCTTGGTCCTCACCTCATCGAATCCATCGAGCGCAATGGCAAGGTCATTGCGGGAGCCTGCCAGTTGATCTGCATTCTTCAGAATGGGCCGGCCAACGATCCTGAAGACACCCCGGCGCGAGAGCGATTTCTCTCCAACGTAAAGAAGGTGACTGTGGAGCAGTCCGGACCCGTGCGCGCTGTGGTGAAGATCGAAGGCATGCATCGCGCGACCAAGTCCAAGCGCGAGTGGCTGCCCTTTACCGTGCGCCTCTACTTCTATAGCGGCCAAACTTCAATTCGTCTTGTGCATACCATCGTCTTCGATGGCGACCAGGAGAAGGACTTTGTCCGCGGTCTCGGATTGGAGATCTACGTTCCCCTGCGCGACCAGCCGCCGAACCGTACCGTGCGCTTTGCCGGCGCCGACGGCGGACTCTGGTCGGAGCCGCTGCAGCCCGGCGGTGGCAGCGCCGCGCAGGAGTCGGGCCAGCCACTCGCTGGCAACCCCATCTTTGCGAAGAATGCCATCTGGAACGACTTCAAGCTGATCCAGCCCAATCCCGATGGTTTCACCATCGTCAAGCGCACCGGTCCGGAGAGCACATGGGTCTACTCCAACTCCGGCACACGCGCTCCCGGCCTGGCTTACGCGGGCGATCTCGGCGGAGGGCTGGCCGTCAGCATCAAGGACTTCTGGCAGTCGTTCCCGGCGGCGCTGGAGGTCCAGAACGCCGCCAGCCCCGCGGCGAAGCTGGTCGCGTGGCTCTGGTCGCCGGACGCGCCCGAGATGGACATGCGCTTCTACGACACTCATGGCCACGGACTCGACGCCGCTTACGAGGACGCGCAGCCGGGCCTCAGCACTGCCTACGGGGTTGCGCGCACCAGCGAGCTGACACTGTTCGCCTCGTCGGCATTTCCGGCCAAGCCGGACACCGTCGCCATGGCTGCGGCGGGCGCACAGCTTCCGTTGCTTGCCGCTACGCCGGAGTACATCCACTCCACCGGCGTCTTCGGCGCATGGAGCCTGCCCGACCGCAGCACCCCGTTCAAGAAGTCCATCGAAGACGGCCTCGACTCCGTGCTCGCCTTCTACCAGCGCCAGGTCGACGATCGCGCATGGTATGGCTTCTGGCAGTACGGCGACTTCATGCACTCCTACTCCGCGCCGCGCCACGTCTGGCACTACGACTGGGGCGGCCATGCGTGGGACAACACCGAGCTGGGCGCTCCACTGTGGCTGTGGTATAGCTACCTGCGCAGCGGCCGTGCCGATCTCTTCCGCCTGGCCGAGGCGCATGCCCGGAATACCAGCGAGACCAACTGCTACCACCTGGGCCCCATGCGCGGGCTGGGCTCGCGCCACAATGTTGTCAAATGGGGCGATGGCGCCAAGGAAGCCCGCGTCAGCCAGGCCGCGCACTGGCGCCCCTTTTACTATCTGACGACCGACGAGCGCACCGGCGACATCATTCACGAGGCTGCTGAGTATGCGGGAATTGGTGTCGGCAACTACGATCCCATGCGCGAGGCGGAGCCGCGCGGGCCGGAAGAGCCGCCGGTGCGCCTCCGCATCGGGCCGGACTGGTTTGCACTGGCTGGCAACTGGATGGCCGAGTGGGAGCGGACGGGCGACCATCATTGGCGCGATAAGATTCTGGCCGGTGTCGATTCGATCCTGGCGATGCCGTATGGGCTGGAGACGGGCAAGCCGGAGATGAATTCGAAGGCGCTGGCGGCCACAGTCGGGTTCGACAACGCCACCGGCAAACTGACCGCAATCCCCAACCCGCAGACGCACGCGTTGATGCCGGCCAATTACAACCTCGCTACCATCCAGGGCGGCGGCGAAGTGATGTTCGAACTGGTTCCGCTGCTCGGTCGCAAGGATTTCGAAGAGGCGTGGTTGAAGCTGTGCCGTCTCGGCATTGCGCCGGCCGAGGTGTGGGACAAGGACCGGACCACGCACAACGAGGGCGCGGACGCCCAGTACGTGCCGCCGGGTCAGAGCGGGGCGCGCCTGGCGGCTTATGCCTATGCGAAGACCGGGAACGTCGCGTTCGCGAAGAAAGCGATCGCTACGCTGTTGACGCAGGGTGGTGGCATTGCCAACCCGCACGTGGTCTCCGGGCCGGACTCGCTCCGCCCGGTTGAGGAAGACGCCAGATTGCAGACCAACGAGGCGTCGCAGACCGCGTTGCAGTGCATCGAGGTGTTGGAGTTATGCAAAGACCAGCTTCCTACCGAGGCCGCCGTGCGCGTCATGCGTGCTTTCCCAGGTCGCCCAGCGGCCCCGCCTGCACCTCCACGGTAGCCCGCTGCGAGCGCGTATCGACTGAGGTTACGGCTGGATGGGAAGCGGGTAGAGGCGCCCGCGATACATCCCCATGGGTTCGATGGAGCGGACCTGGATGACCTGGGCGGTCGCGTTGTCGGAGCCATCGACTTCGACCGCATATTTCACGAGTTCGCGCGCGATGGCGTCGGCGTCCTTGTCCTGCGAAGCGATGCGGGCGATGTCTTCCGGGTACAGGCCGTCGTAGAGGCCGTCGGTGCAAAGCACCAGCACATCGCCGGGCTTCAGCGAGACGCTGCTGGTATCGGGGGTGACAAACAGCTCGGGACCGAGCGAGCGGGTGAGGACGTGGCGGCTCTCCGAGCGCTCCGCCTCGGCGGCCGTGATGAGGCCGAGTTTGCGCTGCTCCGATACCCATGTGTGGTCGCGGGTGAGCTGGACAGCCTTGCCGTCGCGCACCTGGTAGCAGCGCGAGTCTCCCACATGCACGATGACGGCCTGATCCTGGCGCAGCACACAGGCGACGACGGTGGTGGCCATGTGGCGCCCGCGCCGGTCCGGATGGAGGCCCTCGTCGTGAACCGCGGAGTTAGCTTGCTGGATTAAACTCGGCAGCAGGCTGGGCAGCGAAGTTCCTTCGGCCGAGCGGGCAAACTCCTCGGTGATCACCTCGATTGCCTTGGCGGAGGCGAGTTCTCCGAGATCCAGTCCGCCTACGCCGTCGGCGACCACAAACATCCAGCCGCGAGACCGCGATTCCTGGCGCGATCGGGGAATAAAGAAGCCGACGGCGTCTTCGTTGTGCGGGCGCACTCGGCCGGGATCGCTTGCTTGTCCAAAGACCACATCCAACATGGAAGTTCACCACCCTGCCCGTTTGGCCGGTTGTCGTTGCGGGAGGTCGGCTGTTTGCGAAGCTGAAGGAGTTCCGCCCCTCCGATGCTGCCCGGAGGGGCGGAGCTCTAATCAACTTGCGCGTACAGCTTGGCGTTTCGTTTACCGGACTACGACACCTGCTGCGCCTTGCTTGTGAGCATTACACTCCTTCCCTTGGCCTTGGAAGATTTCAGGAAGTAGAAGGCCCCATATGCGCCCCAGAGGGCAGCGATGATGAGTGCGCCAATCGGTTCTTTCGCAGTACCTATGCCCAGGAACGGTCCGATCAGGTAGAACATCATGCAACCGATGTTCGCCAGGACGCCAAACAGCGGAATAAGCGTGTGTTTGATCAGGCTGTGATCGGGACGCTTGTGGTAGGCGACCATGCACAGGATGCAGCTAAGCGCATAGAGGATGAACGTCCCGAAGTTGGAGACCAGGGTGATCATCAACAGCGAGTTGGGCAGCTTGGCCAGCGTATCGTGCGGGAGGTAGCCCACGCTGGAGAAGATGCCGTGGGGCAGGGCTGCAATGGTGGCATCCGGAAGCGCGGACGCGTCTCCAAACAGCACCGAGACGGAGATCACGCCGATTACTGCCGTGATGAAGGACAGGGTCCGCAGGGCACGGTGAGGGCTGAGGGTCTTCGAGTGAAGCATGCCGAAGTGCTCGGGCGCCTCATCGTCCTTGCCCATCGCGTAGGTCACGCGGGCGCCGGTATTCATGCAGGCCAGGGTGGTACCGATCAGCGCCAGGAAGACGGTGACGGCCTCAGCCAGCATGAAGTACTTGCCATGCCCTTGTCCAAGCAGGGCATCGCCGACAATGATCATCATGTCGCCGATGGGCGCTGCGGACCCCAGCGCGCTCTGCATGGTGTAGCCCGAGTTGAGGAAGAAGTTCGCCGCAAAATACTCGATGAGATAACACACCAGTCCCTGGATGAGCAGCGAAAAGATTACCGCCATAGGGATGTCGCGCTTGGCGTTCCTGGCTTCACCGCCCATCGATGTGACCGATTCGAAGCCGACCAGGATAAGGATGGCGACCGTGGCCTGAATCATCATCCAGTTGAAGCTGTGGATAGAGACGACCGACGCAGCGTTGGGGTGCGCCTGGAAGAGCTTGCCGGTTGAGTCATACGGAGCGTAGCTGATGGCGAACGGGACCGGCTTGCCGGCGGCGTCCAGTTGCGGCTGAGGAACTCCGCTGGCGTCGCGGATGACGGTGCCGTCGGCCTTGGTGGCGAAGTTATAGGTGTAAGTGGCCAGTGACGCCGAGTCATAGTTCAACGCCTTGGAGCCTTCGGGGTGGTTGGAGCGATATCCGATGGCAAGAATGCTGAACAGAACCAGCGCTGATATCTGAATGACGTTGATGGCCAGGTTGACGGCGGTGGAGGCGTTGGCACCCCGCTGCGCAATCCAGGTGACGGCGAAGGTGAAGACGATCGCAACCAGGGCCATAAAGATAGGTCCGGGGTTGGACCCGCTCATGAAGCTGGGATAAAGGAAACCAACCACATAGCCCACAAAGACGCCGGTGACGCCAACCATCACGCCCGGGTACACCCAGTAGTAGAGGTGGGAGCCCCAGCCGACGACGAACTTGGCGAGCCGGGCATACTTGAAGGCCGTGTCCTTCGACAGCAAGGCCTGTTCGGCGTAGTAGTAGCTGGAGCCGGTCCCGGGATAGAGCTTGGAGATCTCGGCATAGGAGACGGCGGTTGCCAGACAGAGCAACAAAGCCGCGAAGATCCCAATCCACATGGATGGAGCGGTCGCGCCGGTGTTTGCCTGGATGGCAAAGGTCAGCCAAAGGAAGGCCCCTGGCGCGATGAGAGCCATTGCATTGCTGGTCAATCCGGTCAGACCAAGGGTTTTCTGCATTTGCGGGGCGGTTGTCTCTTCTGCCATGAGCTGTCTCCTGGTGTTGAAAGATTATGGATATTGTGTACTGACAGACATAAGGATTCTGTGTGGGTCGCTCGATTCCTCAACAAAATGCGAGAGATTTGAGACCGCGCCCTCGAGCATCCGAAGACGCGGCCGGGGGTTAGCGCTTTGGACCGAAGAAGGCGATCAGGCCGACGGTTGCGGTGTTCTGAGCGTCCTTGGTGGGACCGTATGGGGGGTAGTTGACGTCGTTGCCATAGTTGAAGAGCTTCTTGTTGGACCAGTCGATGCGGTACTCCACGCGAACCAGCAGCCCCGCGACCCACTTGTATTCATAGGTTGCCGTGCACTCCTGGATATTCGTCTTGAAGTAGGTCGTCTGGTACAAGTAGTCGGTGGCGGTGAAGCCGGAATACGTCTCGTAGTCCAACCCGGTTGCGTAACCCTGGTTGTCGGAGAAGTACTCGTACCGGAAAACGATCGCGGCATTGGGAGTGATCTGCTGACGGGCCGAGATCGCTATGCCTTGCCAGTGAGGATCCAACGACTTGACCTTCGTTGTGCCCTCCTCGTCGTTGCTGTAGGAGTACCCGGGAATGCGGTTCTGGCCGTAGTCGTAGTTGATATAGGCGTTGAACTTTGCATTGGGAGTCAGCAGCAGAGTGGTGTCGAACAGATTGCGATAGCCCTTCTGCGTGCCGGCGTACTGAGGTGGAAGCCCGCTGTTCTCAGGGCCGGTGTAGTAGTTGAAGTTCCAGGTGTACTTGGGTTTGACCAGGGAACTGGTCAGGCCGACTGTGACGCCTCCGTTATAGGCGGTCACGTTGTTCCAGCCATTTACGACCTGCGCGCCGACGGTCCAGACCTTGGACACGGGCATCGAGGTGCGCACCCCGAAGTGGTAGTAGGGAATTGCGTAGGAGAAGAGCAACCCGTGCGAGTAGCTCCAGTTATTCATGGTTTCAATGACTTCCTGGCCGGCTGACGTGGCAAACTGGCCGGCGTCAAGCTCAAAGCCCTTGGCCTTGGGAGGCTTCACGCTGATGTAGGCCTGCTCGATGTAGTTGATTCCCAGGCCATTGGATTGAAGGAACGTGTTGGTGCGGCCGAAGAGGACGTCCACGTGCGCCCCGATGGGATCGGGATCGTGATTGAGGGTCACCTTCGCCGCCTCGAGATTGAAATTATCCTGGTCGTCGAAGTTGTAGTATTCATTGGTCATGCTCTGCGGGCGGTTGTTGTTATAGCTGAAATACCCGTCAAGGTAACCGCTGAAATCGATGGTTCCGACGCTCCAGACTGGGGCGGGAGCAGGAGCGGCAGCGGCTGGAGCAGCGGCCGGAGTGGATTCGGGGGCAGGGGTTGGGGGTGGTGGGGTGCTCGGCGTCTGAGCTCCCGCGACAATGGCGAGAGACAAGACTACTCCGGCCATACCTAACACAACGCTGTGCGGTTTGAAATCCATTCGGTTCGTTCCTCCATGAAATCGCTTGCAGGTTCAGCTTTTAGGGAAGACACCATGGCAATCTGCGCCCTGGGTATTCCACTTGTTCGGCGCCCTGTTGGGTCGCCGGGGAATTGTTTTTGTCTCCCGGATACCTTCTATGAACGCAAGGAAGTTATAAAGAATCCATAAGGAAAACGTAAGGATTCGCTTTTTCTTGCAACTTGAGTAAAGGAGGGTTAATTCATTGCGGGAGGATGCTAGAATCTTCAGCAGACACTCTACTAACTTCATAAGTCTTCTGGTATGTAGGCCAGCCGCGGGTTCGTCGATGAGTTCTACCCCTTGAGCCTTGGGGAAGGGAGTTCTCCGATCCCATTCATGTTTCCCTGGCAGTTGTGCAGGGAACTTTTCCGGAGTTCCAGTCCCTGTGTGCCAGACGACACGCGAGATCTGAACCGTCGACGGAGTGCAAATGATTGGTTTCCGACGCGTGTTTGCGGCCGGCAAACGCTCAGAGCAGCCAACCCAGCCGGCAGCGCCGTTCCCGCCCGAGGCGGACCAACTTTGCACGTTGATCTACGAAACAACGAAGCTTGATCCGCACCGCAAACCGGGGCAATCGCTGGCGACCCTCGTGCAGTCCATTTTCCAGGTGGAATCGGTGGCCATCTTCGACGCCGATCTGCGCGAAGTCTATGCGACCGGGGACTGGTTCGACGACCTGAAGGATGTGCTGCAGAACATTTGTACCTTTGAGACGGTGAGTGACGATCCGGAGACTGGGCTGAGCCGAAGAGTCCTCCACATGGGTAATCTGCCCATTGGCGCGATGATACTGCGCGGGGAGACGCGCGACCGGATGGCGAATGCCATCGCTTCGGTGGTCGCGATCACGTTTGATCGTTACCACTCGTTCGCCAATGAAAGCCGTACTGAGAGCGCGCGGCAGGCCGAACAGTTGCGAACTACTGTGCTCGACAGCCTCGCCCACGCATACAAGACGCCTCTGACCGTAATTGGAGCAGCCAGTGAAGGGTTGAGCGCGCTGGGCAGGCTGTCCCCTGCCCAGGCTGGACTGGTGGCGCAGATTGAGGAGCAGACCGCGCTGCTCAGCCGCCTGACCACCCGCCTGCTGAAGACGGCACGGATGCAGTCGTCGGATATGATTCCACGTGTGGAAAAAGTTGCGGTTGCGCCGCTGTTTGAAGATGTAGTGGCGAGCCTCAAAGACCAACTTGCGAGTGTGTCGGTGAAAATTGTGATTTCGCGCGACGATCTGTCGATCTTCTGCGACCGCAGCCTTCTGGTCGTTTTGTTGACCCAGTACGTCGAGAATGCGGCGAAGTATGGCGTGGCCGGCACCGAGGTTACCGTTCAGGCCGCCGAGCACGCGACCGAGGTCATCTTCTCGGTGCACAGTTTTGGCCCTGCAATCCCACCCGCCGACTACGAGCGAATCTTCGATCGCTACTACCGGTCTTCGGCGGCTTCGAACCGGGTGCCGGGCACCGGAATCGGCCTCTCGGTAGCCAAGCGCACAGCCCAGGCCCAGGGTGGTCACGTGTGGGTCACCAGTGACATCGAGAAGGGAACCACGTTTTACGCGTCCCTGCCAACGACCCCGCAAGGAGGCGCTCGTCCATGACTTCCCAGGGCTCTGCCATTCGCGTGCTGATCGTGGACGACGAGCCGTCCATTCGACGCGCGCTGCGCACTCCACTTAGCGAGATGGGATTTGTTACCACCGAGGCGTCTCGCGGCGAAGAGGCGCTGCACCTGGCGCAGTCGCAGACGTTCGATGTGGTCCTGCTCGACGTCAACATGCCCGGCATGGGTGGCATGAAGACACTGGCGCGGCTGCGATCGCTGGCCCCGCGTCTGCCCATCCTGATGCTGACAGTGGTCGACGACGAAGAACAGAAGGTGGAAGCGCTGGAGTCAGGAGCAGATGACTACATTACCAAGCCGTTCAGCGTGCGCGAGTGTGTGGCCCGCATGCGCTCCGCCGTGCGCCGCGCGCAGGCTCCGGAACGGAACGAGGATGCGCCGCTTTTGATCGGCGAGATCCAGGTGGTTCCAACGCGCCGCGCCGTCAGCAAGTCGGGTCAGCCAATCCACCTGACGCGCAAGGAATACGACATTTTGTACTATTTGATGACCCATGCGGGCCGCGCAGTCACATACGGCAAACTTTTGACTTCCGTCTGGGGACCGGACTACCGCCAGGAGGTGGATTACTTGCGGACCTTTGTCCGCCAACTGCGGAAGAAGATTGAGAACGATCCGTCAGATCCGAAGTACCTGCTCACCGATGCCTATGTCGGCTACCGGTTTGCAGAACTGCCGCAAGTGAGCGAGGCTCCCGTTGAAGACGGAACGCCAGGTTGATCTGCCAACGGGGCGGACAGTAACTGACTGTGCCGTAGGTATTTAAGTCCTCCTCGGGTATAACCAAAAGATAGCCTGCGAATGCCCAGGGGATGAGGTAGTCTATGCTCATTCGACCTATCTCGCATTGAACCCTTCCATTCAAATCTGCCCTTGCACCAAGCCTTGCTTCATGAGGGAGTTCACAGCGCGAAGCATTTGGAAACGAGAGCGAACTCAC
>JBELAH010000030.1:0-24887 GCA_049509035.1 Acidobacteriaceae bacterium
TTGAGGTGACCTCCGGCGAGATGCTGGCCGGCAACCGGCAACGAATCCTCTCCGGCATCAATCCCGGTCAACAGGTGGTTTCCAATGTGCTTCAACTCGAAGCAACGCTGGAGTCCCAATGATCAAGAGCGTCGTCGACTTTGCCCTTAAGAACCGCTTTCTGATTTTGGCGGTCGCGCTCCTGCTCTTTGTCTGGGGAGCGATTTCATTCCACAATCTCCCCGTCGACGCCTATCCCGACGTTGCGGACAACTATGTGAACGTCATCACGCAGTGGCCGGGGCACTCGGCCGAGGACATCGAGAAGCAGATTACGGTTCCCACCGAGATTCAGATGGCTGGAATCCCAGACCTGAAGAATGTGCGCTCGTTCAGCCTGGCCGGCATTTCGAGCCTGATGATGAACTTCAACGACAATTCCGACAATAGCTGGAATCGCGAGCGCGTACTGGAGCGGCTGGGCATGGTCGCTCTGCCCGCGGGCCTGGTACCGCAACTGCAGACAGACTGGAGTCCGGTCGGCCAGATTTACTGGTACACCATCGACAGCAAGAACCCGAACATCGACGTGATGGAGCAGAAGTCGCTAGAAGACTGGACGCTGACCAAGCAGTTCAAGAGCGTACCAGGGATTGTCGACGTAGCCAGTTTCGGCGGCCTGACCAAGGAGTACCAGATCCGCCTGGACCCGGATAAGCTCATCTCGTATGGCTTGAGCATCGGCCAGATTGAGCAGCAGTTAGCCAACAACAATGCCAACGCAGGCGGCAGCTTCATCGTAGCCGGGGCGCAGCAGATCAATGTTCAGGCGGCAGGCCTGTACCAGACCGTGGAGCAGATTGAAGACACGGTGGTTAAGACGAATGCAGGCGCGGCGATCCGCATCAAAGACATCGCCGTGGTCGACCAGGGGCCCAAGATCCGGCTGGGACAGATATCCAAGACCTACCGGGCCGAGAACGGCAAACTGATCGACAACCCGGACGTGGTGGAAGGTGCGGTGCTGCTGCAAAAGGGCGCGGACGCGGACCCGGCACTGAAGGGGGTTGAGGCGAAGGTCAAGGAGTTGAACGACTTCATCCTGCCCAAGGGCGTGACGGTTGTGCCCTTCCTCGATCGCAGCGATCTGATTCATCTGACCACACATACGGTGCTGCACAATCTAACCGAAGGCATCATTCTGGTTGTCATCATTCTGATGCTGTTTCTGGGCAATGTTCGGGGCGCGATCATTGTCGCCCTGACCATCCCGTTTTCGCTGCTGTTCGCCTCGATTTGTCTCAGCCTGAAGGGGATTCCGGCGAACCTGCTCTCGCTGGGCGCGCTGGACTTCGGCATGGTCGTCGACGGTGCGGTGGTGATGGTGGAGAACATCGTGCGCCATCTAAATCGTCCTAACCACAGCGATCTGACCCCGCAGGACAAGATCCGCGAGGCCGCCCACGAGGTGCAGCGGCCGGTTTTCTACGCCATCGGCATCATTATCACCGCCTATCTGCCCATCTTTACGCTGCAGGCGGTCGAAGGCCGGCTGTTCAAACCGATGGCGTGGACCGTGGCGTTTGCCCTGCTGGGAGCGCTGACCTACTCGATGATTGTTGCGCCGGTAATGGCGAGCTTCTTCTTCCCCAAGGGCGCGAAGGAGTGGCGGAACGCGGCGATGGAGTACTTGAGAGAGCGCTATCGGAAGGGCGTGACGTGGGCGATTCATCACCGGGCAGTTCCGATTGGGATTGGCCTGGCCGGTTTTGTGATGGCGATGTACCTGCTGAGCGCGGTGATTGGCTCCGAGTTTCTGCCCCATCTGGATGAAGGAGCGATGTGGGTTCGCGGCTCGCTGGCGCCTTCGACCGGACCCGACGAGGCCCTGGCTATTTCGAATAAGGCGCGGCTTATATTGGCCAGCTATCCGGAAGCCACCGAGGTAGTCGACCAGATTGGCCGACCCGACGACGGCACCGACTCGACGGGTTTCTTCGACACAGAATACTTTGTCGATCTGAAGCCCAAGGAGCAGTGGAGGCCGGTCTTCGGTGGGGACAAGGACAACCTGATCGCCTCGATGAATGAACAACTGGCCACGATTCCAGGCGTGATCTGGGGTTTCTCGCAGCCGATTGAAGACAACATGGAAGAGGCGGTGAGCGGGGTGAAGGGCGAGCTGTCGGTAAAGATCTATGGCGACGATCTGAAGACCCTGGAAGAGAAGGGCAATGAGGTGGTGAGCGTAATGAGCAAGGTTCCGGGCGTTCATGACCTTGGGCTCTTCCGCATCATCGGCCAGCCCAATCTGACCTTCAAAGTCGACCGGAAAGCGGCTGCGCGCTTCGGCATCAACGTAGCGGATATTCAGGACGCGATCCAGACCGCGGTTGGCGGAAATGCCGTCAGCACCATGCTGATCGGCGAGGCGCAATACGACCTGGTGCTGCGCTACCAGAAGCAGTACCGCGACACGCGACAGGCGATTGAGAGTGTGCGCCTGCTGTCTCCTTCAGGCGAGCGCGTCTCGCTGGCGCAGTTGACCACCATCGATACCAGTGACGGCGCCGAGGAGATCTACCGGGAAGGCGAACAGCGGTACATCGCGGTGAAGTACAGCGTGCGCGATCGCGACCTGGGGAGCACGGTTGAGGAAGCGATCGACAAGGTGAACAAGAATGTCTCGCTGGCCAAGGGATACCACTTCGTTTGGGCCGGGGAGTACGAGAGCAAGCAGCGCGCCGACAAGCGACTGGCGTTGATCGTGCCGCTGACGGTGTTGCTGATCTTCATCATCCTGTACATGATGTTCCAGTCGTTCAAGTGGGCGTCGCTGATTCTGGTCAACGTGGCGCTGGCACCGGTGGGCGGATCGGTGGCGCTGTTGCTGACGCATACCAATATCAGCGTGTCGTCCAGCGTTGGCTTCCTGGCGCTATTTGGGGTGTCGGTGCAGACCGGGGTCATCATGCTGGAGTACATCAATCAACTCCGCGCCAGCGGCATGACCATCGAGGGGGCGGCGATCGAAGGCGCTGTGTTGCGGCTGCGCCCGATCATGATGACCATGCTGGTGGCTACACTAGGCCTGCTTCCGGCTGCGATGTCGCATGGAATTGGATCCGATTCGCAAAAACCCTTTGCCATCGTTATCGTCGGAGGTCTGATGGCGAGCCTTGTCCTGAGCATTTTCATCCTGCCAACTCTCTATGTGTGGGTAGCAAGAGAGACTGACGTGTTACCCACTCCAGAGGAGCATTTCGCAAGTTAGGCTTTGACGCACGAAACTGGCCGCATTTCGAAAAGGTTATCCCCATGAGTAGAAAAGAAGTGTTCGCTCGAATCGTTGAGGCAGGAATTATGCCCAGCGTCCGTGTCGATGCGGCGGACCTGGCGATCTTTGCAGCGGAGACGGTCTACGAAGCGGGCATCCCCATCGTTGAAATCACAAATACCGTGCCGGACGCGGTGAATGTGATTGCGCAGTTGTCACGGAATTACCCGGATTTCATCGTTGGTGCGGGAACCATACTGGACACTGAGACGGCGCGGCGCTGCCTGGATGCTGGCGCCCGGTTCATCACCAGTCCCGGATTGGTTCCGGACGTGATGGAATTCACACTCAAGAGTGAGCTGCTCGCAATGCCCGGCGCCCTGACTCCGACGGAAGTGATTACCGCATGGAAGGCAGGGGCGGACTTTGTGAAGATATTTCCCTGCGCCCAGGTGGGTGGAGATCAGTACATTCGGGCGCTGAAGACTCCCATGCCCCAGATTCCTCTAATTGCGTCGGGTGGGGTGAACCAGCTTACGGCTGCAAATTTTATTTTTGCCGGCGCCTCAGCTCTGGGAATCGGTTCGGAACTGATGCCCAGGAAAGCTCTGCTGACCCGGCAAGACAACTGGATTCATGAGCTTGCGCGCAGGTTTATTGAGGCCGTCCGTAACGCGCGCCTGCATATGAGCGGCAGGGATACAGACTAGCCGCAGATGCCCACCGGACAACCCAAGCTAAAGTCGGCCGGAAGAAGAAACGCATACTCCGATCCGGCAGGTGAGCCTTATTGCTCAGACAGATTGCGACTGTGCCGCTAGCTTGGGAAGTATCCCCAAGTGTCTGGGGAGGGCGGTGCATATGCTTTGGACAATCTTCGTGGTGCTTCTGGTTTTGTGGCTGCTTGGTTTCAGCTTCCATATTGCCGGAGGGCTGATCCACCTTCTTCTGGTCGTGGCGCTGGTGATTCTGGTGATCAACCTAGTGAGCGGGCGCCGAAGTGCGCTATAGGAAACTCGCGAACGCTGGCTGCCATAGGCAACCGATGCTCGGATTAGTAGCCCCGCGTTGGGTCTCGGCGTTCTTTGATCGCCTGCCCGTCGTGGACCTCTATCGATCGATGCTGATGTTACTAGCGGCTACTTGCCTGGCGACTCTGCCAGTCCGCGGGGACGCGCAAACATGGGCTGTTTCGGCAACATCCGCAACCGTTGGCACGGGCACGATCGCATCGCAATCCTACTTGACTTACACGCAGCCGACGCAAACGACGAAGCTTCACAACTACCTTTTCGATACGTTCGGACCGTACCCCTTCGCGGTCGTCGCAGTTACAGCCGGCATTGATCAGTTCGACAATTCTCCTCCGGAATGGGGTGGCAGTGTGGAGGGGTATGGCAAGCGATTCGGCTCCGACTTCGGAATCGAGACGGTGAGCACGACGACGCGGTATGCGTTGTCGGAAGCTTTAGGGCAGGACCCGCTCTACTATCGCTGCGAGTGCAACGGAGTGATTCCGCGGCTGGGCCATGCCGTGGTTTCGACCTTCACGGCACGCACTGGCGAGGGTGGTCGTCGAATGTTCTCATTCCCTGCCCTCGTGGGGCCGTATGCGGGTTCGTTCACGGCTGTGTATGCCTGGTACCCCAACCGTTATGGAGCCAAGGATGCGTTCCGGATTGGCAACTATAGCCTGCTGGAGTATATGGGCGGGAACATCGCATTGGAGTTCCTGTATACGTCTCCGCGCTCGTGGCTCTCGCGTATGCACCTCAACAGCCGGCACGGCGCGCCCGATCCAGGTTTGAGCCAGTGAGCGAGCGCGAATTGAATGCGGCCGGGGACATTGGGGCTTCCTCTGAGCAATCTGCGCCTTCGGGACTGGGCGCCAGCCTGGGACCCATCAACACTTTTCTCGAGTGGTTCGGTGACCTCGCAATATTTTCCTGGCAGGTTGCGCGTGCGGCAGTCACGCCGCCGTTTGAATTTCGCGAGTTAATTCGCCAACTCGACGAAATCGGATCCATGTCGCTGCCTCTGGTGGCAGCGGCCGGAGCTGCCATCGGGGCCGTACTCTCTCTGGAAGCCCGCTATAGCCTGACTCGATTTGGGGCGAAGTCGATGCTTCCAGCCGCTATTGTTTACTCCGTCATTCACGAGACTGGTCCGATCATTACCGGCCTGATTGTGAGCGGCCGAGTAGGGGCCGGCATTGGCGCGGAGTTGGCGTCGATGAAGGTGACGGAGCAGATCGATGCCATCGAGGCATCGGCGGTAAATCCTTATAAGTTGCTGGCCGTCACCCGCATTCTAGCCTGCATCCTGATGCTGCCCTTGCTGACGCTCGCCTCTGATTTCTGTGGTGTGCTGGTGGGCTGGATCACGCAGGCGATCGCCGAGCCGCTCTCGTTGCAGCAGTTCATCAATAGCGCTTTCAGGGGCGACACTCTGAACGACTTTCTGCCACCCACGTTCAAGACCGCTGTATTCGGCCTGATTATCGGGATGATTTCCTGCTTTCAGGGTATGCGTACACGGGGAGGCGCTGCGGGCGTGGGCCGGGCCGCAACCAGCTCCGTCGTCCTGTCCTCTTTGTTCGTCATCCTGGCGGATGTCGTCCTGGTGAAGTTCATCATTATTTTTTTCCCGTAGGCACGAAGGCCAAGAGAACCGCAACTACATATGGCAACGCTCTGCACAACGACGCCAACACGAGAAGAAGCCGAGAGAAACGGCAGCGCTCCGGCTGTCTCTGTCGTCGACCTGCATAAGTCCTTTGGAGAGCAAAAGGTGCTGAACGGGATCAACTTGAGCGTGAGCCGCGGCGAGACCCTGGCGGTACTCGGACGGAGCGGCACCGGAAAGAGCGTATTACTGAGGATCATTATCGGCCTGCAGAAGCCTGACTCAGGAGCGGTGTGCATTCACGGACAAGACATTGAAGGCCTGGATCTCGATCATCTGAGCTCTGTCCGGTTGAAGATGGGATTCTCGTTTCAGCATTCGGCGCTGTACGACTCGCTGACGGTTGAGCAGAATGTGATGTTTCCGCTGCAACACCACTGCAAGGAGATTTCGAAATCCATGCAGCGCGACCAGGCGCGGCAGTTGTTGGCCGAAGTGGGGATGGAAGGCCATCTGGAAAAGATGCCTTCGGATATTTCGGGCGGCATGCAGAAACGCGTGGGGCTGGCGCGCGCATTGGCTTTGAAGCCGGACATTCTTCTGCTCGACGAACCCACCGCCGGCCTCGATCCGATCAGCTCTGCGGAGATCGACGACTTGATTCTCAAGCTCCAAACAGAACATCAGATGGCATCGATCGTGGTAACTCACGATCTGCATAGCGCCAAAACGATCGCTGGCCGCCTGGCTTTGATTGATGCGGGAAGTGTGGTTATCGAGGGCAGTTTCGCAGAACTTCAAAAGAGCGATATCGAGTTTGTCCAGCAGTTTCTCAAGCATTCGTAGGAGGGCACATGTCAAGATCAGCACGACTGGGCGCATTTATTGTCGCGACACTGGGAATTTTAGTGTTGGGTACAGTCATTATCGGGAACCACCAGTATTTATTTAGCTCCACGTATCAGTTGAAGTCACAGTTCGCTACTGTGGCAGGCCTGTCGGCCGGGGCAGATGTTGAGGTGGGCGGTGTCCACAGCGGGACTGTGCGTTCTATCGATCTGCCTCACGAGCCGGGAGGGAAAGTCACGGTAGTTATGGATCTAAGCAAGTCGACCCACGAGATCATCAAGCAAGACTCGGTGGCATCGATCGAAACGGAAGGACTGCTGGGCAACCAGTACTTGGCGATTTCGTTCGGTTCCCCCGGAAAACCCGATGTACGGGGCGGAGACATGATTGCGAGCGAGCCGCCACTGGAGATGGCCGATCTGATCAAGAAAACCAATGCAATCCTGGACTCTAGTCAGCAGACCGTCCAGAATGCTTCGCTGATGACGGCGAATCTAGCATCGATCAGCGCGAAGATTGATACCGGCCAGGGAACGGCGGGAGCGCTGGTCAATGACAAGCAGCTTTATGCGAACCTGGATCAGACAGCGAGTGACGCGCGCGACACGATGGTCCAGGCGCAGGCAGGCGTTACCGACTTCCAGGAAGACATGGAAGCGTTGAAGCACAACTTTTTCCTGAGCGGATACTTCAACAAGCGGGGATACGAGGATTCCGCTGACCTGGCAGCCAATGAGATTGGACAACTGCCGGCAGACCCGCCCATGAAGACGTTCACGTACTCCTCGAAACAGCTCTTCGACAAGATCGATTCGGCAAAGCTGAAGAACCAGAAATCTCTGAATGGCTGCGGCGAATTCCTGGCTGACAATCAATACGGATATGCGGTAGTTGTTGTATCCGCCGGAGCAAATGGCGATGCCCAGAAGGACCTGGTTCTGACGGAAGGCAGAGCCATGGTGGTGCGGGAGTATCTGGTCGAGACCTATGGATTCGACGATAGCCACCTCAGGACTCTGGGAAGGGGCAAGCAGGCGGAGAGCAACTCCGATGTTGGATGGGGATCGGTGCAGATTATCTTCTATCCGTCCGGGGCAGTGATTCCCCCGACCAAGCAATCGCAGGCGGCAACCTCGCCCAGAACAGTTCCAGAGTTGCCGACCGTGAGTTCTGCCATTTCAACACCTAAGCCTTAGGCGTCCGCTCTGCCGCAAGCGCACCTATGGAATAGGGAGAATGGCGGGCTTCTGGGCGTTTTGGTCGGGCAGTTGATCGAGCAGGACGACATTGAGCAGCGACTTGTGTACCTGGACGCGGCCGTCGTAGCTGATAAAACCGAGCCTGCGAAAACGATTCATAAAAAAGCTGACGCGAGAGCGGGTAGTCCCGATCATATCCGCCAGTGTCTCCTGGGTAATCGGAGGAATGGAAGTTTCCGGCTGGCCCGGTTTGCCGAATTCCGCCATCAGCAGCAGAATGCGCGCCAGGCGCTTTTCGCTGGAGTTGAAAAGCTGATCGACGAGATCGGCCTGGCTTCGCATACTGCGTGCCAACAGGAACTTGAGGAATATTTCGGCGATTGCGGGCTCGTCATGCATCACTCGGATCATTTCGCTTCTGTCGATCTTGAGTGCGGTGCAGTTGTTCACCGCAGTGGCGGTTGCCAGATGCAACCCAACGATGGTGGCGAGCGATTCCTCGCCAACGAAATCGCTGGCAGCCAGGAGAGTGATGGTAGCCTCTTTGCCGTTCTTCGAAACGACGGTGACTCTCGCACGGCCCTTTTGCAGGTAAAACACGGAGTCGGCGGCGTCTCCCTGGCAAAAGAATGTTTCCTTCGGCTTGAGTTCGACAATAGTCCGGCCGAGACCGGCATTGGCGAGGAACGCGGTGGAGTCGAAGGTAATGTTGTTGCTCATCGAAAAGTCGCTCGTCGCAGATTGGTTATTCTGGGATTCCGTTTACGCCCGGAATTGAGTGCGTTTCTGTTCAATTCTCCCAAGTACAAGGCGGCAAAGCCGGTAAGCTCTGCCGCCCGATGCTGGATCGACGAGTTACTTGCGGGCGTCGCCACCGTGCGACGCACCACCGCCACCACCGCCTCTTGGAGCCGAGGCATGCGGAGCCGAAGCATGCGGAGCCGAAGCATGCGGAGCCGAGGCATGCGGAGCCGCGGCGTGCGATGTAACTACAGCGGGACGTGCACCACCAGCATGGGAAACGGCAGCGGTGGTATGGACTGCGGCGCTGTGAGACGGCTGCGCTCCGCCAGATCCTGCACGGTAGGTAACGCGGCCGGCCCCGCCGTGATAACTTCCTCCGCCATCGTTGACAAAGCGATGGCCTCCCCAACCGTGGCCATAACCCCAGCCGGCCCAGGGGCCCATGCCCAGAAAGATCCCGTTGTAGAAATATCCCGACCCGTAGTACCCCATGGGTGCGCAGGCATATGGCGCATATCCGTAGTAGCCGTAGGAACAGACGGGTGGAACGCCGATGCTGATGGAAATCTGCGCCTGGGCCGCTGGCGCCAGGGCCAGGCCCACAAGCAATGCTGTGGTTGAAACTAGAGTCTTGAGTCCGCGCATGTGTGACCCCCTTAAGGTGTCTGCGGTTCCTTTGGTTGCGTGGTATGCCCTGTTGCTGTTAAGAACAATCCAGCAACATCAGCCACCATAAGGATGTTGAAACCGCTCATGGTGCGCCCTCGCGATGTCAGGGGCCTTGTCGATCTATCCTTACGTTCTTCACTCTAGCCATCCCCATGGCCCGAGTCTGAGCAATAGAGACCATGCCCGCAGGAGTGTCCAAACCGCTCTTAGCGCGCCTCTTGCCCGATCCGGCAAGGGCGCTGCGGCTTGAGTTCACTTGGGTCGGCGGTTTCGAGCTATTTGGCTGGAATGCGGGGAATTGAAAGGTTCTTAGGTTTCGTAAGGGGAAGGTGATCGAGCAGAACTATGTTGAGCAGCGACTTGTGGACCCGGATACGGCCGTTGTACTCAATAAAGCCGAGCTTGCGGAAGCGGTTCATGAAGAAGCTGACCCGTGAACGGGTGGTGCCGATCATATCCGCCAGTGTCTCCTGTGAGACCTGGGGGATAAATTGCTCCGGTTCGCCCGGCTTACCGAATTCTGCCATCAGCAGCAGGATGCGCGCCAGGCGCTTCTCGCTTGAGTTGAAGAGCTGATCGACAATATCGGCCTGGATGCGCATGCTGCGGGCCAGCAGGAACTTCAAAAAAAGGTCGGAGAAGTCGTGCTCCTCATGCATTACGCGGACCATCTCTTCCCGGCTTATCTTGAGCACGGTGCAAGCGGTTATGGCGGTAGCCGTGGATAAACGCAGTCCAGGCACTGCCGCGAGGGCGCCTTCTCCCACAAAGTCGCGTGCGGCGAGCAGTGTGATGGTGGCTTCCTTGCCGGCTTGCGAGACGACCGTGACCTTTGCGCGGCCCTTCTGCAGATAGAAGATGGAATCCGCAGGGTCTCCCTGGGAAAAGAAGGGCTGCTTGGGCGCAAAGTGAACGATCTTTCGTCCCAGACCGGCACTCATCAAGAAGGCAGCGGCATCAAATGCAGTTTTTTCCGGCTCAACCATAGCAATTGCTTCTTCTTGCGATCACAGGCTACAGCTACAGTGCTATGTCTAGTATCGCACCGAGGCTGGGGCGTGGTCAGTTTTGCTCAGTATTATGGGAATTCTCCACGGATCACTTGATTGGGACCCTCCAATTCAGGGTCAGAAAGAAGCCTCTGCCAGAGCTCGGCGGGGCTAGCCGACGCATACGTGACGGCTCCTGGCGGGACATTGCGATGTCCGACTTGGCGTTAGAGACTGGCGGCAGCAGTTGATTGGACGGGCGGCAACTGCTGCCCGCTGAGGATGTACTTGAGCAGGCCCGGCGTGTAATGGCCGTCCTTGAAGGCCGCAAGCGGTGACAGCCGGACTGGATCGCCGTCATTCACCCAATGCAGCGCAACCATGGCGTCGATGTTGCCGGTGTCGAAGCGGTTATCGGGATCGACGACCGCCCAAGTGCCGTCGCGGAGACAGTACAGAGTTGCGAGTTCTTTGCCGGTTCCGGCGTCCCATAGCGTCGTGGCGCCGTCCTGAGTGCCCATCAGTACCTTGTTCCCGTCAGCAGAAAGGGTCCAGGTCGGCTCGCTACCGGATGGCACGCCGAAGCTCTGGAGTTCTTTGCCGGTATCCACATTCCAGACCGAGCCGCCCATCAGCACGCGGTGGCCGTCGGCTGAAAACGATGGCGCTGAAGCCTTGTCAAAGTGCTGGAGGTCTTTTCCCGACTTCGCATCGCGCAGGGTGGCTGACCCGTCCGAATTCTCCGTGATCAGTTTGCGCGAATCAGGAGAGAAGCCAACCGCCAGGTCCTCGAGAGTATTCACCTTGATCACCCGAACTTGTTTCCCTGTATCCACGTTCCACAACCGGGTCGATCCCTCTGAGTCCGATGTCAGCGCCTCGTGGCCATCGGGCGACAAGGCCAGGTGCTCTACACCGTCCCGAAAATCCCCCTCGGGATAAAGGAAGGACGGGCGCCATCCCGGATCCACGGTAAAGTGCTGGATTTCTTTTCCCGTCCCAACATCCCACAGCGAGAAGGTGGGTCCGTGATTTGCTGACAGCAGCTTGCTCCCATCCGGGGAGAAATCCACGGCTGCGAAAGCCAGGTTTGGCGGCGGAAAGCTCTGAATCTCCTTCCCCGTTGCCACATCCCATACTCCCTGCTCGCCCTGAAAGCCTGCCAGGAAGAGCCGCCGGCCATCGGGAGATAGGACCACGGGCGACAAATAGCTCCCGGCGGCGGTACTACTTACCGGCGGCGGGGCAGCCGCGCCGCCTGGCGTAGAAGCAGCCGGCGGCGGATTTCCCTTCGAAGACATCATGGGGCGCAACTGAGCCTCGCCGCTCTTCGCATCCCACAGCCAGGCCATTCCGGTTCCGCTCACCTCCACGATCCCAAGTCCGCCGTCGACAAAAGCGAGGGCGGCGACCTGGTCGGCCTCTCCGATCAGGCGCCGGAGTTCCTTGCCTGATTGCACATTCCAGAGCCGGGCCGTCTGGTCGTCGGCTGCGGTCAGCACCTGGCTGCCATCCGGAGAAATGGCGGCGCAATTCACCGCAGCGTTGACGCGATCGTCGGAGGCCTGAAAAAGGGCTATCTGTTTGCCGGTCGCAACGTCCCACAGCCGGGCGTCATCGTCGTTGCTTGCGACCAGCACGCGACTGCCATCCGGAGAAATAGACACCGATTGCACCGAGCCGATGAACTTGCTCGGATCATCCGCAGCAAAGCGCTGCATCTGTTTCCCGGCGCCCAAGTCCCATAACTGGACTACCCCGGGGATGGTGCCCCAAGCCACCTTGCTCCCGTCGGCGGAAAACGCAGCGGCGCTGACCACCCCGTCATTGTTCCCGAGTCGCAGCAGCAGCTTGCCAGTCTCGACATCCCACACCGCGGGGCCATTGCCATCTCCTGAGAAGAGGTTCCGCCCATTCGGAGACACAACCGTAAGCATCCCGACCGCGCCCGCCCCCGGCACCAGGAAATGGCTGAGCTCCTTGCCCGTCATTACATTCCACATCTGTATCTTCGCGCCGCCAGCCGGCAGTTTATTGCCCTGGTCGTCCTTTTCAACCCAATTGGCCGTGGTTATTGTGCTCCCGTCCGCGGAATCGAGCCCGAAGAGCAGGTTGCCCGCCGGCTGCGAAATCCGTCCGAGTTCTTTTCCGCTCGCCTTATCCCACAGTTGCACTGCGGTCTTCTGATCGAGAACGCTGACGGTGAGCACATTCCGATTGTCAGAGGACACGGCCACATGCGTGATCCACGCTTCTCCCTGGAAGAACTGGAGTTCCTCTCCGGTGGCAGCATCCCAGAGCCGCGCCTTGCCTTCCCTGCCACCAGTAAGCGCAGAGCGGCCATCGGGAGAGTACGCGCAGGCAATCACCTGGCCTGAAGCCAACTGCGCCACCAGCCGTGGACTATCGCTGGTTTGCGCGTTTGCGGCAAACCCACCAAGCCCTGCCAACGTCAACATGTAAAGGCACAGACTCTCAAGCAGCCGCATCGCACACCTCGCCGTCAGAAAACCATCCCGGTAAAAGGACTCACAAGTATATAGCCAGTCCCAGCTAATCCCGATCACTCACGGTTCGCTCGACGGTCGACGACTCCTGGTCGCTGGTTATTCTCTCTTGTCTCTCAGCCGAATCTGGCGCATGATGAATTCCGTTCTGGAGGTTATGTGCAGGAAGAAGAGATACACAACAAACTCGAACGGATGCACCAGTGCATTCGGTCTGGCGAAGACGCCTACGACCAGCTTTACGAACCGCGGACGCACTCCAGTTCCGCCGGGCACTACAGTGAAGCGAAGGATTCGTTTGGCGAAGCCATCGCTCTGGCCCGGGAGTTGGGCCTGGACGAGCAGGCACAATCCTTGTCGCAACGCCTGGATCACATCAAGGCCGTATATCGCAGCCAATTCTCCGGATTCTGATACTTCGCCGCGCCCCGCCCGGGCGGTCATCCGGCCGAAATTCGCGCCATTTTCGTATAAAACTGCACAGACATTGAATTAGGTGAGGCCTTACAGTTCGCTGGTGAATCAAATTGCCAGACAAGCCGGAACAGCAACGCCCCAAGCGTAGGCTCGCCGGTGCCGGTATCTGGACGCCGAACTCAGCTTTTGCCGGTTGGCCCTCTCTCAATGCACAGCTCTGGCGTCTCATGGAGAACTGGAGTCGGCTTGTCGCGACGCATGGCTAGTACAGGACACGGCGCACGCCATCGAGGGGGTCCTGGTCAAAGTCAAAGACGCGCAGAGACTGGACAGATATCAAAGAGAGCTGACCTACGTCCAACGAGGCTTGGACGATTTGAGAAGGCATCACGGCATTCCGGTATAGCGGTTCTGGTTTCAACTTGCCGCCTGGAGAGGTTTCTGGCAGGCACACGGGCTACACTCGTCCGTGAGGCCTGTCCAAACCATGACCTTTGACCCAGGCAATTCGATCGCGGCAGAACAGGTTTTCGAGAGCGGCCATGCCGCGTACAACGATGTCAAGACGCATGCGCCGGGACCGGACGGGACGCTGCCGATCACCGCAGAGATGTTGTTGACACAGCCGTCGGGCAATCTCTTCGGGCTGAGCCAGGATGCGGGCATGGGGTGGGAGCCGGCGCGTCTGCTGGACCCTGAATTCCTGATTCTGAGCACCCACGGCGGAATGCGTGCGCACGATGGAACTCCGATCGCGCTTGGCTTCCACACTGGGCATTGGGAGGTGGGGCTGCTGGTGGCGGAGGCAGCTCGCGAACTGCGAAGCCGGCGCGCCATTCCATTTGCCGGCGCGTGCACCGATCCATGCGACGGCCGGACCCAGGGTACGGACGGGATGCTGGATTCGCTGCCCTACCGTAACGACGCGGCGATGGTCCTGCGACGGCTGATGCGTTCGCTGCCCACACGGAAGGGCGTGATCGGCGTGGCCACCTGCGACAAGGGACTGCCGGCAATGATGATGGCGCTCGCCTCCTCGGGCGCATTGCCCAGCATTCTGGTTCCGGGTGGAGTCACACTGCTTCCTGAAAGCGGCGAGGATGCCGGCAAGGTGCAGTCCATCGGGGCACGGTACGCGCAAGGCCAAATCACGCTGGAGTATGCCGCCGAGATCGGCTGCCGCACCTGCGCCACACCCGGCGGCGGTTGCCAGTTTCTGGGGACGGCTGCCACCTCGCAGGTGGTGGCCGAGGCACTCGGATTGTCGCTGCCGCACACGGCGCTTGCGCCCTCGGGGCAGGCGATATGGCTCGATGCGGCCGCGCGCTCGGCACGCGCAATCCTGCGCATGGCTCAACTGGGCCTGGGAACCCGCGACGTGATCACCGACGCCGCAATCCGTAATGCCATGGTGCTGCACGCGGCCTTCGGCGGGTCGACTAACCTGCTGCTGCATGTTCCTGCCATCGCGCACGCTGCCGGACTGCGGCGCCCATCGGCGGCCGATTGGGCCGCAGTCAATCGGGAGGTGCCCAGGCTGGTGGATGCGCTGCCGAATGGGCCAAACAACTTCGCTACCGTTCAGGTTTTCCTCGCCGGCGGGGTGCCAGAGGTGATGCTGCACCTGCGCCGCGCCGGGCTGCTCGATTGCCGAGTGCGAACCGTGACCGGGGAGACGCTTGAGGAGAATCTGAACTGGTGGGAGCAGAGCGAGCGACGCAGAGCATTGAAGCAAAGACTGCGCGCGCTGGATGATGTCGACGCCGAGGACGTGATTCTTTCGCCCGACCGGGCGCGGGAGCGGGGACTTACGTCGACCATCTGCTTTCCCACCGGCAATCTCGCGCCTGAAGGAAGCGTCATCAAGAGCACCGCCATCGATGCTTCGCTCATCGATGAGAACAACATCTACCGGCATGCGGGACCCGCTCGCGTCTTTGTGACCGAGACGGCTGCGATCGCTGCCATCAAGCGCGGCGGGATCGGCCCTGGGGATGTGCTGGTGTTGATCTGCGGCGGCCCAGCGGGGGCTGGGATGCAGGAGATCTACCAGATCACGGCAGCGCTCAAGAGCCTTCCCTACTGCAAGCACGTTGCCGTGCTCACGGATGCGCGCTTCAGCGGAGTGTCGACCGGCGCCTGTATCGGCCACATCTCGCCAGAGGCACTGGCCGGCGGCCAGATCGGCCGCGTGAGGGACGGAGACAAGATCGAGATCGCCATCGACCGGAACGCGCTGCGCGGTGCGGTCGACCTTATCGGGGAAGGAGATGAACGATTTTCCTCGCAGGAGGGCGCGGTCCGCCTGGCGGCCCGAAGCCCGCGCGAAGATCTCGCTCCGCATCCCGCCCTGCCGGACGACACACGGCTCTGGGCGGCCTTAGTGCAGGCGAGTGGAGGGGTGTGGGGAGGATGCGTCTATGATGCGGACGCTATCATCGCGCAGCTCGCGCCCGGCAAGAACGCGGAACCCACTCGAGGATCGCCGGCGTAGTCAACGGAATCGCACCAGTTCGCAGGATGGGCGCCGCGTCTTTTTCAACTGGCGGGAGCGCCCGTGGGCGATAATTCCTCATGAAAGCAAAACGCCTTGCCTCTCTCCTGGTTCTCCTCTGCGCGACGCCCGCCGGACTGATGGCGCAGACCAACGGGCCGCTGCCTTACCAGGACACCCACCTTTCAATCGAACGGCGTGTCGACGATCTGGTGTCGCGGATGACCCTGGATGAGAAGACGTCGCAGATGATCAACACTTCCGCGGCAATCCCGCGGCTGGGTGTGCCCGCGTACGACTGGTGGAGCGAAGGATTGCACGGAGTTGCGCGCTCCGGATACGCCACGCTGTTTCCGCAGGCGATTGGAATGGCGGCGACGTGGGACACGGGGCTGGTGGGACGCGAATCCACCGTGATCTCCATCGAGGCCCGCGCCAAGTACAACGAGGCCGTTCGCCACGATATTCACTCGATCTACTACGGGCTGACCATCTGGTCGCCGAACATCAACATCTTTCGCGATCCGCGTTGGGGACGCGGGCAGGAGACGTACGGAGAGGACCCGTTTCTCACCAGCCGGATGGGCGTCTCCTTCGTGGAGGGTCTGCAGGGAGACAATCCCAACTACTTCAGGGTGATTGCGACGCCCAAGCACTTCGCCGTGCACAGCGGTCCGGAGCCGGAGCGGCATCGCTTCAATGTCGATCCAACTCCGCACGATTTGTGGGACACATACCTCCCGGCTTTTCGCGCGACCATTGTGGAGGCGAAGGCCGACTCGATCATGTGCGCCTACAACGCGATCGACGATTACCCTGCCTGCGCCAGCAAGGAATTGCTGGGGACCGTTCTGCGACAAGATTGGAGCTTCAAAGGGTTTGTCACTTCGGACTGCGACGCGGTCGGCGACTTCTTCACTGCAAATGGGCACCACTACTCCGCCGACGGAGAAGCGGCCGCGGTTGCCGGCATTCGCACCGGTACAGACACCGATTGCGGCTCTACCTACCTGGCGTTGACCAACGCAGTGAAGCAGGGACTGATCAAGGAGTCTGAGATCGATGTCTCGTTGAAGCGTCTTTTCACCGCGCGCTACAAACTTGGACTGTTCGACCCGGACTCCATGAATCCCTATGCAAGCGTTCCCTTCTCCGAGGTGGGATCGCCTGCGCATCATGCGCTCGCGCTCGAGGCGTCCCGGGAATCCATGGTCCTGCTGAAGAATGATGCCGGGATATTGCCGCTGAAGCCAGGCCTGAAAACTATCGCTGTCATCGGCCCGAATGCTGCAGCTCTTCCCGTGCTGGAGGGAAACTACAACGCGGTGCCCAAAGATCCGGTGCTTCCCGTGGACGGGATGGCTGCCGAGTTCAAGGGCGCGAAGGTGCTTTACGCGCAAGGGTCTTCCTATGTGGATGGTGTGTCTCTCCCGGTGCCACGCACTCTGCTTCACCCCAGCGCAGGAGCTTCGGAAGAGGGCTTGTTGGGCGAGTACTTTCCCAGCGACGACTTCAACGGCAAGCCCGTCGTGACGCGGGTAGACAAGCAGATCGACTTTGATTGGAACTCCGCCAGCCCGGTCGCAGGAGCACCTGCCGATCATTTCGCTGTGCGCTGGACGGGCACCATTACGGCGCCGGAGCCGGGCCCATACGACTTCACCGTCAGGCTCGCGCATTGCTATCCCTGTGCAGATCACGAGAGATTTGCCGTTTACCTGGATGGCAAACCTGTCGCCGGCTTTGGCACCGTGGCAGGCGCGGAGCATCGATCGAGCGATACGCCTCGATTCACTATGACGTTCGAAGACACCAAGCCGCATGCACTGCGCGTGGAATACCTGCATAACGCCAAGCTGTTTGGTGCAGGCATATCGATGGACTGGGCGCCGAAGGCGGGCTTGCTGGAGAAGGATGCCGTCGCGATTGCGCGGCAGGCCGATGTGGTTGTGGCTTTCGTTGGATTGTCGCCCGAACTCGAAGGGGAGGAGATGCCGATTCACATCGAGGGCTTCTCCGGCGGCGACCGGACCGACATCAAACTGCCCGACGCCCAACAGCATTTGCTGGAGGCGGTAGCGGCTACGGGCAAACCGTTGGTTGTGGTCCTGCTGAATGGAAGTGCGCTGGCGGTTAACTGGGCACAACAGCACGCCAACGCCATCCTGGAGGCCTGGTATCCGGGCGAAAGCGGCGGACAGGCGATCGCCGAAACCCTGAGCGGAAAGAACAATCCGGGCGGACGGCTGCCGGTTACGTTCTACAAATCTGTCGATCAGCTTCCCGCGTTCACGGACTATGCGATGGCCAATCGCACCTACCGTTACTTCAAAGGCGCGCCGCTGTACGGCTTTGGATATGGACTGAGCTACACGACTTTTGCTTACTCCAATCTGCATTTATCCGCGAGTACGCTGAGAGCGGGAGATACCCTGAGCGTCGAAGCGGATGTGAAGAATACGGGGACGCGGGCCGGCGATGAAGTCGCCGAGGTTTATATCACTCCTCCACGCACCGGCGTCTCACCTAACCTTGCTTTGTCAGGATTCACGCGCGTTCATCTGGCTCCGGGCGAGACCAGGCATCTGCGCTTCTCGTTGGATCCCCGTGCGCTCTCCCAGGTCGACGATCAAGGAGCGCGGGCGGTGAATGCGGGCACATACCGCATCTCGGTTGGCGGTTCGCAGCCTCCTGCGGAAACGGATACAGCGCCAGGCAGAGCGACAGATGTGACTCTCGCGGCCACCTTCGCAATTCAGGGAACGCTGGGACTTCCCCACTGATGCGCACGCTACTGATTCTCGCCGGTCTGCTTGCCACCGCTAGTCTGGGCCACGCGGAGACAGGCGCGAACGGCTGGCTGCGATACAGTCCGCTGCCGGATGCCGCACGACGGCAGTATGCCCAGATGCCCGGCCGAGTGGTTTCGCTGGACGACTCACCGATTGGCCAGAGCGCCGTGGCCGAAATCAAGCGCGGCGTCCACAGTATGCTGGGCCGGGACCTTGCGCAGGCTCAGCGCATAACCGCTGGGGATGCGATCGTAATCGGCACTGCCAACGATATTCATGCCACTTTGCCCGCGTGGAGCATGCTGCCGTCCACGCGGGACCAGGGGTTTTCGCTGGCGGCCTTTCACTCCGCGGGCCACACCTACTGGATCGTCGCAGGCAAGGATGACCGCGGCGAGCTATACGCCGTGTTTCATCTGCTGGAGCAGATCGCCGAGCAGCGGCCGTTCGTCAACGACACCGAGTCGCCGGCCGCGCCCATCCGCTGGGTCGATCAGTGGGACAACTTCGACGGCACCATTGAGCGGGGCTACGCCGGGCGCTCCATCTTCTTCAGCGATGGCCATGTTCGGCCGGACCTGACGCGCGTGTCTGACTATGGCCGCCTGCTGGCTTCGATCGGCCTGAATGGATGCACCGTGAACAACGTCAATGCGAACCTGCACACGCTCGATCCGGCGATGCTGAAGGAACTGGCGAGGATCGCGGACGCGTTTCGACCCTGGGGCGTGCGCATGTCGCTGGCGGTGGACCTGTCGAGCCCGCAAGTGGTGGGAGGGCTGCCGACCTTCGATCCCGTCGACCCGGCCGTCGCCGCATGGTGGCAGCAGAAGGTGGATGAGATCTACCGGCTGATTCCCGACTTCGGCGGGTTTGTGGTGAAGGCGGATTCGGAGGGCCGCGCCGGACCTTCGCAGTATGGGCGGACGCCGGCCCAGGCCGCGAACGTGCTGGCGCGTGCGCTTGCGCCGCACGACGGCATCGTGATGTATCGCGGCTTCGTTTATGACCACCACCTGGACTGGACGAATCTGAAAGCCGACCGCGCCCGCGCCGGGTATGACGACTTCCATGCGCTGGACGGTCAGTTCGAGCCTAATGTTGTGATCCAGATCAAGAATGGTCCCATCGACTTCCAGGTGCGCGAGCCGGTCTCGCCGCTGTTCGCCGCGCTGCGCCACACCAACGAGGCAATCGAGGTCGAGACCACGCAGGAATATACCGGCCAGCAGCGCCACATGGTCTTTCTGGTGCCCATGTGGAAGGCGGCGCTCGACACCGATATGCGGGCCGACGACCGCTCCACGCCGGTCAAGGAGATCGTTGAAGGCAAGAGCTTCCACCGGCCGCTGGGCGGATTCGTTTCAGTCGTCAATGTGGGGCTGGAGGACAACTGGCTTCACCATCCCATGGCGATGGCCAACCTGTACGGCTTTGGCAAGCTCGCGTGGAATCCGAACCTCACGTCCGAAGCCATCATCGATAGCTGGACGTGCCTGACCTTTGGCAACGACCCGCGGGTGGACGCCACCGTAGAGCGGCTTCAGCTTGAGTCATGGCATGCCTACGAGCAGTACACCGGGCCGCTGGGGCTGGGCACGCTGACCGACATCATCGGTGTCCACTATGGTCCGGGAATTGAGTCGGCCGAGCGCAACGGCTGGGGGCAGTGGATTCGCGCCGACCACGAAGGCGTGGGGATGGACCGCACCGTTGCGACCGGAACAGGATACATCGGCCAATACCCGCCACAGCTCGCGGCGAAGTATGAGTCGCTGGCGACTTGCCCGGATGAGCTGCTTCTGTTTATGCATCACGTGCCGTACACCCACGTGCTGCACTCCGGCAAGACCGTGATCCAGCACGTCTACGATTCGCACTACGACGGCGCGGCGACGGCGGCAACCTACGCGACGGAATGGACGAAGCTGAAGGGTCTGGTCGACGAGGAGAGATATCAGAAAACGCTCGACCTGTTTACCTACCAGGCCGGCCACGCGATCCTATGGCGCGATGCAGTCAGCGAATGGTTCCTTAAGATGTCCGGCATCCCCGATCGTCAGGGCCGGGTTGGGCATTACCCGGACCGGATAGAAGCGGAGTCGATGCAGGCCGATGGATACAAACCCGTAGACGTAACGCCATGGGAGACCGCTTCGGGCGGCAAGGCCGTCATTTGCAGCGACGCGCCGGTGTGCTCGCTCACTACCCGACTGAGCCGGCCCGCAGGAACCTATAGTATCGCCGTCCAGTATTTTGACCTCAATGACGGCAAGTCGAGCTATCAGCTTCTACTCAACGGCAAGCCGGTCGCAAGCTGGAAGGCCGACCGGTCGCTGCCAAGCGGCAAACTCGACGGCCACACGTCCACCCGGTTCACCGTTCCCAGGATTCACCTGGCGCCTGGCGACACGCTGACTCTGCGCGGCACACCCGACGGGGCCGAACCGGCTCCAGTAGACTACATCGAAATCTCGGGACCTTTCGAGGCGATATAGTGATGGCAGCCAAGAAAACAACTTGTGATGCCCGCATAGCCGCAAGCGGTACTAAGCTGGGTTCGGATAGAAAATGATTCGTCGAATGCGGAGAGTCGATCTTGCGTATGTACGCCTTGCCTCGAGCGAGATCGCAAGGGACATCAATCGCGACGTGGTTCTGGAGGTGATCCGGGCCAACCAACCAATCTCCCGGGCCGAGCTTTCGCGGCTCTCCGGTTTGCAGCCGAGCACGGTCTCTCTGATCGTGAACCAGTTGATTGAAGAGCGCTGGGTGCGGGAAGGCGCAACCGCGCGGCTTCCTCGCGGACGCCGCCCAACCATGATTGGGCTCAACGACGATCTGGTGATGCTGGTCGCGGATATTCGGCCAAAGCTAGCCACGATTGCAATCGTGGATTTGAACGGCCGCTTTCTTTCCCGAGCCCAGTTGCCGGTTACCTCGGACCCCGAGAAGACGATTGCAAGGATCGTCGAGAGCATGCTGCGGATGAAGGAAAATCACACGCAACGCTCTTTCGAGGGGGTCGGCATTGCATTGCCGGGCCGCGTCGATTCGGCAACTCAGCGACTGTGTTTCGCTCCCAACCTGGGATGGCCGGATTTCGACATCAAGAGGGCCTTCGAGAAGGGGACCGGGATGGCAGTGGAGATGGACAACGCGGCCAACGCCTGCCTGCTCGCAGAGACGTGGTTTGGCCGCATGGATGGCGTGCGCAACGCGGTTCTGGTGACCATCTCCGAAGGTGTCGGCACGGGAATTCTCTCCAACGGCCAGATCATTTACGGCGATCACAACATGGCTGGTGAATTCGGCCACATTCCGCTGGACATTAACGGTCCCGTCTGTGGCTGCGGAGCGCGCGGGTGCTGGGAGATGTACGCCTCCTCCAGGGCCGCGCTGCGGTTTTACGCCGAAAGCAAGCCGAAGATCGCAGTGCGCACCATCGACGATCTGCTCCGGCTGGCAGGCGAAGAAGATGCAGCCGCGATTGCGGCCCTGACCAGGCAGGCAGAGTACGTGGGCAAGGGCCTGAGGCTGATCTCCGCGACCCTCGCTCCGGAGGTGATCCTGATTGCCGGGGACATTGTTGGAGCATGGCCGAGATTGGCCCCGGTGATCGAGAAGTCGCTTTCGGAATTCACCCTCGCAGGCTATCGGCCGAAGCTGATACCAACGCATGAGGCTGAGGTCGCCAGGCTGCGCGGCGCCGCAATTGTGGTCCTGCAGCGCCGATCGAGCGCGGGAGAGGCCGTGGAGATAAAGCGCAAGCCAAGAAAGGTCGCGGCGGCAACGAAGAAGCGGATCGCAAGAGCGCGTTGAGTTGCGCTGGACTGGGCGAAGAACTGTCGAGGCTCGAAGCTGGGTTTTCAGGTACTTGCAGGCGAGACGATTCGGCCGCCTCCAAAGATCGCGGGCCAAAGTGACCTTGACTCCCATGCCTCGGCGGCCGAAAACGCAGTTGACTATTCACTTTATCTTCCCGTAGATTGATTTGGCGAGGTCGAGACGGTTATGAACAAATCAGTGCAGTTCCTCCTGTGGTCGGCGGTTCTTCTATTGGTTGCTGCCCCGCTCCACGCCCAGACCGGCTGCACAGATTCTCCGGAGAATCCCACCGTTGTTCTGGCGCTGGTCGGATCAGCGGGGGCCTTGTTCTCGACGGTTCGCGCCCGCCTGAAGGCTCGCCGCAACTCGTCTTCGCGTTAGCAGCGGTTGCGCTTGCAAGCGCTTCACCCCTTCAATTCTTAGTTCCTGGACTGATGAATCCTCGCGGCATACCTGCGACTGCTTAGGGATTGATGTCGAGTGTGCCAATTCTGCCCGCAGGCACTGCGAATTCGGTTCAGTCTGAGATTACACTCGACCCTATGAAACTCTACCGAACCAGGAGTGGGATCTTCGTTGAAGAGGGGGATCGTTTCTCGAGCGTCGCGGCCTCGAGCTGGGACGAGTTGATCGGCAGCGCCGATCTGCACGCGCGAGCGCGAGCGGCGATCGGCGGGAATTCGGTGAGCGGGATGGATCCCGGCAGCATTCTCGCTCCCATTGTCGGCCAGGAGGTATGGGCCGCGGGTGTCACCTACTACCGCAGCCGCAATGCGCGAATGGAAGAGAGCAAGGACGCGGGCGGCGGCAGCTTTTACGATCGGGTCTACGCTGCCGAGCGGCCGGAGTTGTTCTTCAAGGCAACTGGGCGGCGCGTGGTTGGCCCCAACAGCGCAGTCAGAATACGGTCCGACGCCAAATGGTCTGTGCCTGAGCCGGAGCTGACGCTGCTGATTAATCCGGCCGGCGAAATCGCGGGTTATACCATCGGCAACGATATGAGCTCGCGCGATATCGAAGGCGAGAACCCGCTCTATCTGCCGCAGGCAAAGGTATATGACGGCAGTTGCGCGCTGGGGCCGTGCATTTTGCTGGCGACGGAGCCATTGGGCAAATCAACCGGCATTCAACTCGAGATCCTTCGCGGCGGCACGACCGTCTTTGCCGGGAACACCGCGCTGGCGGAGCTAAAGCGCGAACCGAAGCAGCTTGCAGAGTATCTTTTCCGCGACAACAGCTTCCCAAACGGCGCGTTCCTGATGACCGGCACTGGCGTCGTGCCCGGCGATGGGTTCACGCTGGCCCATCGCGACGTGATTCGGATTGCGATCGATGGCATCGGCGTGCTGGAGAATCACGTGGAGTAATCTAGGAGAGTATGTCGCATCTCGATAAAGAAAAGCAGAAGCTGGTTGCGCGGATCAAGCGCATCCGCGGGCAGGTCGACTCCATTGAACGATCGCTGACCACGGGCGACGATTGCGCGGACGTGCTGATGCTGCTGGCCAACGTGCGCGGCGGCATCAACAGCCTGATGGCCGAGGTGATGGAAGACCACATCCGGCTGCACCTGCTGCCGTCGGAGAAGAGCGTCGCGCCGCCTGAGGAACTGGCGGAAGACCTGATCGACCTGGTGCGGGCCTATCTGAAGTAACGGCGCGGGCGGATGGGCTCGGGTCGCCCCCCCCTAAAGTCTAAAGTATGTCATCTACATGGCTTAAGTCTGGACTTGGTCCGGAATTCGTGCGGGCTGGACGGACTGGGTCTGGATGCTTCGGCTGTGCGTATTGGTGTGCCCCCCTCCCCCTGGGTACTGTTTTGGTCAAAGTCTAGATAACATTGGGGTTCGGCGTTTGTATATACAAATGCGCGTTGATGGTAAACGACTTGCGCGTGCGTATATACCCCGGTGTATAGACTTCTGCTGGATTTCCCCCTTGAGGTTTGGCAGGCTCCAGGTCCGGTCCGGAATCCCGTTGGCGGGAGGTCTGGACACAACTACTGGGCTCTGTTTGGGCCTGCTTTAATTATATGGGTGGTGTCAAGGATTTGAGGGGTTGGGGGTGGGTCGATTGGGTGCAAGTGCTTTGTCCTCAGTTGGTAAAGCCACGTCGATTTATTGTTGCGCTTGGCAGGTTCCAGGCGCGAGACTGGGGCTCTCTGGTTGGGCTTTCCTTGAAGTTACGGGTGTCAAGGGTTTTTGGGGGCCTGCTGGATCAGTTGATCCAAATGGATAGGTCACTCACACAGTGTAACCGTGCCTATAACCAAGACGAAAGGCTAGAAGCGTAGATTCTTCCGCTTCGACTTCACTGAGGGTCAAAATGACAAGGCTAGTGTGGGATGGAACGAGGGCAGCGGCGGAGATTCTGGACTGCGATGCAGTCCAGAATGAAGGCGGGGATGGGTTGGGAGAAAGGTTCGGGCGGTTGTGGTGAGTGGAGTGTGTGGCGGGTCCTTCGACTGCGCGCTGGCGCGCTCCGCTCAGGATGACGGTGGAAGGGAGTGGTGATGCAGA
>JBELAH010000031.1:0-24004 GCA_049509035.1 Acidobacteriaceae bacterium
ACACGCGCGGTCAACATGATGACGGGAATATCCTTTCGCCGGCGCAACTGCTGTAGCAGGGTGAAGCCGTCAAAGACGGGCAGCATGACGTCGAGAATCGCGAGATCGTAGGCGCCGTTGAGAGCGCAGTCGAGGCCGTTGCGGCCATTGTGAGCGCAGTCAAGATGGTGGCCGGCCTCGGCGAAGAATTCCTTCATCATGCCGCACAGTTCTATGTCGTCGTCGACTAGCAAAAGGGATAGTTGTTTTTGCTTCTCCGCAGGCTCCATCTGTACGTGCCTCAGGATCTTATCGTTCCTAAGTCTCGCACAGATGAAGTTGCAGGAGCGGGTGAGTTTGGGAGACGTCCAAACTCACCCGCCGCCAGGCGGCGCTGATTGCTACGGCTTTTTGTACTTTGGCGGGTACTTACCGATGAGCAGAGTGACGGCGTGGTCGATGGTTCGGTCGTTCTTGTCCTCGCTCTTGGCGATGGGCTCGGTAACGGCTCCGCGCCAAAGAAGCTGGTGGGTCTTGGTGTCGTACATGTCAATGATGAGCGTGTCCAGGGGGACGTCTTCGATGGCGGTCCCTGAATCCAGAAACCCCGTGGCGCCCGATACGTGTTGCCAGTTGAAGCCGCTGAGAGAACTGTAGAAGCTGATGAACTCCGCCTTGTCCTGGGTGGCCTCGACGGCGGTGATGGTGACGTCGCCGCCGCTGGGGACCTCGGTCATGTAGCGGCCTTCCATGTCACGCTTCAGGGCAATGTTGATGCGGTCCTCGACGCTGGGGTCGGTGGCATGCAGCTTTTGCCATGTATACGTCTTGAACTTCAGGAAATTGACGCTGTGGTCGTAGTCGATGGTGACTGTCTGCGCCAACGGGGGCGTCGCTGCCATGGCTGTGGCGAAGAGTGCGGTGGCGATTGTTCTTGCGATAAATCTCATAATCTATTCCTCCTCAATTGCCTCGCGTGCTTTCTCGGGAGCATGAGGCGTTGAGAGGATTTCACTACGGCCGGCTTGTTTTGAAGCTTAAGAATCCTTAAGCGACGGGGTTTGAGGCTGGTTAGTGGCTTTGGATTGTTCTACTGGCCCGAGAGAGAATCAGCGACTCGGCTGGCTTGGTTCGGCCCATACCCGTTGGAGAGCAGCAACAGTCTCGGGCTCAGGAGTCAAAGCTGACTCTCCTCTTAAGAATTCTTAAGGTTCAAATCAAATCCACCGTAGTGTAATTCTCTCAATTCCCCGCGCTGTCGAAAAACTGCGGCAGGCGCAGAAGAAGCACGGTACCCGAGCGACGAGGCCACCACAAGAACTGCTCTACTGAGAAAACTGCGCGCCGACACTCCCTCCCACGCCCACTCGTTTGCCAGCCATTCTCTGATCGGAATAAACTTGCCCGCCATGAAGCCACCCGCCCTACTGCCCCTCCTCGCTCTCGCGCTCGCCACGTGCACCGTCGCCCAAACTCCCAGTCAGACCGACACCCTGCCTGGCACGCAACCCTCCGGTCAGGCTCCCACACAGCCTCGCGCCCGGCGCCCTCCCCCACCCGCCGCCGAGCCGGCGCCGGCGCCGTTGCCACCGCCCCCGCCACCGGCTGTCGGCACGAAATTCGCCCTGCCCGCGACCACGCGGACGACTTACAACTTCAACGCGAACTGGAGGTTCACGAAGGGCGACCTCGTGGGAGCGCAGGAGGTGGCTTTTGACGATTCGAAGTGGGAGACCGTCAGCACTCCGCACACCATGAACGACGTGGACTCTTTCCGCGTCATCATCGACCACAGCGGAGGCGATCGCGGAACCTACAAGGGCATCAGTTGGTATCGGAAGCATTTCAAGCTGCCAACCGAGGCCGCAGGCTCAAAGGTGTTTATTGAGTTTGAAGGGATGCGACAGGCAGGCGAGGTTTATTTGAACGGCAGACCCTATGGGCTGTATGAGAACGGAGTCACCGCATATGGAATCGATCTCACTTCCGGTCTCCACTTTGGCGACCAGGAGAATGTTATTGCTGTGCGTGTGGACAACACGACGACGTATCACGAGCGGGCGACAAATGTTCCTTATCGGTGGAATGCGAACGACTTCAACCCCGACTTTGGCGGCATCAATCGGCGGGTCTGGCTGCATGTAACGGGCAATATCTATCAAACATTGCCTCTCTACTACGGCCTGGGCACAACCGGCACATACATCTACTGCACCAACTACAACGTCGCGGGGAAAAGCTGCGATGTAACGGTGGAGTCGCAGGTGCATAACGCGACGGCCGACCGGCGAGCGCCCGGTGCCGAGGTGTCGCTGTCGGCGGTAGTGGTGGATCGGGACGGCGTGGTGCGGGCATCGATGCAAGGCACCAATACGGATGTGCTGCAAGGCGCGAAGACAGTGCTTACGGCGACGGGGCCGCTGACTGGCGCGAAGTTCTGGAGTCCGGATGAGCCGAACCTGTACGACGTGTACTCGATGTTGACGGTGGATGGGAAGGTGGTGGACGTCGTGAAGACCACCACCGGTTTCCGCAAAACCGAGTTCAAAGGCGGCGTTGGCACTGGCGGTGTCTACATCAACGACAAGTTCGTCTACTTGAAAGGATTCTCCGAGCGCTCTGCCGACGAGTGGGCCGGCGTCGGCGTCGGCTACCCCGAGTGGATGCACGACTTCACCGCGCAGATGATCCGCGACGACCACGCCAACTACATGCGCTGGATGCACGTCACTCCACAAAAGGAGGATGTCGAATCCTACGACCGCATGGGCATCGTCGAGGTCGCCCCCGCCGCTGACAAAGAAGAAGACGGCATGGGCCGCCAGTGGGACCAGCGCGCCGAAGTTATGCGCGACTCCATCATCTATCTCCGCAACAACCCCAGTATTCTCTTCTGGGAGGCCGGCAACACCGGCGTCACCGGTCCGCAGATGGAGCAGATGGTCGCCCTTCGCAAGGAGCTAGATTCCCAAGGCGGCCGCGTCATGGGATGCCGCTCCATCCGCGAACCCGGCGCCGTAGCAGTCGCCGAGTGGTGGGGCACCATGCTCGGCGGACCCTACAACGACGACATCCGCAACCGCGAGCCGATCATCGAGACCGAGGACTTCCGCGATGAAGGCGCCCGCCGCTTCTGGGACGACTACTCGCCGCCCTACTACGGATTCAAAAAGGGCCCGACCGACACCTGGAACTACAACTCCGAGACCTTCGCCTTGGCGCAGATCAAGCGCTACTGGAATTTCTATTCCAACCGCATCTCGAACACCGCCCCGGAACACTCCAAGTACGCCGCCTACTCCTCCATTTACTTCACCGACGAGAACGCCGACGGCCGCCAGGACACCAGCGAAGTCGCGCGCGTCAGCGGTAAGGTGGACGCTGTGCGCCTGCCCAAGGAAATCTACTTCGTCGAGCGCGTCATGCAGAACGAGAAGCCTGACATCCACATCATCGGCCACTGGAGCTACCCGCTGACCCAGCCCGACGGCTCCAAGACGGTGAAACCCATATACGTCGTCGCTAACAACGTCGATGCAGTCGAGCTTTTCGTCAACGGTGTATCCAAAGGCAAGCTTACTACTCCCGAGAACGGCTATCTGTATACCTTCCCCGACATAGCCTTCGCACCCGGCGCTATTAAGGCCGTCGGCTACCTGGGCAAAGCGGTAGTCGCTACCCATGAACTCCGCACCGCAGGCCCACCCGCCGCGATCAAACTCACCCTACACACCGCACCCGGCGGCATGCGCGCCGACGGCGACGACGTTGCACTCATCGACTTTGAAGTTGTCGACGCCAAAGGCGAGCGTTGCCCTACCGACGACGCCCGCGTCGACTTCACTATGGACGCCGCCAGCACCGCCGGTCCTAGCCCTGCCAGCTGGCGCGGCGGCTACAACTCCGGAAAGACCAACACCACCAACAACCTCTATCTCAGCACCGAGGACGGCATCAACCGTGTCGCCATTCGTTCAACGCTCACGCCCGGCACCATCAAGATCACCGCCAAGCGCGATGGCCTCAAACCCGCCACCGTCACTTTCACCTCCAGCCCCGTCGCCATCACCGACGGTCTTTCGCAGGAAGTCCAGGTCACTCTCTCGCCGTTCGCGACGAAGTAGCTCGCGAATCCAGCGAATCGCCGTGTATAACTCTTATGCGATTCGCAACGGCGGCACTCTCGACTGTGCCTGGCGAATTCAGTCTATCCAACCGGTCGCGTCTTTTGTCCCGGCGCCGCCGTCTGAAGGAGAAGTTCCTATGCGCCCCAACCCAGTCGCTGCACTCGCCCTCGTCCTGCTGCCTCTCGCCTGCATCGCGCAGACCAAACCCGGTGACCCCATGCCGCCGCGTTCCTGGGTCGACAAAGACACCGGCCATCGCGTCTGGCGCCTCTCGGACGAGGCCAACTCCGGCGGCTTCTACTTCAACATCAACGCCTACACCCCGGACAACAAGCAGATGATCTACACCGCGCCGGACGGCATCCATGTACTCGACATGGCGACGCGCCAGACTAAGCTGCTCGTGGCTAACCCGCCGCGCGACCCCAATGCTCCACCCGCAGGTCCCGGTGGCGGAGGCGTCCACGCCATCGTCGCCGGACACAAGACCAATAGTGTCTTCTTCACCAAGACCGATCCCGCCACTGGCGCCAACGCGGTCTACAAGGCAGACACCAACACCGGTGCGGTGCGCAAGCTGGTGGACCTGCCCCCGCACGTCAGCATCTCCAGTGTCAACGCGGATGAGACGCTGGGCGCGGGCACGTACAACGAAGCGGACTGCCCCGGCGGAGATCCCAACGCACCGAATGCATTTCTTTCGGCGGCGGGCACGCGGCGCGGAGCGGGCGCGGGTGCTCCGGCCGGCGCAGGTGCTCCAGCTGCTGCCGCCGGAAATCCCGACAACCGCGTCGCAAGCGCCGCCCAGGGCCCGCACTATCAGCCACCCAACAAGGGACAGATGATGGAGCAGCACCTCGCCGCTCACATCCCCGTCGTGTTGTTCACCCTCCGCCTGGAACCCGGCCCGAACGGCGAAAGGCCCGGCACCATCAGGATGCTCCTGCACTCCACCGACTGGGTAAACCACCTGCTCTTTTCGCCCACCGATCCGCAACTCCTGATGTACTGTCACGAGGGACCCTGGCAGAAGGTCGACCGGATCTGGATGATCCACACCGACGCCACCCACAACACCCTCATCCACAAGCGCACCATGCTGATGGAGATCGCCGGCCATGAGTTCTGGGGCCTCGATGGCGAGACTATCTGGTACGACTGGCAGTACCCCAAGGGCGAGGACTTCTTTCTCGCTGGCTATAACCTCAAGACCGGGCAGCGCATCGCTTATCACATGCAGCGCGACGAGTGGTCGATTCACTTCAACCTCACCAAGGACCTCGACATGTTTACCGGCGATGGCGGCGATCCCGGCCAGGTCGCCCGTGCCAAGGATGGCGAGTGGATCGAGCTCTTCCGCCCGCAATTAATCCGAGGCGATGCGGACGCGATCAACTCGCCCGACTTCTGGCAGGCGGGTGCCTTTCACTCCGAGCGCCTCGTCAACATGTCCCACCACTACTATCGCGAGGAACCCAACGTCCGCTTCTCGCCGGACAAGTCGCTCGTCATCTTCACCAGCAATATGTTCGGCCCCAGCTACGTCTTCGGCGCGGAGACGGCCAAAGCCGTCAATCCCCCGCCCACTGACGTCGTCTCCACCCCCGACCTCGCCCGCAAGTTCAATCCCACCGAACCTCCCAATAGCAAAGGCCCCATTGTTCCAGCAGCCAGTCCCGCAAAGCCGGCTCCAGCACAATAGTTACCCCCCGAGGGTTGTTTGAAAGGGTTGCATCTATGTCCAATTCACGAGTCCTCGTTAGCTCCGCGTTTCTCGCCCTGTCAGCTATGCTGCCATCCGGCGCCGTCGCGCAAACGGCTGCTGCGCTGCCAAAGGTCGCCAAGGTCACCATCAACCAGCCGGTGACGCTCACCGACAACGGCGATAGCTGGACCCTCGACAACGGCATCATCAAAGCCACCGTCCCCAAGCGCGACGGTAATCTGTCGTCGCTGGTCTATCACGGCGTCGAGATACTGACCCACGGCAGGTACTGGGAACAGACGCCCGCCGGCACCATCACCGCACGAGTGACCATCGACCCGTCGAGCAACGGCGGTGAACGCGCTGAGGTGTCCGTGAAGGGCGTCAACGGGCGCATGGACATTGAGACGCGCGTGACCTTGGAGCGCGGCGTCAGCGGCTTCTACACCTACGCGGAATACACCCATCACGCCTCCTATCCTCGCGCCGGCGAGGGCGAAAGCCGGTTCATCCTGGAGGATATAAACCCCACCTTCGACTGGCTCTCCGTTGATAAAGACCGCAATCAATTGATGAGCCACGCGCCCGAGAACCACGAGATTCACGCCAAGGAACAGAGCATCTATGCGTCCGGCATCTATAAGAACTCGGTCGAGCACAAATACAGCTACAACGCGCCGATGTACAAACTCCAGGCCTGGGGCTGGTCCAGCACCAAGGACCACATTGGCGTCTACTTCATGAATCCATCGACCGAGTACATCGTCGGCGGCCCGGAGAGGCTGGATCTGATTGACCACATGACCGCTCCCGGAGCAGCGTCCTATCAAGGAATCGTCCTCGACTACTGGACCTCCGGCCACTACGCCGGGGGAGCGAGCAACAGCATTCCCGCCGGCGAGGAGTGGAGGCACGTCGTCGGCCCCATCTTTGTGTACTTCAACCGGCTGGCCGATCCCAGGGATCCGTCCAAGGCGGACTTGGACAAGCTGGAGGCCACCTCGGGCAGCGGGATGCCGGCCGTGCCCACCGTATGGCACGACAACCAACTCGCTCTGTGGGAAGACGCGGTGGCGACGTCAAAAGAGGTAAAGACCGCGTGGCCCTATAGCTGGGTAGAGGGCATGGATTATCCGCACAAGGCGGAACGGGGCACGGTCACTGGACAACTTGTCCTCGACGACCCGCAGGTGGCGAGCAAGAGGCTCCCGAATCTGAATGTTGGTCTCACCTACGCGAACTACGTGGGCAATGCCAGCCCGCGGGCGGGGAACGGCAACATCGTCACCTGGCCGCATGATGGCGAGCACTACCAGTTCTGGACGGTCGGGGCCGAAGACGGCAGATTCACTATTCCCAATATCCGTCCCGGCACCTACACGCTGCGTGCCTTTGCCAACGGAGTGCTGGGAGAATACGACCGGACCGCGACGGTTACCGTGGAAGCAGGCAAGACCGTGGACCTGGGCAAGCTCGAGTGGAAGCCCGTCCGCTATGGCAAGCAGATCTGGGAGATCGGCTACCCCGATCGCACCGGAGACAAATTCTTCAAGGGCGACGGCGCCAACTACTGGCTGTGGGGTTGGGGTCTGCGCTATAGCGGTCTCTTCCCCAACGACATCACCTACACCATCGGCCAAAGCGACTACCACAAGGACTGGTTCTTCCAGGAAGTCCCTCACTCCACGACTGCGGCGTGGCTCAATCCCGCGGCGAAGGACCCCTACAACCAACGCTTTGGCTGGGTGGCCATCCCGACTGACAACAAGGATCCGTGGCCGCAGTGGGGCAAAGGCCGAGCTACCACCTGGACGGTGAAATTCAACATGCCGAAAGCCTCGAAGGGGGAAGCCGTATTGCGCGTGGCGTTGGCCGGGGCAGACGGCGGCAATGGCAGCGATCCCAGCGTAGCCGGCAACCTGACCATCGGGGTCAACGGACAGAGCGTCGGCACCATCCACACGATTGCAACCAATGCTCTCCGCTACAACACCAATAAGGGCGTGTGGAACCAATACATCCAGAAGTTCGACGCCTCGCTGCTGAAGCCGGGTGAGAACGAGATGACGTTCACCGTTCCCGCCGGAGATGTCACCACCGGAGTTGTCTGGGACTACCTGCGTCTGGAGCTGAACGACGGCAGCAAGGCCTATCCCACTCCGCCCGACACGCAGAGGCCCGACCAGCCGACTCTCGAATAGTTTGAACCATTCTTGCACGATGATCATGCGAGGGGGACATGATGCGTAGATTGCACTTGGGAGCAGTAGTAAGTATGGCGTCAATGGTTGCGGTCACAATGGCCTGCGCCCAGACCCCCGTGGCTGCGCCAGCGTGGATGGACTCGACAAACTGGGCGAGCGTGCGCCCGGTGGAGACGCACAACATCGTGTATGCGAATATGCCGGTGGTCAAGAATCCCAGCGTATTGAACCCGAGCAGGCCAGGCGGCGCCGTTCTACCCACTCCCAGCATCGGGGGGACGGTGGACCTGCATTTGGATGTATTCCAGATGCCGTCTGCAAAACCGGCGCCGGTAGTGGTGCATCTGCACGGAGGCGGATGGACTGCGCCTGCAGGTCAGTCGCATTCGCCCGGACTGTTCACGGCGCTGTTGGCTGCGGGGATCAGCGTGGTGTCGGTGCAGTACCGGTCCTCCCTTGAAGCGCCTGCGCCTGCGGCGCTTCAGGATGTTCATTGCGCTTTGTCGTGGCTGAAGGCGAACGCCGCAAAATACAACTTCGACGTGAACCGGGTGATTCTGTACGGCGTCTCCGCGGGCGGGGAGTTGGCACTGATGGCGGCGTATGCGCCGGACTCGTTTGATCCGCCGGGATGTACAGACCAGCCCAAGGTAGCGGCGGTATTGGACTACTACGGGCCGCCAGACCTGGCCGAGGCGCTGCTCCACGAGCCGGGGAGTGGAGACTTCGTGCGCCAGTGGCTAGGGCTGGCCTTGCCGCTGCCGGCCGATCACGCGGTCGAGAACGCCGAAAATGGAACGCCGGCGCCAGTGCGATGGCCGGAACCGAGCGCCGCCGAACTGGCGCTGGCGAAGCAGTTGTCGCCGATGAATTACATTCGGCCGGGTGTGCCTCCAACCTATATCGTGAACGGGGATCGCGACCCAAGGGTGAATCCCGAGCAGGACTCGAAGTTGAAGGTGGCGCTGGACGCGGCTGGGGTTCCGGCTGGACACGACATTATTCCAGGCGCCGGGCATGGAAATTTTCCAAAGCCTGAGGCGAACAAGGCGTGGTTGTTATGTCTGCAGTTCCTGGAGGCTCAGGGGATTCTGCAGTAGCGCAGCACTAAGGGTTACTGTCGGCTGGGCGCTGGGGTCATGATGAGAGCGTGGTTCAGAACTCGCGCACGACTCCTCTCCGAGCGGAATAGGCTAATCGCATGCCACGCGTCCAGACAAGAAATCGCTTCGGGCATCCCCGCGCAATTCATCGCTTATTCACGTGGCTTATCAAGGATGGGCCCCTAGCTCTCTTCCTATCAACCTAACTAGAGGCAGCCCTTGGCTGTCGTGCCATCAACCAAACACGCGCTGTCGTAATAGCGCACTCCTTGGAACTCCTGGTATTCAAGGATCGTGCTGACACCGTTCGAAGTCGGCGGCGAGGAAAGTGTCTGAACCCCTTTGCTCTCTCCGACTAGGCTGCCGATCAGGGACTCCTGGAGCACACGTCCACGCACTTTCCCGCTAGGGGGCATATCGATGCCGAGAATCCGGGCCATGGTAGGCGCCAAATCAATATTCCCGACCGGCAACTCGTCGGCAAACCCAACCTTGAAATCAGGCCCGATTGCAGCCATATTGTTGAGTGTTTGGTCGCGTCCGAAGCCACCATGATTTCCCTGGCCCTCCTGGAGGGGCGTGTCCGAAACCTGGACGGCGCTCTGCAGATCACCGGAGACTTGGTAAAAGAATTTGAAGGTCACCACAATTGCGGGCCTTGGCACATTGCTGTCCCCAACCAGCCCGATAGCGCTCAAGGGCAGCGCTCCGGCGCAGCTTGGCACACAAAAGCGGTCGTCCACAAAGACGCCACCCACATAGTCAAGTTCGGTGAGAATGTCCAGAAGCGAATGCACTACCTCTGCGCTACCACTGGGGACGTATAGCAGGTCTGATCCTCCGTTTGAAGCCACGATGACCTTTGCGTCCGATCCGTCCATGGACTTCACTGTCTCCCCGAGCAGTGCGCTTCCGGTCGCGGGGTGGTGGGACTTCTCTCCGCCAAGGGTCAGTTCTGCAAAAACGGAAGGGCCGCCGGTCGCACGGATCGCTGGGTCATACAAGCGCATATGTGCACGGATCGCAAGGTCGACCGCCAGGAACCCCGTGGGCAAGGTCCCTTGCGGCTCCGGCTTCTCTTGTCCTATTGCTTCGTAGTCGAGATTTGCCGATGGCTCGGTGCTTTGGGTGCCATCTTTCGCAATTTCCCGGCGGCTGATGGTGGCAAAGCCATGATCGGAGGTGACGATTACATCCGTAGTTGCCTTGACCTTAGGGTGGGCATCGAGCCAATCCAGCAACTGCTTCAGGCAGCGATCTGCGTTTTGCAAGCCGAGTCTTGCTGTGTCTCCGTTGATCCCGGGCGTAAGTCGCTGCAGGCTGTCTCCCTCATTGTGTTGAGTGCCGTCGGGATCACGGGACCAGAAGACGAGCACGAAGGGTTTGTCCTCACCGGCAAACTTGGGTAGAAGCACCTTCGTCGCCACATCGGCGAACCACTGTTGCTGAACACGATTTGCCTCCAGCGTTCCTGGGGTCGCAGCGTCGCCGGCATGCGCATTGCTCCAGGCCGAACTTTCTGAGAATCCGTTCGTCCGAAGCGGTGCATCGGTCGGCAACTTTGCGCTGCTCAGAGCATCGACGATTTCCAGCGGCAAAGGGATTGCGTTGGCTTGGCCGGTGGAATCGTCGATGACGATGGCCCCGTGGTTGTCTAACAGGCCAAGCTGGTTCCAGCCAATGTAATCGTTGAGCTGAATCGCGGAGGGTCCAAGCTTACCCACCGAAGCGACGTTCATTCCTTTCTCAAGCGCCAAGCCAAGCAGAGTCTTCTCTCCCAGGTAATTGCCGTGGAATACGTCATTCATGTTCGCGAGCACTTCATCGTTCTCAAGAAAAGGAACGAGGGCCCCAGTGGCTCCGGGTGTATCCTCGTGGGTCAGCCACATTCCCGGATAAATCGTATTGCTGTAGTCACCGGTGTCGCCAAGGCCATGTCCTGTCGCAATTACGGACGCGTTTGCGGTGGTGAATGTTGGGAACACTGAGTGGCTGTTGCGAAAGTCCACCCCCTCCTTGCGCAACCTTGCGAGCGCCGGGGTATCCGTCTCGCTTACAGAGTTGCGCCTTAGCCCATCCGCAACGAAAAGAATGATGTTATGCGCACGCGGCGCGTCCGAACGTTGTGCGGACGCCGCTGCCGCGGCTGGACCTGCCAAAATGCTGAATAAGACTACAAGGGTTCGTATCTGCATGTTTAGCCAAGCATACCAATGCTACGAACATGCTGCGTATTAACAAAGAATGACAGACCGATAGTGAACTAGGTCAAGCAGGCACATCCTAGATGGGCTACTTATCGCCCTGGATGTTCACAATTGATTCACGTCGGATTCATTGGTCAGCCATGTCGAACTCCTACGTTCCACATCATGAGCCAGAAAATCTACTACCTCACGCGCAGTATCGCGTTTGCCGTTTTGTTTTTGGTGTTCTCCACCCAACTCGATGCTCAGTATGAGAACGGCGGCCTGGTTGGCACTATCCGCGACGCAAGTGGTGCGCCGATCCCGAGCGCGGCGGTCAAGGTCACCAATAACGATACTGCGATCGTCTCCGAGACCAAAACCGGCCCTTCAGGCGACTACGACTTGCCCTCGCTACGCGTCGGCGTCTACACCATCAGCGCCAGTGCTCCCGGATTCTCCGACGCTGTGGCCAAGGACATCACCGTCTCGGTCGGCAACGTGCAGCACATTGATTTGACGCTCAAGGTTGGTTCTGCCGAGACCACCATCGAGGTTTCGGGCGTCGCGGTTCAGATTGAGACAGAGACCAGCGAGCGTGGACAAAACATCACAAACTACCAAAGCGAGTCGCTGCCGCTGGTCAGCCGCAACTACTCGGACTTTCTTGCACTCGTTCCCGGATCGCGCCAGGCGCCGACCGCCGCGCTTACCAGCTCCGTCAGTTCGCTGCTTCGCGCCGGCTCGTTCAATGTCAACGGCCAGCGCAGCATGTTTAATAACTTCCTGCTCGACGGCATCGATAACAATGCCTATGGCGAGAGCAACCAGGGCTTCGACAATCAGATCATCGCCGTGCCGCCCGACTCCGTCGCGCAGTTCCAGGTGGTGACCAATAACGAGAGCGCTGAATATGGCCGCGCATCCGGCGCCACCATCAACGTCGCCTCGCAGAGCGGGACCAACAGCATTCATGCGACGCTGTACGAGTTTATTCGCAATACCGACCTGAACGCCGCTGGATTCTTCAAGCCTCTGGTTGTGGGCGGCACCGGCATTACCACTCCGTTCAAGAAGCCCACCTTCAACCGCAACCAGTATGGCTTCAATTTCGGCGGCCCCCTCATCAAGGACAAACTGTTTTTCTTTCTCGACTATGAGGGCTTTCGCCAGGTGCTTAAGCCGCTGAGCGTGCTCACTCTGCCGACACAGAACGAGCTTTACGGCGGCCTGAGCGGTTCGATTTCATCGCCGACTCCACTGTTGATGGTTGCGGTAAAGAATGCCACCACCGGTACGGTCTATCCTGCAAATACTCCAATTCCCACCGGCGCAATCAATCCCCTTTCGCTGCAGATCATCAAGGACTTCGCGTCGGTTGCCTCCGCGCTTCCAACCGCGGGACTCTCCACCACCGGGCTGGCGTCCAACGACTATGCGATCCAGGTTCCGTTCACCGATAACGCCGACAAGGGCGACCTTCGCCTCGATTATCAGATTGACGCCAGCAGTTCGGCATTCTTGCGAATCAGCGATCGCAAGGAGGATGGCGTCAACTATCCCACCATCCCAATTCCCCTGGACGGCCAGACCAACGGCAAGATCCGAATCCTCGATCAGCAGATCGCCCTCGGCTATACTCACCTCTTCGGCGCCAACAAGGTGCTGGACGCACGCATTGGTCTGGACCGCACCAAAGCCGGCAAATACAACCTCTCGATCGGCAATACGGCATTCAACTTTATCCCCGGCCTTCCGACGACCAACGCAGTCGTGGCTGGTGGACTGCCGTCTCTCGGCATCACCGGTTTCACCGGATTCGGCCGGCAGAGCACCAACCCGCAATGGCAGGACCCGGCGCTGATCGATCCCAAAGTCAACTACACCTGGGTGATGGGCAATCACTCGCTCAAATTCGGTTACGAATTCGAGCACATCTGGATGGCAGTGAACGATAACAATCCCCTCTACGGGTCGTGGACATATGGTGGCGGCTACTCCAACGCCGGCGGATCGACCGTCTCCGATACCTACTGGGCCGACTTTCTCTTCGGCACCACCAATGCCTACTCGCTGGCTAACTACTACGAGGCGCATCTTACCCAGACCATCCAGAGCGTCTACGTGCAGGACGACTGGAAGGTGAGTCCCAGCCTGACTCTGAACCTCGGTCTGCGCTGGGAGTATGGTTCGCCTTACTCCGATCTGTATAACCGGATCTCCAACTTCGATCCCGGCTCGCAGACCGTCCTCACTATCGCTCCGGGAGCGGTCGCCGGCAATGGGATAACGCTATACTCCGGCGGCGGGACCTATGGCCACACGCTGGTGAATCCCGACTACGCGGACTTCGGCCCGCGTGTTGGCTTCGCGTATGCCATCGATTCGAAGACCGCGGTGCGCGGTGGATTCGGCACAAGCTTCTCCCATTACACACGCGCCGGATCCGGCGATATTCTCGCAATCAACGCTCCGCAGGCCCAGTTTGCCTCGGTCACGCAGATCACACCGACGACAAGCAATCATTGCTCAACGCCGCTTCCCGCCCAGATTATCGCAACGGGAACGACGACGCCTTCCTGCTTTGCCACCGCGGACCAAGGCTACCCAAGCGGCCTCGTGACCAGCTTTAATCCGGCGACGGATAACATCACCTACATTCCCAAAAACACCAGAGACACCTACGTTGAAAGCTACTTCCTCAGTATCCAGCGAAGCCTCGCCAAGAACGCATTGCTCGACATCGCATACGTCGGCAGTCACGGGGTCAAGCTGCAGGGCTTCCTCAACGCGAATCAGAGGAACCCGGCTTTGGGTTATGCCAACCCGGCATCGCCGTCTGCGGGCTTTGCCCGCCCCTATGCCAACTGGCCCTCGGACATCACCGAAGCCTTGAACGAGTTCTACTCCCACTTCGATTCGCTGCAGGCCAAGTACGAACAACGCTTCGTCGGTGGCCTTACACTGTTGAACTCCTTTGCCTGGGAGCATTCGCTCGATAATGCCAGCGCCTCGCTGGAAGGCAACACGCCCTCACCTCAGGATGGCAATAATATCAAGGCGGATTACGCGCAGTCCGACTACAACCTGCCCATTGCCAATATCACCAGCCTGGTCTATGAGCTGCCTTTTGGCCATGGCCACCAGTTTCTCTCATCGGCGAACAGCCTTACCGACGCGTTCCTCGGCGGCTGGCAGTTGAGCGCAATCAATACCATGCAGGCTGGCACACCTTTCAACATAACCTACAGCCCAAACGGCTCACAGGCACTCTCGCCGCAAATTTCGGCAACCTATCGTGGCGCGAACGAGTATCGGCCGGATATCGTCCCCGGTCAGCCAGTCACCAATGGCCGGCAATATCGTGCCGCCAATACCGGCTACGTGAACTACATCAACTTGAACGCCTTTGTCCTGCCTCCAATCAAGGATGCCGCGGGAAATTACTTGAGCCCGGTCGGCGACGCGACCCGCAATCCCGGTCGCAGCCCGGCCTTCTATGAGACCGATCTTGCCCTAAACAAGAACTTCAACACCCCGATCGAAAGCCTGAAGGTGCAGTTCCGCACCGAGTTCTACAACATCTTCAACCACACCAACCTGTATCTGCCGGGGAGCATCTCGGAGTCACAGGGAACGACAGCCTCCATCATCGGTGTTGGCGGAACAGCTCCGATCTCCGCTGTCATCCCGCCAAGCGGCATCGTCAACGGCACAACCTCAACCGGTCAGATCACCACCACATTCGAGCCGCGCATCATCCAGTTCGGTCTAAAGATCATCTATTGACTCCAACTGACTAGGGTGATTGCGTCCCGACACTCTCTGCTAGAGTTACTCGTCGAGAGGCGATCGGTAGCGAGAGGTTCCATCTCGTCGCCCGCAACGAGCAGTTCATCGCCCTTTCACGCGACTTCCGTAACATGGGCCCCTAGCCCCCGTCACAGAAACTGTTCCCTCAAGGAGTATCCCCGTGCCCTCAATGCGAGGCCTTGCTTGCATCTTGTTCTTCCTCTGCTCTGCCACAGTCCTCAGCGCCCAGTTCGATAGCGGGACCGTCGTAGGAGTCGTACGCGACGCAAAGGGAGCGGCTGTGTCGGGGGCATCGATCACACTCAAAAACACGGCAACCTGAGTCGCGAACACGACGCAGAGCAACAGAGTTGGCGAGTGCGCCTTCGATAACGTGCCCATTGGCGACTATGTCCTCACCGCAAAGTACGAGGAAGTGGAGTGTTGGCTCCTGAGGTAGGACTCGAACCTACAACCCTTCGGTTAACAGCCGAATGCTCTGCCATTGAGCTACTCAGGAATCGTGTGTGTGCCGCGTCCTGCTGCTTCGCCGCACAACTCTCTAGTTATAACAAACCACGTCACCTGGGGTCAAAGATTCGGGCTCGCAGCGGACCTAGCACTTTGGGGTTACTTCGACCTGCCGCCCACCATCGTAATAATCCGCGCCCCCACGACCTTATCCACCACCGTCACCTTCGCCAGCGTCACTGGAAGATCGAAGCGGCGGGGCCCTGCGCTCCCAGGGTTCAGGTAGACCACGCCTCCACGCTCCTCAATCCCCGCCCGATGCGTGTGCCCGCTCACCACCATCGCAATCCCGGCGGCCTTCGGATTCAGGTCAAGGTCGTCGACCGAGTGCACCAGGTAGAAATACCGTCCGCCCAGCTCCACCACATAGCTGGCCGGCAGCGCCCGGCACACGCCGCTCGTGTCCACATTGCCGCGCACCGCGGTCAGCGGAGCGATCCAGCGCAGCTTGTCCAGAATCAGCGGGTCGCCCACATCGCCCGCGTGCAGAATATGGTCCACGCCGATCAGCGCCTCGACCGCCTCCGGCCGCAGCAGCCCATGCGTGTCGGAGATCACGCCGATGGTCATTCCCTTCCCCGCTCGCTTCATCACACGCCCGTGGTCAGCCGCATGCGCGGATCCAGGAAGTCGCGCAGCGCATCGCCGATGAAATTGAACGAGAGCACCGCCAGCATCACCGCCAGCGCAGGAAACACAACCAGGTGCGGCGAGTCGAACAGATGCGAGCGCCCGTCATTCAGCATCGAGCCCCAGCTTGCGGCCGGCGGCGGCACGCCCAGCCCCAGAAAGCTCAGCGTGGCCTCGGCCAGCACTGCGCCCGCCATCCCGATGGCCGCCTGCACAATCAGCGGCTGCACAATGTTCGGCAGGATGTGCCGGCACAGTACGCGCAGGTCGGAGGCTCCCAGCGCTCGCGCCGCCTCCACAAACTCCCGCTCTTTCACCGCCATCACCTGCGCCCGCACCAGCCGCGCGTATCCCACCCAGCCCGAGACCGAAAGAGCGAGGATGAGATTGAAAATACCCGGACCGAGGAATGCCACAAACGCAATAGCCAGCAGAATCCCAGGCAGCGCCAGGAACGCATTGGTCACATACACGTTCAGCACCGTGTCCGTCCATCCGCCATAGAACCCGGCCGCCAGCCCCGCCACCAGCCCGATCGCGAGCGAGAGCGACACCACCGAGACCGCAACCACCAGCGAGATCCGAGCCCCGTAGAGTGTGCGCGAGAGGATGTCACGGCCCAGAGCGTCGGTCCCGAACCAGTGGCCATGTCCCGGAGGCAGCAGCCGCCCGCCCAGGTCCAGTTGCGCGGGGTCCTGCGGCGCCAGCCACGGCGCAAATACCGCGCACACCAGGAATACCGCCAGCAGCAGCACTCCCAGCGCAGCCAGCGGCTGCTGCCCGGCCCGGGTTACCAGCGTGGGAAGATTTCGCGCAGGTTGCGTGCTAATTGGCATCACCCCTGTTTATCATAGGAGGTTGATACGCGGCGCTGCTGCTGCAAGAAAGGCACGTTTGCGAATTCTGATCTACGGACTCAACTATGCCCCCGAGTTGACGGGCATTGGCAAGTACACCGGCGAAATGGCGGCCTGGCTTGCGGAGCGCGGACACGAGGTTCGCGTGGTCACGGCCCCACCCTACTATCCAGCCTGGCGTATCCGCGACGATTACCGCGGCGCCTGGTATCGGACCGAGCGAGTGCCGGGCCAGCCGTTGGTCCATCGTACGCCTCTGTATGTGCCCCAGCGGCCCACCGGCATCAAGCGGATCGCGCACCTCATCTCCTTTATGCTGGGAAGTTTTCCCGTCATGCTGCGCGAAATCTTCTGGCAGCCGGAGATGGTGTTCACCGTCGAGCCCACCTTTTTCTGTGCGCCGCTGGCTCTCTTCGTCGGCAGAAGCGCCGGCGCGGCCTGCTGGCTGCACGTCCAGGACTTCGAGGTCGACGCCGCCTTTGAGCTGGGCTTGCTTCCCGCTCAGGGACCCATCCACGACGCCGCGCTCCGCATCGAGAGGTTCTTCACCTTCGCCTTTGACCGGGTGTCCGGAGTATCCGCCCGGATGGTTGACCGCGCCCGCACCAAGGGAATCCCCAAAGATCGTGCGGTCCTGTTTCCAAACTGGGTCGATGTCGACGCGATCTATCCGCTCGATCCGGCCGCCCGCCGCTCCAACCCATTCCGGCGCGAGCTCGCGTCGCGGGTTCCCGGCATCCAGGACAAGATCATCCTGCTGTACTCGGGCAACACGGGCGCCAAGCAGGGGCTGGAGCTGCTCGCGCCGCTGGCTGAGTCATTTGCCGCGGACCCGCGGGTTCATTTCATCTTCTGCGGCGATGGCGCTTTCCGCACGCGCCTCGAGGCCCTCGTGTCCGGCCACCCCAACGTAACCCTGCTGCCGCTGCAGCCGTTTGATCGGCTCAACGACCTGCTCAACGCGGCCGACATCCACCTGCTCCCGCAGCGTGCCAGCGCCGCCGATCTGGTCATGCCTTCGCGGCTCGGTGCAATGCTCTCCAGCGGGCGCCCGGTCATTGCCACCGCCCACCCAGGCACCCAGGTGGCCCAGGTCGTGGAGGGCCGGGGACTGGCCATTCCAGCCGAAGACGAAACCGCACTGCACGCCGCAGTCCTGCTTCTGGTCGAAGACCAGGAGCTGCGCCTCCGTCTTGGCCGGGCCGCGCGCGAGTATGCTGTCCAACATCTCGGAAAGCAGCAGGTCCTCGATCAGTTTGAGCTTGATCTTCTCACCCTGGCCGGGCACTCGTAGCGCCCGATCGCCTCAGCACTGCCTCGCCTTGTCTTCCAGAGCCCGCGAGTCAAGTAACATAGTCGTGAACCGGCAGCGGCGGCGACACCTGGCAGGACCTCCGCACGCCGCCGGAAATCGGTCCGCCCGGCGGCCGCAATCGTTGCCGCGCAGAACATCCAGGGAGACGCACGTTTTGAAGAAAGCGCTGATCACAGGAGTTACCGGGCAGGACGGCGCCTACCTTGCCGAATTCCTCCTCGCCAAGGGCTACGAGGTGCATGGAATCAAGCGCCGTTCGTCGCTCTTCAACACTGCGCGCATCGACAGCCTCTACCAGGACCCGCACCTCCCCTCGCGCCATTTCATCCTGCACTACGGCGACATGACCGACTCCTCTTCGCTGATTCACATCGTGCAGAAGGTCCAGCCCGACGAGATCTACAATCTTGCCGCCCAGTCCCACGTTGCGGTGTCATTTGAAGAGCCGGAATACACCGCTAACTCGGACGCGCTCGGCGTGCTCCGGTTGCTGGAAGCCATTCGCATCCTCGGCCTGGAAAAGAAAACCAGGTTCTACCAGGCCAGCACCTCCGAACTGTTCGGCCTGGTCCGCGAGACGCCCCAGAACGAAGCCACGCCGTTCTATCCGCGCTCGCCCTATGGTGTCGCCAAGCTCTACGGCTACTGGATCGTCGTCAACTACCGCGAGGCCTACGGCATGTACGCCTGCAACGGCATCCTCTTCAACCACGAGTCCCCCATGCGTGGCGAGACCTTCGTCACCCGCAAGATCACCCGCGGCCTGGCCCGCATCAAGGTTGGCCTCCAGACTGAGCTTTATCTCGGCAACCTCGACGCCAAACGCGACTGGGGCCACGCCCGCGACTACATCGAGATGCAGTGGCTGATGCTGCAGCAGGAAAAGCCGCAGGACTACGTCATCGCCACTGGACAGCAGCATAGCGTGCGCGAGTTTGTGCAGCGCTGCGCCGGCCTGCTCTCGCTCGACCTCACCTGGCAGGGTACGGGCGCCGACGAGAAGGCGCTCGACAAATCTGGAAACGTGGTAGTCGCGGTGGACCCGCGCTACTTCCGCCCCACCGAGGTCGACGCGCTGCTGGGCGATGCCGGCAAAGCCAGGCGCGAACTTGGCTGGGAGCCGAAAATCAGCTTCGAAAACCTGGTGCGCGAGATGGTCGAGTCCGACCTGAAGGCCGCCCAGCGGGACGCGCTGGTGCTCCGCCACGGCTACGACGCATACAATGTCCGCGAGACCTGATCGAATGCCATCCCACTCCATTTCGAACGACTCGGAGCACGTAGGCTTCATGGCGCTCTCCAGCCGCATCTACATAGCCGGCCACCAGGGACTCGTCGGCTCTGCCATCCATCGCGAGCTCGTGGGCCGCGGCTATCGCAACCTTCTCACCCGCACCCACCAGCAACTGGAGCTCTGCGACGAGGTCGCCGTCGACGCTTTCTTTTCCGACGAGAAACCCGACTATGTCTTCCTGGCCGCAGCCAAAGTCGGCGGGATCCTCGCCAATAACAGCTACCCGGCGGACTTCATCCGCGACAATCTGATGATTCAGACCAATGTCATCGAGTCCAGCCGGGCCGCCGGAGTCAAACGCCTGCTCTTTCTCGGCTCATCCTGCATCTACCCCAGGCTCAGCCCGCAGCCCATCAAGGAGCAGTACCTCCTTACCGGGCCGCTGGAGCTGACCAACCGGCCCTACGCCATCGCCAAGATCGCCGGGATCGAGATGTGCTGGAGCTACAACCGCCAGTACGGCACCCGCTACCTCGCCGCCATGCCCACCAATCTCTACGGCCCGGACGACAACTTCGATCTGGCCGGCTCGCACGTGCTTCCCGCTCTCATTCGCAAGACCGCAGAAGCCAAAGCATCCGGCGCCGGCGAAGTTGTCGTCTGGGGCACCGGCACACCGCGCCGCGAACTCCTCTACTCCGACGACATGGCCCAGGCTTGCTGCTTCCTGATGAACCTCGACGACGAGCGCTTCAGTTGGCTGCTGGTGGAGGATGCCCCGCCGCTCATCAACATCGGCACCGGCCAGGACGTCACCATCCGCGAACTGGCTGAGACCGTCGCGCGCGTGCTCGACTTCCACGGGACCTTGGTCTTCGACCAAACCAAACCCGACGGCACGCCCAGGAAGCTGCTGGACGTGGAGCGCCTGCATCGCTTGGGCTGGCGCCATAGCACCACGCTCGAGCAGGGCATACAGCGCACGTACGAGGCCGTTCGCGACCAGTTGGCCAACTCCTCCGTACAACCAAAGTGACAGACGCAACCCGTTGATTTTCCGCATCCAGCCCCCATTCTCCGGGTTTAATGAGTGCGTGAGGATCGTTCGCGCATGAAAAAGTTCTGCCTACCCGGGACTGTTCTGCTCGCACTGGCAGCCGCTGCGAGTGTCCCGTTTGCCCTCGCCCAACGCACCAACGTCTCGGCCGATTCCGCTACCATCGCCGAGCAGTATCTGCTCTCGGCCGCCAATCAGGAGCGCGCTGCCCGTGGCTTGCAGCAACTGCGCCGCGACCCCGAGCTTGCCCGCGCCGCGGCCGCGCACGCGCGCGTAATGGCTGAGCATGGATCGATCTCGCACCAGTTCCCCGGCGAACCCGAGCTTACCGACCGCGCCTCGAGCACCGGCGTCGCCTTCAGCGTTATCGCCGAGAACGTCGCCGAAGCTCCCAACGCAGTCCAGATCCACGATATGTGGATGCACTCCGAGCATCACCGCGATAACCTGCTGGACCCGTCCATCGACTCGGCCGGCATCAGCGTCATCGCCCGCAACGGCGAACTCTACGCGGTCGAGGACTTTGCCAAAACCGTGCGCTCCGTCAGCTTCAGGGAGCAGGAGTCGGCGATTGCATCGCTGGTCGCAAGCCAGGGTCCGGTTTCGCTCACCACCGGCCCCGACGCTGTCTCCGTGGCGCGCGAGACCTGCGCCATGCCGACTGGATACGCCGGGAGCCGCAAGCCGTGGTTCGTCATGCGCTTCACCTCCGACAGCCTCAATCGGCTTCCCGATGAACTCAAGACGCGACTGGCCTCGGGCAAATACCACCAGGCTGCGGTCGGCGCCTGCGCCAATCCCGATCCAAGCCCTTTCACCTCGTATAATTTCGCCGTCCTGCTGTACCCTTAAAACCGATGCGCGTCCGTGGACGTGCGGAGGTCTTGGCGTGAGCGAACCGGGATTTGACCGGCGAAAGTTCCTGATTGACGGCGTTGCCACCGGTGCGGCGCTTGGATTGGGCGGCGCGATGGCCGAAGCCGCGCCTCCGAAGAAAAGCAAGACCGCACCCGCCGTCGAACCTCCAAAGCCTGCGCCCAAGCCCAACATCATCCTCTATATGTCCGACCAGTTCCGCTGGGATTTCCTCGGCGCGAACGGGCTGAACGGCTCCACCCGCACGCCGAATCTCGATGCGCTCGCCGCCAACGGCAAGAACTTCAACTACGCCGTCACCAATCAGCCCGTCTGCGCGCCCGCCCGCTCGGTAATGCTTACCGGCCTCTACGCAACCGAAACCGGCGTGTGGCATAACGGGCTCGGCATGAACCAGGCGCTGCCCACGCTGGCGACTGAGTTGCACAAAGCGGGCTACAGCACCAACCTCATCGGCAAATGGCACCTTGCGCCGAACACCGAGGCCGCGGGCGGAGGAACCGGCTTCGTCAAGCCCGAGTGGCGCGGCGGCTTCGTCGATATGTTTGAAGGCTCGAACGCACTCGAGCACACGACCCATCCGTACGAAGGCACCATCTACGACAACGACGGCAAGGAGATCACCTACAAGGACGAGTATCGCGTGGACTTCATCACCGACCGCGCGGAACGCTTCCTGCGCCAGCCGCACGAGAAGCCGTTCTTCCTCTTCATCTCCCAGCTTGAGCCGCATCAGCAGAACGACCTGGACAATCGCATCATAGGGCCGAACGGCTCGATCGACAAATTCAAGAACTCCTACGTTCCGCCCGACCTGCGCGATCTGCCCGGAAACTGGCAGCAGGAGCTTCCCGACTACTACGGCGCGGTTGAGGCGATCGACGCATCCGTCGGACGCGTGCGCAAGATTCTCGACGAGCAGAAGCTCGCCGACAACACCATCTTCGTCTTCCTCAGCGACCACGGTTGCCACTTCATGACCCGCAACCAGGAGTACAAGCGCAGCGTGCATAACGCCTCGTCGCGCATTCCGCTGCTGATTCACGGCCCCGGCTTCGAGGGCACGCAGCAGATCACGCAGATGGTGGGCATCATCGACATTGCGCCCACGCTGCTGGAGGCCGCGGGCGTTCCCGCCCCGGCGACCATGAAAGGCACCAGCCTGATGCCCCTGCTGCGCGACGAGAAGGCGCGCGCCACGTGGCCGAACGAACATCTGATTCAGATCAGCGAGTCGATGACCGGGCGCGCAATCCGCACCCGCGACTGGACCTACTGCGTCGCCGAAATCACCGGGACCACCAACCAGATGGCCGCGCCGATCTATCAGGAGTACCAGATGTACGACCAGCGCAATGATCCATACGAGCAGGTGAATCTTGCCGGCCGCAAGGAATTTCGCAAGCAGGCCGATGAACTGCAGGCCAAGCTGAAAAAACTGCTCATCGCCGCCGGCGAGCCCGAGCCGCAAATCCGCCCCGCGCGACTCTACCCGTAGTTACAGGCCAAGCCTACAGAGTGTGCTGGGAAACCAAGCTCTTGGCTTTTCGGAGGGAGCGTGGGGTTTCAACCCCACGAATAAGCCGCCCAAAATCCATCCGGGTTTTAACCCCGGGCCTTCGTTTCTTTATTGCGCCACCGACGCCTCAACTCCAGCCTCCGCCAACTCTTCCGCCGACGCCGGCTTGGTCGGTTCCATCTCCAACACATCGTTGAAGCGGTTGAAGTAATTGAAAAGTCCAATCGCCGCCATCAGCTCGATCACTTCCCCCTCCGAATAAAAGCCGCGCAGGCGCTGGAAGTCCTGCTCGGTGTAGCCGTGCGGGTACAGCGTCATCACCTCGGCCAGATGAATCGCCGCCTTCTCCGCATCGGTAAAATCGCTGACGGCCGCATCCTTCAGAGCTGCGATCTGCGCATCGGTCCACCCCAGCCGCTTGCAGATGGCAGTGTGCGAGGCCAGACAGTAGGGTGTGCGGTTGCACTGCGAGGTCCGCACGATCACCAACTCCTTCAGCGCTTTGGGCAGCGTGCCGGTATTCAGCACGGCGTCCATGTGGGCGATGATAGTCTCGAAGATCTCCGGCCGGTGGGCCATGGTGCGAAACATATTGGGCACGTTGCCGCGGTCGCGCAGCGTGCGGTCGTAGATCGCGACCGACGACGGTCGAACTTCGCTGCGATTCAACCTCGAAATGCGTGGCATAAATATTTCCTCCGCGATGCTACGGATGATACCGCGACTGGCCAAGCGCCCGCCATCCGACCGGCTCAAGTCATTGCCGCCCCGCTAGTCAATATGGAGTGACCGGTCCCGATGCGCTGACCGTGGGTTAGGCTGTGAGAGTTTAGGCAGCACAGCTCAGAGCCACAAGCGGAAAGGAACCGGTCATGAAGGAGAAGGTACG
>JBELAH010000032.1:0-18706 GCA_049509035.1 Acidobacteriaceae bacterium
CGTCAAGCTCGTTTCCGAAGTCGGTGTAGGCACAGTCGCTGCCGGCGTCTCTAAGGCGCACGCGGATGTCGTACTCATCTCCGGCGACAATGGTGGCACCGGTGCTTCTCCACTCAGTTCCATCAAGCACGCAGGCCTCCCCTGGGAACTCGGCCTCGCCGAAACTCAGCAAGTACTTCTGCTCAACGACTTGCGAAGCCGCATCCGCGTGCAAACCGACGGCAAGCTCCAGACCGGTCGTGATGTCGTCATCGCCGCTCTGCTCGGCGCAGAAGAATTCGGTTTCGCCACTACCCCGCTCATCACTATGGGCTGCATCATGATGCGCAAGTGCCACCTAAATACTTGTTCTGTGGGCATCGCGACGCAGGACCCCGTCCTGCGCGCGCGCTTCACCGGCCAGCCCGAGCACGTCATCAACTTCTTTTTCTTCATCGCCGAGCAAATGCGCCAGCACATGGCCAAGCTCGGTTTCCGTACGGTCGACGAAATGGTCGGTCGCGTCGATAAGATCGACGCCGCTGTTGCCGATGTTCACTGGAAAGCCAAAGGCATCGATCTATCCTCCATCCTTTACTCGCCCACGCTGCCTTCGCGCGTTGCTCGCCGCAAAATGCAAGCCCAAGATCACGGCCTCGATACGGCTCTCGACCACGCGCTCATCGCGAAGGCTGCTCCGGCTCTCGAGTCCCAGACTCCGGTCACTGCAAGTTTCGCCATTCGCAACGTCCATCGCACCGTTGGCGCCATGCTTGGCGGCCAGATCGCACGGCGTTACGGATCGGCCGGACTGCCGGACGGCACCATCCATTACAAGTTCAGTGGCTCAGCTGGACAGAGCTTCGGGGCGTTCGTTCCCTCGGGTGTCACGCTTGAACTCGAAGGCGATTCCAACGACTATCTGGGCAAAGGTCTTTCCGGTGGACGCATCATTGCTTATCCGCCCAAGACTTCCAGCTTCCTTCCCGAGGAAAGCATCCTTGTCGGTAACGTCGTGCTCTACGGCGCTACCACTGGCGAGGTCTTCCTCAACGGCATAGCCGGCGAGCGTTTCGCCGTTCGCAACTCTGGCGCAACCGCCGTCGGTGGCATCGCTTATGTCTATGACGAAGCTGGCGACTTCGCCTCGCGACGCTGCAATCCCGCCAGCGTCGATCTGGAGCCGCTGGAATCCGCTGAAGATGTCAACAAGGTTCGCGGACTCCTCGAGCGGCATCGCGACCTGACTGGCAGCCCTCGCGCCGCGTGGATTCTCGAACACTGGGCCGAGGCCCAGGCGCAATTCATCAAGGTTTTCCCACACGAGTACAAGCGTGTGCTGGGAGTTCCACGGATACATCCGGAAACGGAAGCGGTCTATGCATCCCCCACAACGACGTCGCCTCTGCTGGCGGCTGCAGAGGTGCAACATGGGTAAAGACACTGGCTTTCTTGAAATTCAACGTGAGCAGCCCGGCCGTCGCAAGGCCGAGGACCGGATCAAGGACTGGTTCGAAATCTATGAGCCGTTCCCTGAAGCAAAACAGCGCGAGCAGGGTGCCCGCTGCATGGATTGCGGCGTCCCCTTCTGCCACACAGGCTGCCCGGTTAACAACCTGATTCCGGACTGGAATGACCTGGTCTACAACGGCCGGTGGGAAGCCGCCATCAAGCGCCTCCACGCCACTAATAATTTTCCTGAGTTCACGGGACGCATCTGCCCCGCGCCTTGTGAGGCTTCTTGCGTTCTCGGCATCAATCAGCCCGCCGTTTCCATTAAGCTCATCGAGCGCAACATTGTTGACCGCGCTTGGGCCGAGGGGCGGATTCATCCCGAGCCGCCCGAGCAGGCCACTGGCAAGCGCGTAGCCGTGGTCGGCAGCGGGCCGGCTGGTCTGGCGGCCGCACAGCAGTTGCGCCGCGCGGGACACTCGGTCACGGTGTACGAGAAAGCCGACCGCATCGGCGGCCTGCTGCGCTACGGCATTCCCAACTTCAAGCTGGAAAAGCACGTCATCGACCGCCGCATCGAGCAGATGCGCGCCGAGGGCGTCACCTTTGTGCCCAATGCGCACGTGGGCGTGAATGTGCCGGTCGAGTCGCTGACCGATCACTACGACGCCATCCTGCTCTGCGGAGGCTCGGAACAGCCGCGCAATCTCAATATCCCCGGCCGCGAGCTCAAGGGCATCCATTTCGCCATGGAGTTCCTGCCCCAGCAGAACCACCGCTGCGAGGGCGACCCGGTCGATCCGTCGATCGCCATCCACGCCGAAGGCAAGCGCGTGGTCATCATCGGCGGCGGCGACACGGGGGCCGACTGCCTGGGCACCAGCCTGCGCCAGCACGCCAAGAGCATCCACCAGTTCGAGATCATGCCCAAACCGCCGGAGAAGCGGGCCGCATCCACGCCCTGGCCGCTGTGGCCCTTGCAGTTGCGCACCGAAAGCTCCCACGAAGAGGGCGGCATCCGCGACTGGAGCGTGAACAGCGTCCGCTTTACCGGCGACGAAAACGGCAATGTGAAGCAGTTGCACCTGGTGCGCGTCGGTCCGCCGCCCACTTTTGAGCCCATTGCCGGCTCCGAGTTCACGCTCGACGTGGATCTGGTGCTGCTGGCCATGGGTTTCCTCGGCCCGGTGCGCTCGGGCATGATCGAGCAATTGGGCCTGGCGCTCGACAACCGCGGCAACGTGGCCACCAAGGACGGCTACATGACCTCCGTCGATGGCATCTTCGCCGCCGGAGACATGCGCCGCGGCCAGTCGCTCGTGGTCTGGGCCATCGGCGAAGGCCGCAAGGCCGCCGCGGCCGTTGACTGCTACCTGGCCGCGCAGGAAACGCCGCTGCCGCTGCATCATCGCGCTTTGGCTTAACGAACCGCCAGCAATGCAATGCCGCCGTGCGCGCTGCAACCCAGCCGCCGGCGGCATTTTCTTTCCCCGTTCGACTGGATGCTCCCTCCCGGCAAGACCGTCGCTCGACTCCTCAACGGCCCCCTCCTCGAAACGACGATTCCGCAGTAACCGCCTTGAACCCTTTTCCGTCAATACGGTATAGTTCTCGCTTCCAGGCATCGTCCGAATGTTTTCAATCGAATTCGGAATCGAATCTTCCGGTTCGCTGGCACGCGGCCTGACAACGCCGGCGAAGCCGTCTACCGGAGCTCTCTGCACGCACGATCGAGGAGTGGAGAAAACCGCATGAATCAGCATGGATTGGGTGTGAACGGGACGCGGCTGCAAAAGATCTCCGCAGCCGGGCTGCTGGCGTTTTCGATCAGTTTTCTCTCTCCATTGGCTTACGGCCAGACCGTAGCCGCGCCTCAGGAGGAGACGGACGCAAAGAGCAATGCCGCTCCCCTCAGCCTGAACGTCCAAGAGGTTTCCATCGATCTGGTGGTGCACGACAAGCAGCACCGGTCCATTCTCGATCTTCATCCGGGCGACATCGCGATTACGGATGACGGAACACCGGTCAAGCTGAACAATCTGCATCTTGTCTCGGGGGAATCCGCCAAAGGACACCTGATTACCCTGGTCTTCGATCCCATGAAGGATGCCGCGGCGCACAATGCGGGCGACATTGCCAACAAGATCGTCGCCATGCTGCCCAAAAGGGGCTATAACGTCGCCATCCTGATGCTGGGCAGCCGCTTGCGGCTGGTGCAAGGCTTCACTGACAACAGCAAGGCGCAAAGCGATGCCATTCGACTGGCCACCGAGGACTCCCCGGTGCAACAGAACACGGCCATCGCCGAGGCGGAAAAGAACCTGACCGCAGCGGCGCAGACCGGGGTGGATGCCGTGGGCAAGCTGGTCAGCGCCAGGGATCGCGCTCTGGATCAGATGCTGCTGGGCGCGATGGAGGGATCGCAGCGTATCGCGCAGGAGGAGCAGACACTGCCTTCGCTGGCGGGCTTGCTGGCCTTGTCGCGCGCGCAGCAACAGTTGGAGGAAAGAAAGACCGTTATTTACTTCTCGCGCAACGGCCAGCTCGATCAGGATGCCAATGCGATGGTGAAGACCATCATGGGTGCGGCGGGCCGGGCCAACGTCAGCATCTATACCATCGATATGACCGGCGTCGGCGCGGGAGTCAGAGACCAATTGATGAGCATGATGGCCATCGCGCCCACCGCCGGCATCAATCCGACCGCTCCGACGGTGTCGCCCATGGCGTCCTCGGGGCCGCTTACAGCGCTGCAGAAGTTGGAGATGCCGAAGGTGCAGACGAGCGACCCGGCGGGGCCGGGAGCGGGAAACATGATTGCGACAACCACGCAAGGCCTCGAAGCGCAGGGCGTCGGCAATGGCGTTGCCAACTCCAGCCCCCTGGGCGCGCTCTGCTCCCTCTCCGGCGGCGCGTACATCGACGGCCAGGCCAGCACCAAAAAGCCTCTGGAGCAGATGCTCCAGGATATGACCACCTACTATCAGGCAACCTACGTTCCTCCCGAGCAGGAATTCGATGGCAGCTTTCGTTCCATCGCCGTAAAGTCGCTGCGGTCCGGGGTCTATGTGCAATCCAAGGCCGGCTATTTCGCTCTGGCTTCCGGCGGCGCGGATGGCATTCGTCCCTTCGAAGCGCCGCTGATGAAGATCCTCTCCGAGCCGCAGTTGCCCACCACCCAAAACTTTCATGCTGGGATCCTGCGCATGGGCAATCGGGTCGATGGCAACACCAGCACTCTGGCCGTCGAAGTGCCGCTTTCCACCGTAGAAATGCGCGAGGACAAGGCCAACCAGCTTTACTCTGCCCATGTCTCCATCGTGGCCCAGATCAAAGATCGAAACGGCATGGTGATCGACCACTTTGCCGAGGATGTTCCACGCAATGGCTCAATCGACTCGATCGAGGAAGCCAGGTCGGGATTTGTCACGCTGCAACGCCACTTCATCGCCATTCCGGGAGACTATCTGCTGGAGGTCGCCGTCCTGGACCGCAACAGCGGACTGGCTGGCGCACAGCGCATCAACTTCAAGATTCCCCCGCCGGCTGCCGGGCCCGCGCTCAGCGATGTGGCTCTGGTGCGAAAGATTGCCGCGGTCGATCCCGAAGCCGACCCGCGGGAGCCGCTGCTCTATGAAACCGGCAAGGTGATTCCCAATCTCTCCGGCCAGGTCGCGCTCGACGGGCAGCCCGTCTCGCTCTTCTTTATCCTGCACCCCGATCCCAAAACCAAGGAAGCGCCGCAACTGGAGATGGATGTGCTGCACGACGGAGTTCTTGCCGGACATGCTCCGCTGGCCTATCGTCCGGGCTCGGATGAGATCCCCTTCCTCGCCGTTCTGCGCGCCGGCACTCTCTCGCCCGGCTTCTACGATGTGGTCGCGCGCATGACGCAAGGCGGCAAAAAGGCCGAATGCTCCGTCTCCTTCACCGTTCTGGGCGACCGGCCCGCCGCCGCGGTTCTGGCGGCCGGAGATGTGCCGGCCAAACCCGGAGCCGAAACACGCAACGACGGCCAACTGGTCTTTGCCGTTCCCTCGACGCCGGTCCCTGCCCCGTCCTGGCAAGAGTACGACGCCATCCTTGCCGATGCCGGCAAAAGCGCCGTCGCCTACAACGATTCCCTGCCCGGCTTCCAGTGCGTCGAGGAAACAGACCGTTCGGTTGCTCCGGACACGACCAGCCAGTGGAAGCACAGCGAATCCATCACCGAGTCATTGCGCTATCGCGACAAGTCGGAGGTCAGGACCTTGTTGCAGGTGGATGGCAAGCCCGCCTCCGGCGGCCCGGAACAATTGCAGGGCGCTCCAATTTCCGGCCCCTTTGGCGGCGTGCTGAAAGCGGTCTTTCAGCCTTCGTCGAAGGCCGATTTCAAATGGAAGGAAGCCCGCACGCTGGGCGCCGAAACCATCCACGTCTTCACCTATCGCGTCACCGGCGAACACTCCGGCTTCGCCCTCGCCGGCACGAAAAACGATCGCGCGACACCCGCCTTTCACGGCCAGGTCTTTATCGACGCCACAACCCACAACGTCCGCCGCATCACACTGATCGCCGACAATCTGCCGGCCGATTTTTCTCTTCGTTCATCGACCGTCACCGTGGACTACGGCAACATTGCCATCGGCTCCCACAACTATCTGCTGCCGATTGCGGGCGAAGTGCATACCATCAAGGCCGACCATTCGGCGGCCATGACGCAGATGGAATTCCGCGACTACCAATCCCTGGATTCCAGCGCAATCCCCCTCGAACACAATCCTCCTAAGAATTAGTGAGGCGGATTGTGTCCGCAGGAGCGCTTGAAGACCAAACGCAGGCGAAGACCAGCCGTAAGCCAGGAATCCGGCCCGCCTGCGGTGACGATCCCTGGGGCTGTATCGCCAATGGGAAGGAAGTTGGTTGCCGTATTTGCAACTGCCGGCGTCCTCGTCAGCCATTGGTGAGGAGGGCGCCGGCAATCGTATGCGGATGAACCGCAAGGCCGGGAAAAGCGGCCAGGATGACAGCTACTGCTTCATCGCGTGTTCGACCGCGACGGCAACAGCAACCGATGCGCCGACCATCGGGTTGTTGCCCATGCCGATCAGGCCCATCATCTCCACGTGCGCGGGCACTGAGGACGAACCGGCAAACTGGGCATCCGAGTGCATCCGGCCCATGGTGTCGGTCATGCCATAAGAAGCTGGACCCGCTCCCATGTTATCGGGGTGCAGCGTTCTTCCCGTGCCCCCGCCGGAAGCGACCGAGAAGAATTTCTTGCCTTCCAACAGTCTTTCCTTCTTGTAGATTGCCATGACCGGATGCTGGAAGCGCGTCGGGTTGGTCGAGTTGCCGGTAATGGCCACATCGACCCGCTCGAGGTGCATGATGGCAACGCCCTCGCGCACATCGTCGGCGCCATAGCAGCGCACGGCAGCGCGCTCGCCTGTGGAATACGCCTTCTCCCGAACAATTTTCAGCTTGCCGGTCGCATAGTCGAACTCGGTCTGAACATAGGTGAATCCGTTGACACGCGAGATGATCAGAGCCGCGTCCTTGCCCAGGCCGTTGAGAATCACGCGCAGCGGCGTCTTGCGTGCGTTATTGGCGGAACGGGCCAGGCCGATCGCGCCCTCGGCGGCGGCAAACGATTCGTGGCCCGCGCAAAAGGCGAAGCATCCCGTCTCTTCGCGCAGCAGCATCGCAGCCAGATTGCCATGACCGATGCCAACCTTGCGGTCATCGGCGACGGAGCCCGGAATGCAAAAGGCCTGCAGACCGGTTCCCAGCGTTTCGGCAACTTCCGCGGCAACGGTCTGGTTCTTCTTGATTGCAACGGCCGCGCCAATCAGATAGGCCCAGCCCGCATTCTCAAAAGAAATGTTCTGGATCGACTTCACAATCTTGCGCACATCGACATTCTTGTCCAGGCAGATCTTCTCCGCTTTTTCAAGCGATTCAATGCCAGCCGCGGCAAGGAAGGGCGTGATCTGCGCAATCCGTCTTTCATATCCTTCAAACAAAGCCATAATCTGCTCCTTATTCCTTGCGGGGGTTGATGGTTTTGACGGCGTCGGCAAAGCGGCCATAGGTGCCGGTTGCCTTGGTCAGCGCGGTCTGCGCATCCACGCCCTTGGCGATGGAGTCCATCATCACGCCAAGCCGAACGAACTTGTATCCGATGATCTCGTCATCCGCGTCGAGAGCGAGTTCGGTCACGTAGCCCTCGGCCAACTGAAGATAGCGCGCGCCCTTTTCGCTGGTGCCATACATCGTTCCGGTCACGCTGCACAAGCCCTTGCCCAGATCTTCCAGGCCGGCGCCGATGGGAAGACCGCCTTCTGAAAACGCTGTCTGGGTGCGGCCGTAGACGATCTGCAGGAACAGCTCGCGCATCGCCACGTTGATCGCATCGCAGACCAGATCGGTATTCATGGCTTCGAGAATGGTCTTGCCGGGTAGAATCTCAGCGGCCATGGCGGCCGAATGCGTCATTCCGGTGCAGCCGATCGTCTCAACCAGCGCTTCCTCGATGATGCCGTTCTTGACGTTCAACGTCAGCTTGCAGGCTCCCTGTTGGGGAGCACACCAACCCACACCGTGGGTCAGACCTGAGACATCGGTCACTTCCTTGACCTTGGTCCAACGGCCTTCTTGTGGAATAGGTGCCGGGCCGTGATTCGGACCCTTGGCAACTATACACATCTGTTCGATTTCATGCGTATGCATCGGGAGTTGCGCTCCTTTGTTCGGTTGGTTTAAGAACTGGCGCTTCATTCGGTTCCATTGCCCCTTAAGGCGCCGGAAGTTTTCTGAAGTGCGTTTTTTTGCAAGGACTGTGAACTGTGGCGCCGGCCAATGGGCCGTCGTTCGCCGTCAGGAGCAGCCATGTAATACAGCTTCTTCCGCAGCCCGCGCGAATCCTGGCCGCTGGCCAATAGGGCGCCATGGCAAAGCTTGCCGCAAAAGCGATTCGACAAATTGCTTCGATTATAGAAGGACGGAATTTGATGGACTGTGACCGCCGTCGCAGCAGATGCGGCCGTCTCGGCCGCTTTTGGGGCACAGGACCAGAAGGGGATTCTGGCGCCGGAAAAGTCAGAGGGGGGCGATCACGCCCCCCATCCGCCGATCACGTTCTGAACTTCTTCAAGTTGCTGCGAAAGGCTGCCCCGCGAACAAATTACTTCTGAATCTGTGTCACGTCCCGCACCGCTCCCCGCGCTGCGCTCGTCGTCGTTGCGGCATACGCCTGCAAAGCCTTCGAGACCTTGCGGTCGCGCGCCGCGGGCTTCCATGCGGCTGCGCCCTTGGCCTCCACGGCCTTGCGCCGGTTGGCTATCTCCGCGTCGGACAGAGCCACGCGCAGCACGCGCTTGGGAATATCGATCTCGATGACGTCGCCTTCTTCCACCAGCGCCAGCGAGCCGCCCTCTGCGGCCTCTGGAGAAATGTGGCCAATACACAGTCCGGAGGACCCGCCGGAGAAGCGTCCGTCCGTAATCAGTGCGCAGACCTTGCCCAATCCCTTGGACTTGAGATAGCTGGTCGGATAGAGCATCTCCTGCATTCCGGGACCGCCCTTCGGCCCTTCGTAGCGAATCAGCACCACATCGCCGGGAACGACCTTGTCGCCCAGAATGGCATCGACCGCCGAGTCCTGGCTCTCGAAGATGCGCGCCGGACCCGCAAAGGTCAGATGCGCCGAATCGACGCCCGCCGTCTTCACGATGCAGCCATCCTCGGCGATATTGCCGAAGAGAACCGCCAGTCCGCCGTCGGCGCTGAAGGCGTGCGCCCTGTCGCGGATCGCGCCGCTCTCGCGATTCAGGTCCAGCTCCGCATAGCGCGCGCTCTGGCTGAATGCCACCGTCGTGCGCACTCCGCCCGGCGCGGCGCGATAAAACTGCTCGACCGCCGGAGTCACCGCGCGCTTTACGTCCAGCTTCTCGATGGCTTCGCCCAGCGTAGCGGAATGCACGGTGTGCGTGGAGCGATGCAGCAGCCCGGCGCGATCCAGTTCGGCAAGAATGCCGAAGATGCCGCCGGCGCGATGCACATCCTCGACGTGAACGTCGGGCGAGGACGGAGCCACCTTGCACAGGTGCGGAACGTGGCGCGAGAGGCGGTCGATATCGGCCATGGTGAAGGGCACCTCGCCCTCCTGCGCCGCGGCCAGCAGATGCAGAACGGTGTTCGTCGAGCCGCCCATGGCGATATCCAGCGTCATCGCATTTTCGAAGGCCTCGAACGTCGCGATGCTGCGCGGAAGCGCCGTGGCGTCGTCCTTCTCGTAATAACGCTTGGCCAGATCGACGATGGTTCTGCCCGCCTGTAGGAATAACTCTTTCCGGTCGGAGTGCGTGGCCACGATGGTTCCATTGCCGGGCAGGCCCAGCCCCAGCGCCTCGACCAGGCAGTTCATCGAGTTGGCGGTAAACATACCCGAGCAGGAGCCGCAGGTGGGACAGGCGGAGCGTTCGTACTCATCCACCTCCGCGTCGCTCGCCTTGGGATCGGCCGCCAGAATCATCGCGTCGATCAGGTCCAGCGACTTCACGGTGTTCCCATGCTGAATCTTGCCCGCCTCCATCGGCCCGCCGGAGACAAACACCACCGGAATATTCAGCCGCAGCGACGCCATCAGCATTCCCGGCGTAATCTTGTCGCAGTTCGAGATGCAGACCAGCGCATCGGCGCAATGGGCATTCACCATGTACTCGACCGAGTCGGCGATCAGCTCGCGCGAGGGAAGGCTGTAGAGCATCCCGTCGTGGCCCATCGCGATGCCGTCGTCGATGGCGATGGTGTTGAATTCCTTCGCCACTCCGCCCGCGCGGCCGATCTCTTCGGCGACCAACTGCCCCAGGTCCTTCAGATGAACGTGACCGGGAACGAATTGCGTAAACGAGTTGGCGACGGCAATGATCGGCTTGCCAAAATCGCCGTCCTGCATCCCGGTGGCGCGCCACAGACTGCGCGCTCCGGCCATATTTCGTCCATGCGTCGAGGTTCGAGACCGATAAGCTGGCATGATCGATATTTTACAGCCTTTTGTTGACAGTCCAACACGGAAGCTCCCCTCGTCCTTCTCAAGGACCTGAACCTTCATGGGCTGCCTGGCTCCTCGTTGCAGCGGCCGCAAGAAGCGTATGAGTGCTCCCGTATGTTGCAAGGCAAGAAGCGTTTACATCGAGATACGGCATCGTTCTCCAAATGCATCGAACAGGGCTCCTCGCTCAGCGCGCAGCGGCAATTGCCAACCGCGGCGTGTGACCCGGCTTGGCGATCAGATCGGCGCACTGCGCGATGATCGATCTCGAAGTCTGTGTATCCTTTCTTCCTGCTTCCAACACGAACCGGAGTTTATTCGTATCTCAGTCACTTGTGTCTCCTGGGAATGAGTGGTATGCTTCCGCCGTCATCCAATGAGGAGAATTTCCGGATGCTTGCGATCCACGCGGGCATCCGGATTTTGCTTTAGGACGCTGTTTGTTTATCAAAGATCAAACAGCCAAACGACGGGGCGCGCTCGCGCTCAGGAGTTATGCCGCCATGTTGTCCGTTGTTAGCTCTGTCCGTTCCGCCATCGAGTCCCTTCCCTCCATCCGTTCTTTCAACCGTGCAGCTAAGCTGACCCTCCTGAGCCTTGCGCTCGTCCTGACTCTGTGCGGGGCGTGGAATGTCGCTTCAGCACAAGCGAAGGCCGCCACCACAACGACCCTTGCGGTGACTTCGGGCGGCGGAGCGGTGACCACCGTGGCCTCGGGCAGCGTAGTCACGCTGACCGCAACGGTGCAGGAAGGCACGGCGGCCGTAACACCCGGCCAGGTCAACTTCTGCGACACGACGGCGAAGTACTGCACCGACGTTCATCTGCTGGGCACTGCGCAGTTGACGAGCGCGGGAACGGCAGTGCTCAAGTTCCGCCCCGGGATTGGCAGCCACAGCTACAAGGCCGTCTTCCTGGGAACCAACAACTACGTGGCAAGTTCCTCGGTGGCATCGGCGCTTACGGTGACCGGAACCTATGCGACCACGACTGCGATTACGCAGAATGGCTATGTTGGCAACTACTCACTGACCGCAACGGTGACCGGCATGGGGAACAACCCGGGGCTGGCCGTGCCGACAGGGAAAGTCTCCTTCCTGGATAGTAATAACGGAAACGCTGTGCTGGGCACGGCTGCGCTGGGTACAGGCACGTATCAGCTGAGCTTCCTGAATTCCAGCAACCCGGCGACGGTTATGGAACCAAACGCCGTTGCGACAGCGGATTTCAACGGCGACGGCATTCCCGACCTGGCTGTATCCAACAGCAACTCCGGCCAGGTCGCGTTGACCATCCTTCTCGGCAACGGAGACGGAACGTTCACAGCGACGGCGGTCAGTCCCACAGTGGGCCTTTACCCTGACTCCATCGCCGTGGGGGACTTCAACGGAGACGGAATTCCCGACCTGGCCGTGTCCAGTGTCGACGACAGCAAGGTGACGATCCTTCTGGGCAAGGGGGACGGAACCTTTACGGCAGCCCCGGCCTTGACCTTGGGAAGCACCCCGCAGTCCGTGGCCGTGGGAGACTTCAACGGCGATGGCATTGCCGACCTGGCCGTGGTCGGCGCCAACTCGGTGATGATCTTCCTGGGCAAAGGAGACGGTACCTTTCAGCAGACTGCCGCGAGTCCGGCAGCGGGAAGCGCCCCTGCTACCGTGGCCGTGGGAGACTTCAACGGAGATGGCATTGCCGACCTGGCTGTGACGAACTCACTTGAAAATGGCACGGTGACAATCCTCCTGGGCAAAGGGGACGGTACGTTTACAGCGGCTTCCGCAAGCCCGGCGGTTGGTCCTTCCCCTATCGGACTCGTAGTCGCGGACTTCAACGGAGACGGCATCCTGGACCTGGCCGTCGCGGACTACGACGGCTATAACGACAATGCGGTAACCATTCTTCTCGGCAAAGGAGATGGAACGTTCCAAGCGCCAGCTTATTACGGCGTGTACGGCGACAGCTTCCGATCCGTTGCAGTCGGGGACTTCAACGGGGACGGCATTGCCGATCTGGCTGTCGGAGAGTTCTGGACTGGCACCGTCGCAGTTTTTACGGGCAACGGCGATGGCACGTTTGGCGCCGGCATTACGGCTAGCTCCAATGCTCCCATCAGCTCCGGCTACATTGCCTCCGCGGACTTCAACGGGGATGGCATTCCCGACCTGGCCGTACCAAATCAGGATTACTTTGGCAGCGTAGCGGTTCTGCTGGTGAATCCGACCCAGACGGTATCCGCGACGGTAAACGGCATAGCGCCCGTGGGCGCCGGAACGCACAACGTGGATGCGAGCTATCCCGGCGACACCAACTACTCTTCCAGCACTTCAGGCACTGTTGCGCTCACCGCGGGACTTACCCCACTGGTGTTTTCGCCCGCCGCGGGAACCTATTCTACGGCGCAAACGATTACCATCACTGAACCGATACCTGGCGCAACCATCTATTACTCGGCATCCGGAATCGTCAATACCAATGGCTGGGTGCCGTACACGACCCCTATTCAGCTCGCGATGGGAGGCTATGAAACCATCCAAGCGTACGCCACGGAGACCGGATATCAGCAAAGCGACTATGCGATCGCGAACTACACCTTGCAATTGCCTCCCGCGCCGGCACCCGTCATCTCCCTCGCCGCGGGCGAATACGCAAGCGCGCAGACCGTAAGCATCTCGGACGCGGCGTCGGGAGCCACAATCTACTACACAACCAACGGATCGCAGCCGACCTCCGCCTCCGCAATCTACACGGGCCCCATCGCGGTCTCCACGTCGGAGACGCTGGTTGCTTCCGCAACCGCCTATGGCTACTCGATGAGCGCCCCTGTCAGCGCCCAGTACATCGTCGCCTCGTCCCCAACTTCGCTGATCTACACCGTCGCCGGGGATGGAACCGCGGGATACAGCGGCGATGGCGGGCCGGCGCCCCTTGCCGACCTGAATGGTTCCCAGGGAAGCGCTCTGGATGGAGCCGGAAATCTGTATATTGCCGATACCGGCAACAACAGGATACGGAAGGTTGCGGCGGGCACGGGCGCGATCACCACCGTGGCCGGAACCGGAATCTCCGGGTACAGCGGCGACGGCGGACCGGCAACCAGCGCACAGCTCAACTTCCCCTTCAGCGTGGCTCTGGACAGCGCGGGCAACCTCTACATCGCGGATTCCTCGAACAACGTGATTCGCGAAGTTGCCGCAGGCACCGGGATCATCTCCACCGTGGCCGGCAATGGCGTCGCCGGGTATAGCGGCGACAACGGAGCCGCGACCGGCGCGGAATTATACGCACCTTACGGAATTGCCCTGGACAGTGCGGCAAACCTCTACATAGCCGATGCGGGCAACAACCGCATTCGCAAGGTAGCCGCGGGCTCCGGGACCATCACGACGGTTGCCGGAAACGGGATATGGGGCTATAGCGGCGATGGCGGCCCGGCAACTGCCGCCAGTCTCAGCTCTCCCCATGGCGTTTCGGTAGATCATGCGGGCAATCTCTATATCGCCGATACCGAGAACAATATTATTCGGAAGGTAGCCGCCAGCAACGGAGTCATCACAACAGTTGCGGGCTATGCGCTGAATCAATACGGTAATTATCCCGGCGGCTTCAGCGGAGACGGCGGCCCCGCTACCCAGGCTCAACTCTTCGAGCCTTATGCGGTGACCGGCGACAGCGCCGGCAATCTCTACATCGCCGACACCTATAACAGTGCCATCCGCAAGGTGACCGCCAGCACCGGAATCATCAACACCGTGGCCGGAAACACCGCACCGGGCGACGGATATCTTTGCTCCTCGCTGAGCGGCGATGGCGGACCGGCCACCAGCGCGGCGCTCTGCAATCCAGGATCCGTTGCTTTGGATAGCGCCGGCAATCTGTACCTGGCCCAGGGTTCGAGAAGTCGAATCAGCATCGTGACGGCCGCGGGCAATCCTCCGTCCACGGCAACGGCTGCGCCGGCATTCAGCATTGCGCCGGGAACCTACGCCAGCCCGCAAACAGTCATCATCACCGACGCCACGCCCGGAGCATCCATCTACGTCACCATGGACGGAACGGCGCCCAGCACAATATCACCCGGCTATAACGGCCCTATCAATATCAGCGGCACGGTGACCGTCAACGCCATCGCGGTTGCGCCGGGTTCTCTGCAAAGTCCTCCGGTTGCGGCTGCATATACCATCACCTCTCCGCCCGTCGCGGTCATCTCGACCGTGGCCGGGAACGGCGTGCAAGGCTTCTCCGGAGCCGGCGGTCCGGCAACCAGCGCCGAGATTGCCGGCGCCAAGGGGGTGGCGCTCGACGGCGCGGGCAACCTCTATATCGCGGATGCCCTCAACTACGTGGTGTGGATGGTATCGGCCAAGACGGGAACCATCTCCGTCGTAGCCGGCAATGGCACGTCGGGCTACAGCGGCGATGGCGGGCCCGCAACCATCGCTCAACTCAGCGGCCCCGCCGCGGTTGTGTTGGATAGCGCCGGGAACCTCTATATAGCCGATGGCTCGTATCTGGTTCGCAAAGTGACGGCCAGCACGGGTGTGATTACCACCGTCGCCGGCATCTATGGACAAAACGGCTATCCCGGCAATATCGGCGATGGCGGCCCGGCAACCGCCGCGTATCTGTCCGGTCCTGGCGGCTTGGCGTTCGACAGTGCCGGTGACCTCTACATTGCGGATTCAGGCCACGCCGCGGTCCGAATGATCGCTGCAAGCACCGGGATCATCACCACGGTCGCCGGCAATGGGATCGCAGGCTACGGCGGCGACGGCGGTCCCGCAACCAGCGCGCAGTTGAGCTATCCCAACGCATTGGCCTTCGACAGCGCGGGCAGCCTCTACATCTCGGATAACTGGGGTCGAATTCGCAAAGTCGCCGCGGCCACCGGGATCATCACCACCGTGGCCGGCAACGGAGACGCCGGCTACAGCGGCGATGGCGGCCCGGCAATCAACGCGGAAATCTACCCGGAAGGTGTGGCGCTCGACTCGGCCGGAAACCTGTACATTTCAAATTTTCCCGGTGCGGTCCGCATGGTGTCGGCGAGCACCGGCGTCGTAACCACGGTGGCCGGCACTGGATACTACGGCTACAGCGGCGATGGCGGCTCGGCAACCGTCGCCGAATTCAATAGCCCGCAAGAAATTACCTTCGATGCCGCGGGAAATCTCTATATCGCGGATTACTACAACTACAGAGTCCGCAAAGTGACCTTCCCAGGCCCGGCGGCTACTCCGTCGTTCAGCCTCGCGGCCGGCACCTACACCGGCAACCAGACGGTGACCATCACCGACGGCACGGCGGGCGCGGTCATCTACTACACCACCGATGGAACCACGCCCACCACGGCATCCGCCGTCTACAGCGGCGCCATCGCGGTCTCGGCCTCCGAAACGCTGCAAGCCATCGCGGTCGCCACGGGCTACACCGAGAGCGCCGTGGCCACGGCGGCTTACACCATTAACCAGCCGGTCACGCCGACCATCGCTTGGGCAACTCCGGCCGCCATCACCTACGGCACGGCGCTGAGCGCAACTCAGCTTGACGCCACTTCGACCGTCCCCGGAACCTTCGCCTACACGCCTGCCGCCGGCACGGTGCTGCCCGCGGGCCAGCAGCCGCTCTCGGTCACCTTTACGCCCACCGATACCGTCGATTACACCACGGCCACCGGCGGCGTGACGCTGACGGTTAACAAAGCCGCGCCCACTGTGGCGATGACGCTCTCTTCTGCGAACATCACCACCGCCCAGCCGTTGACGGTGACGGTCGCCGTCAGCGCCGGAAGCAGCCTTCCGACGCCATCCGGGACGGTCACCCTGACCAGCGGCAGCTATAGCGCGCAACAAACGCTGGCCACGGGCTCGGCCACCTTCAAACTGGCCGCGGGGGCGCTTGCGGCGGGCAGCGATACGCTCACGGCCACCTACGCGCCCGACACTTCCAGCGCCAGTTCCTACACCGGCGCAAGCCAGCAATCCATGGTGACGGTCACCACCGCAATCGGCTCCGCGACCGCGACGGTCACGGCCACTCCCTCGGCCGCCACCGTCACCAACCAGCAGAGCGATACGGTCACCGTTTCCGTCGCGGGTGGCAGCGGACAAGCAACGCCGACCGGAACCGTTACCCTCGCCAGCGGCTCCTACACCGCGCAGCAGACTCTCGCGAGCGGCTCCGCCAGCTTCACCCTTGCGGCCGGAACCCTGCCCAGCGGCGCCAATACGTTAACAGCTACCTACTCCGGTGACGCAACCTACGCCAGCGGCAGCGGAACAGCCACCGTCACGGTTGCGCCGGTGGTGATTGCGGTTCCCGCGCCCACTCCGGTCAATCCCGGAAGCAGCGCAACCGCGACCGCCACCCTCACGGCAGGCAGCGCTTACTCCGGAACCATGACTCTCACCTGCTCTCTGTCCGCATCTCCCACCGGCACGCAGAGCTTGCCCACCTGCAGCTTAAATCCAACCAGCGTCACCATCGCGTCTGGCGGGACTGGAACCACCACGCTGACCGTGAACACAACTGCGGCTTCAACCACAGCGCTTCTGCGGCCATCGGGGAAAAATCTGTGGGGGCTTGGCGGAGGAAGCGCGGTTCTCGCGGTGGTGCTGTTCTTCGGCGTGCCGTCGCGGCGCCGCCGCTGGATCTCGATGGTGGCTCTTCTCTTGCTTGCCGTCGCTGCCGGAACCATCGGGTGTGGCGGAGGGGGTGGCGGCAAAACCATCAGTACCCCGGCGACAACCGCGGGCAGTTATATCTTTGCGGTGACGGGAACGGATTCAACCAACTCAAAGATCGTAACCACGACAAACGTCACCGTCGTTGTGCAGTAAGCAGACGCTTCTCCGTTCCAGTAGCTGAAAGCCGCGGGGCATTCGTTCCGCGGCTTCCAGCCACAATCTGATTGGTAACGGTCGGTAGGCTAGGGCATTTTAGGATTTACCGTAGACCGTTGATGGCGAGTCTGAATCATGCTTTTGCGTTTTTTTGGCGAAATGAGTTTGAGGGTCTCGGAGATGGCTTGTTCGAGTGCATCCTTGCTTCTGGCCTTGGCGAAGGCGGGAGACCCTTGAATGGACCGTAACGATGTCGCCCCAACTTTCAAGTCGTCAACTGGGGGCGATCCTCTTGCTGGCCACGGCTAGGCAGCCAGTCCGCTTGAAGACGAAGCCTCTTTCTGTAGGCTCGAAGCCTTCCACAACTCAGCAAGAGTATACTGCTCCCGCAGAATCTAGACAGGACAGCCATGAACTATATCGGTATTCAGCGCCTCAGAACCCAAGTTACTTTCGCTTTGCTGCTCAGCGCGGCAATCTGGTCTGCCATCCCGGCCCAGGCACAGATCGATGAGCAGGTTACCCTTCCTGCCCGCATCACGCAGGCGATTGATGAGTCGTCCCTCGTGACGCTTCATGGCAACACGCACCCAATGGCGCAGGCCGTCTACGACCGCGGCCCCGCGCCTGTCTCCATGCCGGCCAGCCGCTTGCTGCTGGTCCTCACGCGCAGCACGCAGCAGGAAGCCGAACTCCAGACCTGGCTCCAGTCGGTGCAAGACCCTAATTCGCCCAACTACCGCAAGTGGCTCACGCCGGAACAATTCGGCAAACGTTATGGTGTCTCGGACGCCGACCTTGCGATCGTTCAAGCCTGGCTCTAAAGCCACGGGTTCACTGTCAACAAGGTCGCCAAAGGCCGCATGGCGATTGAATTCTCCGGTACCGTAGGTCAGGTCCAGACGGCCTTCCATGCCGCTCTGCACAGTTATTCGATCAACGGCGAGCAGCACTGGGCCAACGCGACCGATCCACAGATTCCCTCCGCGCTTACGCCCGTCGTCGCCGGCCTCGCCGAACTGAATAACTTCGTGCCGAAGGCCCAATTCATCCGCGGACCAAGCGGCGTTTACGATGCGCAAAAGCACACCATCGCACCCGCCTATACCACCGGAAATTCCGCCAGCGGGTACTTTATCTTCCTCGGCCCGGCGGACGCGGCCACCATCTACGACACGCCCACCACCCTCAATGCGAATCTATCTGGCACAGCCTACGATGGCACCGGCGTCACCATTGGAGTCGCCGGCGACTCCAACATCGACATCACTCAGAACGCCAACTACCGTTCCACCTTCGGCCTGCCCGCCAAGGCCACCACGGTTGTGGTCGATGGCAACGATCCCGGTGAAAATGGCGATGCAATCGAGGCTTATCTCGACACACAGGTCGCCGGAGGCAT
>JBELAH010000033.1:0-8671 GCA_049509035.1 Acidobacteriaceae bacterium
GTACGCATCGAGCCCAACAGGAATGGGGCGCGGTTGGCTTTGCGCCCAAGCCGCTCCCGACAACGCCAGGATCGCGCTGATGCAGAGGCCCATGGAGCGGAAACTCAACGTCAAGCCCCTCCCGCCTTGGTCGATTGCTTATCTGCGATTGCAACTTCGGACTCGATCGTCACCATTTCCATGCCCGGCCTTCGCACCTCCCGCTGCTTGCGAACAGTATATGCATTGTCTCCAGGCGGGGCGTGGCTCGTGCTGTCTTCGCGATGACGTTTCTGCGTGGAGGGTTGAGCCCGACCCAAAGGCGGAAGGCGAACCACGGCGCTTGTGCCCCGAAGGCATTAGGATGAAAGCAGCGAGCAGACCATACGAGTCAATACACCTTCGGCGAAATACGACGTCATTGCGGGGACCGGCCTCATTGATTCGCTGGCCCCGCGCATCGAGAGCATCGTGGGCAGCTTGCCGCGGCGGGTCTTTGTGCTCACTTCGGCCCCCATCTGGGCGCTGTGGGGCGAGGCCTTCTGCGCCTCCTTTGGCGAGCTGCCGATGGCCATTTTCCTCCCACCCGGCGAGAGCCACAAGACCCTGGCCAGCGTGGAGAAGTTGTTGCGCCACATCGCGCAGGCGGGCGGAGATCGCGGCTCGCTCCTGATCGCCTTTGGCGGCGGCATTGTGGGCGATGTGGGCGGATTCCTGGCCTCCATTTATATGCGCGGCATCCCTTATATTCAGGTTCCCACCACGCTGCTGGCGCAGGTGGATTCGAGCGTGGGCGGCAAGACCGGCGTGAACCTGCCCGAAGGCAAGAACCTGGTGGGCAGCTTCCATCATCCCCGTGCTGTCTTTGCCGACACCGGCGTGCTGGCGACGCTGCCCGACCGCGAGCTGAAGGCCGGGTTGATGGAGAGCGTGAAGGCGGGCATCATTCGCGACCGGTCGCTGGTGCGGTTCATGGAAGAGCACGCGGACGAGATTCTGGGGCGCAAGGGCAAAGCTCTGGAGAAGGTAATCGCCGCATCGATCCGGATGAAGGCCGGGGTGGTGAACCAGGACGAGCGCGAGAACGGGCTGCGCATGATTCTGAACCTGGGCCACACGGTGGGCCACGCACTGGAGCAGGCCACCGGCTACAAGTCTCTGCTGCACGGCGAAGCGGTGGGTTGGGGCATGGTGGCTGCGCTTCACCTGGCACGAAAGCGGGGGACAATCTCCGCCAATCAAGTTGACCGGATGGAAAAGTTGATCCACCTCTACGGTCCGCTGCCGCCGCTGAAGCTACAGGCGGCCAAAGTGGTGGCGGCCACCGGCGGCGACAAGAAAAACCTGGGCGGTGTAAGGCGGTTTGTGCTTCCCATTGGCATTGGCGACGCGGGCGTGGTGGAGGACGTGACGGCGGCGGAGTTGGAAACTGCTGTGAGTTATATGCTTGCCCGCGCCGCGGAGAAGAGCTAGCCCAGCCTGGAGAGTGTTTCATGAACCGGCTTCGGATGGGCAGGTCCGGCCTTCTTTGCAGGAAATCCGTCGGCAATCGTCTCATCGAGGGGTCTTCTTTGTGGAGAAACGGCCTTTGACCCATTCGTCCAGACGCTGGGTTTACGCTGTTTGGCTGGTCCTCATCGCCGCCTTCGCGGTGCTGCACGCGCTCAACCTGCGCGCCGATTTCCCCAATCATTCGCCGTGGCACTGTGACGGAGCCCGGTACACCGACGAGGGCTGGTATGGCAACGCCGCCATTCGCGCCCACCTCTTTGGCCGCTGGTACCTGCCCGGCGACTTCAATCCCGCGCCTGCCGTTCCGCTTTGGCCGTTCCTGGAATGGCTGCTGTTTTTCTTCACCGGGGTCACGCTGGAGGCCGCGCGCGGGCTGGCCATCGCCATTTTCTTCGCCAATCTGCTCCTGAGCTACCTGCTGCTGCGGGCCAGCGGATCGCGCTGGAGGTCGCTCTTTGCCCTGACGCTGCTGGCCACCAGTCCTTTCCTCTATTGCTTCAGCCGCCTGGCCATTCTGGAGCCGTTGCTGACCGCGCTCACTCTGGCGGCCTTGAACGTGGCTGTCCGGCTGCCCCGGATGCGCCGCCCTCTATTGGCCTCGATCTCAATCGGCCTGCTCTTTACCCTGATGATGCTCACCAAGCCCACCGCCATTTTTCTCCTTCCGGCGCTCGGCTGCTCCATGATGCTGGCTTTGCGGCAGAGCCGCAAGCCTATGCTGCGCTGCGCCCTGGCCGCCGCAAGCGCTTTTGCCTTCAGCTACGGCCTGTGGATGGCGCTGGTGGCCGGCTTCGGCCTGCTCCCCGATTACAAGTACCTGTTCACGGTGAACACCTACTCCAAACCCCCGGAGTTCTATTGGCCTCTGCTCAGCTTCTGGTGGTCGTTCCACGGCTCGCTGTGGGTGGACCGCATCCTGATCCCGCTGGCCGTTCTGGCAGCGCTCGGCGCGGTTCTGGTCCCATTCGCAGCCCCGGTTTCAGCCGGGCGCACCCGCTGGAGCCGCTCGCTGTTGCTGGACCCGGTCTTTGCAGCCTCGATCTGCGCTGTGGCAGGTTACATCCTGTTCATGACATGCCAGAACCATCCGCAGCCGCGCTACTATGCCGTGGTGGCGTTCTTCAGCTTCCTGGCGCTGGCGCAGGGGGCTGAGGCGCTGCTGGGTGAATCGGCTCCGGCTGGCGGAAACCGGATGAGCACCCGCCCCGCGCGCCTGCTCGGTTGGGGCGTCGTTGCACTGGCTGCCGTAGCGGTCGTCCTCAATGGCGCCCGAACCCTGAACTACGCTCTCCATCCGGAGTACACCTTTGTCACCGCAGCCCGGCAACTGACCGAATTCATCGACGAGCACCCCAACGGCAACCGGCTCCTGGTCTCCATCAGCGGCGACCAGATCACGCTGGCCACCCACCTGCCCACCCTGTGCGACGATTTCAGCGCCCCCAGCCCATCTTTTCCCGACCTGCCTGCCAAGCTCGCGTTTTACCACCCCGGATGGTATGCAGCCTGGAACAACCTCGACTTCAACACCCTTGAGGACCTGCATACTCATTTCTCGCTCGAACAGGTAGCCAGCTTTCCCGCCTTCGACGACCCGAAGCGTAACCTTCTTGTGCTCTTCAGCTTGCACCCGCTTCCCGGCGGCCAGGTCCGCGACGCCGGAGACCAGGACCTGCAGGCTCCGCTTCCCGGCGACAGGATCGGCATTCCGGTTCTTTAGCTGTTGAAGGCCCTGCAACGTCCTTGAATACGGAATGCCGCGCCAAGCCGGCTTGGACAGAGAAGAACAGCCGGAGCGCAAGGAACCTCCTCGCCGGTACCACCCGCTCCCTCCCAAAGCGGCACATTCCGGGATTGGAATCCGATCCCGGAATCCGCATTCGGGACCCTGTGACTGCAATCACTCGACAGCCTTGGATACGGATGATAGCCTTCGGTTGGCTTTTCCCCAGTGTTCAGTGGGGTCGCGTTTTCACGGGTCGTTCGAGATACGGCTTCAAACCTTTAGTCGGGAGGAATTGTGACTGTAACGTTTTGGATGTACTTCATTCTGGCCGTGAGCGCGCTTTCGCTTCTCGTGGCCTTCATCTCTACACGCCAGGTTTCCGGCGCTGTGGCTCTTCTGAGGCGCCAGTACAAAACCGTGGTGGCCGTCTTTGGCATGGGACTGCTGTTTCCCACCTTCGCCAGCGCGCAGGAACACTCGGGCGGAGGCGAAGCCAACCTGGTACTGCCGGATTTGTCGAGCGTGAATTTTCTTGGGCTTAGCGGGCACGCTCTTCTCACCTGGGGACTGCTTTTCTGCGTCGGCGGCCTGCTGTTCGGCCTGGCCATCTATGTGCAGTTGAAGAACCTGCCGGTTCATCGCACCATGCGCGAAATCTCCGAACTGATCTATGAGACCTGCAAAACCTATCTGGTGACGCAGGGCAAGTTCATTCTTCTGCTCTGGGCTTTCATCGCGGTGGTTATTTCGCTGTACTTCGGCTGGCTGGCGCCGGTGCCGAATAAGCCCATCTGGGTTACGCTGCCGGTCATTTTGGCATTCAGTCTGGTCGGAATTGCGGGCAGCTACGGGGTGGCGTGGTTCGGGATTCGCGTCAACACATTTGCCAACTCACGGACGGCATTCGCCGGATTGCGCGGCAAACCCTATCCATGTTTTGCGATTCCGCTGAAGGCCGGCATGAGCATCGGCATGTTGCTGATCTCGGTCGAGCTGCTCATCATGCTGTGCATCCTTCTCTTTGTCCCGGCGAATTACGCCGGCCCGTGCTTTATCGGATTCGCGATTGGCGAATCGCTGGGCGCTGCGGCGCTGCGTATTGCCGGCGGCATCTTCACCAAGATCGCCGACATTGGCGCCGACCTGATGAAGATCGTATTCAAGATCAAGGAAGACGATGCGCGCAACCCAGGCGTCATCGCAGACTGCACGGGCGACAATGCGGGCGACTCCGTCGGCCCCAGCGCCGACGGCTTCGAAACCTACGGTGTCACCGGCGTGGCCCTCATCACCTTCATCCTGCTGGCAGTCAAGAGCCCCACCACGCAGGCGCAACTGCTGGTATGGATCTTCGTCATGCGCGTGGCCATGCTGCTCTCCAGCTCGGGCGCGTACTTCCTCAATGGCGCAATCGCCCATGCGAAGTACGCGAACGCCGACGAGATGGACTTCGAGGCGCCGCTGACCTCGCTGGTTTGGATCACCTCCATCGTCTCCATCCTCCTCACCTTCATCGTCACCTACCTGATGATCCCCACCCTCGGCGACGGAACGCTCTGGTGGAAGCTGGCTTCCATCATCTCCTGCGGCACCCTGGCCGGCGCGCTCATCCCCGAGTTGGTCAAGGTCTTCACTTCAACCAAATCGACCCATGTCAAGGAAGTCGTCAAGTCGGCGCAGGAGGGCGGGGCCTCCCTGGGCATCCTGTCAGGCTTCGTGGCCGGCAATTTTTCGGCCTACTGGCTGGGATTGTGCATGGTCGCGCTCATGGCGCTGGGCTATTTCTTCAGTACCGGCCCGTCCATGGAGGCCCTCATGCTCGCTCCCGCCGTCTTTGCCTTTGGCCTGGTCGCCTTCGGATTCCTGGGCATGGGCCCGGTCACCATCGCCGTCGATTCCTACGGCCCGGTGACCGACAACGCACAGTCCGTCTACGAGCTGTCGCTGATCGAAGAGGTCCCCGGCATCGAAGCCGAGTTGAAGAAGGACTACAACTTCGACGTGAAGTTCGAACGCGCAAAACACATGCTGGAAGCCAATGACGGGGCCGGCAATACATTCAAGGCCACGGCCAAGCCGGTGCTCATCGGCACGGCCGTCGTCGGCGCAACCACCATGACCTTCTCCATCATCATGGCCCTCACCCACGGTCTGACCCAGAACGTGGACCACCTCTCTCTGCTGCACGCGCCCTTCATGCTCGGTTTGATCTGCGGCGGTGCAATCATCTTCTGGTTCGCGGGCGCTTCCACGCAGGCGGTCTCCACCGGGGCCTACCGCGCGGTCGAGTTCATCAAGAGGAACATCCATCTGGAAGGCGCGGAGAAGGCCTCGGTCAGCGACAGCAAGAAGGTCGTCGAGATCTGCACCAAGTACGCGCAGAAGGGCATGTTCAACATCTTTCTCGCCGTCTTCTTCTCCACCCTCGCGTTCGCGTTCATGGAACCGTTCCTGTTTATCGGCTATCTCTTCTCCATTGCGATCTTCGGCCTGTACGAGGCCATCTTCATGGCCAATGCCGGCGCCGCATGGGACAATGCCAAGAAGATCGTGGAGGTCGACATGAAACAGAAAGGCACGCCCCTGCACGACGCAACCGTGATCGGAGACACCGTCGGCGATCCGTTCAAGGACACCTCATCGGTGGCCATGAACCCGATCATCAAGTTCACCACCCTCTTCGGATTGCTTGCCGTCGAGCTTGCCGTCACGCTCGCTTTGAACAAGCCGCTGCTCACCCACCTGCTGGCAGTCGCATTCTTGCTGGTGTCGATGATCTTCGTGTACAGATCGTTCTACGGAATGAGGATCGACCCCAGGGAAAGCAACGCATAGTCGCAGTCTCTCGATAACCAAGCGCCGCGGCAATCTGTTGCGGCGCTTCTCTTTTTAGACTGTTAGTCCTTGTTTGTCATTCCGCAGCGTAGCGGAGGAATATGCTGTTGCTTTCCGCCCAGCCGGGCGCCGCATTCATGCGCAGTTAGATCGCGCATGGGTGGGGTATCACCCGCGCCCATAGCGCTTCTCCACGTACTCGTCCAGAATGACCTGGAACTCCTCCACGATGCGGTCGCCCTTCAGCGTGGTGAAGAGCTGGCCGTCCACGTAGACCGGCGCCTTCGGCTCCTCAAACGTCCCCGGCAGCGAGATGCCGATATTCGCGTGCTTCGACTCGCCCGGCCCGTTGACCACGCATCCCATCACGGCCAGCTTCAGCTCCTCGACGCCCGCGTACCGCTTCTTCCACTCCGGCATCTGCTCCACCAGGTAGCCCTGAATCCGCTCGGCCAGCTCCTGGAAGTAGGTCGAAGTTGTCCGCCCGCAGCCGGGACAGCTTGTCACCTGCGGCATGAAGCTGCGAATCCCCAGCGATTGCAGCACCTGCTGCGCGCAGCGCACCTCTTCACTGCGATCACCGCCCGGCGTCGGCGTCAGGCTCACGCGAATCGTGTCGCCGATGCCCGCCAGCAGCAGCGGCGCAAGCCCCGCGGTCGAAGCCACCACCCCCTTCATCCCCATGCCCGCCTCAGTCAGCCCAAGATGCAGCGCGTACTCGCAGCGCCCGGCCAGCTCGGTATAAACATCGATCAGGTCGCGCACGCCGGAGACCTTCGCGCTCAAAATGATCTGGTCGCGCCGCAGTCCGTAGCGCTCCGCCGCCGCAGCGTTGTCCAGCGCGGAGACCACCATCGCCTCCATCATCACGTCGCGCGCTGGCCGCGGGTTGGCGCTCTTCGAGTTCTCGTCCATCATCTTGGTCAGCAGCGCCTGGTCGAGCGATCCCCAGTTCACGCCGATGCGCACCGGCCTCTGGTGCTCCACCGCAACCTCCACCATGGTGCGGAAGTTGTCGTCGTCCTTGCGCCCGATGGAGCAGTTGCCGGGATTGATGCGGTACTTGGCGAGCGCCTGCGCCGTCGCGGGATACTTCTTCAGCAGCAGATGTCCATTGTAGTGGAAGTCGCCGATGATGGGCGTCTCCCATCCCTTGGCGCGAATTCCGTCGACGATATGCGGCACCGCCTTGGCCGCCGCGTCGTTGTTCACCGTCACCCGCACCAGCTCCGATCCGGCCCGCGCCAGCGCGGCAACCTGCTGCACGGTGGACTCCACGTCCGCCGTGTCGGTGTTGGTCATCGACTGCACCACCACGGGCGCGTCGGGGCCAACCACCACCCCGCCCACCTTCACCGAAACCGCTCGCCGACGCTCGATCCGGGCCATAGACGCTCCACTCCCAGTTTACCAGTTACACTAACCAGTAGGCCCGGTAGCTCAGTTGCATAGAGCAGCGCACTCCTAACGCGAAGGTCGGCAGTTGGACTCTGCCCCGGGCCACCACATTTCCGTCGTTCTCTACTGCCCCAGCGCGGCCCGCTCCGTCGCCACGCGCGTTCCGCTCAGCCCGCTCTCGTAGCGCGCGACGCCCTTGTACAGGCTCTCCGCCACGCGCTCGCGATACTCCGGCTGCTGCAACTGCTCGGCGTCCTTGGGATTGGTCACAAACGAGATCTCCGCCAGGATCGACGGCATGTTCGCGCCGATCAGCACCACAAACGGCGCCTTCTTCACTCCGCGGTCCTTCAGTCCAGGGTTGCCCCGTTGCAATCCCGCATAGAGCGAGTCCTCCACGTCGCCGGCAAACTCGCGGCTCTCGGCGATCTTGTCCTTCAGCGCAATCTTCTTCACCAGGTCGCTCAACTGGTGGATCGACTGGTCGCTCACCGCGTTCTCCCGCGCCGCCACATCCAGCGCCGTCGGGTCACTGGTGAAGTTCAGGTAATAGGTCTCCACTCCGCGCGCGCTCTCATCCGGCGACGAATTCGCGTGGATCGACAGGAACAGGTCTGCCTGCGCCTTGTTGGCGATCGCCGTGCGCGTCTCCAGCGGGACAAACGTATCGTCTGATCGCGTGTAGATGATCTCCGCGCCCAGCCTGTCGTGCAGCAGTTTGCCCAGGCGCAGCGCCACATCCAGCACCACGTCCTTCTCCTCGATCCCGTCCGCGCCAATCGTTCCCGAGTCGTGTCCGCCGTGTCCTGCGTCGATCACAATCCGCCCGATCTTCAGCCCCAGCGCGCGCACCAGCGATGTCTCCCCGTCGGCCGTCGGCACCGCAGCCCGCGCCGGTGTCGCATCCGCCACAGTCGCGGTCGAACCGCCCGCCGCCTTCGTCTTGCTCTTTCGCGTCTTCTTGACGGGACTCGTCGAAGCATCCGGCCCCGCATCGCTCGCCGTCACATCCACAGTATTCGTGCCCGCCGTGTCGTCCCTCGGACCTTGGACCACGGACCTCGAACCTGTCCCCGTCTCCACCACCGCCGAGATCGGTTTCGAGGTCGGCTTCTTCGTCGCCTCCACCTTCCCCGGAGAATCGCTCAACTCCGCAACCTCGCTGGCCGTGCTCTTCGTCGCCACGCTGTTGGGAACGGGCCGCGCCGCCGTCGGCTTTAC
>JBELAH010000034.1:0-7400 GCA_049509035.1 Acidobacteriaceae bacterium
AACGGTATTCGCTACCTGACGCAGGAGGAGCCCTCGGAGTTTACCGCGGTGGTCGCCACCCGGGACAAGGACGATCCGCGCTTCAAGGAGGTCGAGCAGTCGGTGGAATGGACGATGAAGTTTCCGTCGGGAATCATCGCGTCGTGCGGGTGTTCCTATGGTCAGTTTGGTCCGATGACACTCAGCGTCCACGGCGATCAAGGCTATATTTCGCTGAGCCCGGCCTTCGGTGGCGGAGGCATTCATTTAACGGGAAAGGCCGGAGATAAGACCTTCGACCAGACCGGAACAGGCACCGGCCACTTCCAACTGGCGCTGGAAGGCGAACACTTCGCGGCGTGCATCCGCAACAATACGCAGCCAAAGTCGCCGGGCGAGGAAGGGTTGAAGGATCTCGTCGCCATAGAGCATGTTTACCAGGCCGCCGGCACGCCGATCGCGTAGAGACGCTCACAGCTGGCCGGTTTTTCCCAGCATCCTGTGGACGTCTAGCTTGGCCAGAGAAACCAGACGAGCGCCACTCCAAGACGAAGCGGCGGCGGCCACCGGATACCCAGGAGTTCGGCATGCCGTCCTCGGTGTTGCAATTACATCGATATGATGCCATCTGTTGCCAACTCGGCAGGTCACTGGTCGTGGAGCGAAGCAGTGGCCGGCGAGCGTCCCTGATCACTGGGCGCGTGACCCTCGCGCCTGGACTTCGGCGAGCGAGGCGGGAGTGCCCTCCGGAGTTCGATCGAAGACGATACGGATGCCACTGGTGCGGGTGTTGCCTGGGAGCTGAACTGTGACCGGCGTTCCGCTGAATTGCACATCGCCACGCATCGCCGTGTGCCAGGTCATGCGATCGTCTGTAGATGTTTGAATTTCGTAGCTGTAGCTGCCGGAATGCTCGAACCGAAGCGTAACCGCCGACAGCACATAGACTCCCTCAAGGTCGCTCTCCCACCATTGGGGGCCGGCGGCATCTGGCGCGGCGGACCAATAGGTGCGCGGGTCACCATCGGAGGCCAATCGCGACTGGTGACCAGGCGCCATACTGCTTGCATTCGTGGGCCGGTCCAGTGTGATATTGGCGACCTCGTCGGCGGCCGATCGCGTGGAGACGAAGCGGATGTAGGGACCAGGGACCGCCTCCTGCGTCTTGCCGGCAATGAACGCTGGAGCATTGCGGGACGTGATGGAAATCCGAGCAGGTGGAAGGTTGGGCGAGGTAGCTTCAATCACCGTCAAGCCGCTCCAATAGGAACGAAACTCAATCGCGGCCTGGCCATCCAGAATGGGGATGTCGGTGCCATTGCGAAAGGCGATGCTTTTGCCAGTCGGAAAGAATCCGGGTCCGCTCACAACGCGCAGAGTGACGTCCGGTGTATTACTGATCTGTTTCCCAGCCGAGTCCACTACGGTGACAATCAGCTGGACATCGTCGGTGCCATCGGCATGCTCGATCGTGGACGAACTTGCCGTCAACTTGATACCGGCTGCGACGCCTTCAGTGGGCCATTCTGGCGGCGGCACGTGGGCAAGCGAATTGCGATACCAGTACCAGCCGCGCTTCGGCAGGCGGAAGTAATCGACGATGCCGGTCGTGCCCTCTGCGCCTGCGACGGAACCATGGTCGTACATGCTCCAGATAGCCTGGCCCCCGCGCCAGGAGTACTCAGGCTGTCCGGCGAGATCGCGCAGATGCGGGTCATACGTTCCCGGCCGGATCTCCTTCGCCGAGCCGTATTCGGTGACGGCATTCGCGACTTTGGGATGTATAAAGAGTCGCGCTCCGTCGCCGTTGTAGCCCGCAACATCGCCGATCAGATCAATGTTCCCACGCTGCGCTCCGCCAATTGCTGCCGGCCGCGTGGGGTCCAGCTCGTGGCTCAGTGCGACTTCTTTCGCAAGCAGGGTCCGCACCTTCGGCATGACGGAATCGGGTGAGAAGTAGGGTTCGTTTGACATACTCCAAACGATGATCGAAGGATGGTTGCGATTGATGCGGATCATATCGCGCAGGCTCTCAAGAACGTGCGCCTCAAACGGAGCCTGGTCCTCTTCGTTGGTCGGATACGAGCTCGCATTGAAATAGCCGTCGCCCTTATAACCACCGATGCCCCAGAAGTCATTCTCGGACCAGAAGAGGACCCCATACTCATCACATGCGTCCGCGAACGCCGGATCATGAGGATAGTGCGAGCCCCGGATGAAATCGAAGCCGGCTTGCTTTACCATGGCGACGTCGCGCCGGGCGCCGGCATTGGTCACTGCGTCGCCCCATCCGGCATGGTCCTGGTGCACATCGGCACCATAAAAGTAACGGTGTTTGCCGTTGAAGGTCAGCCCATCATCGGCAGTCCAGATGAACCAGCGGATGCCGAACGTCGTGCGGAACTCATCTTTCAGGGCGCTTTTCACATATATGCGGCTGACTGCGGTGTAGAGCTTCGGTGTCTCCGGCGACCATAGAATCGGCGATCGCAGATCCCCACTCTGATCGACCGTGACGAGCGTTCCGGGGTCAATCGTCTGCGGCGTAGTGTACTCGGCTACCTGCTTGCCGGAGGGATCGAGGATCGCGGTCTTCAGCACCACGGGAGCGCTTGCAGTTGAGCTGTTGCGCAGTTCGGTCTTTACGTCGACCGTGGCGTCATCATCGGAGACCTTAGGCGTCGTCACAAACGTGCCATACCACGGCACATGAACGGGTGCGGTGGTCACCAGCGAGACGTCGCGATAGATGCCGCCACTGAAAACGTGCTCGCCCGCGCGCGGATTGAGCTGGCCATTCCATAGATTGTTCACCCGAACCGCGATCACATTGTCGCCCGGGTGGAGATCTCCGGAGATATCCATCGAGAAGCCGGTGTAGCCGCCCAGGTGCTCGCCTGCACGCTTGCCATTGACGAATACCTCCGCGTCCTGAAAGGCACCTTCAAATTCCAGACAGTTCTGTGCGTGCGCGGTGGTCGAATCAACTGTCAGATGCCGCCGATACCATCCGTACCCAATGTAGAAGTCAGGTGCACGGAAGTAAGGCTCGCTGAATGAATGCGGCAGATCCACACGCTGCCATTTGCTATCGTCGAATCCCGGGGCGCTTGCTGCGGCATCATCGCCAAGGAGGAAACGCCAACCGGGATCAAGATTTGTTCTGGTACGAGGAGCCCGAGTCTTCGACCCCCAGGCGGTGCTGCACGCCAGCGTGAGCAACAAACCAACGATGAACCGTGTCCTTTGCATTCCGGTATCTCGATATTACGGCGTGCCTGATAGCCTCCTACGGCAAATGGGTGACGGCCGCGTTCATGCTCCGATAATCTTGAACGCAATGGCGTGTTCGCCAGATTGCTGTTCCGGAATCTGCGCAGCCTGCGTGCGAGCGAAGGGAAGGCGCGAGGCAACTGCTGCGGCTGCGGAGAGCTTGGCGAATTGGCGGCGAGTGAATCGTGTCATGGGTGCATCTCCTGCTTCTACTGCTGGCTCTTAACCTATAGCTACTGAAGCGCTCTTCCAGCTAGCAGATACTGATGGGGACTCGTGCCGGGCTCTATTTGTACCAAGTTTCATGCCAGTGACCGTGAGCCTTCTATGCGAAGCATGTATGGCATTCCGGCAATCGGCGCGGCGGCGGGAAGCGCGACCACCAGCGCATCGGAAGTTTGCTTGAACGTGACCGGCTGCGGGGATGGCCCCAGGAGCGTGACGCGCTCGACCTTCGCGGAGTTGCTCGAAAGCGACTTGACCGACGCGCTTCCCGCCGCCGGATAGCGGTAACCGAACGCGTACAGCTTGCCGTTGACGGTGGTGAAGCGGAAGCTCGCCTCGGTGATCTGCACGCGCGGCGTGGGGCCATCCTTGATGGCATTGGACTGGTCGGCGGTGGAACCGCCCTTCCAGTCCGGCGGGCACTCCGGGGGCGTGCCGGGGCCTTCGCCGGGGATGCGCCAGGGGCGCGCGTCGTAGACGCCTTCGCCGTTCGCCTGCAGCCAGCCGCCGATAGCAAGCAGGATCTTCTGCTGCTCGTCCGGGATCGAGCCATCGCCGCGGGGCGAGATGTTGAGCATCAGGTTGCCACCGGTGCTGGCGTGCTCGATTAGCTCGGCCATGATGGCAGCGGCGCTGCGGTAAGTCTCGGGACGTGGTGACTCGGTGTAGCCCCAGGTGCTGCCGATGGCGTCGTCGGACTGCCAGGGATACGGGTAGATCCACTTCGGTGCGCGCTGCTGCTTTTCGAAGTCCTGCACCGAGCCGGCGAGGAAGGCCCAGTCCTTGGTGCCGAAGGTGACCTCCTTGTCCCACTTCAGCGCGGAGTTGAAGTAGTAAACGGCGGCGCGCAGCTTGATGGGGTCGTATACGCGCGGGTTCACGCCGTTGTCGAAGTAAATGAGCTGCGGCTCGTACTTGTCGATTAGCTCCTGCACACGCGCCAGCCAGTCTTCCTGGAATGCCTGCGATGCACCGCCGTCGTTCATGTCGCCGGGGACGGGCGGGCCGTAAAAGCCGGCGCAACGCGGGTCGAACTCATCGTTGGGCACGCCGGGCGCCGGGTACGCGAACGTATGGTGCTCCATGCGGTGCGAGGAGAGGCCAAAGACCATGCCCTGCTTCTTGACCGCGGCCGCCAACTCGCCGGTCAGGTCGCGCTTCGGCCCCATCTTGCCCGCGCACCAGGGAGTAATATCGGAGTTCCACATGGCGAAGCCATCGTGATGCTCGGCCACGGGGACAACATACTTGGCCCCCGCGGACTTGAACAGCGCGGCCCAGTCTTCGGGATGGTAGTTCTTCACCGTGAACAGAGGGATGAAGTCCTTGTAGCCGAACTTGTCCGGCGGGCCGTAGTGCTCGGTGTGCCATGCGACGTCGGAGGTGTACATATGCTTGATGTACCACTCGTTGATGCGGGCGGGGATGGAGTAGAGGCCCCAGTGGATGAAGATGCCGAATTTGGCCGGATTGAACCACGCAGGCGTACGGTGCAGATCGCGGATGGAGGCCCAGGTGGGCTTGTAGGGGCCGTCAGGTTCGGGCTTGGGCTTGGCGTAGGCGTCGGGCGCGCCGGCTGGAGCTCCCGTCTGGGCATGCAGGCTGCGCGGGAGAAGGGTGGTGGCTGCGGTGAGGAGCGAGGTCTGCGCGAGGAAGCGGCGACGGCTGATGGGCAGAGATGAGCGAGACAACATATGCCAAACCCTTTCGACACTGTGATGGAACGTGCTGGAAGAACTGATGCGATTTCCAAAACCCGGCTCAACGGGAGCTTGAGCTCCACGTCGAGATAAATCCCGGCACCACACGCTCAACAGAGAGAATAAACCCGGTTCCGGTACTCAGTCGTGACCGGTTCAGAAGTCGGATCGCCCAGAGAATTGAGCATTCTTGCGCAGCTCATACTCTCGCGGCCCTTTCCCAGCTTGGGCGGACCCACGCAGGCAGGAGCCCGCCAAAGAGAACGGCAGGCGCGAGGAAACATCCTGCGCCTGCCTTTTCGGCGAGACTTTGTTGCCGGACTCTAAAGTACTACAAGGTGTTTCTGTCTTGCCGGATTATTGGCCGGGGTGGGGCGCGCCTTCCAACTGCAGGCTGACCTTGTCCAGGTTGATGGTCTCGAGATTGACGACGCCGGCGTTGGTGTAGAGGTTGACTCCCGGGTTGTTCTTCTGCGCGACGGCCTTCGCCGCGAAGGTGATCACGGTCTTTCCGGCCTGCGTCAGGGTGACCTGAACGCCTGATCCAGCGCCGGTGAATGCCAGCTTGTAGGTGCCCGCAGCGAGTTGCGTCGATCCGACCTGCAGGTTCTCCCGAATGATTACGGCCTGGGGCTTGTTCCCTGCGCCGAACGCGGGAACGGCGAGCAGAACGAGTATGCATGCAAAGGCAGCGAGACGGTTCATTTGTTTCTGCTCAAAATGGCCTCGGGGGGGTTGTGTCAAGGAGCGGGGCCATGAGGAGATTAGAAATGGGCGGTTCGGAGATTGAAGCTTAAGAATTCTTAAGTGGTGGTTAGTGCGGGGCGGGGGCGGAGCGGAGGGGGATGGTAATTTGCACGCGCAGGCCGGGGGATGCGTTCTCCGCAATGATGGTGCCGTGATGGACCTGGACGGCCTGCTTGGCGATCGAGAGGCCGAGGCCTGAACCTCCGCCATTAGCGTCGCGGGCCTCTTCGACACGGAAGAAGGGATCGAATATGTGGGTGAGGGCATCCTCGGGAACGCCGGGGCCATAGTCGCGGACGGAGATGGTCGCGGCGTGGGAATTCTCGGCGATGGAGACGTCGATGGTGGAGTTTTGGGGCGAGTAGCGGATACCGTTGCGGAGAACGTTTTCGACGGCGCGACGGAGGAGTTCGCGGTTGCCTTCGATTTCTCCGGCGAGGCTGCCTTTGAGGGCGATGCGGCAGCCACGAACCTCAGCTTCCAGAGTGCAATCGCGGACAACCTCGTCCAAGATGTCGGCGGCACGCACGATCTCGGCGACCTGCCCGCCGGGGCCGCACTCGATGAAGTTCATTTCCACGATATCGCCGACGAGTGCGGCGATGCGGTCGACGTCACGCTCGATGCGGTCGAGGGAGGACTTGGTGTCTGGTGACGTACGTGCAAGCTTGATGGCGAACTTGAGGCGCGCGAGCGGGGACCGGAGTTCGTGGGAGATGTCACCGAGAAGGCGGCGCTGACTCGTGATCAGCGCTTGTAGCTGGGTGGCCATTTGATTGAAGGAGCGGCCGAGCTGCCCGATCTCATCCTGACGCGTGCTGTGGACGCGAACAGAGAGATTGCCCTGACCGAATTGGGCGATGGAGGAAGCGATTCTGCGGACGGGAGAGACGACACCGACGGAGGCGATCCAGCAGAGAGCGCCGGTGGCGCCGATGACGAGGAGGTAGTAGGGCAGATAGGTCCAGGTGGGCGGGGTTTCGGGAATGCCGACGGCGACAATCCAGTACTGGCGGTCGGAGGAGCGGTGCGCGCGGATGTAGTGGCCGTTGGCGCGGGTGCGCCATTTGGAGCGTGGAGGCGGAGGCAGCATGGTGGCGCGGTTTTCGCCGGAGATGACGTCGATGCCGCGGGAGTCGAGCAGGTAGTGGGTCGCACCTCGAAAGACGTGATTGAGCCTGGTGAGATAGGCTTGGAGCGCAAGCGCGCCGCCCCTGTCCAGGGCGGCGCGGGCGCTTTCGAGCTCGAGCTCGTCGATGCGGTCGATGGCGGGATCGACGGTCTTCTGCACCACACGCGTGTTGATGGAGTGGAAGATAACGAAGGAGATGGACAGCGTGGTGATCATGGCCAACGCGGCGCCGTAGTAGAGCGACTTCATGGGCCACAACCTAATTCGCGCCGGTAAAGACATACCCAACTCCCCTCACTGCACGGATGAGCTTGCGGCCGTGTTCGAGCTTCGTGCGCAGATGA
>JBELAH010000035.1:0-6390 GCA_049509035.1 Acidobacteriaceae bacterium
GCGCGAAGCTCATCAGCATGTTGCGGTCCTTGTCGACCGAGAGCCAGTCGAAGGTGGGGTTCATGGACTCAAGGATGAAGCGGCTCTCGCCCTCGCCCGCGGGAGGATAGCTGGCCTTGTGGGTGTACTCGGCGTAGGTATAGAAGCCGCTCGTGCCGCGCTCCAGCGTGTAGCGGGTTTCGATGTCCATGCCGCCGCCGCGCGGGCCTGCCGGCGGGCGTGCGCCTGCTGCGCCGCCTGGGCCTCCCGGCCTGCGTGGACCTGCCGCGCCTGCTGCTGGCGCTGCTGCGGGATAGCGAGGCTCCTGCGCCGCGGGCACGCCGCCGCCCGGCGGTCCGCCCAAGGGGCTGGGGTTGTTCGTGTCGCCGGGATTGACGCCCTTCACGGAGACCTCCGCGCGTTCGCCGCCGTTGGTTGCCGGGTCGATCGTCACCCGTGCGGTGACGGTTCCGGAGGGCACCTGTTCCCAGTACTCGCCGTGGGTCTGCGTCTCCACGCCGTGGTAGATCAACGACGAGATGTTGCCGTTCTTCTTGAGAATGGTCATCTTGACGATGCCGTTGTCCATGGTCCAACTGTCGCCGTTGTCGGTCAGCGTCACCGGATCGTTGACCGTGACCTTGGCGACCTTCGGCAGCACATGCGTGGCCGGCTGTGCGGTCGGCTTGGCGGCCGGCTGTGCGGCCGGCTTGGCGACCGGCTGCGCCATCGCGCCGGACAGCAGGAGAACGGCCAGGGCAAAAAACGCGGACACAAAGAGGAGCTTTGCTTTCGTCATTGCGCAACCTTTCGGAACAACTCGTGGGACTTTTGGGCTGGTGGCGATCCAGGCTGGAAAACGATAGCCGGAGCGCCGGTCTTTCGTCAACGTGCAGCGGGCCGGAACAATGAAATGTGTATTGGAAAGACGGATGGGCCGCCCAGGGAAGTTTCACATCCGGGGAATTTTCGCCGGAAATTTGGCTCCGGAATGTCCGTCCTGCGTGGGTCTCGCTGCGCGAAATCCGCGCCATCGGACCTCACTTCTGCCAAGCCCTGCGCTCAAACCGGTTTACTCTCGAAGAGGCGGATGAAGATACGGCTGGACAAGGCGCTGGTGGAACGTGGCTTGGCGGCCTCGCGCGAGCGTGCGCAGGCGCTGATTCTGGCTGGGCGCGTGCTGGTCTCCGAACAGCGCGTGGAGAAGCCGGGGACCCCAATCGATGAGGCTGCCGTGCTGCGCCTGCTGGGCGACGACCTGCGCTACGTCAGCCGTGGCGGGCTCAAGCTGGAGCGCGCGCTCGATCATTGGCGGATCGTGCTGGACGGCCGCGCCTGCATCGATGTCGGCGCCTCCACCGGCGGCTTCACCGACTGCATCTTGCAGCATGGCGCGGCCTCGGTCCTGGCCCTCGACACCGGCTACGGCCAGATCGCACACAAGCTCCGCGTGGACCCGCGCGTCACTCTGCGCGAGCGATGCAACGCGCGCCTGCTGGGCGCGGGGGAGCTGGCGGAGCAGGAGTCAGGGAACAGGGAGCAGGGAACAGGAAAGGGCGTGGCGAGCGTTGATGTCGCTTCCTCGCCCATCTCGTTTCTTGCGATGGACGTCTCCTTTATCTCGGCGACGCTTGTTCTGCCCGCGGTCCTCGGCGCGCTGGCGCCTGCGGGCCAGGCGTGGCAAGGCGAGGCCGTCGTCCTCATCAAGCCGCAGTTCGAGGCCGGCCGCGAGCATGTCGGCAAGGGCGGCATCGTGCGCGATCCCGCCGCGCGCGAGATCGCCATCGAGCGCGTCCGGCAGTGCGTCGCCGATCTCGGCGGGAAGGGAATCGACGTCATCGACTCGCCCATCCACGGCATGGAGGGCAACTGGGAGTATCTGCTGCACGCCCGCTTCGACGGCGGAGAGTTAGAGACCTAACACCGATTCTCACCGAGGCCACCGATTTCTTGATAGCCCCAGCGCTCTATTGCAGCGTCAATGTTCCGTAGCCATAGTCGTCAGGAGCGCTGTATCCAACACTAATCGTCTTGGCGCTTGTCGACGGAGACCCCGACCCAACCGGCGAGATACTACCTGTCAGAGTGATCAAGTCAGCGTTGAACGAGAATGAGTTGCCAATAAAACTGCATTGAACAGGGATTGGAAGATTGCTCCACCCGGATGCGGTGATAGTTACCGGTCCGCTGAGGTACAGATACCCGAGGGTGTCCGCGGCGTAGGTTTGGCTGAGTGTTGCTGTCACTGCCATGCTCGTGCCGCTGACCGACGAGACCAGCGTTCCAGAGTAGATCCCGTTGACGGGTGCAATCATGCTGCCGGTGACGGTTCCCTGGTCGGTTACAGTGCTGGACCCGGGGACGGAATTGATGGTATATGTGCCGCTCGCCAGGGTCGTGCCCGTGGCCTTGAGGGTCACGATAAAATCCGAATAATATGGGGACGGATATTGCGATGTGAGCACGATATTGCCGTCCGCGTCGATGGTTCCCGTGAGGCTGTGATTGAGACTTTCGCCGTCGGATGGCCATGAGCAGGTCGAACACATCGGCGCAAACATGGCCTCGCCGGAGACGGTGCCTCCGGTTGAGGCCAGATAGACGCCGATGTTAGAAACGTCACCGGTGTATGGCGCCTGGGTCGACGTTACCGTCAGCTCCCAATTGCCCGTGATGTTGGGAAAGTTTGCAGTGGAGATGGGCGTTGATGAGTTGCTTGCACCGCCGCCGCAGCCCACCAGTCCAGCCAGCGCGACGACGGCGGTCAACATCGCAAGCGACTTGAGTTTCATGAGGAAGCCCTCCTCAGAACCGGAATTGCTCTGGCGCTATGATACGCCACGGCTGGACGCAGGACGCCGCCTTACTACAGCTGCCAATCTCTCGACGCACCCGGCGCTCTATTGCAGAGTCAATGTTCCGTAGCCGGAGTCGGTGCAATCGTAGTACATGGTGTATCCAACCGTAAGCGTCTGGGCGCTGGTCGAGGGAGACCCCGACCCAACCGGCGAGATCGTGCCCGTCAGGATGACGAGGACCACGCCGGTGTTGGGTGCTAGAATGTCGGCCCGGAATGAGTTGCCGATAAAATTGACTTTTGTGATTGGGAAAGAGACCGGCACAGTGTTCCCAAAACACCAGGACGATGTGAAGGCCACCGATCCATTGAGGTACAGATACCCCAGGTTGTCTGCGGCAGCGGTTTGGCTGAGTGTCGCCGTAACCGCCATGGGTTTATCGGTCGTCGACGAGACCACCGTTCCAACGTAGCTCCCGTTGACCGGTGCAATCATGCTGCCGGTGACGGTCCCCTGATCGACGACATCGCTGGATCCGATGTTATAGGTGATGGTATAGGTCCCGTTCTCCAGTGTCGTGCCCGGGGTCTTGGCGGTCACGGCAAAAGCGGGAGCGGCTCCGTCTGGAAATTGGGATGTGAGCGCCAGGTTGCCGTTCGCATCGACGCTTCCCGTAAGATAAGGATCGATGTCGGTGTCGCTGGATGGCCATAAGCAGACGGAAGAACAGACCGGCGCAAACGAGGCATCGCCGGAGATTGCGCCTTCCGTCGAGGCCAGATACACGCCGACCGTGGTAGCGTCCCCGGTGTAGGGCGCCTGGGTCGACGTCTCCAGCAGCTCCCAATTGCCGGTGATGTTGGGAATGTTCGCTGTGGAGCCGGAGGTTGCCGGGCTGCTTGCACTTCCGCCGCATCCCACCAGTCCGGCGAGCGCGGCCAAAATCGAAAGCGATCTGAGTTTCATGAGGGAGCCCTGAATGACTCTATTTTATATGAACGCAGGATACTCCGCGTCCAACCGGAAGACGCATTCTTTTTGCAAGAATGGCAGATTGGTTTGAGGGCGGGAATCGTCGCCGGCGGTACACTGGTTAACGAGATGCCTTTAGCTGGAATTATCTCCAAGCCGCAGAAGCACGAGTTGGAGAAGGTCCTGCCCAAGCTGCGCGCCTGGCTCGTCCAGCGAGGATGGAGCTGCGTTTTGGACCGGGAGAGCGCGGCGTATCTGCAAGCTGGCGCCGATGTAGACAGCATCGAGCGGGCGCAGATGGCCCAGCGCAAGCCGGACCTGGTCGTCGTCCTCGGCGGCGATGGGACGCTGCTGGCCGCGGCGCGCGCCTTCGCCCACACCGTTACTCCGCTGCTCAGCGTCAACCTGGGCGCGCTCGGCTTTCTCACCGAGATCCCGCTCTCCGATCTCTACGCCACCCTGCAGGCCTGGTGCGACGGCAAGGCCGCCATCGAGGTGCGCAGCATGATGCACGCCGAGCTCTTCTCCGCCGGCCAGCGCACCCGCCAGTGGGACGCCCTCAACGACGTGGTGGTGGCCAAGGGGACCATCGCACGCATGGCCGACTTCGCCGTCGAGATCGACGGCCAACCCGTCGCCACCTTCCGCGCCGATGGCGTCATCCTCTCCACCCCCACCGGCTCCACGGCCTACAACCTTTCGGCCCACGGGCCCATCGTCATGCCCACGGTCAACGCCATGCTGGTCACGCCCATCTGCCCGCACCTGTTGACCATCCGCCCCATCGTGGTGCCGGGCGAGTCGGCCATCAGCGTGCGCGTGGTCGGCGTGCCCAACCAGACTTACCTCACCGTCGATGGCCAGGAGGCAGTGCCCGTGCACGCCGGCGACCAGGTATGCTGCCGCCGCAGCCAGTCCAGCGTGCGCCTGTTGCGCCTGCAGCCCAACGGCCTCTTCAACGTCCTGCGCTCCAAACTGAGTTGGGGCGAGCGATAACCGGCAGTTGTCAGCGGTCAGTTTTCAGTTGTGAGTAATCAGGCTGCTGGAAAAACCTCAGTCTTTGCCCTTCGGAGGGAGCAGGGGGCTTCAGCCCCCTGAATATAGCCAATGGATTCAATGGGCTTTAGCCCCGGGCCAATCAGAGAGGCAACGACATGAATCATAATCCTAGCGTTTGGGACAGAATTGCCATTTACTCGGCTGCAGTTGGAGCGGTGGGAACTCTAATCGCTGTGGTCGTCTCCATATGGCTTGCGAGTGGTCAACTGCGGGAGATGCGAGACGAGGTAAAGATCCAACATCTCATAGAAGAATCCAACAAGTTTGACCAAGAACCTTTGCTGACCAGCAGAAAGAACCTAGCCAAGAAGAGGATTGACCAGCGCAAGGAAGTTCTCCTGCCGCTTGACCCGGATGATGCACCCACGGAGATGTGGGACATTCTGAATGAGTGTGATGAAGTCGGTTTGTTGAGTAAGCGTGGCTATTTGGATGTTGCTGACGTGTGGAGTCAAATGGGGTATTGGCTCTTCGATGTCTACGCTGACGCTGAGCCGGTAGTTGAATCTGACAGAAAGGGAAGCCCTACATCAAGACCAAACCCTGCATCAATGGAGAATTGTTCATGGCTTATTGAGCAGATGCGCCCCATCGAAGCCGCTAGGAACAGAGGCAGTGACCTTAATCCAAGCAAAGTTGACCTATACAAGTTCTATGTGTCCGAGATGGATACAGAGTCCGTAGAGCCACCGTCTCACAGCACCCAAAGATAATTTCGCGGATTTCACCAGCAAAACCGCGTGTCAAGCCACCAAACCCCCCAAAAAAACACAGAACCGACATCGAATCATTCACTTACAAAATAGAAATAGTTGGCATTCCAGTTATCCCAAACGCCTATACTTAAAGTAGGGGGAAATCTATGTCCACAGCCGGCAGCGTCCGCTTCGACCCACGCGCCAGCTTGGGTCAGCACAACTCATTTATTCCAAAGATGTTACAAAATAAATTCTGTGCAATCAAGACTTTGACTCGGAAGTCGAGACCTAGTCCAGACCGAATCCAGATCAAGTCCAGACTTAACATGCTTTTTTTGAAGACTTTAGTACATTTTCGCACACAAGGAGAACTCGCATGGCGGAAGCAACCGCAACCACCCGGATATTCGCCTTTAATACGTCTAACGCGCTTAGCGCGAGCTTAACATGCATATTTTGAATACTTTACGCTATACCCACCGGGGGGGGGACCATCCCCGAGCACCAATGGATCAGACTTCGGTAGATGGACGCTGGTACAACCATGGAAAACAAAAAATCTCCAACCAATCCGCAGCGAGTAGCCGCCATCCTCCTCGCCGCGCTCATCGTCGCACCCGCGCTCGCCGCGCAGGACTTCTCCCAGCCCGGCAGCGAACCCGCGCCCCAGGCCGCACTCATCCAGCAGGCCAACGACGCGCTGGCCGCCAGCGACTTTGCCGCTGCGCTCAAAATCCTTACCGGTCTCAACACCCAGACCCCCAACAACCCGCAGGTCCTCTACGACCTCGGCCTCACCCTCGAAGCCCTCGCTCCAGCAGCCCTCGAACCCACATCCCTTGCAGCGAACAACGAACAACGAGCAACGAACAACGAACCCACTG
>JBELAH010000036.1:0-5123 GCA_049509035.1 Acidobacteriaceae bacterium
GCCTGCGCCGGCATCATGAGCTTCGCGCGCGGCGCTTCCACCGATATGCAGATGGCCGCTCCTCTGGCCATCGGGTTGCTGGGCTGGTATGCGTGGTACGAAACCGGCTCCAAATTCTGGCTCTACGACATTTACTTTTTCACCGGCCTTGCCACTCTGGCCAAAGGCCCCGTAGCACCGCTTCTCGCGGCGCTCATCATCGTCGCATTCGCCTTTCTGCGCAAGGAGTGGAGCATCCTTCTCCGCTCGTTATGGTGGCCGGGCATCGTTCTCTATTTCGCCATGGTGCTTCCCTGGTTCATTGCCGTGCAGCATCAGAATCCGACCTTCTTCCGCGAGTTCTTTCTCGAGCACAACCTGGAACGCTTCGCCACCGACCGTTATCAGCATGTCCAGCCGTTCTGGTACTACCTGGTCGTCATGCTGCTTGCGCTCATGCCCTGGACCGTTCTCGCGGTGCGCGCGCTCATCGACGGCATCCTCACCTCGGTTGCGGAGTGGAGGCTGCGTTACTCCCGGCCCGGCAAGCCCCTGCCCACGCGCCCCGGCGACGCCTTTCCTGAGTTTCTCGTCCTGTGGGCGTTCATCCCGGTCGTTTTCTTCTCCTTTTCGCAATCCAAGTTGCCCGGCTACATACTTCCTGCGATTCCACCCATCACCATCCTCACCGGGGACTACCTGTTCCGCCGCCGCAAACCGGGTCTGAACCGTTGGATCCTGCTCGGCCATGCTGCGATTTGCGCCATCACGACCGTGACTGTCCTGTTGCTGCCATGGTTCATATCGCACAATATGGTCATGCCGCCCCTGCACGCGTTGACCGCTGCTGTTCTGGCGGCCATCGGGGCGGGCCTGCTGATCCTGGTGGTGACTAAAGGTTTTGGCGTGGCATGGCTGCGTCCCGCCACTTGCTGGATTCTGGTGGTTCTTGTGCTGTTCATTTATGGCGTGGGGCCGTTCTTCGGGATCCCCGGAGTCCCCGCGACCAAGCGCGTCATTCATCTGCTCGACCGCACCTACTCGGCGCGGCCTTTGGCTGCAAAGCTGGCTGAAGTGGAGCCCGCCGGCGAAACCGTGGCGGTGTTTCATGTGCGCCGCGACGTTGAATTCGGCCTCGGCTTTTACCGCGATCGCGAAGTGGTGAACTACGACGAAAGCGGCGTTCCCGACGAGCAGCATCTGCTGGTGGCGCGCGTTCAAGGCCGTCATGGCGTCGACCTCGATACGCAGATGGCCCTTGAGGAGCTTCTGGACGGCCGTCAGTATCAGCAGCTTTTCAGTTGGCCGGAACAGGGATTGGAGATTTATCTCGTTGGCGCTCGCTGAAGGGCCTCTTCACTTGCGGCGCAACGCGAACTCGTGGCAAAGTGGCCGGTGGGGCAAAACCGGCCGGCGCCATTACGCATCAATGATCGGCCGTGCGCAATCGGCAACCCGTCTTGCAAGGAATCGGAGAAAAATGCAGACACAGGAAGCGACCATCGAGATTCTCGACCTGCGGCACTTCGCGGCTCCCGTGCTGCGTCCCCTCCTCGATGCGGAGAGCGAGATCTGGGCCGAGCGCCTGCATTGGGACTATCGCGCCTCATCCCGGCTGCTGATGCAGTACCTGGACAACCGCATGTTGCCCGGCTACGCCGCCATCGAGGCCGGCCAGGTGACCGGCTACGTGTTCTGCGTCTACGAGGAGACCAAGGCGGTGATCGGCGACGTCTTCGCTTTTCCCGGCGTCCACCAAAGCGGCGACGGAGCCTCCGGCCCGGCCCACGCCCGCGAAGAAACCCTCTTGCGGCACCTCTTCGAGCTGCTGCTCAACTCGCCGCACGTCGACCGCATCGAGTCGCAGTTGCTTCTCCATCCCTCCGGCCGCTTCGCTCCGGCCTTTCGCGCCGCCGGATTTGGAGTCTATCGCCGCCTCTTCCTGGTGCAGCCTTTGGCGGGCCGCCGCAGCCAGCCGCACATGGATCTGCCCGGAAATCTCGAGTTCCGCCCCTGGCGCGAAGCCGATCTGGCCCCGGCCGCGCGGCTCATCTGCGAGGCCTATCGCGACCACCCCGACAGCTCCATCAACGACCAGTACCGCACCGTACACGGCTCCATGCGCTTCCTCAACAACATCGTGCGCTACGCCGGCTGCGGCACCTTCGCCACCCAGGCATCCTATGTCGTCGCGGAGCGCGCCAGCCACGAGTTGGTGGCGCTGGTGCTGGGCTCGCGCGTCAGCGAGCAGAGCGGGCACCTGACCCAGGTCTGCGTTCTTCCCGCCTATCGCCGCCGCGGTCTGGCCCGCTTCCTACTCGACCAGGCGGCCTTCAGCTTCATGCGCCTGGGCGCCGCGGAGATCTCGCTCACCGTCACCGAGGCCAACACCGAGGCCATCCAGCTCTATAACAACGAAGGCTACCATTGCGCCCACAGCTTCGACGCCGCCGTCTGGCATCGCGCCTCGGCCGCATGACATCGGCTCCAGCATTACTGTCCGCAAGACTCAACGCTCAGCTTGTCATCCTGAGCGACCGGCGCGCGCACGAGCGCGCGAAGGGAGTCGAAGGATCTGTGGTTGCGTTATGCTTGACGTAACGCGTAAAAAGCGATAGGATTTCATCGTGATCTTGAGCTACGGCGACAAGCGCACGGCGGCCTTCGCCCGCGGCGAGCGGATCAGGGCCTTCGAAGCCATCGAACGGCCGGCCCGGATGAAACTCGATCGTTTGGAGGCAGCGACCGCGCTAGGGGACCTGGCCGCGCTTCCGGGCAACCGGATGGAAGCGCTCAAGGGCGACCGCAAAGGCCAGTGGAGCATTCGCATCAACGACCGCTGGAGGCTCTGCTTCGCCTGGCCCGAAGGCGAGCGCGGACCGTCCGGAGTCGAGATCGTCGATTATCACTAGGAGTTGTTATGGGCATTGCGGCCATTCATCCCGGAGAACATCTGGCAGCGGAACTCGAAGAGCTGAGCCTGACCGCCTCGGAGTTGGCGCGGCAGCTCTCGGTTCCACCCAACCGTATCACGTCGATCCTGAAGGGCCAACGCGCAATCACCGGCGACACCGCCCTGCGGCTGGGCCATTACTTCGGCACCAGCCCTCAGTTCTGGCTCAATTTGCAAAGCCTTTACGAGCTGCGTATTTCAGAGCAAAAGGCGGGCAAAGCGATTCGCCGCCTGCCCAGGTTGAAGGCCAAAGCGGCTTAGAGCGGAACCATGATTGCTGTACCCCAGAGCTCCGTGCCCCATCCTTGCGACTTTTGTCTGTCGCAAGGGTGGGAGACCACCATCGCTGGGTATAGCATCTCTGTTTTCGGTCTAGGGCGGTTGCTTTCCCGCGAATCTCGTGCAAATAAAAAATAAAGCGGCCCGGAGCGTACGCTCCGAGCCGCTGATGTTTCAGGATCGAGGAAAGCTACTCGGCCGCCGCTTCCACGGCCTTGGTCTGCGCCACGGTCCAGTCCGGCGCGCCCACCTTGAAGCGCGCAAAACGCCGCACCGTGATGTTCTCGCCCAGCTTGCCCACCTTCTGCGCAATCAGCTCTTTGATGCTCACGGCCTGGTCCTTGATGAAGGGCTGCTCCAGCAGGCAAACCTCCTCGTAGAACTTCGCCATCTTGCCGTCCACGATCTTCTCGATCACGGGAGCCGGCTTGCCCGTCGCCGCCGCCTGCGCGCGATAGATCTCCTTCTCGCGCTCCAGATCTTCCACGGTCACGTCCTCCGGCTTCACGTAGCGCGGATCGCTGGCCGCGATGTGCATCGCGATGTCCTTCAGCAACTCCTGAAAATCCTCGGTCCGGGCCACAAAATCGCTCTCGCAGTTCAACTCGATCAGCACGCCGATCTTGCCGCCCGCATGAATATACGTCCCCACCGCACCCTCATTGGTCGTGCGCGAGGCCTTCTTCTGCGCCGAGGCCATGCCCCGCTTGCGCAACACCACGAATGCGCCCTCGATGTCTCCATGCGTCTCTTGCAACGCCTTCAGGCAGTCGCCCATAGGCGCCCCGGACTTCTCGCGAAGCTCTTTTACCAACTTGGCATTAATCTTTTCGCTCACTGTTGTCATCTCTCTTTTCCTGGTTTCCCGTTTCCCTGGATTCCGCAGGCCCGGAGCGTTGCCCGTTCCAGCCCCTGCATCCGCTCTTTAACCTTGCGCCCCGTCAGCTTCCCGGCAAAAGAAAAGCGTGGCACTCAACCCTAGCGGCCACGCTTGTCTCATGATCCGCACATCTGTGCGACTGAATGACTAAAGGCTGCCACCGGCCACTTCGGCCTCATCCAGCGTCTCAACCGCCGCGGGCGCCTTGCGAATGCCGCCACCCAGCGCAGCGTCCAGGTCCACTTCCTCGGCCGGCGCGGCTTCCGTCACGGCCTCCTCGGCAACTGGAACTGGCAGCTCCTCGGCAAACGCCTTGTCGCCCACCAGGTTCACGCCCTCGGATGCCGAATCGGCAATCTTCGAGGTGAACAGCCGGATGGCGCGCAGCGCGTCGTCGTTGCCCGGAATCACGTAATCCACCACCGTCGGGTCGCAGTTGGTATCCACCACCGCTACCACGGGAATCCCCAGCTTGCGGGCTTCCTTCACGGCAATCGCCTCGTTGTTCGAGTCGACGATGAACAGCGCATCCGGCAGCCGCTTCATCGCCTTGATGCCGGCCAGGTTCGCCTGCAGGTGCTTGCGCTCCCGCTCCAGCTTGATGACTTCTTTCTTGGTCAGCAGCTCGTAGCGCCCATCCGTGGCCATCTCATCCAGTTCCTGAAGACGCTTTACACTCTTCTGCACGGTCACCCAGTTGGTCAGCAGGCCGCCCAGCCAGCGCTGGTTGATGTACGGCATCCCAGCCCGTGTGGCCTCTTCAGCCACGGCATCCTGCGCCTGGCGCTTGGTGCCGACGAATAGAATCGTCTTGCCTCCCGCGCACAGTTCGGTGACAAACTTCGACGCGTCTTTGAAAAGCTTGAGCGTCTTCTGCAAGTCGATGATGTAAATCCCGTTGCGCTCGCCAAAGATGTATTCCTTCATCTTCGGGTTCCAGCGCTTGGTCTGATGCCCGAAGTGAACACCCGCTTCGAGCAGCTCCTTCATTGTGATCGTGGCCAATGGGCCTCCTTATTGATGTGCATCCGG
>JBELAH010000037.1:0-4090 GCA_049509035.1 Acidobacteriaceae bacterium
GTACATGGGTCCGAAAATCACTGGGCGCTTTGCGGCCAGGCTGCAGTTCGGTAACAACGGATATGAGTTCGTACTGGAGCCAACACCCGATAACCGCATGGTTTTCGCCGATGAGACCGCGGCATTCGGCAATGTCCTCAGTCGGCTGGGATCGGGGCACCCCGAAGCCAAGCTAAAAGACCAGCAGCGCAATCCGCCAAGATGGGGTCTAGAACATGGAGTACCGTATTTTGTCTATGAGGTTATCTCGAGCTGGGTGGTCTACCATTTCCACGATACGAGTCTCACCGCGGGCGTCCGGCGTCAGAAAGCGATCAACGATAACGAGGCGCTCCGTCCCGATGCCGAGAATCTGGCGGCGTTTCTCTATCGGATGCGCGAGGCAAATCCCCGAACCTACACGGATATTCAGGACGTCGTGCGACTTGCTGCTCCTTTCTTCGACGACTTCAAGCTGCGACCGGTGCCAACGAACCCGGATCTGATTCAACTTGAGTGGTTGCAAACGAATTCCGACTACCCTTTTCGCGCCAACCAACTTTCGGATGGCACGCTTCGCTTCATATGTCTGGCCACGGCACTGCTTCAGCCCAACCGCCCGGCGACGATGCTCTTCGACGAGCCGGAGCTGGGATTGCATCCCTACGCATTGGTGCTGCTGGGCGATCTCTTCAAGAGGGCCGCGCAGCAGGGGACGCAGTTAATCGTCTCGACGCAATCGGCGGCTTTGCTGAACGAGTTCGAGCCGGACGATGTCGTGGTTGTGGAGCGGCATCAGGCCGAGTCGACGTTCCGGCGGCTTAATTCCACCGGCCTGTCGGAATGGCTCCAAGAATACACGCTGGGTGAGCTTTGGCAGAAGAATGTCTTGGGCGGACGACCCGGAACAGACGACGCGCCGCAGGTCGTTCCCGATGGGGCCGAAGATCGGTGACCCGGGTCGTAGTCATCGTGGAGGGCCAGACGGAGGGGGCGTTCGTCAATGAGGTGCTCGCTGCGGCCCTGTGGCCGCATAGCGTCTATCTGACACCGATTCTTCTCGGTGTGCCGGGCCACAAGGGAGGGCGGCCCAGCTATGCCCGCGTCAGGAAGGACGTGCTTCTGCACCTGAAGCAGGGCACGGCGGCGTATTGTTCCACCATGCTCGACTTCTACGGACTGGGCCCAGGCTTTCCGGGCACGCCGGTTCCCCCAGGGATGCCAAGCATCGCCAAGGCGACCCGAATAGAACAGGCAATGAAGGCGGACGTTTGCGATTTCGCTCCCGATCTCCGGCCGGACGTGCGCTTCGTGCCCTATGTCCAATTGCACGAATACGAGGGACTGCTGTTCAGCGACCCACGCCTCCTGGCCGAAGCCGTGAAGCAGCCTCATCTGGCAGAAGCTTTTCAGAATGTGCGCGATGGCTTCCCGACTCCAGAAGACATTAATGACGATCCCATCACGGCGCCATCCAAACGGATACGTCAGATCTTTGGCTCGTACAGAAAAGTGCTGGACGGGACGATTGCGGCCCGTAGTGTCGGCATTGAAGCCATGCGACGGCAATGCCCGCATTTCCGCGATTGGCTGGCGAGGCTTCAAGCATTAGCGCGAGGCTAGGCGCTTCCGGTACCATATAAGGGAGCCCCTCGCCCTTACGCCGGTTTGAAACGCACCCAATGAACAACGCAACTGCTGCAATTCGTAACATCGCCATCATCGCCCACGTGGATCATGGCAAGACCACGCTGGTGGACGCCATGCTGAACCAGAGCGGGATCCTGGCCCGCGTGGTCTGGCGCCTGTCTCGGTGTCCAGCGAAAAACCCTGGGGCCGCCGGAGCCGCCTGGGGCGGGAGACGCCCTTACGTTCGTTTGTCAGTAGCGGTACGCAGGTCGCGGGGACACTAAACTGCTCGGCGGTATAATGGCTGCCGCCATGCGAATACTTCGGAACAGCACTCGGATTCTGGGTGGAGCGTTCATCTTGTCGCTGACGCTTTCAGCCCAGACCTTCACCACTTTGTACAACTTCGAGTCTCAAAGCTACGACGGGATGTGCCCTCTCAGCGGCGTAATCCTCGGCCCTCGGGGCGTGCTATACGGCACCACATCCAGTGGGGGCAGGTGGGGTGACGGTACGGTGTACGAGCTTTTGCCTCCAGCGTCTCCCGGAGGAGCTTGGACCGAGGTTGTGCTCCACAGTTTCAATGGCCAGGATGGGTACGCACCAAACGCGGCGCTGGTAGTGGGGCCGAATGGATCGCTCTATGGCGTCACGCAAACGCTAGGTCGGTTCAACATTGCATTTAGATTGGATCCGCCGACGGGCACGAGCACGCATTGGCCTTTCACTGTCCTATCTCAGTTCGCGAGCGACAACGTCGGCCCCCCCTCTGGCGCTCTGGTATTCGGCGCCGGCGGGTCCCTGTACGGCGGCACGGGAGGCCAAGGCCTAAGCGGCGGCACTGTATACAGCTTGACGCCCCCCTCCGTGGCTGGCGGCGCGTGGACCGAAGCTGCCCTGTATAGTTTCCCGGGCGGGTCTGGCGGCTTCGGGATAGCTGGCCCGCTTGCGGTCGGCAGCGGTGGCGGACTGTTCGGCGTGACGACGTATGGCGGGCAGGACAGCAGCTTCTGCATCGTCGGCCCAGGCGGCTGCGGTACCGCGTTCTTGCTGACACCGCCGGCGGCATCCAGCGGGCACTGGACGGTGAGGCTGCTCTACGATTTTGGGACTTCCATCATTGTGGGTACTGACGGGATCTACCCGCTAGCTGGGGTGCTCCTCGCGCCGGCCGGCGTACTATACGGGATTACCGGGTCCGGCGGCAGCGTCGGGGAGGGTACGGTGTATTCGCTGACGCCCCCGGCAGTTCCCGGAGGGCCCGCGACCGAGAGAATTCTGCACTCGTTCCCGTACACGGACTATGATGGATTCACTCCTGTGGGTCTGGTGCTGGGCGCGAGCGGAGTGCTGTATGGCACGACGCAGTCCGGCGGAGCGTACGGCTTCGGAACGGTGTTTCAGGTGGCGCCGGGCGGTTTGGGAGGCTTTACCGAAACCATACTGTATAGCTTCAAGAGCGACGACCAGGGCTTCGGCCCAGTCCCGAACGGAATCACGTTAGGTCCCGACGGAACCCTGTATGGCACGACCCAGCAAGGTGGCACGTTGAGTCATGGTTCGGTGTTCGCGCTGACGCCCTAAGCGCACCCGGACGAGCGATCTGTTGCGGCTGTCCCCGAGCCGGCGGGCGGCTTCCTCTGAAGCTTGTCCCTGCTCGACGACCGGCCGGAACAAGGCTAAATCCGCCAGCGCGATTAGCGCGCCAACCCGCACTTCCGCTACCATAGAAGAGAGCCCCTCGCCCTTACGCCGGTTTGAAACGCACCCCATGGACAACGCTACTCCTGCAATTCGCAACATCGCCATCATCGCCCACGTGGATCATGGCAAGACCACGCTGGTGGACGCCATGCTGAACCAGAGCGGCATCTTTCGCGAGAACGAAGTACACGTCGAGCGCGTCATGGATTCCAACGAACTGGAACGCGAGCGCGGCATCACCATCCTGGCCAAGATCACGGGCATCCGCTACAAAGGCGTGAAGATCAACATCGTGGATACGCCCGGCCACAGCGATTTCGGCGGCGAGGTGGAGCGCGCGCTGAAGATGGTGGACGGGGTCATGCTGCTAGTGGACGCCAGCGAGGGGCCGCTGCCGCAGACGCGCTACGTGCTGATGAAGGCGCTGGAAGCCAAGCTGCCGCCCATCGTGGTGATCAACAAGATCGACCGGCCGGACGCGCGCGTGCCGGAGGTGCTGAACGAGATCTACGATCTGTTCATCGATCTGGACGCCACCGAGGACCAGCTCGATTTTCCGGTGCTCTACACGGTGGCCAAGACCGGCGTGGCGAAGACTTCGATGGAAGACGACTCGACCACCCTGAAGCCGCTGTTCGACGCCATCCTGAAATCCATCCCGGCGCCGGCGGGCGATCCGGACGGCGTGCTGCAGATGCTGGTGGCGAACCTGGATTACAGCGACTACCTGGGGCGGCTGGCGATCGGGCGCGTCTTTGAGGGCACGCTGAATTTCGGC
>JBELAH010000038.1:0-3889 GCA_049509035.1 Acidobacteriaceae bacterium
GACATCGAAGCTGGAAGTGCTGCGAGCATTGTTACCGGTGAGGGGCTCGGGGGCGATCTCGACGGCGGAGACGCGGCAGAGGCGGGCGAGCATGTCGGAGTGGGCGTCGGCGAGCGCGATGACGCGGGCACCAGCGTAGAGGACGATGGGAGTCGCATCCTTTTCCGGTACGCCGAGTTCTTTGCGCAGCGCGCGGATAGTGGTGATGAGCTCCTGCATGGTTTCCATGGCGGCGACGGAGAGAGCGTTTGCGGGGAAGTCACAGGCCTGCGGATAACGGGTAAGGGCGATGGATTTTGCAGGCGGCGCTCCGTTGTAGAGCGCGTGCCATATCTCTTCGGTGAGGAAGGGCATAAAGGGCGAGAGCAGGCGCAGCGCGGACTCGAAGACGCCGGTGAGTGATGCGAGCGTGACGGCGGTGACGGCGTTCTGGGGCACGTCGAAGACGAGGCGGAGCTTGACGAGTTCGAGGTACCAGTCGCAGAACTCGCCCCAGAAGAACTGGTAGATGGCGTTGGCAGCCTCGTCGAAGCGGTAGTCGGAGAGTGCGCGCTCGACCTCGGCGGAGACGGCGGAGAGGCGGGCAAAGATCCAACGGGTCTCGAGCGGCGTCTCGTCGGGAAGCTCGGCGAGGAGGGTTGGCGCGCCCAGGTCCACCTTGTAGCCGGCCTCGCGGGCGCGGTCGAGGTTCATGAAGAGGAAGCGGGCGGCGTTCCATATCTTATTGGCGAAGGCGCGGTTGCCCTCGGTGCGAGCTTCGCTGAAGGCGATGTCGGTGCCGGGCGAGGCCATGCTGGCCAGCGTAAATCGTACCGCGTCGGTTCCGAAGCACTCAATGATCTCGATGGGATCGATGACGTTGCCCTTGGTCTTGGACATCTTCTGGCGCTCGGCGTCGCGCACCAGCGCGTGGATATAAACCTCTTTGAAGGGAACGGCGTCGGCAAGCGTGCGCGGCGAGCCGTCGGGCATGGGAACGTCGAGCATGAAGTGGGTGCCGAGCATAATCATCCGCGCGACCCAGAAGAAGAGAATGTCGAAGCCGGTGACGAGAAGAGACGTGGGGTAGAAGGCCGCGAGATCGGGGGTAAGGTTGTTGGTTGCTGGTTGCTGGTTGTTAGTTGAAGACGATTCGGTTCCAGGCCAGCCGAAGACGGTGAATGGCAGCAGGCCGGAGGAGAACCAGGTGTCGAGCACGTCGGTCTCCTGGGTGATGGCGGCAGACCCGCAGGTGGTGCAGGCGGCAGGCGTCTGGCGCGCGACGGTAATGGCGTGGCAGGCCGCGCAGTGCCACGCCGGGATGCGATGGCCCCACCAGAGCTGGCGCGAGATGCACCAGTCGTGGATGTTGGTCATCCACTCCATGTAAATTATCCGGTACATCTCCGGGGTGAATTTGATGTGGCCGTCGCGCACGGCAGCAATGGCGGTCTGCGCGATGGATGGTCGTTCGGCCCCACCCATGTCGCGTTGCTCCATGGATGGGGCACCCGGTTTGGTGGGCGGTTCGTTGACGGCGAGGAACCACTGTAGCGAGAGGCGCGGCTCGATGACGGCTCCGGTACGCTGGGAGAGCGCGATGGCGAGGTTGTGGTCCTTGACGGCGACCAGCAGGTCGGCGGCTTCCAGGTCGGCGACGATCTTTTCGCGCGCGGCGAAGCGGTCGAGACCATGATAGGGCGAGCCGGGCAGGTCAATGCGTGCCTCGGTATCGAGAATCGTGATCGAAGCGAGTGAGTGGCGCTGGCCGATGGCGAAGTCGTTGGGGTCGTGCGCGGGCGTGACCTTGACCGCTCCGGTGCCGAACTCGGGCTGCGCCCAGTCGTCGACGAGGATGGGGATCTCTCGGTTGGGACCATTGTTGACTCCGCTCAACGGCAGCGAGACCAGCTTGCCGATGAAAGCGGTGTAGCGCTCGTCGTTCGGATTCACGGCCACGGCAGTGTCGCCCAGCATGGTCTCGGGCCGCGTGGTGGCGACGACGATGGAGCCGGTGCCATCCGCAAACGGGTAGCGGATGTGGTAGAGCTTGCCGAGGCGGTCTTCGTGCGTGACTTCGAGGTCGGAGACGGCGGTCTGCTGGATGGGGTCCCAGTTGACGATGTAGCTGCCGCGATAGATGAGGCCTTGCTCATATAGGCGGACGAAGGCCTCCTTGACCGCGATGGAGAGGCGGTCGTCCATGGTGAAGTACTCGCGCGACCAGTCGACCGAGGCGCCGAGCCGGCGCATCTGACCGGTGATGGCGGAGCCGTACTGGCTCTTCCACTCCCAGACGCGGGCGGTGAAGGCCTCGCGACCAAGTGCCTTGCGGTTGGTGCCTTCCGTAGTGAGCTGGCGCTCCACCATCATCTGCGTGGCGATGCCGGCATGGTCGGTACCGGGAACCCACAGCGAGGTTTGGCCGCTCATGCGGTGCCAACGGGTGAGGATGTCCATCTCGGTCTGGTTGAGCATGTGGCCCATGTGCAGGCGTCCTGTGACATTGGGCGGCGGCAGCAGGAGGGTGAAGGCGTTCACACGCCTTTTTGCTGCTTCGCGGGGTCCTCCCGTTGGTCGGCTCGGAACTCTGTTTGAATCCTCATCCCACATCTCAGAAGCGAGATGCTCACCCCTGCGAGCAAGCTCGCCGGGGACCCCGAGATGTGGGGCACCCGCTTCCGTGGCTGGTGTCGTCACCTCAAACAGGCGCTCGCGGATCCAGTATTCGGCCCAGCGACGCTCGATGATCGATGGGTCGTAGGCCTTGGGAAGGTTGCCGGCGGAGGCTTCCCCGGACGGCTGCGCAGGCGATTGGGCGGGCGATTTTGGCTTGTCTTCGGGATTCATGGGGATGAGTCAAGGGTAGCACTGGCCAGCGTGCTTGGTCGTGCAAGGGGTCCCGGCCACGGGGGCAGACGCATGTAAGTCATACGGCACCGAGGAGATGCTGAATTTTCAGTCGATCGGTTGTGAAATTGAGATAGATTGTCCGGTGAATCTCACTTGCCTGTTAAGCTTGACGATTCACGTTCTTCAGGACAGGGTGTTTGTCCGCCGGCCCAACGAGCCGCTCCTTCCGAATATTGATCTTGCCAATCGTTATGCGATGAGCTTACTATCCGTTTCGATCCCGAATTGAACGCCCAATCACGCACGCGCAAGGACTCAATACCAGGTTGGCGCCGGACATAGCTCGAATCGTTCGGACAATTCCCGGAAACGCTCGGTTGGGTTAAAAACACCCTTATCCACATATGAGGGTTTTGTATATCTGCGCTTTGGAGTGACGAACAATGAGTTGGTACGCCTACTGCATTGCAGAACGAAACGCCTTTCCTGAGCTTTGTCGTCACCGTCGTCCGATGCCTCTCACTGGAGTCGCCGGACTGTTTGGCAACCAGACCTTCCTGTTTCCTGCAAGCGATCTTGCGGTCATCGTCTCCGAGCACACACCGGAAGATGCTGCGCGGATGGACCAGAACGCCGCCAAAGACCACGCCCGCGTGATTGCCGACTGCTTTAAACTCTCCACCGTACTTCCCTTTCGTTTTGGCACGACCTTTGCGGACGACGATTCGCTGCGCCGGTCGGTCCGCTCGAACCAGCGGCACTTCACGGCGAATGTGGAGCGGCTGCGCGGCAAGGCGGAGATGCACCTGAAGGTGCTGATGGACGACACCTGCCCGGGCACTTCCGCGCGCGATATGACGGTCGGCCAGCAGTACCTGACCAGCCTGCGCGAGAGCGCGGCCCGGCAGCGGGAGCGCCAGTCGCGAGCCCGCGCGCTGTCGGTGCAGATGCATCGCATGTTCCTGCCCATCGCCGAGGAGATCACCTGCAAGCGGACAGATTCGGGAAAGATGCTGCTGGACATCGCCCACCTGATCGACAACAAGACCGTGGAGCG
>JBELAH010000039.1:0-3844 GCA_049509035.1 Acidobacteriaceae bacterium
TGCGCGTGCAGCAGACCGATCGAATGGCCGAGGTGCTGGCGGGGCACGACGCGGTGATCCACTTCGCGGCGTATATCGCGGTGGGCGAATCGATGCGCGCGCCGGAGGTGTACTTCGAAAACAATGTGGGCGGATCGCTGTCGCTGGCGACGGCGATGGTGCGGGCGGGCGTGAAGCACCTGGTGTTCTCGTCGACGGCGGCGGTTTACGGGATTCCGCACGCGTCGCCGATTGTGGAGAGCTTTCCGATTGCGCCGGTGAATCCGTATGGCGAATCGAAGGTGATGGTGGAGAGCATGCTGCGGTGGTTCGATGCGATTCACGGGCTGCGGAGCGTTTGCTTGCGCTACTTCAATGCGTGCGGAGCGGACCCGGAGGGCGGGCTGGGGGAGGAGCACGATCCGGAGACGCACCTGATTCCGCTGATGCTGCGGGCGGTGGAGAGCGGGGAGCCGTTCACGGTGTTCGGGGACGACTACGACACGCCGGACGGCACTTGCATCCGGGACTATATTCACGTGAACGATTTGGCGGAGGCGCATATTCTGGCGGTGGAGGCGCTGGTGGCGGGCGGCGCGTCGGATCAGTTCAACGTGGGTACGGGCGGCGGTCATTCGGTGCTGGAGATGATTCGCAACGTGGAGGAAGTGACGGGGCGGAAGGCGCCGTACGTGGTGGGCGCGCGGCGAGAGGGCGATCCGCCAGCGTTGGTGGCGAATGCGGACAAGTTGCGGAGAGTGCTGGGGTGGACGCCGGGATATGCGGGAGTGCGGGAGATTATGGCGACGGCTTGGGGGTTTGAGGAAGGGCGGAGGCGAGCATAGCTCGCCGTGGCTGGTGGTTAGTGGCTGGTGGTTAGTGGTTAGTGGTTGGCTGGGAGCGGGGCTACACGATGAGGTGGTTTGCGGCGTTTTTCTTCGTTTACAGTATGCTGGCACAATCGTCTTACGACTTATTGCTGAAGGGCGGCCACGTCATCGACGGCAAGAACAAGATCAGCGCGGCGATGGACGTGGCAATTGCGGGCGGCAGGATTGCAGAAGTCGCCGCGGATATTCCGCCGGCCAAAGCGATCAAGGTGGTGGATGTGTCGGGCCTGTACGTGGTTCCGGGCCTGATCGACATGCATGTGCATGTTTACGCGGGGACCGGACAGCGCGGCGCGTATTGCGGCGACAACAGCGTTTATCCGGACGGCTTCACATTCCGTTCGGGAGTGACAACCGTAGCCGATGCGGGCAGCTCGGGCTGGAGGAATTTTCCAGATTTCAAAGACCGGGTGATCGACCGGGCAAAGACGCGGGTGCTGGCATTTCTGAACATCGTGGGAAGCGGCATGGCTGGGGCGGTGGAACAGGATTTGAAGGAGATGGACGCCAAGGCCGCGGGTGAGATGGCGCTACGCTACAAGGACACGATTGTAGGCATCAAGACGGCGCACTATGCCGGTCCCGAATGGACTCCGGTAGAGCGCGCGGTGGAAGCGGGGACGCTGGCAAATATCCCGGTGATGGTGGACTTCGGGACGTTCCGGCCCGAGCGCCCATTTCAGGATCTGGTGCTGAAGAAACTGCGCCCTGGGGACATCTACACGCACACGTATCTGGGCTGGGTACCGATGCTGGACGACAGCGGGCGGATTCTGCCGTACCTTTTCGAAGCGCGGCGGCGCGGGGTGATCTTCGATGTGGGACATGGGGGAGGCAGCTTTCTGTTCCGGCAGGCGGCGCCCGCGATGCGGCAGGGGTTCGGGCCGGATTCCATTTCGACCGATTTGCATATCGGCAGCATGAACGCGGGGATGAAGGACATGCTGAACGTGATGTCGAAGTTTTTGAACATGGGCATGCCGCTGGAGGAACTGATATTGCGATCGACGTGGACGCCGGCACGAGAGATCAAGCACGAGGAGTTGGGGAGTTTGTCGGTGGGGGCGGGGGCGGATGTGGCGGTGCTGCGGGTGGAGGAAGGACATTTCGGATTTGTGGATACTTATGGGGCGCGCATGAAGGGGACGCGCAAGCTGGAGTGCGAGTTGACGGTTCGCAATGGGCGCGTGGTGTGGGACTTGAATGGGATTACGCGGGAAGATTGGGAGGGGTTGGGGAAGTATCTGGCGCAGGGGGATGCCCAGTGGGACGGGACACTGGCGGGAGAGGTGCGGAAGAGGAAGTGAGGGCGAGCTGCGCTCGCCGTGGCCGGTGGCTAGTGGTCGGCGGCTGGTGGTTGTGCCAGAACTCGTGGATGCGGCTCTGGCACGGGTGCAGACGGCGCTGCCGGCTACCGCTAAAGTTACGGCAAACCGGCTGACGTTCGCGGCGTTCCCGATCATGGGCTACAGCCTGACGTCGGACACGATTCCGCACCACGGCTGAGCGATGAAGGTATACGAGCGAGTGCTGCGCGGCATGCTGGAGCACCCGATTGTGTTTGCGGCGTTCAGCCTGGCGGTAATTGCGGGCTCTTATTTGTGCTACCAGGCGCTTGGATCGGACCTGCTGCCAAGCATGGATGAGGGCGGGTTTATCGTGGACTACCTCATGCCGGCCGGTTCGTGGCTGGAGGATACCAACCGAACGGTATCAGCGGTGGAAGGCATTCTACGCGCGACGCCGGAGGTGGAGAGCACTTCGCGGCGGACCGGACTGCAACTGGGGCTGGCGGCGGTGACGGAGGCGAATCGCGCCGATATCAGTCAAGCTGAAGCGCAAGCGAGACTGCAGTGCGGAGGAGGTGGTGGCGGAGGTGCGCGCGAAGGTTGCCAAGCAGGTTGTGGCGGATGCCATCAAGAAGATTCCCAGCGTGGTTGACGTGTTGAACGGCATTGATAACACGATTAGCGGACCAGCGTTGGTTTTCCAGGTGAATCCGGGCGTGGCGGCGCGCGCGGGGTTCACGCCGCAGGAAGTCGAGTTGGACACGAGTGTCATTTTGCAAGGGGAACCGGCGCCCACGCCGGTGGTGGTGAACGACCGGGCCTACACGATCCGGGGTGCGTTTTCCGGAGCAGACGCGGGCATCGCTGGGCGCGATTGAAAACACGCTGCTGGTGAGTTCGACGGGGAAGACGGCGACGCTGGGGTCGGTCGCCGCGGCGACTGAAGAACCGGGGCAAACGGAGAATCGCCGCGAGAACCTGCAACGCGATGTGGCGGTGACGGCGCGACTGGAGGGCTTAACCTGGGCACGGGCATGAAGGCCGTGCAGCAGGTGGTCAACCGAGTGGACCTTCCGGCAGGCATCCGGGTGGCCTATGGGGGCGGGTACGAAGAGCAGCAACGCTCGTTCCGGGACTTAGTGTACGTGCTGGTGCTGGCGGTGTTGCTGGTCTCATCGTGTTGCTATTCGAATTCGGCAGTTTCGCGGCGCCGGTGGCGATACTTTCGTCGGCGCTGCTGTCTACATCGGGCGTTTTTCTGGCGCTGCTGGCGATCTGGACGACGTTCAATATTTCTTCGTTCATGGGACTGATCATGGTGATCGGGATTGTGGCCAAGAACGGCATCCTGGTGGTGGACGCGGACCAGAAGTTCCGGGGTGAGGGGACGCCGGCGGAAGAAAGCATGATCCGGGCGGGCGAGCGGCGCTTGCGGCCTATCATGATGACGGCGCTGGCGATCCTTTCTTTCCTTAGAAGACATGGGCTTTAGCGAACCACTCTGCGCGAGGCTAAAGCCTCGCGCGGGCTAAAGCCCGCCCTCCAGTCACACGTCGAGAAATATGACTCGTCAGAAGAATTCGTGGGTAAGCTCCGGTTCGGGGAGCTTGCCAAGTGAGTGATACAGCGCGAGTTCCAGGATGCGGAAGGTGCGGAAACCGTAGGATTTTCTGATGGTTACTTTGG
>JBELAH010000004.1:0-250262 GCA_049509035.1 Acidobacteriaceae bacterium
GTGAGTTCGCTCTCGTTTCCAAATGCTTCGCGCTGTGAACTCCCTCATGAAGCAAGGCTTGGTGCAAGGGCAGATTTGAATGGAAGGGTTCAATGCGAGATAGGTCGAATGAGCATAGACTAACCGATCCATCGATCACACAAAGGCTATCTTTTGGGCGTTATTCATAAGGAAGATGTAAGGGTGAGGGCCTCTCATGCACGTCGCGGATGAGTGGAATTCCAACCTCCGCCCGACCTCGTCCCTCTCACACACTTCCTACCAAACGCGGACAATTCTCGATCCTGCTCTCATCTGGGGGGGCGCAATTTCCTCCGCGATCAGTTTCGTCTGCGCAAGCATTAGGGTCGCTCCATAGCCGCGACTATGCACAACCGCCGCTTGAGGGACCCAAGAAGTCTCATTGGCCCCCTTCGGACCCGCGGTTGGACCCGCAGAGCACCTCAGTAAGAGCTAAGTAACTGAAAGTAATGGTCGGGACGACTGGATTCGAACCAGCGGCCTCATCCACCCCAAGGATGCGCGCTACCAGGCTGCGCCACGTCCCGACTCATGTTGCGCGCACCGCCCAGGCGGGCAGCGGCAGGGGTATCTTGCAGCGTTAAGTGTACACGAGCCCGCATCCACTCTAAGGGTGCAAATCGCTTCGCCGCTCTAGTGCGTTGGCGCCACGTACTCCTTTGGCAGCGCGCCGCCCTCGCCTTCGCCGAAGAAGAAACCGTTCATCTGTTCCACCAGAAAGTCCTGCGCCTCGCGCGTCCACGGCTGCAGACGGTACTCGTTCAGCAGCATCTTCTGCCGCTCCACCCACTCGCCCCACGCCTTCTTCGAAACATTCTTGTAGATCTTCTGCCCGAAGTCCGAGTCAAACGGCGGTTCGTCCAGCCCTTCCAACTCAGCCTTGTACTTTGTGCAAAACACCATGTGCGCCATCGCGTGTCATCTCCCTCATTCACCTCTGATTGTAACGGCATCTACTTGCGTTTGCCTCGGCCGCGCACCTTGGATTTCGTCTTGCCCGCCCGCGCCTTGCCCCGCCGCTTGCCCGACCGGTCAGGGCTCATCCGCTCCCCCGCGCCCGTCGCCAACTCCTTCGCCTTCGTCGCCTTCGCCATTCGCAACGGCTTCTTCTCCGCCACGTTCGCTTCTGGTACCAACGCAAACTGCAGCCGCCGCTGCTGCCGGTCGATGCGGTCCAGCAGCACGTGCACTCGCTGCCCCATCTTGAACGCCTTCCCGCCGCGGGTGCTCACAATCTGTTTGTCCGTATCGCGAAACACGAACCGCTCGTCGCTACCCCAGCCGCTCAATGACGCAATTGGTACCAGCCCCTCGATAAACAGATCGTCCAGCTCCACGAAGAACCCGTACTTCGTGCACGATAGAATAATGCCCTCGAAGTCCTCGCCTACGCGGTCCTCCATGAACCGCATCTTCTTCCACTCCATCAACTCGCGTTCCGCATCGTCCGCCCGTCGCTCCGCCTGGCTCGACTCCGCCGCAATTGCCGCCAGCTCCGGCTCCGGAATCGGCTCCCACGTATACTCTGGTCGCTCGCGCCTCACGTCTGTAACCGAACCAGTGGCCTGTTTCCAGGGCTGTGGATCGCTGCTCAGGATCGCTCCGCCGCGCGCGTCCGCACCAGCCCGCAGCAACTCCCGCACCAGCCGGTGCACGATCAAGTCCGGATAGCGCCGGATCGGTGACGTGAAGTGTGTATAGCAGGGGCTCGCCAGCGCAAAATGCCCCTCATTCTTCTCGCTGTACCGCGCCTGCTTCAGCGACCGCAGCATCAGGTAGCTCAGAATCCGCTCCTCCGGTTTGCCCGCAATCTTCGCCGTCAGTCGCTGATACATCTGCGGCGTCACCGGAATTTGCTGCGCCACCTCGTGCGTCTGCGCCTGTCGCCCGCGCCCATCTCGCCTCGCCTCTCTCCGGTCGGCTTTCATCGTCACCTGCTTCACCGGCAGGCTCGAGAACCCAAGCGAGTACCCAAACCCGCTCGCCGTCTCCTCGAAATCCAGAATCCGCTTCGGGTCCGGCATCTCGTGAATGCGATACAAACTCGGCACCGCGTTCTTCTCAATCCACGTCGCCACGCACTCATTCGCGCTCAGCATAAACTCCTCGATCAGCCGGTGCGCCCAGCCCCGCTCCGAGCGCACAATCGATTCCATGTTCCCCTGCGGGTCGAACTCAATCACCGGCTCCGGCAAATCGAAATCGATGCTACCTCTTCGGTTACGTTTTGCATTCAACTTAAGCGCCAGTTCGTGCATCCGCTCAAATTCAGTTACAAATTCGACAAACTGCTCGCGCACCGCGCGATCCACGTCGGTCACCTGGTCCGTCCCCGAGTTCAGGATCGCCTGCACCTGGGTATACGTCATCCGTTTCGCGCTGCGGACGATCCCCTCGCACACCTCGTACCCCAGCACCTCGCCGCGTCCATCGATCTCCATCACACAGCTCAGCACCAACCGGTCCTCATCCGGCCGCAGGCTGCACATGCCGCTGGAGAGCTGTGCGGGCAGCATCGGCACCGCGCGGTCGGGAAAGTAAACGCTGGTCCCGCGCAGGCGCGCCTCCAGGTCCAGCGCCGTCCCCGGCCGCACATAGTGGCTCACGTCGGCAATGTGCACCTGCAGTTCCCAGTTGCCGTTGGCCATCGGCCGCACCAGCACCGCATCGTCGAAGTCCCGCGCCGTCTCGCCATCAATGGTTACAATTGGCAGCCCACGAAAATCCCTTCGCCTCGCAAGCTCCGCCGCGGTCAGCGTAGCCACCGTCTGCGCCGCCGACGCGCTTGCCTCCGCCAGCACATTCGCCGGAAACACATGCGGCAGACGATGCTTGCGAATCATAATCTCCACATCCACGCCAAACGCGTCCGGCGGTCCCAGCACCTCGATCACGCGCCCCTTCGCCGGCCGCCCCGGCGCGGGAAAGTCGGTGATCTCGACATCCACCGCCAGCCCTTCCAACCAATCGTGCCGGCCTGCGCGCTCGGGATCGTCTTGATGCACGCTCCATCGCCGCTGCTGCTCCTGAGCCTGCTCGCCCAGCACCCGATGCGGCGTGTCCCTGGTCGCGCGCACCACCTCCGCGCCCTCGGGAATCAGCACCGCCCCGCCCCCAGGAGTTCCCGTCATGCGCTCATCCAGAGGCGTCACATAATTCCCCAGCACTACCGGCACATCGTCCCACGCGCCGCGCCCACCGGAACCGCGCCGCCCGCGCGCATAGTGGAAGATGCCCACCACGGTCGGACTCCGTCGTGTCAGCACCCGCGCAATCCGCCCCGACCGCCTGCCGTCCCGCCCCGGCGGAGCTTCATCCACCAACACCTCATCGCCCTGCATCGCCCCGTTCAGCTCGCTCGGCGGAATGAACAAGTCGTCGTCGCGATTCGTGCTCCCATTCGGCCGCACAAATCCATATCCATCCCGATGCAGGTCCAGCTTCCCCGCCACCAGCCGGTCGCGTGTCGCCCTAAGCTCCTGCCCGCGCCGTTCCCCCGGCAGCGTCTCACTCCGCACCGCTCGCGCGGTCTTCTCGGGAGCCACCGCAGGAATCGCCCACTGCTCCGCTTCCGTCTTCACCAGTTCACCGCGCGCCGTAATCCGAGCCAGTTGCTCCAGCAGCAGTCGCCGCTCACGCCCGCCGCCCAGCCCCAGCTCCCGCACCAGTTGTTTGTATCCCGCTCGGTGTCCCGCCGAGCGCTCAATGCGCCGGATCAGCTCGCGGTCTGTCTGTGGATACGGTGTCTTTGCCATCAACTCCGAGCATACCGCGCCGGAATCACCTGTGCAGTTTCGCCACCGCGCCACTCTGCTTCGCCGGGCCTGCCAGCAGTCCCACCGCCTGCTCCAGCGTCGTCCCCAGTGGCACCAGCGTAAAGTCCGACTTCACTTCATCCTCTTGCGTCCCGATCGTCTTGAAGAACAGCGCATGGCCGCTGATGTGTACATGCGTCTCGGTAATCTCCCAGTATCCCGGCGCAACCTCTTTTCGCTGGATCTCAAACGTGCTGCCTGTCTTAATCCTCGCCAGAAAGCCGAAGCCGATGGTCACATCGTTTTCCAGCCGTCCCTTGAAGGTGCGAATGCGGTGGGCCGGATTGGTCACCACCATCGTTCCGGTCATCGCTCCCATCACTCGGGATTCCATGTCCGGCGGGTCGAAGCTCGGGTTGGGTCGGTACGAGAGCGTAATCGAATCCGCCGTCTGGCCTTCGACCTTCCACACGAACGCCACCGGCATCAGGTTCATCAGCTCGGTTGCGCTCTTGTCATCATGCGCTCCGTTCTGCCTCTGTTTTTGCTGCAACTCCGGGTCGTGGATGAACTTCTGAGTTTCCTTGTTGTCTGCGGCCAGAGTCGCTGCCGATGCCGGCCTGCCGTATTCCTCGATATGCCGGGTAATCGCGCCGTTCTCGGTCTCCACCACCACCACCTTGTCTTTGCCGTCGTCGGTTCGGATGTAGCGCCAGTGCGAGTGATCGTCGCGATCGGCCGCCAACTGCGTGTTCACCGCTTGTTGCACGATCTGCTTGGCGTCCTGCGCTTTCACCGCGAGCACCGATGCAGCTAGCACCACTCCCAGCGCGCCCACCCAATGTGTCTTGCCTGGCTGCATCAATCTCCTTAGACGTTCATTCGCTGCAATCGGTTTAAGCGATAGGAACTTCCTAGTCGTTGCGCCACCCCGATCTTGGCCGATGCGCTGCCCCCATGTGGTTGTCATTCCCCTTTTGTTTGTCATTCCCGAAGGGAACCTGCTTCTCTGCCTCTGCCTCTACCTTTGTTCTTGTTCTTGCCTTTGCCCTTGTTTCTGCCATTGCCTTTGTTCTTGCTTTTGCCCTTGCTTCTAGGTAGCCCAAGGCTTCAGCCTTGGGTCTCTCAAGCCCGGATAAAAGAAGGGGCTTTAGCCCCCGGGGTGCGTCTTCCTAATCAATCCACTCTACCCGCACACTCTTCTTTCCCAGCCGCAGCGCCACGGATTCGCCCGCCTTCACGCCCCTCAGCAGTTTGTCCGTCACTTTCTTGCCATCCACGCTTACCGCGTACTCGATAATCTTGGACGTGGCCTCTCTGGCCGAGCCCGCTAGGTTTGCCGTCACCAGCAGTTTCGGCAGCCGCACCGTTCCGTCCTCAACCGTCAGTCCTTCCGTCGCCAACGACACCTGCACAACCGGCACATCCGCCGCCACTGCTTTCTGCTGAAACTGCTTCGCCCAGTTCTCCGCCGCAGCATCCGCCTCCGCCGCCGAGTGGAAATCCCGCACAATCCCCCATGCCAGGTCCTTCTTCGCCTTCATCGGATGCAGTCCGCCGTGCGAAACCTCGTCCCGCATCGCGTCAATCTCGCTCCCGCGCAGGTCCGTCAGCAGCGTGTAGTACTTCCACATCAGCTCATCGGAGATCGACATCAGCTTCCCATACATCTCTCCCGGCGGCTCCTGTATCCCAATCGCGTTCCCCAGCGACTTCGACATCTTCTGTACGCCGTCCAGCCCCTCCAGAATTGGTGTCATCAGCACGATCTGCGGCGACTGCCCATCCTTCCGCTGCAGCTCGCGCCCCATCAGCAGGTTGAACTTCTGGTCGGTCCCGCCCAACTCCACATCGCACCGCAGCATCACCGAGTCGTACCCCTGCGCCAGCGGGTACAGCAGCTCATGCACGCTGATCGGCTGCTCCTCCTTGAACCGCTGATGAAAGTCGTCACGCTCCAGCATCTGCGATACGGTCGCGTTAGCCGCCAGCCCAATCAACCCCGCGTATCCCAGCTTGTCCAGCCACTCCGAGTTGTACCGCACCTCGGTCTTCTCCCGGTCGAGAATCTTGAACACCTGCTGTTTGTAGGTCTCCGCGTTCCGGTCGATCTCCTCGCGGCTCAGCGGCTTCCGCGTCACATTCCTGCCCGTCGGATCGCCAATCAGCGCCGTCGAGTCGCCAATCAGAAAGATCACCGTATGCCCGAGCTGCTGAAAGTGCCGCAGCTTCCGAATCAGCACCGTGTGCCCCAAATGCAGGTCCGGCGCCGTTGGATCGAACCCCGCCTTGATCCGCATCGGCACGCCCTTTGCCCGCGACTGCGCCACGCGCTCCTTCAGCGCTTCCAGCGGAATAATCTCCGCCGCCCCCTTCGTAATCAAATCCAACTGCTCTTCCACCGAACCGAACGTAGACATACCCTTCCAAGTATAAAGACCCGCCCTGCCGAGTGCCCCATCTTCGCGACAGTTTCATCGTCGCTAAGGGGGGCATCGCGCGCCGGCGCGACCGCCTTCCTCCCTCTATCCATCTGCGCGACCACCTGGGTCTAGAATGAAACACGCTCGCGAATTCGTGGCGAGCGGCGCCCATGCGAATCTACCGCTTGCTTCTCTTCTTCGCCTTTGTCTCCATCGGTCTGCATCGTCTGGGCGCAGCGCAGACTCAAGACCCCAAGCAGATCTACGCGCAAATCAAGCAACCCTCCACCATCCATTGGTGCCTCCCCGTAGCCGGAGACGACCCCTCCGGGACCATCGGCAACCAATGCGCGCGATACAGCGAATGCCTCGGTGCACTGGGCCTTCAGGACGACGTCGATCGTCCGCCATTCTCCGGCCTATCCGACACCCAGGTAGGTTGGGTCCGCAGGTGCCATCAAGGGTTATACGACGCCGCTCATTCCAATCCACAGATCAAGGGCGCAGCCGCAACCCAGGATTGGCTCTTGCACCACGTTTATCCCGGTACCGAGGCCAAGCCTACCGCAGCCCCCCCTCCGCCGCGATAACTCCGCCGCCTTCCCGCTCATCCCCTCTCGCCGCACGACGCACAAAAGGCGCCGAAGCCACAATCCGTGACCTCGGCGCCCATCCGTGTTAAGCCTTTCCTCGAACCTCGAACCTGGCCTACTAACCCTTCTTCGCCTTCACCGGTGCCGCTGCGACCGCCGGCAGGTCCGAGTTCCACGTGTCCTCTTCCAGCTTCCAACTCCCGTCGCTCTGCTTCTTCCACACCGCCAGGTACTTGCCGCTATCGTCCACCGTCTTGCCGTCAGGGCCCGGTGTCGTCGCCGAATACGTGCCTTGGTCATACACTATGTCGCCCGAGGCTGCAGACACCACCTTGTTGGGGGTCCACGTGACTTTGGTCCCGGGAACCAGCATCGCCGCCCACGCCTTTTGGATTGCCGACTGTTGCGACGCCGGCGGCTGATTGGGCGGCATCACCATCGCGTCATCGGCGTAGTACGAGATCGTGCCCGCCACATCCAGTGCCTGCGCCGACTTCAACTGCGCCGCGTCCGCATCCTTCACTGCCTGCACCGCCGCCGCCGTATCCACCGGCGGAGGAGGCTGGTTGCAGCCTGCAACCAGCACTAGCCCAGCAAAACACCCGCACAGCATCACTCCCACACCCCGCCCGGAGAGTTGTCTTCTTGCGCAACCAGTAATCATTCGTGTTTCCTCCTGGTCGGCGAGTCTATCCCATTCAACCCACGTCCGTCTCCGCACACACCACCCCCTGTGCGCCCCGCAGAGCCTCCATTCCCCTCGGCTTCGCTTCGACTTGCCTACTTGCCCTTCGCCGGCAGGTCCGAGTTCCACGTATCCGCTTCGGCCTTCCAGCTCCCATCGGCCTGCTTCTTCCACACCGCCATGTACTTGCCGTGGTCGGTCGACGCCTTGTCTTTGCTGCCTTTGGCTGGCTTCGTTGTCATCGTGTACGAACCCAGGACGTACGCCATGTCCCCGCCGCTCGCCGCCTCCACGTACATCGGCGTCCACGACACGTCCACATTCTTCGTCAGATGGTCCGTCCAGTACTTCACCGCCGCCACCTTGTTCGTGATCATCTCCGCGTTCGCCGGCAGCACCGTCGCGTCATCCGCATAGTACGAGTCGAGCGCCGCCATATCGTGCGCCTGCGCCGCCTGCGACCACTTCGCGTCCGCAGCCTTTACCGCCGCAACCGTCTGCTCCGGAGTAACCAGCGCCGCTGGCTTGTTGTGGCTCTTCACCCAGTAGCCTCCCCCGGCCGCCACCAGCGCTATCACGCACACCGCAACCACAATACCTGCCTTTGAACCCTGTTTCTTCTTGGAGCTCACATCTGTATCAGTCCCGCTCATAATGTCGATCATTGTCAGTCCTCCTACGCGCAGAACTCTACGCTCTACCTAGCGAGGATGGCCGTGACATGGGTCACACCCATCTTGCGGAGAGAAATGGGCGTCTAGCCTTGTACCTCGAGCCTCAAACCCTGTACCTTGCCCCCATGGACGCCGAACGTCTCCGCGCCTTTCTCCTCACCCTCCCCCACGTCGCTGAAACCATGCAGTGGGGCGCCAACCTCGTCTTTTGGGTCGGCGACAAGGCCATCGGCGGCAAAATGTTCGCCCTAATCGACCTCGACGAACCCCACCAGTCCGGCCACCACAACCTGCCACCCGTTATCTCCTACGCCGCCGGCTCCGCCCGCATGTCCGACCTCCTCGAGCTCGACGGCCTCATTCCCGCGCCGTATTTCGCCCGCGCGCACTGGGTCGCCGCCCTCCGCTGGGACGTCTTCTCCGCAGCCGACTGGCAACGCGAACTCCGTGCCGCCCACGCCCTCACCCTCGGCAGGCTCCCCCAAAAAGCCCGCGCCACCCTCGCCCTGCCCGCCGCCAAACAAAAGGCCCTCATCGCCGCTCGCCGCAAGCTCCTAGCCGCCAAAGCCACAAAGACGAAGAAGTAGCCACCAACCTCAGGCCGCCGGCTGCGCCTTCGCCGCGAAGATTCCCGCGAACGAAGCCCGGTACGCATACACCAGGAACAGCTCCAGCACGCCCATTACCAGCCCCGGAGCCAGACCCGCCGGCGCAACCGTAATCCCGAACAACACGATGTTGGTGATCATCCCCGCCAGCAGCGTCAGGGCCAGCGGAACAAAGCGACCTGAAAACAGCAGCAATCCCGACCCCGTCTCGATCACGCCATAGAACGCCATCCACTTGTGCGCCATCATCAGCCCCGCGATTGCACCCGCGTCGCCCGGCGGCAGCTTCGCCGGAATAAACGGAACCAGCTTAGCGAAACCGAACACCACAAACACCAGCCCCATCAAAATGCGTGCAACTAGAATCATCACCTTCATAGGACATTGCTCCCGAGGTCTGAGATGACGTACCCGTTCACGTGCATCTCTATCCGATGCCTTCAACGGCCATCTGGTGCAAAATGGATGCCATGTCCACCCAACCCGCCCCCACTCCCGGCGTAACTCTTTCGCTCGCCGGCCGCACCGCCCTCATCACCGGAGGCTCGCGCGGCATCGGCGCCGCCACCGTCCGACTCTTCCGCCAGGCTGGGGCCCGAGTCGCCTTCAGCTACCAGCACGCAGGAGGACAGGCTGAAATGCTTTCGGCGCTGTGCGGTGGCCATGATGTCTGCCTGCCCCTCCGCCAGGAGCTCCTCACGCCCGAGGACGGCGAAGCGCTCGTCGCTCGCACCCTCGCAGCCTTTGGCGACCTCGACATCCTCGTCGCCAACCACGGCATCTGGCCGCCCGTCCCCACCACTGTTGCCGAAATGACCTCCGCCCAGTGGCACCGCACCATCGCCACCAATATCGACTCCGTCTTCGGCCTCGTCCACGCCGCCGCAGCCCACATGCTCACCCGCCCCCGCGCGGCAGGCGATCCCACACTCACCGCCGGCTGCGTCCCGCTCCAGCCCGCCCGCGGACACATTGTCCTCATCGCCTCCGCTGCCGGCCAGCGCGGCGAGGCCGGCCACGCCGATTACGCCACCACCAAGGGCGCCATCATTGCCCTCACCAAGTCCCTCTCCTCCGAGCTCGCCCCTCACGGCATCTACGCCAACTGCGTCGCCCCCGGCTGGACCCACACCGAGATGACCGCCTCCGTCTTTGACTCGCCCGAAGACGCCGCCCGCACCAACCCCACCATCCCCGTCGGCCGCCCCGGCCACGTCACGGAGATCGCCGGCCCCATCCTCTTCCTCTGCACTCCCTACGCCGGCTTCATCTCCGGCGAAATCCTCAACGTCAACGGCGGCGCCGTCCTCACCGGTTGATTGCCTTCACTGAACGCCCGGCGCCTTCCGCTTCAACTGCTCGGGCTTCGAGAACACCTCCGCCGCATTCGTCAGAACGTAGCGCCGCAGGGCATCGGTCTGCGCCGTCACCAGCATCGAACTATCCATCAGCGTGTAGTCCAGCGGCGGCTTCGCCTGGGCGTTCTGCTTCTCGATCGCGTCCTGGTCCAGTGCCGCGTACCCCAGGTCTCCGCCGCTCAGGGTCAATTTCAGGACCACATGCATATCCACCGCTCCGGCCGGCTCATCCAGTTTGTTCCCATCCAGCGTCCGTCCGTCGAAGATCATGTCGGCAAACAACTGGTCGCCCAGCCGCACCAGGTTCACCTTGTAAGTCTGTATTTCCTTAGTGTCCGCGGACGACATCACCATGCTGTATTCGTGCGCGCCGGTCTTCTTCAGCTGGATTTCGGTCTTGTCGTCGGAGACCCACGTTCCCTCCAGCGCCGGTTCCACCACCGCATCCTCCGCCGTGTACAACGGGTGCACCGAGTAGGCCGAGCATCCGCCCAGCAACACGCAGACCAGCGAAACCAGCGGCAACGCACGCATCTTCATGGCACCCCCTCCGCCGGATGGCCTGCCGTGCCATGCGCAACCATTCGCGGCTTCGATCGCGACCGAACGCTATCGGCCACACATCTTACACCTCCGGCCAAAACCCGCACCCCTGCGGGCGCCCATTCATTCCCGAAGGGAATCAGCTTCTCTCCCCCGCCAGAAATCCGGGTGCCCCATTCATGAAAGTTTCACCGTCATGGGTGGGGTAGGTGGTGGCTCAGTTTGATTCGTTTCGTTAAGGGCACGGCTTCAGCCGTGCCGCAAATCGCCGCTGGATCGATGGGGGCTTTAGCCCCTGAGGTCGGTTTCATTTCAAATTGAGCCATTACTTTTGGGTGGGATGGATGAGCCACCCTCACTCCCATAGGCGTACAATTTCCCCCTCCCCAGGTCCCCAACTCAAAAATCCCAACGCAAGAGAAAGGACTCACCATGCTCGGAGAACAGCTTGGCGAAACCAAAGGCAAAAGACTCGTAAGACGGGTCACCTCCATCGACCCCCCAACCGTGGAAGTCACCTTCGAAGACGCCGGCCACATGCTCGGCATTCCCACCAGCGGCACGGGCACTTACACCTCGGTCATCCGCGCCGACGGCTCCATCTTCGGCGAAGGCCTGGGACTCATCATGACCCAGGAGGGCGACGGCATCACCTGGACCGGAACCGGCGTTGGCAAATTCCTGCCCACCGGCGCCATCAGCTACCGCGGCATGCTCTTCCTGCGCACCACGTCCGTCAAACTCGCAGGCCTCAACAACGCCTGCGCCGCCTTCGAGTACGAAGTCGCCGCCGACGCCACCACCACCTCCAAAACCTGGGAATGGAAGTAGCCTGCAAGCCCGTCGGCCAACACAAATCCGGGTGCCCCATCCAAGCTCTGCTTGGGTGGGTTTACTGGGGATGGCTTTACGGGTGTGGGTCTACGGGTGGCCCATCCTTTCAGCGTACTTGCTGAAAGGGTGGGTTATCGTGCCCCGCCCGACCGCCTCTCGGATTGGCGTGGGATTTTCGGCCCCACAGCCACCCTCCCCTCGCAAAACTTCTCCGCCTGGTGTCTCCCAACCCCCGAGGTCCTTGACACCCCGACTACAATAGATAAAGGGGTTCCACAAAAAACGTTTCCTCCATGCACCTGCCGCGTCAGCGCCCATCGCCGCGCCTAACTGCAATGGATAGAGTATTTTGCAGGAAACTCACGTGTTTTCTGGATGCTTCTAGATAAGCCGTTTGTTTTCTCAATCATGCAGATTTTGGGGGGATGGGGGTACATGCCAATGACCGTGAATCCGCACCGCTGCCGCACCCAAGTTGCCCGCCGCCAGCGTCCAACCACCGAACCACGTACCATGCTCGAAAATATATTTCGCATGAAGCGCCTCGCTCTCGTCATCCTCGCCGCAATCCTGCTCGCGCCCCAACTCGCCGCCACTCCTGCGCCAGCCCAGGCCGCCGACCTTCCCAGCGCCGCGCCTCCCACGCCCCCCGGCCAGACCTCCGAGCAGCGCGGACACGCCCTGCTCGACCAGATGATCACCGCGCTCGGCGGCGATGCCTGGCTCAACCGCGCCACCATCCAGACGGAAGGGCGCGGCTCCTCCTTCTTCCACGGCCAGCCCAACCCCTACATCATCGAGTTCCACGATCTTGTCCGCCTGCCCGCCTCCGGCAAGCCCCAGGCGGAACGCGTCGGCTTCCTCACCGACAAAAGCATGATCTTCCCCGGGAAAAAAATCGACGTCGTCCAGATTTGGAAGGACGGCCACGGCTACGAAGTTACCTACAAGGGCCAGACCGAGCTCCCCAAGGACCAGGTCGACGACTACTACCGCCGCCAGGCACACTCCATCGAGGAGGTCGTCCGCAACTGGATCCACGCTCCCGGCGTCATGATCGTCTCTGAAGGCGCCGGCATGGTCGAGCGCCGCCTCGTCGACAAGGTCTCCATCCTCACCGCGTCGAACGACGCCGTCACCCTCGAGCTCGACGCCGCTACCCATCTCCCTCTCCGCCGAACCTTCCAATGGCGCAACCCGCAGTTCAAGGACTTCGACGAAGAGCAGGAAACCTACGACGATTACCACGTCTTCCAGGGCCTGCCCACTCCCATGACCGTCACCCGCTACCACAACGGCGACATCACCAACCAGCGCTACCTCACCAAGATCACCTACAACCTCGGCGCCGACCCCTCCCTCTTCGACCCCGCCGTCGTCGTTCCCAAACTGAAAAACAAATGAGACCAACCAAAATGCTCGTCACCGCGTGGCGTCATTCTGAGCGCAGCGAAGAACCCCCGTATTTGCTGTTGCCCTCACCTGACAACTGAGAACTGACAACTAACAACTTGTTTATACTCATCCCTGCATGACTGACCAGCCAAACCCCTCCGCCAACACCATGGACATTCTCGAAATCATGTCCGTCCTGCCTCATCGCTATCCGTTCCTGCTCATCGACCGCATTGTCGAGATGGAGCGCAAAACCCGCGTCGTCGCCATCAAGAACGTCACCATCAACGAGCCGTTCTTCGCTGGCCACTTTCCCGACTTTCCCATCATGCCCGCCGTTCTGATGGTCGAAGCCATCGCGCAGGCTGGCGCGGCGCTGCTGCTCACCGAGTACACTGCCGCAGAGCGCGACTCCAAGCTCACGGTCTTCGCCGGCATCGACTCCGCCAGATTCCGTCGCCCCGTCGTTCCTGGCGACCAGCTCCGCATCGAAGTCACCGTCCTCAACTGGCGCTCCAACGCCGTCCGCATGAAGGGCGTCGCCACCGTCGAAGGCAAGATCGCCTGCGAAGCCATCGTCATGTGCGCCCTCACCAATCGCACCAAGCCCAAGCCAACCCCATCTCCAGAACTGCCCGCCGCGCCTGCCGGAGCCGCGACCGAGTGAGCACTGCCCAAAACATCCATCCCACCGCCATCGTCGCCGCGGGCGCGCACATCCCCGCATCCTGCACCATCGGCCCGTACTCCACCGTCGGCCCCAACGTCGTCCTCGGCGAGAGTTGCAACCTCATTTCCCATGTTGTACTCGACGGCCATCTCACCGTCGGCGCCAACACCATCTTCCATCCCTTCGCCTGCGTCGGCGTTGCCCCGCAGGACCTTAAGTACGCCGGCGAACCCACTCGCTGCACCCTCGGCGCCGGCAACACCATCCGCGAGTACGCCACCATATCCCGCGGCACAGTCGGCGGAGGCGGTGAGACGACCCTCGGTGACGGCTGCCTCATCATGGCCTACACTCACATCGGCCACGACTCCCACATCGGCAACGGCTGCATCCTCGCCAACTCCGCCACGCTCGCCGGCCACGTCACCGTCGAGGACTACGCCGTCGTCGGTGCGCTCTGTCCCGTGCATCAGCACTGCCGCATCGGCCGCTACGCCTACATCGGCGGAGGCACCACCATCACCCAGGACGTCCTCCCCTACTCGCTCACCTCGATCGAGCGCAACAACCACGCCTACGGCCTCAACAAGGTCGGCCTGGAACGCCGCGGCTTCACGCCCGCCCAACTCAAGGCCCTCCGCCAGGCCTATCGCCTCCTGCAGGCCAGCAAGCTCAACACCACCGACGCCCTCGCCGCCATCCGCGCCACGCTTCTCGAACCCGCAGATTCGCCCGCACCCGACGCCGCCGCCACCGAACACGTCCGCTACCTCGCCGACTTCATCGCCTCCGCCACCCGCGGCATCATCAAGTAACTCGCGTACCCAATAGCCGCCCCACCCTGCTATAGTTCCGCTCCATGAAGCCTCTCCTGCTCACCCTCCTCTTCGCTCCGCTCGCGCTGGCCTCTGCGCAGACCGCCGTCCTCAATACCTACGCCCCGCCCAAAGATCCCACCATCCTCGCCAGCACCTTCGTCGATTGGGACTCCCTCACCCCAAACCCCACCCCTGTCGGCCAAGTCCGCCAGGTCTTCGATAACCCCACCCGCACCCTCGACAAGCTCGAAATCCACGTCACCACCCTCAATCCCGGCATGGAGTCGCATCCCGTTCATCGCCACTCCTGGGAAGAGATTCTGCTGGTCAAGGAGGGCGACTTCGAAGTCTCCATCAACGGCGCCAAACACCACGCCGGCCCCGGCTCGCTCGTCTTCTTCGCCGCCAACGATCCGCACAACGCCACCAACGTAGGCCTCGAGCCCGCAACCTACTACGTCATCAACTTCGTCACCGACCTCTCGCACGACGAGTCCGCCAAATCCGCCGCCGAACGCGCCGTCCCCGGCAAGCTCGCCTCCATCGTTATCGACTGCAACGCGCTCCCGCAAACCGCCACGCCCACCGGCTCACGCGTCAGCGTCCTCAGCTCGCCCACGCTCACCTTCCAAACCCTTGAAAGCCACATCACCACCCTCAACGCCGGGCAAAGCACCGCCGCCGACATGATCGACCATAACGACGAGTTCGTCCTCATCAAATCCGGCTCGCTCGAGGTCAAAGTCAACGGTGTCTCCGCCCGCATGAACGCCGGCTCCGTCCTGTTCTGGGCCGCCGACGACAAGCGTTCGCTGCGCAATATCGGCGCTACGCCCGCCTCCTACCAGGTCATCCGCGTCACCACCGCCAAGTCGCCCAAGCCGCCTGCAAACTGAAGCTCAACGCTGCCGACGGGGACTGCGATAAAATTGGCACCCATGCGTATCGGGTCGCTCTCAACGTTTTCCCTGTTTCTGTTGTCCTTGTGCGTCCACGCGCAAACCGCTCCAACGCCAGCGCCTAGCGACATCTACGACGGCTTCGAGGCTCCCACCCTCAGTGACATCTGGGAGACCACCACCTCCGTTCCCGGCGCCATCAACATCCAATCGCAGATCGTCCGCGCCGGCCATTCCGCTGTCCGCGTCGACCTCCATTCCCACGACAAGTTCGCCCAGGGCCACGACGGCGACCTCGATACCGAGCGTGACGAAATCAAGGAAGCTGACCGCCTCAGCGCCCACCAGGACGCTTCCTACGAATACTCCTGGAGCATGTACCTGGCCCCGGACTTTCCCATCGTCCCCGTCCGCCTCGTCGTAGCCCAGTGGCACCAAAACTGCAATCGCCGGGCTCGCCCCCTCGCCACGCAGCCCGCACCCGAGGCACTCGAGCTCGGCTTACAGCCTGATCCATCCCGTTCACCCTGCGACAACGACAGCCCTTCCCTCGCCATCCGCTACATGGATGGAGTTCTCCGTGTCACTCGCGCTCTCGGCGACAACAAGTTCACTCTCTGGGAAGAGAAACGCGACCTCCGCGGCCGCTGGCTCGACATCCGCGTCCAGGCCCGCTTCTCGCCCGAGTCCACCGGCCGCGTTAAGGTCTGGTTCGACGGGCGACAGGTCGTCGACTACGCCGGCCCGCTTGCCAATCCCGAGACGCCTGCTTCCGGCTACTCTTCGCCCGGAATCTTCAACTTCAAATTTGGCCTCTACCGCGACGTCATGCCGCAGCCCATGACCGCCTATTTCGACGAGTACCGCAAGAAACAGCTACCCTCAGAGAGCATGGACTCGCCGTCCAAGCCATGAGCGAAACCCAGACGAAACTCGGCTTGATCGCCGGCAACGGGCGCTTCCCGTTCCTGCTGCTCGACGCCGCGCGCTCCCACGGCTTATCTGTCGTCGTCGCCGCCATCAAGGAGGAGACCGACCCCGAGATCGATGCCCGCGCCGCCGCCGACCCCGCCATCCGCGTCCACTGGATGTCGCTCGGCGAACTCTCCCGCCTTATCGAAACCTTTCAGGCCGAAGGCGTCACTCGCGCGGTCATGGCCGGTCAGGTCAAGCACACCCAGATCTTCTCCTCGATCCGTCCCGACTGGCGCCTCGCCAAGCTGCTCCTGAACCTGCGCACGCGCAACACGGACATGCTGCTCGGCGCGGTCGCGAAGGTCCTTTCGGACGAGGGCATAGAACTTATCTCCTCCACCCACTACCTTGAACCGCTGCTCGCTAAACCCGGCGTCCTCACCCAGCGCGCGCCCACCGAAGACGAGCGCAACGACATCGCCTACGGCCGTACCGTTGCGGACGCCATCGCCGCATACGACCTCGGCCAGACCGTCGTCATCGCTGCGCAGGCCTGCGTCGCTGTCGAAGCCATGGAGGGAACCGATGCCACCATCGAACGCGCCGGCGCGCTGATGCGCCGCCTGAACGACCCGGCCTCCACGCTCAGCCGCTCCCTCACCGTCGTCAAGGTCGCCAAGCCAAACCAGGACATGCGTTTCGACGTACCCGTAATCGGAGTCGCCACCATCGAGGCCATGACCCGCGCCGGCGCAACCTGCCTGGCCGTCGAAGCCGGCCGCACGCTGCTCTTCGACGCCGCGGCCATCATCGCCGCCGCAGACCAGGCCGGAATCGCCGTTGTAGCGGAAGCCAACCGAGACATTTCCGTGACACACGCATAACCGCGAAAGGGTACTATAGCCATACGCGAAGGCGTGGGACCAGGCCGCCGAAAGATCGCCACAATTCACATTCTGAACGACAAGGAGAAGACGATGGTTCGTAAAGGTGTATGGATCGCAGTCATCCTCGGCATCGTAACCGCCTGCGGTGTCGGTGTACGTGTGCACGCCGCCGATATCCTCCAGGCAGGGGCAAGCGCTCCCGACTTCAGCCTCCCGTCGCAGGAAGATACGTCGGTATCGCTCTCGCAGTACAAGGGCAAGTGGGTCGTCCTCTACTTCTATCCCAAGGACATGACCACCGGCTGCACCATCGAGGCGCACAACTTCCAGCGCGACCTGCCCAAGTATGACTCGCTTAACGCCGTCGTGCTCGGCGTCTCGCTCGATACAGTCGAGAGCCACAAGACCTTCTGCACCAAGGACTCGCTCACCTTCAAACTGCTGGCCGACCCCGACCACAAGGTCATCGACGCCTACGGCGTTCCCCTGTCGGGTATGGGGCCCGTCAAGTTCGCCCAGCGCGACACCTTCCTCATCTCGCCCGCCGGCAAGATCGTCAAGGTGTGGACCGGCGTCAATCCCAACACCCACTCCGACGACGTGCTCGCCGCCATCGCAGGCCTGAATGGAGGCGGAGCGGATAAGGTGCAAGCTCATCAAGCTCCACCGATGAAGTAGTCCGCAAGCAGACGCAAAAAGGCCCGGACCTCTCGAGAGGAGCCCGGGCCGTTTTGCTTGCCTGGTTGGAACTGCTTGCCGACTACTTCTTCTTCTTTGCAGCCTTCTTCGCGGCCTTCTTTGCAGGAGCCTTCTTGACGGCCTTCTTTACAGCCTTCTTTGCTGCTTTCTTAGTTGCCAAGGTAATACCTCTCGTATTTGGTTTTTGTTTCTTCGAAGCACCCTTGTTGCCGGCAGCTTTTTTCGAAGCTGCCTTACCGCCGCGCAGGGCACTCGACTTCTTCGCGGCAGATTTCAATGTCTTTTTCTTGGCGGCCTTCTTCGCCGGAGCCTTCTTGGCGGCCGCTTTCTTCACCGCTTTCTTGGCGACCTTCTTCTTCGCCAGAGCCTTCTTCGCGACCACCTTCTTTGCGGGAGCCTTCTTTACCGCTGCCTTCTTGACGGCCTTCTTTGCAACGGCCTTCTTCGCGGGGGCTTTCTTCACTGCCGGTGCGACCGCCGCGCTCTTCACGGGAGCTTTCGATGCTGTTGCCGCAGGGGCGGGCGGGGGAGGTACTGCTTCGATCACACCCACTACTGCGATTGACTCAGCCACCACCACATCGTCCTCATCCTCCAGCCGATCCAGAACGTCATCGTCGTCCGAGGTCATCGCCACCACGACCTCTTCTTCTTCCTCGTCGTCGTCGAAGGCGCCGTTGCCTTCATATCCGTCTCCAGCGGCATCGTCGTCGTAGTTCGCAGCCGCACACATTTTGCTGTTCTCCTCAAGTCCGTCGAATCCACCAAGCTCATTGAACTTCATCGTCGCACCCTCGTTACAGAATTCGCATCATGACATCGCCATGCATCTCAAGCTGCTTTCGCGATGCGTCAGAAATCATTTGCACCACGGCACGGATTCTAGCAACAGAATGCATCTGCGCGCCACCGATAGCAAGCACTCTTTTTCCTCGGGTAGCTAAACGAACAGCCTCGTGCGTTCACTTGGAAGCAGTCGCCTTCTTCGGCTGCGTCGTCTTCTTTTTTGGCGCTGGGCTTTGCGAAGGCGTCTTTGCAGAGGCCTTTGAAGTGGCTGCAGGGCCCTTCGCTTTTGTGGTGGTTGCCGCTTGGGCGCCGGCTGCAGTATGCGCTTTCCTCGCGCGCACATGCGCTACCGGCGCCAGATGGACGGGCTGCGAGACATAGAGGGAGCGACGCGGGGTGATCTTGCTCGACGAAAGATGGTTCCAGCGCCTCAGGTCTTCCACCGAGACGTTGAAGCGATCGGCAATCGTAACCAGCGTGTCGCCCAGTCGCGTGATGTAGTGCAGTGGGTGCGGCATCGCAATGGCGCTCGATACCGGCACAATCAGTTCAACGCCTGGATCGATCGGCGCGTCTGCCACCAGATTGTTTGCCGAGACGATTTCGGACGGGCGATCGTGAAAGGTGCTGGCGATGTTATCCAGCGATTCGCCGGCGCGCACAACATGGAAGCGCCAACTAGTCCGCTTGTCCTCAGGAATCTCCGCGATGCGCTTCAGATAGAGATCACGAGTGCCGGCGGGCAGATGCAGATCGAAGTCGGTGTCTCCCGGCGTGGTCATGCGCAGCAAACTCGGGTTCAGCTCGACGATCTCCGGCAACGAGACGTTGGTAACATCGGCCACCAGCCGCATATCGACGGCGTAGTCCACGCTCACGGTGTCGGAGACGACCGGAGGATCAGGCACCAGGTCTTCCAATCCATACTGCTTCGGATTCTTAGCCATAATGGCCGCCGCAATGATGCCCGGCACGTAATTCTTGGTGGCGGTGGGCAGCACATTGCGCTTGTACAGCTCCCAGAAGTCTGCATAACCGGTGTGCATCACCGCGCGCTGTACATTGCCCGGGCCCCAGTTGTACGCAGCCATCGCCAGATACCAGTCTCCGAACTGGTTATAGAGCTCCTTCATGTAGCGCGCGTACGCCTGGGAAGACTTCTCCGGGTCGAAGCGCTCGTCGTACCAGGCGTTGAAGGCAAGGCCATAAACTCCTTGGAATGGCATGAACTGCCACATGCCACCCGCGCCCGAGCCGCGATTCACCGCCTGCGGCTGGAAGCCCGATTCCGCCACGGCGAGATAGATCAGGTCCTGCGGGACGCCCGCATCCGTCAGGTCGCGCTGGATCATCTCCTTGTATTTGCCGGCGCGCTGGAGCGAGTGGAGCAGCGTAGCGTGGCCCTTCTTCGAGTTCGTGAAGTAGTTGATGAAGCCGGCGACATAGTCGTTGACGACCAGCGGCAAGTCGGATTGCGTGGTCTTCAACTCCTCAGCCACCTTGGCGGTCAGCGCGGCGTTGGGCGGGAAGGTGACCTCGTCGGCGGCGTCGAGCGGAGCGGCCTCCAGCGGCGCGGAGAATCCATTGCCCTGCTTCAGCGCCGACATCTCCAGCGAGTTGATCGCATTCAGCAGGTGCTCGAACTCATCGGAAAGCTGCGGGTCGGCCTTCAGATCCATCCCGCTGGTCAGCATCAGATCCACCGCCGCGTCGAAGTCGGACCGGGCCGCTTCAAGCCGCCCCCCACGGTAATTGTCGACGCCGCTGCGGTAATCTCCTTCAGCCTGATTGATGAGTTGCTGCACCTTGCGGACCCTTGCGGCTTGTTCGGCGGCCCGCGCTATGTCCGAGGCGGATGGCCCCGGCGCAGGAGGAGCGACCGGTGGCGCTGCGGCTTGCGCAGGAACCGCGACCGAAACGGTCTGCTGCGGACAACCAGAGAGCAGCACCAGCGGTGCACACGCAATCGCCACCAGCCACCGTCGAAACCCGCTCAACCTCTGCACCCGCTGGTCTTCCCCATCGATGATTAGTCCCGCTCCGTCGCCGTCGTTTGTGCCGCCAGCCCACGATTCTGGAAATCCGCATTCCTGTCTCAGTGCAAGTGGCCAACCGCGTAGACGCACGTATGCGCCTTGCTCATTGTAAGACGTTGCAGGGCACACCGGGCGCAGCGGCGATGCGCAGAGCGCCCGCTCCACGGTGATAGCATCGAAGATTGAGGCAGTTCGCACCCCGTATGGATCCGAATCACATCCGCAACTTCGCGATCATCGCGCACATCGATCACGGCAAATCCACGCTTTCCGACCGGCTGCTCGAACTCACCGGCTCGGTCACTGCGCGCGAGATGCACGCCCAAGTGCTGGATGCGATGGACCTGGAGCGCGAGCGGGGTATCACCATCAAGGCCCACACCGTGCGCATGATGTACAAGGCACACGACGGCGAAACCTACCAACTCAACCTTATCGACACGCCCGGCCACGTCGACTTCAGCTACGAGGTGTCGCGCTCGCTGGCCTCGTGCGAGGGTGCGCTGCTGGTGGTGGATGCGTCGCAGGGAGTCGAGGCGCAGACCCTGGCCAATGCGTATCTCGCTATCAACCACGGCCTTGATGTCATTCCAATCATCAACAAGATCGACTTGCCTTCGGCCGATATCGAGCGCACCCGCGAGATGATTGAGAGAGCAGTCGGGCTTCCCGCAAGCGATGCTATTGCCGTCTCGGCAAAGACGGGCCAGGGTGTCCCCGACATCCTCGAAGCTGTAGTACATCTTCTGCCGCCGCCTCGCGGAGACGCGGAGGCGCCGCTGCAAGCCCTCATCTTCGATTCGTGGTTCGATCCATACCGTGGCGTGGTGGTGCTGGCGCGTGTCATCAACGGGCGCTTGAAGCAGGGCATGAAGATCAAAATCATGTCCAACGGCAAGACCTTCGATGTCGAAAGCATGGGGGTCATGACGCCGAAGCCGGTGCCACTCGCGGAACTCTCCGCCGGCGAGGTTGGCTTCTTCGTCGCGACCATCAAGAATGTTGCGGATACGAAAGTCGGCGACACCATCACCGACGTCGCGCGGCCGTGTGCGGAGGCCTTGCCCGGATTTGAAGACATCAAGAGCATGGTCTTCGCCGGACTCTACACCGTCGACTCGCACGAGCACGCAATGCTGAGGGACGCGCTGGAAAAACTTCGCCTTAACGATGCCAGCTTCACCTTTGAGCCCGAGTCTTCGGTGGCGCTCGGCTTCGGATTTCGCTGCGGCTTTCTGGGTCTTCTGCATCTGGAGATTATTCAGGAGCGGCTGGAGCGCGAGTATTCGCTCGACCTCATCACCACCGCGCCGGGCGTCCGCTACAACATCACGCTGACCGACGGCAAGGTGATTGAGGTGGACAATCCATCGCGCTGGCCCGATCCCTCCAACATCGAACAGATCGAGGAGCCCGTCATCCTCGCCAAGATCCTGACCAACGAGGAGTACGTGGGCGGCATTCTGAAGCTGGTTGAGGAGAAACGCGGTCGCCAAATCAACTTCGAGTACGTTTCCGAGACCCGCGTGATGCTCACCTATGAGCTTCCGTTGAACGAGATCGTTCTAGATTTTTACGATCGGCTCAAGTCGGTCTCGCGCGGCTATGCGTCACTCGATTACCACATGCAGGGCCATTGGGTCTCGCCGATGGTGAAGATGGACATCCTGATCGGCGGCGATCCCGTGGACGCGCTCTCCATCATCGTGCATCGCGACGCAGCCTATGACCGCGGCAAGGCCCTCGTCTCCAAGATGCGTGAGCTCATCCCGCGGCAGATGTTCGAGGTCGCCATTCAGGCGGCGATCGGCTCGAAGATCATCTCGCGCGAGACGGTCACCGCGATTCGCAAGAACGTCATTGCCAAGTGCTACGGCGGCGACATCAGCCGCAAGCGCAAACTGCTGGAGAAGCAGAAGGAAGGCAAGAAGCGCATGAAGCGGATCGGCAAGGTCGATATTCCGCAGGAGGCTTTCCTCGCCGTCCTCAAGGTCGGCGAAGAGTAGCAGGGAGCAGTTCTCTGGACTACCAAGAGTGGAAGTTACCTTGGTTCAACCACTTAAGTAATGCTGCACGAAGTCCCGATGCCCCTTTTGGGTCATATACGACGCGGCGTGGAAGCCCTATCGTCGAACTAGCGCCAACCTGGCTATCTTTCTCAGGCGCTTCGACTTTCGGAACAACGGGGAATGATCAAAATGAAGCAACTTCTCAAGCGCCTGGTCGCGGAAGAATCCGGGCAGGATCTTATTGAATGGGCACTGGTCGCATCCATGGTGGCTCTTGGTTCAGTCGCCGTGATGAGGAGCTACAACACCAATCTCGACACGGTCTTCAACAAGATAGGCAACCAACTGACCAACGCTGTCGCCTAGCCCGAAGGACTCCGGCTCTTGAGGGGTGCGCGAGCCGGAACCCGGCGTTTCAAACGAGAAAATCAGGCGGGGGAAAAGGGTCAATTTCAGGGGTGTTGGCCTGAACCCATACCTTGACGCCGAATCGCGATCTGTGGAAAGCCTTTATTTGCGATACTTGCAGCGCGATTGCAACGATTTTCTTGAACTTAGCCGTTGCCGTTTCAAAGACCTGAAAACGTGTGACTTGTAGCACAACAACTATTGCATAACTCTGTCCGCCAAGCGTGCCCAGTCCGTTTGTGAATTTCCTGCACGTCGGAATCCACAATAATTTCCACAGTGAAGACGAACACCCGGGACCTGCTTTGCCCACGAAAAAGGAGGCCCGCAGGCCTCCTCTTTCACTCGATCGCAAACCGCGCGCTATTGGCTCGGCGGTTTCGGAGTCGTAGTGTGGGGTGTCGTCGTCGTATGCGGCGCTGTGGTAGCCGCCGGCTTCGTAGCTGCTGGCTTCGAAGGAGCGGCGGCCGCCGGTGCTGCCGGGGCCGGTGCGGAGATGTTGGGCGTGGTGGCGTTGTACGCATCGATGATCGCCTGGGTAATATCCGAGTTCGGCTCCTGCGAGATCCACATGATCTGGCTTGACTGCTGATTGCTCGCGTCCAGCAGGATGGTATAGCCGCCCTTCTTGACGTAATCCAACATCACCGCATGGACCTTTTGGGCGACCTTGCCGTAGGCGTCCTGCAGGTCCGCGTTGGCCGCAGTCCTCATATCTTCGGCATCGCGGTCCAGCTGCTTTTGCTTGGTGTCGAGGGTCTTGGTGCGGGACGCACGCTCCTGGTCCGTCATTGTGGCGGGGGCAGCCTGGAGTTGCTTTTGCAGTCCTACGATCTGGGTGTTCAGGTCCTCAAGCTCAGCCTGCTTGGGCTCGTACTTCTTCTGGACTGCCGCAAGCGCCTGCTGGCCCTCGTTGGTTTCAATGACGGCCTCCTGGAATTCGACGACCGCGATCTTCGCTGCGAACGCCGTCGGAGGAGGAGGAGGTTTGGGCGCCTCAGCTGCGGGAGTCTGCGCTGCAGGCGTTTCGGACGGGGAAGCAGGCAACTCAGGGGACACCTGGGAAATCGCGGACATGGGCAGAAGGCCCGCGACCAGCGCAGCGAGAACAACTAACTTATGATTCATGCGGTGTGTAATGCTCCTTCGAAAGTTATGACGTCCTTGGACGTTGCTGCCGCTGCAGCGAAACTGAACAATCAGCGTTGTCTTACGGTCCAATTCCCGCAGACCGTGGGTCTACTGCTTTGGTGCCGCCGGTTTCGGCGTTGCTGGAGCGGGACGGGTCGCCGACGGAGCGGACGGGATCGGTGTTGCGACCTTCGAGCTGGCATTGTAGGCGGCTACTACCGCCTCTGAAATATCGGAGCCGCCCCAGAGCAGGTTCAGGCCGCCCTGCTGCGGTTGGCCGGTGTTGTCCAGCAGCACGGTGTAGCCGCTCTCCTGTACGTACTTCACCACGATCGGCCCGAGCTTCTGGAGTATCTTCCCAATCGCGTCCGCCACGTCGGAGTTGTACGAAGTCTGTGCGTCATCGGCATCGCGCTGCAGTTGCTTCTGCTTGGTGTCGAGGTCCCGGGTCTTCGCGGCCTTGTCTTCCTCCGTCATGGTCGCCGGCGGATTCTGCAGTTGCTTGGTCAAGCTATCAATTTCCGCCTTGAGCGCGTCCAGTTTGTCCTTTTGCGGTTGATATCTCTTCTGGATGTCGGCGACCGCCTTCTGCCCTTCGTTGGTCGCGGCAGCTACTTCTTCCAGTTCAATGAAAGCTATCTTGGCCGGAATGGCCTGGGGCGGCGGCGGAGCCGTGGGCGCCGTCGCGCGGGTCGCCGGGGCTTGCGGGCTGGTGGTCTGCGCTATACCTGCAACGGTCAAGACTCCCGCAGCCAGGGCGGAGACGAGTACGAGCTTGGAATTCATGTGCTGTGTGGTGCTCCTTCAGGATCCTTCGGGATCGTCTCTATCATCGAGTCAGGCGACTGCCCGTCCTCATGTCCTGCATCCACTCCACCCAGGGCCGCGCTTTGCAGCACGGCCAATCCCTATCGCTTCGCCCAGTTTGCAACGAATCACATAGCAGCTGGAGGGCTGCTACAACGTCTCGATTATATGGCTCCGCGGATACAGGGTCAAACCTCCATCTCCTGAAATTTGGAGCGTGTCAGCCAAACTCTCCTGATTTCTGGGAGGCGCTGTCCTTGGAATGGCGCAGAAACTGGCATTTGGCGCGCATATTGCCTTGCCGTCTTATGGCATCCGAATTGCACTAATCCTCGGTAACCGGTATTGCGTTCTCAATACTCGATCCGGAAGAAGATGCATCCACAGCAGATGCACGCCGGGATTTTGAAGTTCTACCCCCGCAAGGGAGCTAATTTGGGAGGCCTTTGACGGCCATTCTGCCAGTGGGCCGCTGCCAATCCGGGAGCGGCCCTCGCAGTCTAGACAACGGTGGGTCGGGTGCGTGCGATTCCGGGCACTTGGCTGGAGGGAAAGGTTTTTCTTGCCACAGCAAGCCATTCGGCGTATGATTGGTCTTGCCTTGTGAACCGGCTGTGGGTGCCGATTGCTGTGCGGATGATGTGCTTTTCCAATGGCAGCAAGATGCATGGCAAATCTGAGATTTCGGCGGATTGTTCTGGATTCCGATGCACCGGATCAGGTGAGCCGGAGGGCTGATTCCGCCAAGAACTCCGAGCGCGTTGCAGGCAGCGGCAGGGTGAATGAATTGCCATAGCTGGCACCAGCGCTTTGGCGATTTCCAGCCGGCCCTTGGCAATTCCGGTTGCATGTGGCAATCCGGTGGCGCGCAGGAGTAATTTGCCGACTGGTTGCATCCTGACCGATGCAGTAGGACGCATGTTCGAGTACAACTTGATATCGTTTCCACCGATGCTTCAAAACCGGCTTGGTTCCAACTCCGCGAATGCCGTGGGGATAGCCGAGACGCGTGTGCGTGGGATGGAAGCGTAGATCGTTAACCAGCAATAGGAAGTGGAACATGAGTTCAGAGCAAAATGTGCCCGAGGTGGAAGTTCACCAGGGACCGCCACAGCCACCCGAACCGATGGGTGGTCAGATGAGCCAAGCCGGAGCAGCGCAGGATGCTGCACACGGCATTCCGCACGGCATGGGTCAGTCCAAGAGCAGCCGCCGTCGCCGCCGCAAGCGGAAGAACAAGCAGGGAGATGCCGGCCAGCAGGGCGCGCAGAGTGGGGCAGGCCAGTTCTTGGGAGACATCGAGGCTAACGGCCAGGGCATTGCAGCCCCGGGGAATCCGCCGCAGAACTTCCAGGGCGGCGCGCCACAGCAACAGGCCGGCTCCGGGCCGTCCACCAAGCGCTGGAAGAAGAAGTTCCGCGATCGCGACCGGCAACGCTCGCAGGAGAATCCTGGTAATCAAGCCAGCGCCGGCGGATACAGCAATGGCAATGGTGCGGTCTATCGCGACAAGGACACCCATCAGCCAGGCAACAGCATCTTTGGTTCGAAGCGCAAGAATAAGCAGCGCGACCGCGGCCCGCGAAGTTTTGTGGGGCCAATGGACCACAGCTACCGCGCGGTGAACGGCAACTTCGCAGATTCGCCTCCATCCACCATCGAGGCGCACGGCAACTATCAGGGCAGGGGCGGCGGAGCGCGCAGCTACGTGAGCGATTCGCAGCCGATCGACTACTCGGTGGGGCGGCCGATTCCAATTCCCGAGAACGCGCCGACCAAGATATTCTTCTTCATTGAGGACCTGTTCTTCAACGCCAAGATCACCGAGACGGCGCGCAAGCTGGGCGTCAAGGTTGCGTTCGTCAAGAATGAGAAAGACGTGATCTCTGCACTCACCGACGGCGAAGAGGCGGACCGTCCCGGGTTGATCGTCTTCGACCTGAACAATGCCAACGCCAAGCCGCTGACCCTGATCCCCAAGCTGAAGGCGAAGCTGAAGAAGAGCACGTCGGTCATTGGCTTCCTCTCCCACCTGCAGGGCGACCTGAAGGCCAAAGCGGTGGAGGCAGGATGCGACACGGTAATGCCGCGTGCAGCATTCTCGCAGAACCTGCCGAACCTGCTGCGCCGCTATGGCATTCAGCCGGAGGAAGAGGAAAGCAACTTCAACCAGTAAGAATGAGTGGTTAGAGAATCGGTGGAGCGGCCTGCTGCGTGCAGGCCGTTTTCATTTTGCGGCGACGGCCGCGTGGACAGCCAGCAGTTGCTCGAGCACGCCTTGCAGTTTGTCCAGGCGGAGTGCGTTGGCGCCGTCAGATTTGGCGTGTGCCGGATCGTCGTGCACTTCGAGGAATACTCCGTCGACGCCGGCGGCTACCGCCGCGCGCGCCAGTACCGGAATGAACTCAGGCTGGCCGCCAGAGACTCCGTTTGCGGCGGAGGGCGTCTGTACCGAGTGGGTTGCATCGAAAACCACCGGAGCGAACATGCGCATCGTGGGCAGCGAGCGCATGTCGACGACCAGATTGTTGTAGCCGAAACTTGCTCCGCGCTCGGTGAGGAAGACGCGCGGCGGTTTGCTGCTCAGCGCGGCGGCTGAGTCGCGGACCTTCAGGACCGCGTGTTGCATATCTGCGGGCGCGACGAACTGGCCCTTCTTGATGTTGATGGCGCGGCCGGTGTGCGCGGCGGCAATCAGCAGGTCGGTCTGGCGGCACAAAAACGCAGGGATCTGCAGAACGGCCTCGACATCGCCAAGCGCCTTGGTGAGCCGCAGGCAGTCTTCGGGCGTGTGGACGTCGGTCAGTACCGGCAAGCCGTTGTCCTTTGCGATCGCCCGCAGGATGCGCGCGCCTTCCACCAGGCCAGGGCCGCGAAAGCTGCGAATGCTGGTGCGGTTCGCCTTGTCATAGCTGGCCTTGAAGATGTAGGGAACGTGCAGGTCGGCGGCGATGCGCTGAATGGCATCCGCGAGTTTGTGGGCGTGGGTCTCGGACTCGATGACGCAGGGGCCTGCGATGAGGAAGAGTTGACCGCTCCCAACCGGAACCGGGCCGATATCGAAGGAATGTTTCACGCAGACTATTCTATGCACCTTGCGAGGACAGCGTGGAACGGATTACTTTCCCGCCCATTCGCGAGCTGTCTCGAAACGGGTCCGGTTCCCCCAAACTTCCTTTGACCACTTGTCTCCAATCTCATTGAAGATTGGTCTTGCAACGTCGCGGTCGCGAAAGCGCCACGCCATCAATGCGAACTGGTTCCGGTCGAAGCTGACGACGCCGTACAAGTCCCGCTGCGCCTGGTAGCCGCGCTGCAGGCGCTCCCAGTCCATCTGGGCGGCGTCTACCTTGCCGTTGTTGGCTGCCAGAACGACCATGGCTATATGGAAGTAGAGAAAGTCGCCTTCTGGCCCGCCGACTGCATCCGCGCTCTTTTTCGCAAATGCGGCTGCCTCGCCCTCTTGACCGTCCCATTTCGGCTGCAGATAGTTGGCGTAATACTTGTAGAAATAAAAATAGGTAGGCTCGAACGCCACTGCTTTGTTGAACAGAGCGGCACTGCGCTCGGCGTCCCAACTCTGGGCCAGGGCAACGGTCTGCATCTCGGCGAACCACTCCGGATCCATCGGCGTTATGTTGGCGGACTCGTCGAGCGCGCGTTTTGCCTCCGCGATGCGCTCGGTAAAGCGCTTCCTTCGTTCGGCAGTGACGGTGTCGGCGTTGCCGCCTCCGCGAGCCAGCCAGGCGTAGCTGGTGTAAGCCTTGGCCAGCGCGACATGCGCGGTGATGGACTGTGGGCGAGCGACAATCCAGGCCTTCAGTTCAGCGATGTGCTCCTCGGGCGTTGTGCCATTTGCGGCCTCCAGTCCGAAATAGACCTGCTTCAACAGCCAGCCGCCGCCGGCCAGCCTGGTCTTGTCCGTTCGGATCTTGTCGGCAACGCGCTCTATCTCGTCGTACTTGCCGTGGAGCAGGGAATCGGCGAGACTCGCCTTCAGTTCCCTCACGACGACGGACTCTTCCTCCACCCGGGACTCTGCCACGGCTCCTGCGCCGGGCTGGACCAGTTTCTGCGGCTGGGGCGCCAGTCTTGCGGCTGCCGTTATGGGGAACAGGACAAAGCCCAGCGCGAGCGAGGCTATCGACGAAACGCAGATAAATCGCATTTTTGTCTCCGGGAAGCAGCCAAAGTGTAGCCCCCGGAGCAAGTGCAGAAAGTGATAGCGATCACTTTACGGCGTTTGTCTTGGCCCAGGCCGCGTAGTCGTCCACCGTCTTCTGCTCGCCGTTGCTGTACCAGGCATAGCCGTTGCGCCGCTCCAGCGAGAGATCGTTGACGTCGTCGTGCAGCGTCTCGTCGCGGTCGCCGAAGATCGGCTTCTGTGCAGGGATGCTGTAATAGCGAGACCAGATGGGGCCGGCGCCCTCCTTCGGCTTCAGCGTCCGCCCGTTTGCATCGCCGCGTCCCCCGCTATATTCAAAGCCGAAGATTTCGTGGTCTTTCAGCCAGGTCACTCCCGCCTGGATCGATGCGACCAATTCTTTCGAAGGGTTCGGCAGCGACATCAGATACTCCAGCAGGTCCGCGCTCTCCGACGCAGCCAGCGCTCCCGGCTCGTAGTTTCTCGCCGAAACCGGCGCCAGCGTCAGTGCGTCCTCCTGTTGGGGCCAGATCGTCTTTTTCCCGTCAATCACGGTCTGCGATGCCAGAATGCACTGCAACGCCCGATCGACTGCTGCGGCTGCCTGCTTGCGGAGCTCTGCGGGAACGAAGTCATAGCCCGGCTTGGCCTCGGCTACGTCGCTCAGCGTCTCCGCCGACTCCGAAACGGCGTTGTCGTTGAAAGTGATCGCGTCGTGGTATCCGCCCTCCAGCGGCCACACCTGCGGGAATCCGCCGTTGGGAAACTGCGCATTGAGCAAGTAGTGAATCCCCTTGATGAAACTCGCGCGGTACGCATCGCCTTCCTTGCCCGCCAGCGAGACCTGGACCTTCGCCAGGAAGTGCAACTCCGTGTTGGTGGCGTCATTGTCCAGCGTGCTGACGTAGTTCCACTTCGGGTCCTTCGGAAGGTCGAAGTCGTTGGGCTGAATATTGACCACGTTCAGATTGTTTGCCGCATACGGCTGACCCGGCAGGCGGAGCGCGCCCGAGAAGCCCATATTCTTGCTCCAGCCGCCGCCGGGTGTCTGAAAGCTGACGACCACGTCGGCAATGTGGCGCGCGGGCGCGGTGGCGTAATAGTCGTCGGGATGGCGCAGCGAGATGCCGCCGCCAAATCCTCCGCGGCCCTCGGCCGGCTGTGGCGGGGCCACTTCGCCCGGCTTCAGTTCTGCCGCCAGGGTGGCCTTGTCCACCTTCATCTGTTCCTCCGAGCGCTTCAGGTAGGCGAGCCAGGCGGCGCGGTCCTTCTTCGGAGCGAACTTCTCGATGCGCTCCACGGTCAGCGACGGCGCAACCACGTTCATGCCGATGACCTTGGCGTGCAGTTGCGGCGGGGCAGTGAGGACGAGCGCGAGGCTGAACGGTAGAAGCGGCAAAAGGAGGAGACTACGGAGGTGATTTCGCATAGGCGAACCACTTTACCCTAGACGCAGGTGGTTCGACCACTCCCCCTATAGCGGGAAGTGGCACTGCACCAGCGCGAGGGCCTGCTCGCGCGTGGTTGCGGCACCTTCGAGCTGGGCGTCCTCGGCGAGCGCAAGCATGGGCTTAAACTGCGGCGAGGGCCGGTAGCCTGCGGCGATAAGGTCGCTGCCGGTAAGCAGCGGCGCGGGGCGCAGGTCGGGGGCCGGTTCGGCCTCGTACTGGGCGCGAGCGAAGTTGTACAGCGTGAGATCGCCGTGCGCGGAGCTGGCGTCGATCCGGTGCAGCTCCAGGTGCTCGTCGAAGCGGTTCAGGCGGAGGAAGCGCTTCAGGGTCGACTGCTTCATCTGCAGGATGTCGGCGAAACGCATGTGGTTTTTGATCAGCGCTAAGATCAGCGCGCGGTCGTCGTTGGAGAAGCGCAGGCGCGCGAGGATCCCTTCGGCGATACGGATGCCGACCTCGACGTGTCCGTTAAATCGGATGCGGTCGCCGGGAACTTTGGGGTCCGGCGGCTGGTAGGTGGCAGGCTTGCCGATGTCGTGCAGCAGCGCGCCCCAGGCCAGCGTGTGGGAGCAGCCGGCAGACAGCTTTTCCAGCAGCAGCATGGTGTGGATCCAGACGTCGCCTTCGGGGTGGAACTGGGGCGGCTGGGCAACGCCGCGGAGGCGGACGACCTCAGGCAGGATGCGAGCGAGCAGACCGAGCTGGTAGAGCAGCTCGAAGCCGCGGCGCGCTCCGCCTTCGGTCAGGATGCGGGTCAGCTCGTCGCGAATGCGCTCGGCCGAGACCTGGTTGATGTCGGCGGCCTTGCAGCGGATGCCTTCGACCTCGAGATGGAAGTTGAGGCGCGCGGCGAAGCGGACGGCGCGCAGCAGGCGCAGCTTGTCCTCGGCGTAGCGGAGCTTGGGATCGCCGATAGCGCGGACCACACCGCGCCGCAGGTCGTCGCGTCCGCCGACGTAGTCGAGCACGGCCGAGTCGAGGTCGCCGGTAGCCTCATACGCGATGGGGTCGAGCAGCATGCCGTTGATGGTGAAATCGCGGCGCAGGACGTCTTCGCGCGGATCAGTGGTGTAGCGGACGGCATCCGGCCGCCGGCCGTCGGAGTAGGCGCCGTCAGAGCGGAAGGTCGCTACCTCGGTGGCGATGTCTTCGCCCTCGATCGATTCGCAAACCAGGACCACGCCGAAGTGGGCGCCGACAGTGACAGTCTTGGGGAAGAGCGCGATGATCTGGTCCGGCGCGGCCGAGGTGGCGACGTCGTAGTCCTTGGGCTCGACGCCGAGCAGCAGATCGCGCACGCAGCCGCCGGCGAAAAAGGCCTGGTGACCGGCCTCGCGCAGGGTGCGGGCGACCGCCAGAGCGGCGCGGTAGTGCGAATTGGTGCGGGTATCGCCCTGCATGTCTCTATGATAGAGAAGTGGGCGAAAAAGAAAGCAGGAACTGGGATCACGGAGCGCTGATGAAGAGCCTTTTGCGGTTCGCGGTAGTACTCGCGGTTCTGGGATGCGGCGTGGCGTCGGCGCAGCAGGGGACGACCCCGGCGGGGCCAGTAACCAACGGCTCACCGGCCGCAGCTCCAACGTCGTCCGCCCAGCTCACCGTAGTGGCGGACCCTGCGATGTGGCGGGTGAAGGGCGCGCATGGAACGGTGTACCTTTTCGGCTCAATCCATGTGATGAAGCCAAACGTGGTCTGGGAGACGGCCAAGGTGAAGTCGGCGTTCGCGGCGAGCGATGTGCTCTACGTGGAGATAGCCAACCTGGACGACCCGGCGGCCGTCGCGCCGCTGGCGATGCAATTCGGGACAGACCTGGCCCACCCGCTGTCGACCAAGCTATCGAAGGAAGACGTGGCGCTACTGGACGCGGCAGCGAAGAGCATGGGGATGTCGGGCGAAGGGATGCTGGAGCCGATGCAGCCGTGGCTGGTATCGCAGTCGCTGGAGCTGCTGCCGATATTGAAAGGCGGATACGACCCGTCCAACGGGATCGACATGAAACTGCTGGCGGAAGCGAAGGCAGCGCAGAAACCGGTGAAGGGCTTTGAAACCATGGCCGACCAGGTGCATCTGCTGGCGGACGCTCCGCAGGCGCAGCAGGTGGAACTGCTGCACAAACAGCTTACGGAGCTGGACAAGGCGGCCGCTGAGATGAACGACCTGGTGACGGCGTGGGAGCACGGGGACGTCGACAAGATTGGCAAGATGGAGAACGATGAGCTGGCGGCAAAGTATCCCGCAGACTACAAGCGGCTGGTGATTGACCGGAACCGGAGGTGGACCGCGACGCTGGATGGGCTGCTGAAGGACCCGGCTACGGGCTCCGTATTTGTGGTGGTGGGAGCTGGCCACCTGGCCGGGCCGGACAGCGTGATCAAGATGCTGGAGAAGGATGGCTGGAAGGTGGAGCGGGAATGAGGGAAGTTGCGGGTTGTCAGTTGGGGGTTGTGGACGCCGTAGGATAGTAGGGTGGCAACGCGCGTCCAAAGCGGGTTGATTCTGGGCATTGAAAGTTCGTGCGACGAGACGGCGGCGGCGGTGGTGCGCGCAGGCGGCGAGGTGCTGGCGAATGTGGTGGCTTCGCAGATGAAACTGCACGCAAACTACGGGGGGGTGGTTCCGGAATTGGCTTCGCGGGAGCATCTGCGGAACATCGTTCCGGTGGTGCAGGCGGCGATGGAGCAGGCGGGGCTGGAGTTCGCGGACCTGGATGCGATTGCCGTGACCGAGGGGCCAGGGCTCGCGGGCGCGCTGCTGGTGGGAATCACGTATGCGAAGGCCCTGGCGCTGGGGACGGGCAAGCCGCTGATCGCGGTAAATCATCTGGAGGGGCATATCCACGCGGTGCTGATGGAGGCTCGGCAACGGCACGAGGCGCTGAAGATGCCGCTGCTGGCGCTGGTGGTGAGCGGCGGGCATACGCATCTATATCTGGCGGAGCAGGTCGAAGACACTTGGAAGTATAGAAATATCGGGCGGACCGTGGACGATGCTGCGGGCGAGGCGTTCGACAAGGTGGCGAAGTTGTTGGGCCTGGGGTATCCGGGCGGGCCATGGATGGATGCGCTGGCGGTGCGGGGGAATTCGCGGGCGGTGGAGTTTCGCTTCCAGCAGATCAAGCGGAAAGCGAGCCGCGCCGAAGGCGATTCGCCGTGTGCGCAGCACTTCGATTTCTCGTTCAGTGGGATAAAGACGGCGGTGCTGCGATATATCCAGGCGCACGGGATGGGAGCGGCGATCGAGGCACGGCGGCAGGCGCTCGCCGGAGCGTTGCGGGCGAATCCGGCGTTGCGGCTGGCGGAGGCGCTGAAGCAGATGCCGGAGGTGTTCGAGCCGCAGACGCTGGATTTGATTGCGTCGTTTCAGTATGCGGTGGTGGGGAATTTGATGCGGCAGACGTTTGCGGCAGCGGAGGCGTTTGGGGCGCGGGGGATCGTGGTTTCGGGTGGTGTGGCCGCGAATAGCGAACTGCGGCTGAGGTTTCAGGCGGAGGCGGGCCAGCGCGGGGTGCAGATGGCGTTTCCAACACCCGCGATGTCGACCGACAATGCGGCCATGATTGCAGCGGCGGCCTGGGGGAAGTTCGTAGCGGGGGAGTTTGCGGGCGAGGGGTTGGCCGCGGCTCCGGGTTTGAAACTCGGATAAGACGTCAGGCAAAACGGCAAACTGCCTGCTCTCAATCCGTGCTCATCCGTGAGAATCCGTGGTTGGGTTTGGTTTGGTCGCCTGTAGAATCTTAGGGGAACGATTCTCGATGGAAAGTGTGACTGCACGGGGCGTCGTTAGCGCGCGCCGGATGCGGCGGTGAGTGCTGTGGCGTCGTTGGAACTTTTCAACACAATGAGCGGCAAGCTGGAGCGGCTGGAGCCTGTGGGCGCGCCGGCTCTGCGGATGTATGCGTGCGGGCCGACGGTGTACGACTACGGGCACATCGGGAACTTCCGCACCTTCCTGCACGTGGACGTGCTGCGGCGGTTCTTGCGCCAGCAGGGGATGGCTGTCGAGCATGTGATGAACGTGACCGACGTGGACGACAAGATCATCCGCAACGCGCTGGCGGCGGGCAAGCCCATCTCGGAATATACGGCGCGGTTCGAGAAAGCGTTTTTCGAAGATTTAGACGCGTTGGGGATCGAGAGGCCGGAGCATCTGCCGCGCGCAACTGAACACATTCCTGAGATGGTGACGCTGATCGAGCGGCTGGCGGCGAAGGGCTTCGCGTACCAGGCGGAGGATGGGAGTTGGTACTTCCGCATCGCGAAAGACCCCGACTACGGCAAGCTTTCGAAGAAGGACTTCGAGGGCATTGAAGACGGCGCGCGCGTGGATGTGGACGAGTACGAGAAGGACGCGGCGCGGGACTTCGCATTATGGAAGGCGGTAAAGCCCCCCACTGAAGGCGGCCAGGAGCCGCACTGGAATACAGCGCTGGGCGCTGGACGTCCGGGGTGGCACATTGAGTGCTCGGCGATGTCGACGTCGCTGCTGGGAGACAGCTTCGACCTGCATGCCGGCGGCGAAGACCTGATGTTTCCCCACCACGAGAACGAGATCGCGCAGTCGGAGTCGGCCTCCGGGCACACCTTCGCCCGGCACTGGATGCACGTGCGCTTCCTGCTGGTTGAGGGGAAGAAGATGTCGAAGTCGGAGGGGAACTTCTACACGCTGCGGGACCTGCTGCTGAAGGGGCACAAGGCGTCGGCGATCCGGTATGTGCTGCTGAGCGTGCCCTATCGCCACCAGATGAACTTCACCTTCGAGGCACTGGCGGGCGCGACCAATGCGATCGATCGGCTACGGACGTTCCATGCGCGGATGCTGCGCAATGGGTATCCCGCGGGAGTCGATGAGGCAGTGCGCGCGGCGACGGCGAAGGCCGCGGTGGACTTTACCGCGGCGCTCGCCAACGATTTGAATACGGCCGAGGCGGCGGCCGCGGTGAGCGAGATGGTGCGGGCAGCGAACTCGGCTGCGGACGCGGACACGCTGGGCCAGGAGAATGCGGACGAGATCCTGCGGGTGCTCACGCTGTTCGACGGCGTGTTCGCGGTGCTGGTGGATCGCGATGCGGAGCTGACGCGCGCGGCGCTGGCGTGGGCCGAGGCCGAAGGGCGCATCGGCGAGGCGGCGCCGGAGCTGGTGGCGCAGATGGGGCTTTCGGATGAGGCGATCGACGCCTTGGTCGAGGAGCGGACGGCGGCCAAGAAGGCGCGGAACTTTGCCCGGGCGGATGCGATTCGCGCGGAGTTGACGGCCAAGGGCGTGGTGATCGAGGACTCGAAGGACGGCGTTCGCTGGAAGCGGAAGTAGCGTAAGCTTCCGAGCATGTGCAAGATCATCATTTGTTTGCTGGGAACTACGCTCTTGATGGGACAGGCTGGCGCGCAGGACGTGGGCAAGCCGGCCGAAGCGACCGTCGCTCAATCGCCGACAGCGACAATTCCTGAAAATCCGGGTAAGGATACTGTCTATAAGAATGACACGCTGGGGATCGTGTTCCAATACCCTTCGGATCTTGTGCCGGCCGATGCGAAGGCGATCGCAGATCGGGGACACAGGGCTATCTACGGTAACGACCCCGAGTCCGACCCCGAGCATGTGAAGTCGGAAAAGTGCATGATCCCACTTCTGGTGGCCGAGACTCCTGAATCCAATGGGCCGACTACAGGCACCTTCACTATCGGCGAAAAAGGCAAACCATACGTCAATATCGAGCTTCCGCCGAGTGGCTTGATCATGCTCACAGAGATGGATCGGAGTTGCCTGCCCAAGAAGATGAGCACAAATGACGCTCTGGGCAATATGGCTAGCACTGCTCAGAAGCTGCCCGGGATGAAGCCCATCGATCAGCAGATGTGGTACGACGTGGACAAGCACAAGGTCCACTTTTCAGCGTCATATGGGCAAATCTCGCCGCAGCGATTGGGTGGCAAAAAGGTTCAAGCCGAGGATTCCGCGGTGGCAACGATCAGCGTCGAGGTCAATGGGCACCTGCTGCTGTGGATGATCATGGCGAACAGCGAGGACCTGTTCAATAAGCTGCTTGCAAGCAAGGTGCAGTTCGGCAGCGGACCCGTACTTCCACTGTTTCCGTTGACCGTTGGCAACGGGCCCCCGGTGAAACTAGTCCCTTGATCGGCTCGCTCATTCTTCGATGGGGACTTCCAGCATTGGGTCGGAAGGAACTGGCGGGGCTTTGGTGCGCGACAGGATCACCGTCGCCACGGCGATCAGGATAATGATCATGCCGGCGAGTTCGGCGGGGGCGAGGCGCTCGTGCAGGGTGACGACGCCGATAAGCACGGCGATCACTGGGTTGACGAAGGCGTAGGTGGAGACCTTGGTCACCGGGACGTGCTTCAGCAGGTAGACGTATGCTGTGAGGCCTACCACAGATCCAAATGTCGCGAGATAGAGGATGGAGAGGACCCCGCCGGAGGTCCACTGGGCGGTCTGGAAGTTACCTGCAGGAATGGCGATGGTGAAGTTGACCAGGCTGGCGGAGGCAAGCTGCCAGGTGGTGGCGGCAAAGGTGTCCACCTTGAAGTGGAAGCGGCGCGAGAGCACCGAGCCAACCGCAAACGCGAGCGCGGCCAGCACCAGAATGACGAAGCCGGCGATGCCGCGACGGTCGGGGTTGGCGCCGCCGGAGTGCAGGCTGGGCCAGACCAGCGCGAACATGCCGACGGCTCCGAGCAGGGTGCCGAGCCATCCACGCAGGTTCAGGGTTTCGCCGCCGGGCAGGGCCGTTTCCATCAGCGCGACCAGGATGGGGATCAGGGCGATCACCAGCGAGGCGTAGCCGGAGGCGACCTTGGTCTCTCCCCAGATGAGCAGAACGTTGTTGGCCGACATAAAGAGGACGCCAACCAGGATCAGTTGCCATGCGGTACGGCCGGGCATGCGCAGGCTGATGCCGCGCGCCAGACAGAAAGCACCCAGGATCACAGCAGAGATGAGCGTGCGCAAGGCTCCCACCAGCGGCGGCGCAAGATGCAGGCCGGCGACGTGGATGGCGAAGTACGTTGAACCCCAAAAGAAATACACGCAGGCGAATGCAATGGCGACCAGCGTCTTCTGTGGAATGTGGCGGGGCATCTGGTTCTAAGGTACAAGGTTCGAGGTTGTCGCGCGGGTGGGGCGATGCGTCTAAACTTTGGAGTGGGATGTATGCGATGAAGAGGCGGCTGGCAATTTGGGGTTGGGGGGTGGTGCTGGCGGCGGGATGCGCAGGCGCGGCAGTGGCGCAGCCCAGACCCGCGGCACCGTTGCCGGATGTGTCGCAGACTTCGCAGGGCGCGCCGCACCGGACACGGCTGATCCTGAAGGACGGCAGCTACCAGATCGTGATGAGCTACCAGGTGAAGGGCAAGATCGTGAGCTACGTCAGTGCCGAACGCGGCGAGACCGAAGAACTGCCGACGGACCTGGTGGACTGGGACGCGACCCACAAATGGGAGCGCGAACACACGCCCGTGGACGAGGTTGATGGTGCGCAAGCGCAAGCTCCTCCCCCCGCAATCGATCCCGAGTTGCTGAAGGAGGAGGCGGACCGCCGCGCGCTGACGCCGGAGGTGGCGCCTGACCTGAAGCTGCCGGAGTTGGACAGCGTGGTGGCGCTTGACTACTTTCAGGGCACACCGGAACTGGTGCCGCTGGTGCAGTCGGAGGGCGACTTGAATCACACCACTAGCCACAACATTTTGAAGTTGGCCCTCAATCCACGGGCGGCGCCACACACGATTCTGCAGTTGAAGGGCGTGGAGTCGCCGGTGCAGATGCATGTGGCCCGGCCGGTGATCTATCTGCGCGTTGGCGATGATTCAGGCGTCTCACGCGGCGGCACGCCGTTTGTAGTGGACACGCACGGCGCGGGCGCGGGGGCGAAGACGGACTCGGCCGGCGGCTCAGCCAACAGCGGATACGTCATGGTGCGGGCGGATGTGCGGACGGATGCCCGGGTGCTGGCCAGCTTCAACATTGGACTGGTGGGCAGCGGCGTAAAGCAGCAGGAAGAGGTGATCGACACCACCATCGAGATGCTGCCGGGAGGCCACTGGATGAAGGTGACGCCGAAGCAGCCGCTGGACTTTGGCGAATACGCGCTGATGGAGATCATCTCGGATCGGGAGATCAATCAGGGCGTGTGGGATTTTGGCGTGCACCCGGTGGCGCCGGAGAACCGCGACGTGATCAAGCCAGAGCCGAAGCGGCCGCTGACCCTGGAGCGGCGTAACCCGCAGTAGTGAGACGGATCAGTTGGTGACGGCGCGGCGCATACCCGCCAGGTCGGCGGCGGCCATAGTGGTGGGGCGGCCGGCAGGGGCCTGAACGCCTCCGGTTGCGCCCGCAACCAGGCCGAGGCCGGCGACAGAGACGTTGTCGCGGGTGGTCTTGGCGGCGTACATCATGGTATCGGCCGCGCGGATAATGTTCTGAACGCTGTTGCCATCCTCGGGGAAGGTGGCCAAGCCGAAGCTGCCGGCGAGGCCGAGCGAGAGCGACTGGGCGGTAAGGAAGCGTTCGGCGCGAAGGGCATTCCACAGGCGCATCGTCGCATCGATGGCGCCCTGCTTGCCCAGGCCCGGCAGCAGCGCGACAAACTCGTCGCCGCCATAACGGAAGCAGGAGTTCTCCGGTCCCAGCACGCGCTTCATCAGGCTGCCCACCTCGGCGAGCAGGCGGCTGCCCACCAGGTGGCCGTGGGTGTCGTTCACCTCTTTGAAGTGGTCGAGGTCGACGAACAGCAGGCTGAACTGGTGCTCGCGACTGGAGCCCGCAAGCGCGACCTGCTCATCCAGCATGGTGTACAGATGGCGCGCGTTGAACAGGCTGGTGCAGTCGTCGGTGATGGTCAGCTCGTGGATACGCTCGACCGAGCTCGCATTCTGAATGGCGATAGCGGCGTAGTCGCAAAGAACGCGGATGAACGATTGGGAGTACTCGCTCATCATGTCCAGCTTGCTGTTGAAGAGCTGGATGACGCCCAGGGTCTTGTCGCCGGAGCGAATCGGGATGCAGGCGAGCGCCTGGATGCGGAGCTCCGGACGGGCGCGCGAGAAGGCGCTCCACTGGGGGTCGAGAGCGACGTCGGGGACAATCAGGGTGGTGCCGCTGGTGGCGACATATCCCGCCAGGCTTCCGTCCATCGAGAGCCGTTCGCCCTTCAGGCTGTCGTCGTTATCGCCGGCCGCAAAAGGGTAGTAGAGCTCCTGGGTCCGCTCGTCCACCAGCAGCATGGACCAGCTTTCAGGCTTGAAGAACCCGGTCATCTTGTCCATGATGATGCGCAGGATTTCTTCGCGTTCAAGAGCCTGGGTCAGCGCGCGCGCCACGTCGTGGAAGACGCGCAGATGCTTCATCTGCCCGCTTTCAATGACTGCGAACTGACGCTTGTCGGCCAAGCTGTACCTCATACTCCAGAAGACCACGGCTATAACCCATCAGGAATAACTCGAATGGGTCATAGATAGATACTTTTGTACTAACTATCGGCTTAACCGCCGATATGCACCATGTTGCGCGACGGCTTCTCAAAGCCGGGCTCGCCGATGTGGTGGCGGGCCTCTTTGTGCATCACCACGCGCCGTATATACGCCCCCAGGTCGTCGTCGGTTCCGCCGCGCAGCATTTCGCCGTAAAGGTCGTGGTCGGATTGCGAGAACAGGCAGGTGCGGAGCGCGCCGTCGGAGGTGATGCGGACGCGGCTGCAGTGACCGCAGAAGGGGTGGGAGACGGGCGCGACAATGCCGATTTCGCCGACGCCATCCACGAAGGTATAGCGCCGGGCGGTCTCGCTGGCAGCGTGGGCGGGGAGCGGGACCAGGCCGGCGGGGATCGAGCACGAGGGTCGCCAGGCGTTCAGCCGGGCGAGGATCTCGTCCATGCGGACCACCGTCTCCGGCTTCCAGGTTCGGTCTTCTTCCAGCGGCATGAACTCGATGAAGCGGACGATGACCCCCTCCCGGCGGGAGAACTCGGCGAAGGGCTCAATCTGGGCCTCGTTGAATCCGCGCAGCAGGACGCAGTTGACCTTGACCGGGCCCAGGCCTGCAGCCTGTGCGGCACGGACCCCGGCCAGCACGCGCTCGTAGCTGCGCGGCACGCGGGTGATGCGGGCGAAGATCTCGGGGTCGACCGCGTCCATGCTGACGGTGACGCGGTTCAGGCCGGCGGCGGCCAGCGGCGCGGCCAGCGACTCCAGCAGATGGCCGTTGGTGGTCAGGGCGATGTCCAGCCGGTGGCCTGCCTCGCCCGGGGCCAGGTGGGTCCCGTCGGGGTGGTAGGCGGTACGCATCTGGGCCAATGCGGCAACCATTTCCACCAGGCCGGAGCGCAGCAGGGGTTCGCCCCCGGTGAGGCGGACCTTCTCGATGCCGAGGGAGACCAGGATCCGCACCATGCGCAGGTAATCGGCGATGGGGAGCTCGGTGTACTGCGCGCCTTCGTTGCCGGTGCGGCAGTAGACGCACTTGTAGTTGCAGCGGTCGGTGACCGAGATGCGGAGGTCGGTGATTGCACGGCCGAAGGAGTCGCGCAGCCGCGTCCCGGACGCGGCCGCAGCCGGGTTCGCCGCCGGCGCGGACTGGTCCGGCTCGCCCGGGGCGGTGCCTTCAAGCAGCGGCGATGGAAACAGGGAAGCGATCTCAAATCCTCCAACAGCGATTGGATGTCCCGTTATCGTACAGGGAACCGGGCCGGCGCAAGTTCGATGCTGCTTAAATTGCCGCGAACCGGGCTGAATTCAGTATAGTAAGCTCACTGGCCGTCGTATGCGACTGCCGGGTCCGGTACCGTCTTACCGGCGTACATCGGCCCGGAAGGGCTGTGTTTTCAATACCTGAAGTCTTTTGGAGCAGGAAGCTCCTTATGCCTACCCTTTTTACCATCCAGCAGTGGCTTGGCGAGCAGATCGTGCCGGTGTTCCTCATCGGCTTTGCCATTCTGATGGGTATCGCCATGGTGTACCTCTCGGCGCAGAGCCGGCGGTCGTCGCTAACCCGCGACCGCTCGGGAATTACCGCGGATTCCTTTGCGGAATCGCTGGCCACGTACGGATTCGACCCGGAGATAGCCCGGACTGCCTATGTGTATCTGCAGCAGGTGCAGCAGGTCGCGTTTCCGATCGATCCGCGCGACGATCTCGACCGTGACCTGGGCCTGGACGGCGAGGACGTGAAGCGGACCGTCCGCGACCTGCTCGCGGAGACCGGGCGGGAGTATCTGCCGGGGCTGCTCAACTCGCCGCTGGTAACCGTGGTGGACCTGGTGCGGTACATCCAGGCATCGCCGCGGCGCGAAGTGATGCCGGGGCGCAGGATCGCATAGGGGCTGCGGCAGTTCGCGCAGACTCTAGTTCGCCGACGGCAGCTCAACGTGATCGATGACGATTACGTCGACGGGGGCCTTGGTCGGCTGCAACCTGAGCCCCAGTTCATCCTGCAGCGCCGTGAACAGAGACGGACCGGCGTCTGTGCCGGGCGCACCCGCGCCCATATCCGGCGTCCATTTCAGGGTAAAGTCGTACTTGCCCGTTAGTCCTGTCTTGTCCATCACCAGGCGGCCACCAATCTCGGGCTGCATGCTCAGAGCGGTCACCAGCGTTGCCAGGTCCGCATCGTTGCCTTCCAGCACGCCGATGCCCGCGAACCGTATCCAACTGCGTGGCTTCGAGGAGCTGTCTTCGCTGCTGGAAGCGGCCTGGGCGACGGAGGGCATCAGCTTTGAGCCGTTCTTTGCCGTCACCAGTTCGTAGATGGAAAACTCGCTGCTCTGGTGGTGCAGCGCGAGTTTGAAGCGCTCGGCCAGAAGTCCGCGCAGCATCTCGCGCAATTGTTTTCCCCGCTCCTCCGAGGAGAGTTCCTGCAGCTTTTTGCCGAGCGCCGGGTCTTCGCTGGCTTCGACGTCGAACCGGGTTGATCCCGTCCAGGCAGGTCCTCCATAGACTTGCCGGTCCGCACCGTAGTTCAGGTCGTAGGCAATTTTGATGAGCTCATTTAAAGTCATGCCGGTTGCTTCAAACCGGTCGCCCGAAATCGTGACCGAGGGTGGATGCGGGTTCTTCGGGTCGATGGGTTTCACTGTGGCGACCTCGAACGAAAGGGGCGCAGTTGTCTGCGCAACGCAACCGAGGCCAATCGCCATCAAGGCGATCAGCAGCACCAGAGAAAGCAACTTGTCACCGGGGTAAGGACTGCGGGCGGTGAGTTGGTCCATATGACTGGCAAAATCCTTTCGGTTCTGAAACGGCTGCCTAGCAATTCGATGCGAGAATGGCCTTGGTGAGCGCGGGAACGATCTCGAAGAGGTCCGCGGCGACGCCGTAATCCGCGACCTCGAAGATGGGAGCGTTCTCGTCCTTGTTGATGGCAATGACGGTCTTGGAGCCCTTCATTCCCACCAGATGTTGGATGGCTCCGGAGATGCCGACGGCCAGGTAGAGTTTGGGCGACACGGTCTGCCCGGAACTGCCGACCTGGCGCTCCATGGGCAGCCAGCCCGCGTCGCAGATGGGGCGGGAGGCGGCCAGCTCCGCGCCCAAGGCGTCGGCGAGGGCCTGGACCAGTGGGATGTTTTCCTGCTCGCGAATGCCACGGCCGACTGAGACGATCACCGGCGCACTGGTGAGGTCGACAGTGTGGGCGGCCTCGCGGAACGGCGCCGATGGCATGGTGCGGATCTGGCCGGGCTCGATGCTGGGAGAGAAGCTTTCGACGGGTGCGAGCGCGGAGGCCGGTTCCAACGCGTCCGCGCGAAAGGCTCCCGCCTGAATCGAGACGAAGCAGGGGACCTGCGCGGCTGCGGGCCGGTAGTCGGCGTTGAGCTTGCCCTGGAAGAGTTGGCGGACAAAGGTCGGGCCGTCATTTGTATCCGAGTGGATGCCAATTACATCGGAGATCAGCACCTGGCCGAAGCGCGTGGCGAGGGCGGGCGCGAAGTCGCGCACCTGGTAGCTATGCGGAAAGAGAACATACGCAGGGGCGAGTTTTTCGAGGAACTGCTGGAGGGCGATGGTCGTGCCGTCTGCGGTGTATTGCTGCAACAACGGATGCTCGACCGCAAAAACCTTGGCGAGTTGTTTTCCGCCAAGTTCTTCGGCGAGCGCTGCGACACCTTCCCCAAGAACTGCGGCGGAGCAGTCCATGCTCAGCGATGCGGCCAGCGTCTGACCGGCGGCCAGGGCTTCGAGGCTGGTGCGAGTCAGGGCTCCGTTCCGGTGCTCGACGACGACAAGAACTCCGCTCATAGAACGCGCACCTCGTTCCGCAGCTTCTCGACCAGTTGCGCGGCAATCTCGGCGGGCGTGCCGGTCAGCATCTGGGTGCGTTTCTGCTTTTCGGGCAGGGAAATTCGGACGAGCTCGATTGCTAGCGGCGTGGCGGAGGGCACCGGGGAAATGGTCGCGGTGGGTTTTGTTTTTGCTTTCTTGATGCCCATCAGCGTGGCGTAGCGCAGCTTGTTGCCGCCCGACTGGATGGTGAGCAGCGCGGGCAGCGGCATGTCGACGTGCTGGAACCAGCCGTCTTCCAACTCCCGCTTCACCCGCAGGCCGGTAGGGGTGGTTTCCACATGCATGATGATGGTGGCATGCGGGATGCCGAGCAACTCGGCCAGAACCACGCCGGTCTGGCCCAGGCCGAGGTCGTCGGACTGGAGGCCGGTCAGAATCAGGTCGGGAGATTCGGCGCGAATGGCGTCGGCAAGCAGGCGCGCGAGCGCGAATGTATCGCGCTGGGCCAGGTCGTCCGCCAGAATGTGGATGGCCCGGTCGGCGCCCTTGGCGAGGGCCTCGCGCAGGGTAGACCCGACCCGGTCTGGGCCGGCGGAGAGCGCGATCACCTCACCGCCATTCTTTTCTGTCAATTGCAGGGCCTCTTCCAGAGCGTAGGCGTCGGGCTCGTTGAAGCTGTAGCTCAGGTCGCTTTCGTCGATCCATTTGCCGCCTGGGGCGATCTTCAGTTGGGCGTCGCGCTCGGGCACTTGCTTGATGGCGACGATGATCTTCATGGGGGTGGTACTCCGGGTTTTTAAGGACAGGGGAACGGTCTGGGACAGATGCGCGTTCAGTGGAGAGTTTAGTGCATTCTTCGCGCCGGTCGTGAGTGCGGCGAGCATAACCAGTAACTCACCCGGAAGCTCTGTGCGCTAACACCTTTGTTCCCGTGCGCGCCGGCGGCGGCGCGGTGGGTGGCTGGCCAAATGCAAGCGATTGAGCGTAATGTCGTGTAACCGACATGCGCTGGGTGGCGCGTCCGGTCGCGGAGACGCCAAGCGTGGCTGCGTGCAGGAGAGGTTGATGCGAACCAGTCGTGTGCTGCCCGTATTGCTGTTTGCCGGTGCGCTGTTGCCGGCGTCAAAGCTGTGCGCGCAGCCGGTTGGCTTTGCGAAGGCGGGCGTTCGCACGCTCCCGGCGGGCAAGCTCATTGTCATCGGGTTCATGGGCGGCAACGTCAACGCCGACAATCTATTGCATCGCGAGGCGTTGGTGGCGCAGGAGCTGCAGCGACGCTACCCGGCGGGCGTCGAGGCCACGGTGTTTGCCAACCACGACGGGCCAAACGCGCTGCGGACCGTCCTGCATCTTCTGGACGCGAACGGAGATGGGCGACTGACGGCGGGCGAAAAGAGCGCCGCGCGGATCGTCATCTATGGCCATAGCTGGGGCGCGTCGGAGACGGTGACCCTGGCGCGGCAGTTGAACGAACTGGGGGTCCCGGTGCTGCTGACCATCCAGGTGGATAGCGTGGAGAAGTCCAGGGAAGACGACCGCAACATCCCGCCCAACGTGCGCGAGGCGGTCAACTTCTACCAGACTCGCGGGCTGTGGCATGGCCGCAGCCTCATCGCGGCGATGGACCCCAGCCGGACCACCATCCTCGGCAACTACGAGTCGAGCTACCGCGAGCACCCAATCTCGTGCGCCGGGTTTCCCTGGTTGGCGCGAACCTTCATGCGGTCGCACATCGAGATCGAGAACGACCCATCCGTCTGGACCCGGATCGAGGCACTGATCCGCGCCCAGGTGGATTGAAGCGGGTCGGATGACACCCCCAACAGCCGCACAAGTCATCGACACACCTTCCGCGCGGTTGCCGCTGGGGGTTTTGGCCATCCCTAATTCGTTGCGGGAGCCGCTGGCGCTTTTGCCCGCTTGAGCGTCAGGTCGCCGCCCGGGAAGTCGCCCTGGTCCGTCTTCGAGGTCAATTTGATGGTGTCACCGGCGCTGTTCCCGTCCGCGCTCGCAACGAAGGTGCCTGCGTGGATGATGGTCATGCCGCCCTGGATGACCACCTTGAACGAGATCTTGTCGCCATCCACCTTGCCTTCGCTGATGGCAATCGGATCGCCCTGTTGCGGGCTCTGTACCGTGCCGGTCAGCGTGGCGCCATCCTGCTTGAAGGTAAAGGTGAGTTGGATGCCCGCGCCGCCGCCCTGGGCATTCATTTCGGTGGTCCAGGTACCGGTCACATTGGTGGCGGCGTGCGCAGTCAGGGTGCCAAGCGTCATCATCGCAGCGGCGCAGATAAAGAGCAGTTTCTTCATGGATCGATCCTCGCAGTCATTTCCCAGCGCGGCCATCATAGCCGATTCCACCAGGCGGCGTCCGAATCTTCGTTCGCTTGGCGTTACCGCTGCCCCTGCCGTTTATCATGACCATCATGTCTAACAAGATTCGCTGGGGCGTCCTCAGCACCGCAAATATTGGAGTAAAGAAAGTCATCCCCGGCATGCAGCAGTGCGAACATGCCTCCATCGTCGCCATCGCGTCGCGCGATCTAGCCAACGCGCGGGAGAAGGCAACCGCGCTCGGTATTCCCACGGCCTACGGCTCGTACGAAGAGCTGCTCGCCGATCCCAACGTCGACGCCATCTACAATCCGCTGCCCAACCATCTGCATGTTCCCTGGACCATCAAGGCGGCGGAGGCAGGCAAGCATGTACTGTGCGAGAAGCCGATCAGCCTGACGGTCGCGGAGGCAGACACGCTGCTGGCGGTGCGCTCTCGCACGGGAGTAAAGATCGGCGAGGCATTCATGGTGCGCAGCCATCCGCAGTGGCTTCGCCTGCGCGCGCTGCTGGACCAGGGACGCATCGGGCAACTGCGCTCGTTCTCCGGCTTCTTCAGCTACTTCAATATCGATCCCGCAAACATCCGCAACCGAATGGACTTGGGCGGTGGCGCGCTGATGGACATTGGCTGCTATCTGGTTCAGGCAGCGCGGTTCGCCTTCGCCCAGGAGCCGACGCGCGTAGTGGCGCTCCTCGACCGCGACCCGCAGATGCACACCGACCGCCTTACCTCCGCGATCCTGGACTTCCCCGCGGGCCAGGCCGTCTTCTCCTGCAGCACTCAACTGGTGCCGTTTCAGCGCTTCCAATTTCTCGGCGCGAAGGGACGCATCGAGTTGGAGGTCCCGGTCAACACGACACCCGACCGCCCCACGCGGCTCTTGATCGACTCAGGCAGCGACCTCTTCGGCGGCGGCATCACCACCGAGACATTTCCCGCCTGCGACCAGTACACGCTGCAGGGCGACGCCTTCTCCAAGGCCATCCTGGAGGACACCGAGGTTCCCGTCCCAATCGAAGACGCGATTCGGAACATGGCGGTCATCGAAGCCATCTTCCGCTCCGGCAAGACCGGCCAGTGGGAGAAACTGAAGATCGGTCATTAGCTTTTTGTGTAGAAGGCCGCCTCCGCCGCCAGGCCCACGCCTTTCCAACTAACTAACAACCAGCAACTAACAACTGCCTTTTGCCTGCACCGCTGCCATACTGAAAGGCGTCTAATAAACAGTGATGGCGACCACAAGCGTTCCCAAACCGCCGGTTGAGAAGGGCACCTTCGACAGCACGCTGGCCAGTGCCGGCAGCACCATGGTCTTCAGCGAGATATTTTCGCTCGCCGTGGACAGCTTCCGCGCCAGCAAGGCGCGCTTCATGCTCACCATGCTGGGCATGGTCATCGGCTCGGCATCTATCATCCTGGTGGTGACGGTGGGGATGACGGGAAGAGATTACGCCATCGCGACGATTTCGAGCCTCGGCCCGAACAAGATCGAAATGCAGTACAGCGGCGGCACCATCATCGGCCCCGACAACACCAGCACACCCGACTACATGACCCGCGAAGACATGATGGCGGTCGTCAATACGGTGCCGAACATCGTTGCCTACTCGCCCATGCTGGAGGTCCATGATCGCATCGGCATGGGCGGCGGTTTAACCAAGGACGCCATGTTATTGGGCGTCTCGCCGCAGTATAAGGATGTGCGCGGCCTGGTGGTACTCGCCGGCCGCTTTTTCGACGATCAGGATGCCGCCGCGCATGCCAAGGTCGTGGTCCTCAACAAGCCTCTGGCGATTGAGCTCTTCGGCAGCGTGCAGGCTGCAGTGGGCCAGAGCATCACCGTCAAGGGCATTCCGCTCAGCATCATTGGCGTCTTCCAGGAGAGTATCGACACCTACGGCATCTCCGAGATCAGCGACGAGACCATGCTGATTCCCTACGAGGTCGCCCGCTACTTTACCGGCACTGACACCGTGAAGGAGATCTTCTTCAAGATGGCGGAGTCTTCCCAGGTCCAGCCTGCAGCCAAGCGGATTACCGATCTGATCACCAGTCGCCACCGCCCCAACAGCGTCTACCACGCCGAGACCCTCACCGGCATCCTCGAGGACACCAGGAAAATCGGCACCGCCCTTACCTGGGTCCTCACCCTCGCTGCTGCAATCACCCTGATCGTCGCCGGGGTCGGCATCATGAACAGCATGCTGGCCAATGTGCAGGCGCGCACTCGCGAGATCGGCATCCGCAAGGCGCTGGGGGCTACCCGGCGCGAGATTCGGCTCCAGTTCCTCACGGAGGCGGTTTTTATGTCGCTCTCCGGAGGCATCATCGGGACTATTCTGGGGCTCGGCCTTCCGCTGTCAGTGCAACTGCTGACGATCTACAAGCTGCCCGTCCCCTGGCAGGCCGCGGTGATCGCGCTGGCTACCTCGGTGATCGTAGGCGTGGTCTTCGGCACCGTTCCCGCCAACCGCGCCGCGCGCCTCGATCCGGTCGAGACGCTGAAATACGAGTAAAAATCTCACACCGATCAACGCGAACGGGCACCGATCTCTCAATTGATCGGTGCCCGTCGGTGTCAATCGGTGTTAGGCCCCTTACGCGGCGGGTTCGGCCGTGTCGTCGGGCTGATCCTCGGCCTTGACCGTGACCTTCAGGTGCGTGGTCACCTCGCGGTGCAGCTTGATGGGGACGTGGAACTCGCCCAGCGACTTCAGCGGCTCCTCCAGCGAGATCTTGCGCCGGTCGATGGTGTAGCCCTTCTCCTCGAGCTGATGCGCGATGTCGCCCGACGTGACCGATCCGAACAGGTGATCGTTCTCGCCCACCTTGCGCGCAAACACCAACTCGACCGATTCGAGCTGCTTGGAAAGCGACTCGGACTCGACCTTCTCCTTGGCGAGCTTGCGGATGGCCGAGCCTTTCATCTGCTCGATCACCGCCTTGTTCGCGGCCGTCGCCTCGATGGCGAGCTTGCCGGGCAGCAGGTAGTTGCGCCCGTAGCCGTCCGTGACCTTCACCACGTCGCCGCGATGACCCAGCTTATTCACATCTTCTTTCAGTATCACTTCCATTGCTATTCTCCGGATTTCTGTTGCCGGACGGCGTTTGCCGCGCGGCCGAATAAGTTAGAAGCGCGCGGCGAAGGCAAGCAACGCGATGTTGCGCGATTGCTTAATTGCCTGCGAGACCTTGCGCTGATGGCGAGTGCAGACGCCCGTCAGGCGGCGTGGAACAATCTTGCCGCGTTCGGCGACAAAGCCCTGTAGCAGCCGGACATCGCGATAGCTGATCGCGTCGATCCTCTCTGTGCAGAACTTGCAGACCTTCTTGCGGCGGAAAAACTTGCGTCCGCCGGGACCGCCGGCGCCCGGACCGCCCGGGCCTCCAGGACCGCCCGCCGGACGCGGGGGACGTGATCCGCCTCCGCCGCCGGGACCTGCATAGGCAGGACGCGGAGTGTAGGGTCGTGCTTCTCTTGCTGCTGGTTCGGATTGCGGAGTGCTTGGTGTGCTGGTTTCGTCAGCCATTGGAATTCCTCTCATCGATTCGTTAGCGCTCGAGCGGCAAACTGCCGCAAGGCGAAATCCTGGGTCGGGCCGTGGCGGTTTTTAGACCGCTTCGGCGACGGGCTCGGCTGCGGGCGCTGCAGCCTCAGCAGCAGGCGCTTCAGTCTCGGCTGCAGGGGCTGCAGGAGCGGCTTGCGGCGGGATCGGCTGGGCGCTGCGCTTCACCTTGGAGTCGCGCAGGGCCTTCACCTTGGCCAGACGCTTCTCTTCCTCGTCCATGCGCACGGTGATGAACTTGATCACCGGCTCGGAGACCCGCAGACGGCGCTCGATCTCCACGATCAGGCTGCCGGGCACGGCCACCGTCAGCAGCACGTAAAAGCCATCGTTGAACTTGCGTACCGTGTACGCGAGCCGGCGGCGGCCCATCTTCTCCACCGTCTTCACCTCGCCCCCGCCTGAGGTGATGTTCCCCGAGAAGCCTTCGATCAGCTTGTCGAGGTCGGCCTCCTCAACGTCGGGGCGAACGATAAACATGATTTCGTAGGTGCGATTCATTCGGTTACTTCCTTCTGCGAAGTTCTGCTTCGCACCGTGCCGGCGTTTGTTCTGCCGGCCCGGTCTGGAATGTTTGACTACGGAGTTGTCAGTTGCAGGTTGTCGGTTGAAGAACCGAAGCCCTGCAGTGACGCCTGCTTTGCAACTAACAACTAACAACCTGCAACTGTCTCTCACAACTCGCTTCTGTTGTACTCGCTCATCGCGGGACCAGGTCCTTTGGTGAGTATTGCCTCGACCGCCATCCGAACCCGGTCAAGCACTTCATCCAGCACCGCAAGCTCCTGCTTGCGCATCGGCGAGAGCAGGTATTCGGTGCCGCCTGCCTTCACCTCTCGGCCATCCTCAAGGGGCGGTTTGCCCACCCCGATGCGGATCCTCAGCCACTCGTCCGTACCCAGCGCACCGGAGACGGAAATCGCTCCGTTGTGCCCGTTCGCCGAGCCCCGCTCGCGAATGCGAATCGTACCCAGCGGCAGATCCAGCTCGTCGTAGATCACGATCAGGTCTTGCGACGGAATCGGAATCTCGAACTCATTCACCAGCGCGGCCACTGCAAGCCCGCTCAGGTTCATGTACGTCTCCGGCTTGGCCAGCAGGACTTCCTGCCCCGCCAGCTTGGCCTTGCCCGTAAGCGCCCTGCACCGGCGGTTCGCGATAGTCGCATTGCAGTACTCCGCGATGCGGTCCACGGCGAGAAAGCCGGCGTTATGCGGGGTAAACTGATACTCGATGCCGGGGTTGCCGAGACCGATGATCAGTTTCACGCCGCGTAGTCCTCTGTCTTCAACTAGCAACTAATACCTGGCAACTCGCAACTGTCTTTCCCTACTTCGACTTCTTGTCGGACTTCTCCGCCTTGGCGTCTGCCTTGGCTTCCGGCTTGGCATCCGCCTTGCCATCCGGCGCGGCTTCGGTCTCGCCCTTGCCCTTCTTGGCAACCTCGGGTTCGGCCGGCACTGCGGTCGCATCCACAGCTTCGGGCTCCGGAAGCTCTTCGCGTATTGCGGCGACATGGGCCACGGTCAAACCATCCTCGGTGATGAACTTGATTGAGCCGGGGTGCGGCAGGTCGGAAACGTGGACCGAGCCGTTGATCTCCAGCGCGGATACGTCCACGTCCAGGTGGCTCGGAATGTCGCTGGGGAGGCACTCAATCTCGACCTCGCGCAGCACATGCTCCAGGATGCCGCCTTGGGTCTTGACGCCGACCGGCACGCCAATCAGCTGAACCGGCACGGAGACAACCATCGCCTTGTCCATGGCGATGCGCTTCAGGTCGATGTGCAGCAGCGCGCCCTTCAGCGGCTCATGCTGCCAGTCGACGATCATCGCCTTCACCGTGGCCGAGCCGGTCACGTCGAGGTCGAAGATGGTGTTGTGGCCGGAGTCGGAATGCAGAATCTTGGTGATGATCTTCGGATCCACGGCGACGGCTACCGAGTTCTGCCCAGCGCCATAGACCACCGCGGGAATCTTGCCCGCAGCACGCACCCGGCGTGCAGCATTCTTGTTGAACTTGCCCTCGCGCGGGGTGGCGACGACGGACGGAATAGTGGAGGTTGCTGCCATGATGAATCATCCTTTCGGGCACGGAAGAAGACAGTTGTCAGTGCTCAGTTGTCAGTTCTCAGTTGAAGAACCAACTTCGCGATGACGCTTCGATCTCCGCTCCCTTTGCGGCTCGGCCGCTGAATCTAAAACTGCACTTTCGTCTTTCAACCTGCAACTGACAACCTGCAACTCGCTACCTTGTCTAGTTGAACAAGGTAGAGACGCTGGTCTCCATGTGGATGCTTTCGATCGCGCGGCCCAGCAGGCCGGCAATGGAAAGCACCTTGATCTTCCCCACCCGCAGCGCCTCTTCGTGCAGCGGGATGGTGTTGGTCACGATCAACTGCTCCAGCCGTGACGCCGATATGCGTTCCACCGCCGGGCCCGAGAGCACCGGATGCGAAGCGCACGCATACACCTTCTTCGCGCCCTGTTCCAGCAGCGCGTCCACCGTTCCCACCAGCGTTCCGGCGGTGTCGATGATGTCGTCGAGGATCAGGCACGTGCGGCCTTCGACATCGCCGATCACGTTCATCACCTCGGTTACGTTCATGTCGGTCCGCCGCTTGTCGACGATGGCCAACGGAACTTCCAGCTTCTTGGCGAAGAAGCGCGCGCGCTCCACGCCTCCCGCATCCGGCGAAACAATCGTCAGATCGGGCAGTTCGAGGTCCCGGACGTACCCCACCAGCACTGGGCTGGCGAACAGGTGGTCCACCGGGATATTGAAAAACCCTTGAATCTGCGCGGCGTGCAGATCGACCAGGAGGGCCCGGTTTGCACCGGCCGTGCTCAGCAGATCCGCCACCAGCTTTGCCGTAATTGCCACGCGCGGACGGTCCTTGCGGTCCTGCCTTGCGTAGCCGTAGTACGGCATCACAACCGTGATTCTCCCTGCCGATGCGCGCTTCAGCGCGTCGATCATGATCAGCAGTTCCATCAGGTGCTCATCCACCGGGCGGCACGTGGGCTGAACCACAAACACATCCACGCCGCGCACGTTTTCCAGCAACTGAAAGTAAACTTCGCCGTCGGCAAACCGCTGCAACTTGCTCTCGCCCAGCGGCACACCGACAAACTTGCAGATCTCCTCGCTCAGTGCGCGATTGGCCGACCCGCAGAAAATCTTGAAGCGCTTGTCTTCACTCAGCTTGGGAGAGCGCTTCCGCTCCGCCGCTGGTTTGGCTCCATCCGGCGCCGGCTTGGGCGCACCCGAGGATGGCTTTGGTGCAGACTGAGGATCTTGTTCTGGCTCCTCAGCCTGACCTGAAATAGGGGAAAGGACCGCAGTCGTGTCTTGGTTGTTCACGTCGAAACCCTCCAGGTTGGTTGACCTTGGTAGCTCCTGCTGCTTTACGTCTTACGGCGCCTTGTTGCGACGCCGCTACTTCGCCCAGCGAAATAGAAAAAAATCGACAAAAATCGAGTTTCTAAGACTGCTCCTTCAAACTTCGTCTTTCTGAACCTCTACATCAAACGCCAATTTCGGCGCCGTTTGCAAAATCCAAAATCCGTCCAACTTCCGCGGCAAGTTGCTGCCGCCAAAAAGTTCCCTAAGTTACTGACTTGCGCCAGCCGCCTGTTCGCCGTGTTTCCCTTCAGCGTCGACTCTTGGCTGGGCGACCAGGATTCGAACCTGGACTGAGTGCGTCAAAGGCACTTGACCTACCGTTAGTCGATCGCCCAGTGAAATCTGCCTTGCCGGTGTTCCCTCCCGGTTCCGCTGCGGTTTTAGCGCGACGGCCAAAGCATCACTCTGCGAACATCGTGCGCCAGTACTCCGCTCTTGGCAAGGTTTGCGTAAGCATCGCCTTGCAGCCGGAGGCCTGAACGCGCTGTTGAGCCGCCCTCGCATCTGCCTCGGACCGGTAAAGTCCGAACAGAGCGGAGCCTGAACCCGAGAGCGCAGCGTACAAAGCTTTGCCGCTCAAGTCATCCGGACGGCCTTCACGAAGCCCGTCAGCCGGTGGTCCCATCAATTCGTGCTTGATTTCACGCAGGAGGGGATACTGAGGAAAGACGACCTGTTCAAAGTCGTTTTCTATCCCGGTGCGGACAAGCGCGAGAAGTGGATTCCCGGCCAGACCGTTCAGTGCGCTGCCCTGTTCAGAGGTGAACCTTTGCTCCTCTAAACCACCCTGTTTTGTCTCAGAGCTGGATGAACCTTGGCGGCTACGAACGATACCGGATGTGTCAGACGCTTGCCCTGTCGCGGGGCGAACCCCAAAAACAGATGCATACACGTGACCCAACCCCTTAAGCCTATCGGGTTCCACAGGCGAAGTCAACTGAGTGCCAGGGGGAAGGGACCCCTGTCTTTCTGATCCCTGATCCCTGTCCCCTGTTCCCTGCCTCTCATCCCACTCCTGGAACGCCCGTGCCGTCGACACCCCCACATCGGGCACCGCCACCACGCACCACGTCACGGGCAGGTCGGGCATCGCTTCCACCTGCTCCCCGTGGCCCGTCCCCAGCACCGTACCGCCGACCAGAAACAGCGGCACATCCGAACCCACCTCCGCCGCCAGTTCCAGTGGGCCTCGCACCATCAGTCCGAGCTCGCGCTGCAACCCGATCAGCGCCGCCGCCGCGTTCGCAGACCCCGCCCCCAGCCCGCCCTGCACCGGCAACTCCTTTTGAATGTGAATGGTAACTTGGGCTGCCACGCCCGTCTGCGCCAGCGCTCGCTCCACCATCCTCCACGCCGTATTCCGCTCATCCGTCGGCACCTCAGGATGGTTTGTCGTCAGCGTGATCTCACTCGGGTTCGCGCCTTCCCTCGAACCTCGAACCTCGAACCTCGAACCTGGCCTCGCCTCGACCGTCACCACGTCATGCAGCGCCACCGTCTGATACAACGTCGTCAGCCCATGGAAGCCGTCCGCGCGCACGGGCCCAATCGCCAGCCCCAGGTTGATCTTCGAATACGAACGAACACGCGTAGCCATCTCGCAGCAATTCTATCGGCTCGCAGCAGACTTATCTGCGTGTTCGACCCAGATACATATAAGAAACGGCGGCTAGTCCGCAGCCAGCCGCCGTATCGGTCCCATCGCTGCAAATCGGTGTCAAGCTTCCCGCCAGCCTGCCACCACTCAAAAGATCTGGAAGGTCACCTCGACATTCAGTTCCACCGGGACGGGCTTGCCTTTCTCCAACGCCGGCCTGAACTTGTACTGCTTCACCGCCGCGACCGCCTTCTCGTCCAGGCCCATGCCCACGCCGCGCAGCACGTGGACGTTCTCCGGCCGGCCCTGCTGGTCCACAATCAGGTTCACCAGCACGATCCCCATGAACTTCGCCCGCCGCGCTTCCTCAGAAAACTCGGGATCGACCTTATAGATAAGCTCCGGCGACGAAACTCCACCGCCGATCTTCCGCAGCCCGGCCCCAAAGCCGCCGCCAATGCCCGCGCCAAGCCCCGAACCGTTGCCTCCGCCCAGCCCCGAGCCGCGACCATCGCCCATGGAACTGCCGATCAGCGGCGAGTTCGGCAGCCCTATGTTCGGCATGGTATTGTTCGCCATCTTCAGGTCTTTCTGCACCTCGATGGCCGGTTCCGGCATTGGGATCTTGGCCTCCACCGGCGTCTTCGGCGGCGTGATCTGCGTGTCCGTAAACTTCGGCAGTTGTCCCTTGCTCACCGGCGCTGCACCACGCTGCCCGCCGCCTCCACCCATTGTGTCCTTCGCCGGAGCCATCGGCGGCGGAGTCGTCAACTCGGTCAATACCGCCGACTTCCCCACAGTCGGAAACCTGCTATGCACCTGCACCGCCCAAAAGAGCAGCAGAATCGCCGCCATGTGGAGCAACACGGCCGCCGTTGTCGACCGGGCATCCCGCTTCGGCTGCATCTGGGCCAGGAACACCTCCGGCGCATACACCACCGCGCGCGGCCGCCGCTTCTTCATCTCCCGCACCCACACCCGCGTCTGCACGTTTACGCGTACCCGCTCCGGAATCTCCGGGTTCGCCACCGTCCGCAGCACATCGTTCAACAGCACGTCGAACTCATCCAGCCCCGCCTGCATCTCAGTCGTCATACCAACCTCCAAATCGCACCAGGTTTTTCGTCGTCATCCTGAGCGGAGCGTAGCGGAGTCGAAGGACCCCGATACATCCGACTCCCCCTTTGCTCCCCGAAGCTTTCATCCATCTGCACTTCGCCTTGAGCTCTTCCGCATCGCCTCAAATCTCCGTCTCAACTCCGCTCGCGCCCGCATCACCCGCGTCCGCACCGTCCCCTCGGGAATCCCCATTGCCTCCGCAACCTCGCGCGACGTCATCTCCTCAATCGCCGACAACACCAGCGGCTGGCGCAACTCCTCCGGCAGCGCGTCGATCAGCCGCCGCAGCAATGCGCGCTCATCGTGCTCCACCAGGCTCTGCTCCGCCGAATCGCCCCCCGCGGCGAACTCCCGCCCCGCCTCATCTTCCAAACCCTCGGTTGCCTTCGGCCGCCGCGCCGCCACATCTAGCCCCACTCGCCACACCGTCCGCGCCAGAAACGCCTTCTCGTCCTCCATCCGCAGCCAGGCGTCGCCGCGATACAGCTTCAGCAGCGCTTCCTGCACCGCGTCTTCGGCGTCCTGCACACTGCGCAGCAACCCATGCGCCACCCGGAACATCAAGCGCGCGTGCCGCTCCGCCATCTCCGCAAACCGCCGGTCGCGTTCGGCGGCGTCGATCGACGCCACCTCGCTTGCTCCGTCGTCCAACTCAGCGCCCAGCGGGAACTCCACCACGCTGCCCCCAACCTCCCGCGTCAGCGTCTGAATCGGAAGACCCATCTCGCTCTTGACCTCTGTGCCCTGCACTTGCTCTTCAATATCCAAGACCGGCCCGCTCGGCCAACTGTTCACTTTTCTTCGGCGGGCGGCGCCAGAGTCGCAGCCCCGCACACTCCACTGCTGGTTAAGACGAGCTATTCTGTCAGCAGCTTTCCATGGTCACTTTTCCCAGCGTCCGCATGCGTCTCGGCACGCGAGTCACGGCAGGTTGTGTCGCCCTGGCTCTGGCAGGCTCCCCGGCCGTAGCCCAGACCGGCATGCAAGCAACACCTCAAACCGTGAAGACCCTGCCCAACCCCTACACCATCGTCAGTCCGCCACCCACGCTCGCCCAGCACGCAATGGTGGTCAGCATCCACCACGAAGCCTCCGACGCCGGCGTCGAAATCCTCAAGGCCGGCGGCAACGCGGTAGATGCGGCCGTCGCCGTAGGATTCGCCCTCGCCGTCGTCTTCCCCCAGGCCGGCAATATCGGCGGCGGAGGCTTCATGCTCATCCGCATGCATACGGGCGACTCCCACTTCGTCGACTACCGCGAGCAGGCCCCCGCCGCTGCCACCGCCAGCATGTATCTCGACGAGCACGGCAACGTCGTTCCCGGCCTGTCCACGCGCGGCTACAAGAGCATCGGCGTCCCCGGCACCGTCGCCGGCCTAGCCTACGCGCAAAAGCACTACGGCCGCCTGACCATGGCTGAGGACATGGCGCCAGCCATCCGCCTCGCGCACGAGGGCTATATCCTCTCTGACGAGGAAGCCCACAATCTGGCCTCCGCCAGCAACCTGCCGCACTTCCCCGAATCCCGCCGTCTCTTTCAACGCGACGGCAACTTCTATAAGGCCGGCGACCACTTCGTCCAGCCCGAACTCGCCCGCACCCTCGAGCGGATCGCCGCCGATCCCGCAACCTTCTACCGCGGCGACATGGCCGCCGAGCTCGCCGCCTTCATCCAGAAGGGCGGCGGACTGATCACCACCGCCGATCTCGCAGCCTACCAGGTAAAGGACCGCGAACCCCTCACCGGCAGCTACCGCGGCTACTCGATCCTCACCGCGCCGCCGCCGTCCTCAGGCGGCATCGTCCTGCTTGAAATCCTCAACATTCTCTCTGGCTACGATCTTGGCAAAATGGGCGACCGCAGCGCCGCCCAGGTCCACCTCATCACCGAAGCCTTCCGGCGCGCCTTCATGGACCGCGCCGACTACCTCGGCGACCCCGACTTCACCGCCATGCCCATCGCGCAGATGGCCTCGCCCGCCTACGCCGCCGCCTGGCGCAAATCCATCGACCCCCTCAAGCCTTCGCCCTCGGCAACGCTCACGCGCCCCGCCGGCTTCCTGCCTCCGCCGCCCGCGCTGCACATGCCCGCGCACGAATCCCCCCAGACCACCCACTTCTCCGTGGTCGACTCCGAGGGCAATGCCGTCGCCAACACCTACACCCTCAACAACACCTTCGGCTCGGGTGTCACCGCCGGCCCGCTGGGCTTCCTGCTCAACGACGAGATGGACGATTTCGCCTCCGCCCCCGGCGTCCCCAACCAGTTCGGCCTCATCCAGAGTGCCGCAAATTCGATTGCACCCCGCAAGCGCCCGCTCTCCGCCATGACGCCCACCATCGTGCTTAAGGACGGCAAGCCGCTACTTGTTCTCGGCTCGCCCGGCGGGCCCACCATCATCACCACCGTCGCCAACGACATCATCAGCATTCTGGACAACGGCCTCAACGTGCGGCAGGCCGCCGACGCTCCCCGCTTCCACCACCAGTACCTGCCCGACGTTCTCCAGGTCGAGAAAGCCTTCCCACAGGAAGTCGCCGACCAGCTCAAGGCCGCCGGCTACACCATCTCCCACACCAATGAGGCCGACGAAAACAACCCCGGCGTCTGGGGTGACAGCGAGATGATCTACATCGACCCCAAAACCGGCACCCTCGAAGGCGCCGACGACCAGCGCCACAAATTCGGCAAGGCCGCTGGGTATTAGCCTTTCTTAATTGTCATTCCCAAAGCCGGGGTCCCCGGCGAGCGAACTTGCTCGATGGGGTGGGAAGGGATTCTGCTTTTTTGCAGTCGTATGCTTCCGGATGTCGTGCTCTCGGTTCCCCGGCGCACCTTCCTGCCTCCTTCACCTCCCGCTGCTGTACCTTAAGAACACACCATGCAACCCGGACTCTCTACCCACGTATTCTTCCAACACCGCCTGCACCCCGGCCTGTTGGACGCCCTCGCCGCAGCCGGCGCGCGCACCATTGAGGTCTTCGCCGCGCGCCATCACTTCGACTACACCGACACGCTGGCCGTTCGCGAGCTTGCCGCCTGGTTCCGCTCCAACGACGTGCGCGCCGTCCTGCACCAGCCCATCTACATTACCGACCGCGCCGACACTCAGTGGTCGCGCCACGTCGCCGCGAACCTCAACCTCATCGCCCCCGAGAAATCCAACCGCATCGCCGCCATGGACGAGGTCAAGCGCGCGCTCGAGTCCGCCGAGCAGGTCCCCTTCGCCGCCATCGTCCTCTCGCTCGGCCTCAATCACTCGCCTTGGGACGAGCCTGCCATCGAGCGCTCGATTACCGCCATTGAGCATCTCAAGGCCTTCGCCTCGCCGCTCGGCGTGCAATTGCTGCTGGAGAACATGGAGAATGAGGTCACTACACCCGAGCACATCCTCTACATTCTCAAAGCCGGCCACTTCGACTCCGTCGGCGTCTGCCTCGACCTCGGCCACCTGCACCTGGCGCAGCCCGTCGAGGGCGCGCCCCGCGACTCCGGCGTCGGCGCCGCCATCGAGCTTCTCGGCAAGCGCATCGCGCAGCTCCACATCCACGACAACCACGGCCCCTTCGCCCCGCACACCGACATGAAGGACGAGCACCTCTGGCCCGGCGACGGCAATATGGATTGGCCCGCCGTCTGCGCCTCGCTCGCCGCGCTGCCCGCCGCCACGCCCGGCATCCTCGAAGTAGAAAGCGACCGCGACGAGGCCCCTGAATCGGTAACTCGCAAGGCCGACCAGGCCTTCCGCACTCTCGCAGAGCTGGCCTCCGCGCCGGCCGCGCCCAATATGTAACAGAAACAGATCGGATCATCCGCATCATGGAAAATAACGCACCCGAATCCGTTACAAATCCGGCCCCTGTCGCCACCATCGCTGCCCTCACGGCCCACCAGGGCGAGCGCGTTACCCTGCGCGGCTGGCTGTATAACATCCGCTCGTCCGGCAAGCTGCTCTTCCCAACCTTCCGCGACGGCACCGGGACCATTCAGGGCATAGTGCCCAAAGCGGCGGTTTCCGAAGAGATATTCGACCGCGTCAAATCCCTCACCCAGGAGTCATCGGTCATCGTCACCGGCCGCGTCCGCGCCGACGCCCGCGCCCCCTCCGGCTTCGAGCTCGACGTCGAGAACGTCGAAATCGTCCACCTCGTCCCCACCGATGCGCCCTACCCCATTACCCCCAAGGAGCACGGCACCGACTTCCTGATGGAGCATCGCCACCTCTGGTTCCGCACTCCGCGCCAGTCCTCCATCCTGCGCATCCGCGCCACCATCATGCGCGCGGCGCAGGAGTACTTCGACACCAACGGCTTCATCCGCACCGACCCGCCCATCCTCACGCCCGCCGCCTGCGAGGGCACCAGCACGCTGTTCGAACTCGACTACTTCGGCGACCCCGCCTTCCTCACCCAATCCGGCCAGCTCTACATGGAAGCCACCGCGCTCGCCCTGGGCAAGGTCTACAGCTTCGGCCCCACCTTCCGCGCCGAAAAGTCCAAGACCCGCCGTCACCTCACCGAGTTCTGGATGATCGAGCCCGAGGTCGCCTTCATGGACCTCGAAGGCGACATGCAGCTCGCCGAAGCCCTCATCACCCACATCGTCACCCGGGTGCTCGAACTCCACCGGGCTGACCTCAAAGTCATCGGCCGCGACATCGCCAAGCTCGAAGCCGTCATCGGAATCGCCCCCGCCGACGCCGCATCGCAAACTAAGGCCGTCATCCTGAGCGAAGGCGCTTTAGCGCCGCAGTCGAAGGACCTGCCACCGTCTCAACCTGCCTCCGCCGCTGAGAACCTTTCAACCACTACGTCCGCGCCCACCACCCGCTTCCCCCGCCTCACCTACGACGAAGCCCACACCATGCTCGATGAAGCCTACAAAGCCGGCAAGCTCGAAGCCCCCCACGTCTACGGCGACGACCTCGGCTCCCCCGACGAGACCTACATCAGCTCGCAATTCGATAAGCCCGTCATGATCCACCGCTACCCCGCCGCCATCAAGGCCTTCTACATGCAGCCCGACCCCGCCGACCCCACCAAGGCCCTCTGCGTCGACGTGCTCGCCCCCGAGGGCTACGGCGAGATCATCGGCGGCTCCCAGCGCGTCGACTCCTACGAACTCCTCAAGTCGCGCATAGCGGAGCACAATTTACCTGAGGCTGCATTTGCCTGGTACCTCGATCTACGCAAGTACGGCTCCGTCCCCCACGCCGGCTTCGGCATGGGCATCGAACGCGTCGTCGCCTGGCTCTGCGGCCTCGACCACGTCCGCGAAACCATCCCCTTCGCGCGAACCCTCAACAGAATCTACCCGTAAATGACGGTAGTAGATGTCATCGCAATCACTATCTCCATTGCTCTGAACCAATCACCTTGCAATCTGATCCAGCGCAATTCGCCAAAGCTTCATGCTCCGCTAGGTCTAACGTCAACTTGCCCGAAGCATATCCCCACGCGCCTCTCGATGAATATGCGAATGCTTTATTCGGTCCCTTCTCTAGATAGCGCAGATAAGCGACCTTCGTCTCATCCGAAAACACGCTGGGAAGCTTTTTCATGTCGGGTAACGGTGCTTGGGGAATTATCTCCGTTGAAGGCAAGCCCAACTTCGCCAAGAACTGCTCCACCAAAGGACCCCACTCTGCGGGATTTTCATCGAACAAATAATGATCTTTATCCCCAGAGTGTTGCAAAATATCCATTTCCGCCACCCCACCGGCAGCAGAAAAGGCATCCTTCGCAGCCAGGGCGCTCTTAAGCCCAAACACGCTACCTTTTTTCGGGTACAACCATAGCATTGGTACGTGGGCCGCGGCACCAAGCTTGGCAAAAGAGGGGACGATCGCGTCCGGAATCGCGTGAACGTTGCCCTTGAGCATCCAATCAGGCAACGTTGACCAGCCACCACTGAAATTGATAACCGCCTTCAGTCCAACCGGCGGACCGTCCGGCGCGGCAGTCAGCCACATCGCCGCGGAACCAGCCGTAACGTAACCGGCCGCTATTGTGCGCGTCGCATCCACGTCCGGTTGCGTCGCCAAATACGTATAGGCAGCACGCAAATCCTGCGCATACGATCCTTGAAGAAACTCGAAGGTCGCTTCGCTACATGGCATCTTTGGCAGCTTCTCATCGGGGTCTGCCCCTCCACTCAACCCTGTCCCCCGTCGCGAGATGATCGCGACCGCCCATCCCCGCCGCACAAACCACAACGCCTCGGGCAGCAGGTTTCCCGGCCCGAGCTCGCGGAGGTGCGAGTGAGTCGAGCCATCCGTCAATAGGAGCAGTGGGGGTTTGACCGCCGTATGCGGCACCACTAACCAGCCATCCAGTCCCGCAGGACCTGCTTCAGGCATAGGGATATTGATATGCCGCTTATATGCGGAAGCGTTGTCATTGCTGGAGGGCGTCGGTGGCTGCTGTCCATGCAGATACGGCACCAGGAGCAGCAGCGACAATGCAGCAAGATGCCGGGTGAAACGAGGCGCACTTTTCACGCAAACAGACTACCACTCGCTGGATGCCCCACATCTCGCTCTTGAGATGTGGGATTGCCGCCACAAATCCTGCATGAGCCCCAACCCGGGCACGGCTTCAGCCGTGCCACAAAAAGCCGCGCCGAAGGCGCTTCCGCTTTGCCGAAGGCCGGAGTGAAGGCGCAGCCGGAACGACTGATTTGCCTTCCGCAGTGGCTCCACCAAATCTCCGCCGGCGGCCCACCCACAAAACCCAGTTGCCCCATTCGTGCTCGCCTTTATTCCGCCCGCCCCCTTGACACCCCGCGTATAATTAAACCTAGGTAGAGACAGAATCCACCAGCCTCCGGCTTGTGTCTCCCCAAGCTCTAAAGCAACCATAACTCCAGCGTTTGGAAGATCTTGCAAAATCACCTCCTTTGTTTTCAGGATCTTGCAAAATCCGAGTCCGGTAAGTGGTTTATTTGGAAGATTATGCACAAATCGATACCCAGGGGGGGTGCCCCATGCCGGAGCCAATTCGAGACCTCAACCGCGACCAAACCCGCGGCCAACGAAGTGCCGTCGCCAGTCAAGTATCATCATCCTGCAGGCCCTCGAAAATAAACATGATCAAAGCTCACCAAGCCATCGCCGCCACCATCCTCCTCTGCTGCCTCACCCTCGCCGCGCAGGAGAAAGGGGTTTGGGGCGCCGTCAGCTCGAACGCCCGGTCCATTACCGGCGATGTAGAGCTGGCGAACGAGAAGATCAGCATCAACCTTGTGACTTTCACGATGGCGCGGATTCGCGGCCTCCAACCGGCAGAGCTAAGCGCGGCCTTCGACGCGGACAGCAACGCGCCCGGAACTGGCAGCCTCTACCGCTTGCAAATCCCGTTCTCCAGAAAGTTCCTGCACAAGAACACCCTCTGCGGCACGGAAGATACGCAGTGGATGGCAACCTACGTCCTGGGCCACTCCCTGCAGCTTGCCTTCTTCTCGGGCGACAAGCCGCCGGTCTTCACCCTGGAAGCGCTGGCAAACTCATCCGACGCGTGCGGCGTGTTTTCCTACGCCAGGTGAGTTGAATGACTGATTCGCGGGCTCGCTACTTCCGCTTCAACGCTTCCAACTCGTCCAGCGTGCGCGGCCAGTCCTTGCCCAGCAGGCGCGAGAGGCTGCGGTCGGCGAGCACCTTACCGCCGGTCTGGCATACCGCGCAGTAATTCGTTTCGTTGTCCGCATAGCGGATGCGCTGCACCGGAGACCCACAGCGCGGGCACGGCTTGCGGAAGCGCCCATGCACCACCATCTCCTCGCGAAACGCCGTAACACCCTCCGGGAACTTCGCCTCAGCCTCGGCGCGCAACCGTTCGATCCACAGCAATAGCGTCTCCCGCGTCGCTGCGTACAGCCGCTCCCACTCCTCCGGCGTCAGCTTGTGTGTCAGCGCAATCGGCGACAGCCGGGCGGCATGCAGAATCTCATCCGAGTACGCGTTTCCAATCCCGCTCACAATCCGCGGATCGGTCAGCGCGCGTTTCAGCGTCCGGTTCTCGGTGGTCAGAGCCGCGCGAAAGGCGTCCAACCCGTTCGCCAGCACATCGATTCCACCCGGATCGGCCGCTGCCAGCCCGGCCTCGTCCGCCAACACGTGCAACGACGCCCGCCGCTTCGATCCCGCCTCGGTCAGTACCAGCGACCCGTTGGGAAAGTCGAACGCCGCCAGCGCATTCCGTCCCGCCAGCTTCGCGCCCGCCGCGCGCCAGTGCAGTCGCCCCGCAATCATCAGGTGCAGCACCAGCCAGTGGCCGCCCTCGAACCCGAACGCAATCCGTTTGCCCACCCGCCGCAGCTCGCGCACCACATGGCCCTCCACGCTCTTCAGCGAAGGCTCGACCGTCCGCAGCAGAAACGCGCTCGCCAGCCGCACTTGCAACAACGGCTGTCCCACCACACGAGGCTCCAGCGCGTGGATATATGCCGCAATGTCAGGCAGCTCCGGCATTCCTACAACTTAACACCGATCATCGCCGACAGGCGCCGATTCAGAAGCAAGGAACTAATGGCAATGAGATCACTTGAGAATAGCCTCTACGTGGTCCACTCTTAATCGGTGCTCGTCGGTGCCCATAGGTGTTAAGCCTTTGCCCCTCGCGACCGTAAAATAGCCGCATGGACGGCACGCGCATCGACAAGTGGCTGTGGGCCGCGCGCTTCTTCAAGACCCGCGAGCTGGCCTCCAAGGCCTGCGAGATGGGCCGCATCACGTCGAACGGCGTCCGCGCCAAGCCCGCCCGCGAGGTCCGCACCGGCGACCGGCTGCAGATCAAGAACGAAGCCGCCGAGTTCGAGATCGAAGTGCTCGCGCTCAGTCATCAGCGCGGCCCCGCAGCCGTTGCGCAGACGCTCTATCGCGAAACCGAAGCCAGCGCGGAAGCTCGCCGCAAGGCCGCCGATTCCGACGATCGCCGCCGGTTCGGACCCATCCCGCACATCCCCACCGGCCGCCCGTCCAAGCGCGATCGCCGCCTCATCCACAGCTTCAGCGGCAAGCGCTGACCAAGCGCCTCAGTCAACATCCCGCTTGGGAAACCCATCCATCTGCCGTACCCTTACCTCAGCATGGCAAAGAAAAAACTACGCGTCGGCATTCTCTTTGGCGGCCGCTCCGGCGAGCACGAAGTCTCGCTCCTCTCCGCCGCCTCCATCCTCAAAGCCATCGACCGCAAGCGCTACGACGTCGTCCCCATTGGCATCGACAAGCAGGGCCGCTGGCTCACCGGCGCCGAGGCCGATCGCCTGCTTGACAACAACCCGCTGGCGCAGCCCGCGCTCTCCAGCGCCGCCCAGCCGGAAGACATCTCCGAAGCCGCCGCAGAGTTCGCCATCTCCGCGGCCGTCCTGCGCAGCGGCGAGGAGCTTCACATTCCGCCGCTACCCCCGCAGCGGCGCGCCACGGATTCGCTGCAGCACGTCGCCAGCGCCGAACTCGCGCAGCCCGGCAACCCGCTGGCTACGTCGCTCGACGTCGTCTTTCCCGTGTTGCACGGCACGTTTGGCGAGGACGGCACGATCCAGGGGCTGTTCGAACTGGCCGACATCGCCTACGTTGGCTCGGGCGTCCTCGGCTCCTCCGCCGCCATGGACAAGGACGCCATGAAGCGTCTGTTCGCCGCCGCCGGCCTTACGCAAACCCCCTACGTCGCCCTGCTGCGCAGCGAGTGGCGCGCCGACCCCAGGCGCGCGACGCGGCTGATCGAGAAATCGCTGACCTACCCGGTCTTCGTCAAGCCGGCGAACCTCGGCAGCTCGGTCGGCATCAGCAAAGTGCACGGCCGCGGCGAACTTTCTGCGGCGATCGATCTCGCCGCCAGCTTCGACCGCAAGCTGGTGATCGAGCAAGGCGTCGGCGGCCCGGACGTCAAGCCGCGCGAACTCGAAGTCGCGGTCCTCGGCAACGACGCGCCCGAGGCGTCGGTGGTCGGCGAGATCATCCCCAACAAGGAGTTCTACGACTACGAGTCGAAGTACGAGCCGTCGGAAAATCCATCCATCCCGATCATTCCCGCAAAGCTCAGCAGGGCCGAGTCGAAGCAGATTCGTGAGATGGCGCTGGCCGCCTTCCGCGCCTGCGACTGCTCAGGCCTCGCCCGCGTTGACTTCCTGATGGAGCCGGCCCACGACGCCAAGGGCCGCAAGGTCCGCAAGCCGCGTGTCTTTCTCAACGAGATCAATACCATGCCCGGGTTCACCAGCATCTCCATGTACCCGAAGCTGTGGCAGGCCAGCGGCGTGCCGTACAGAAGGCTCATCGACCGGCTGATCGAACTGGCGATCGAGCGCCGCCGCGAGAAGCTGGAGACGCGTTTCACCGTGAGCTAATTCAGCGGCCAGGCGCGTAAGCTTGTCGCAAGACCGGCCAGCAGGTTCTAAGATGATGGGGCCGGACAATCGTGTCCATCGAACCTGTTCAGAGGAGCGATTTTGATCAAGAATGTGTTCTTCGCGTTGCTGCAGTTTGTTTTGTTCTGGCTGGTGTTTGCTGCGGGCAGCTTTTTCCCGCCGTTCCACATGGAGCAAGTGCTCGGGACCACACCCGACGGCACCCGCATCTTCATTTGGGACGGCGTCGTTCTAATGGTCCTGTTGTTTGCCGTAATCCTGTTGATTGAGGCGTTGCGGAAGCGCATTCGCAGTGCGGCTCCGTGGACCGTGTTGGCGCTGGTTCTCGCCGGAATTGCAGGCTGTGCGCTGAAGTTTGGCTTCCTTACGCGATGACCCAGCCCGACCCGCAACTGGACCAATTCCTGCTGCGGCTGGGTGAGGCGCAGGCAACGCTCGATGCGGGCTTTGCGCGCCTGCCCGAGAGCCCGCAGCCGGCGCTGGGCGAAGCCGCCGCGGCGGTCCTCGGCGAGGTTGCCGAGCGGATGCACGACAGCGATCCCTACGCGCACCCGCTGTATGCGGGCCAGATGCTGAAACCGCCGCATCCCATCGCGCGCGCGGCCTACGCGCTGGCGATGTCGCTGAACCCCAACAACCACGCGCTGGACGGCGGTCGCGCCAGCTCGGCGATGGAGTTCGAGGCGGTTGCGGCGCTCGCGAAGATGTTCGGTTTTCCGCAACATCTCGGCCATCTCTCCAGCAGCGGGACCTTCGCCAATCTGGAAGCGCTGTGGGTCGCCGGCCAATTGCAGCGCGAGCAGGGAAGCGTGCGCGCGGTAGCTGCATCCGACCAGGCGCACTACACCCACACCCGCATCTCCGGCGTGCTGGGGTTGCCCTGCGTCACCATCCGCTCCGACGCCGCCGGCCGCATGGACGTCAACGCGCTGGAGCATGCCCTGAACACGCAGGACATCGGCACGGTGGTCGCCACGCTGGGCACTACTGCCGTAGGCGCGGTCGATCCGCTGGACCGCATTTTGGAGTTGCAGCAAAAGCACGGTTTCCGCATCCATGTGGACTCGGCCTACGGCGGCTACTTCGTGCTCGCGCGCAATCTCGGCCCCGAGGCGCGCGCGGCCTTCGACCGAATCCCACAGGCCGACTCCCTCGTTGTCGATCCGCACAAGCATGGCCTGCAGCCGTATGGCTGCGGCTGTGTTCTGTTCCGCGACCCCGCGGTGGGCCGTTTCTACCGGCACGACTCGCCGTTCACCTATTTCACCTCGAAGGAGCTGCACCTGGGCCAGATTTCCCTCGAATGCTCGCGCGCCGGGGCCTCGGCGGTGGCGCTGTGGGCGACCCAGCGGCTGCTGCCCTGCACTGTGGGAGGCGAATTCGCGCGCGGACTGGAGGCGGGACGCGAGGCGGCTCTGGCCATGCGTCAGAGGCTGGCCGCCGACCCGCGATTTGTCCTGCCCATCGCCCCGCCTGCACTCGACATTGTGTTCTGGGGCGTGAAGGGGGCGACGGTGGACGATTCATCGGCCAAGGCACAGGCCATCTTCGACCAGGCCCGCCGCCGGGACCTCTATCTCGCGCTGGCCACGCTGCCCGCAAGGTTCTTTCCTGCAACAACCTGGCCCGGTTCCACGGACGACGATCACGTCACCTGTCTGCGCTCCGTGATGATGAAGCCCGAGCATCTAACCTGGGTAGAAGAGATCGGCCGGCGCCTGGAGGCAGCGACCGCCGCTGTTCTCACCGGAGTCAATAGCCGATAGAGGGCATGCGACGCACCGAAATGATTACCCGGGGCCGTGGTCCGTCCACTTCCCGCTTTGGTAAGCTATAGGTTGTTGTCCCAGCGGACGGCGCACGCAATCCGGTCTCAGACCGGATTTTTGGAATATTGGACTCTCTCAGCTTTCCCAAAGGACTTATCGCAGGTATGACGCTTCCGGCCTCCCCTTCCCGAGTTCCAATCGTTGCCGACCTCGATCTCTCGACCCGCAGGATCGCTTACTTTTCCATGGAGATCGCCCTGGCCAAGGACGTCCCGACCTATTCGGGCGGTCTGGGCATGCTTGCCGGCGACACTCTGCGGTCCGCGGCGGATACCGCTGCGCCGATGATCGCTGTCTCGCTCGTGCATCGCCGCGGCTACTTCCGCCAGCATCTGGACGAAGTCGGCCAACAAACCGAGTCCGATGTGCCCTGGTCGCCGGAGACCCTGTTGCCGAGCGCGCAGCGCGTGGTCACTATCTCCATGGAGGGGCGGAGTGTCTCGATCTGCGCTTGGCGGTTCGATGTGGTGGGCGTCGCCGGGCATGTGATCCCGGTGTTTCTGCTGGACACCGATGTGGAGGGCAACGACCTCTACGACCGCCATTTGACCGACCACCTCTACGGCGGCGACACCTACTATCGGCTGTGTCAGGAGACGGTGCTGGGGCTCGGCGGCGTCGCCCTGCTCCGGGCGCTTGGCGTCAAGCCCGAGGTCTACCACATGAACGAAGGCCATGCCGCGCTGCTCGGCATTGGGCTGTTGGAGGAGCGCCTTGGCGGCGCGCCGCTGGAGCAGGCGACTGAAGAGGATGTGGCGGCCATCGCCCAGTATTGCGTCTTCACCACCCACACCCCCGTGCCTGCCGGACACGACCAGTTCGGCCTGGACCAGATGTACACCGTTCTCGGCACGGATCGCGGCAATGCCATCGAGCGCTTCGGCTGCCTGCACAACGGGCTGCTCAATATGACCTATCTGGCGCTGCACTTTTCGCGCTACGTCAACGGCGTTTCCATGCACCACGGCAAGGTGTCCCAGCAGATGTTCCCGGACTATCACGTCCACGCCATCACCAACGGGGTCCACGCTGCAACCTGGGTATCTGAGCCGATGCAGGCGCTCTTCGACACCGAGATCCCCGAGTGGCGGCACGATAACCACTACTTCCGGTCCGTCTACGGCATTGCCCCGGCCAAGATTGCGAACTGCCACGAGATCGCCAAGCAGCGCCTCTTCGCCGAGGTGGCGCGCCGGTCCGGCCAGCAGTTCAACCCCAAGATGCTGACTCTCGGCTTTGCCCGCCGGGTGGCCACCTACAAACGGGCCAGCCTGCTCTTCCACGATCCCAAGCGCCTCGCCAGGCTGGCCAAGAAGATCGGCGGTCTGCAAATTCTGTTCGCTGGCAAGGCCCATCCCGCAGACGTGGCCGGCAAGGGACTGATCCGCGATGTTTTCGAGGCCGCTGCCAGCCTGAAGGCCAGCGGCGTGCGCATCCTCTACCTCGAAAACTACGACTGGGAGCTTGGCGGCCTGCTGACCCAGGGCGTCGACGTGTGGGTCAATACGCCGCGCCGGCCGTATGAAGCCTCGGGAACATCTGGAATGAAAGCCGCGTTGAACGGCGTCCCCAGCCTCAGTGTGCTCGATGGATGGTGGATCGAGGGATGCGCGGAGGACTTGACCGGGTGGGCAATCGACGACGCCGACGACGAGGACAGCGAAGCGTCCAGCCTCTACGACAAGCTGGAGGGCAAGATTGCGCCGCTCTACGCCCGGCCCAACGCCTGGGCGAGGATGCAGCAGCACTGCATCGGGATCAATGGTTCGTTCTTCAACACCCACCGCATGCTCGGCCAGTACTTCGCCAACGCCTACTTCCCCCAGATGTCGGAGGAGCAGGCGGTTCCCCTGGCGGTCGATCTGCTGGCCGACCGTCGCCGGAGTTCCGACCGCCGCAAACCGTCGGTCAAGGAATCCGCACTCGTCTAGAGGTTCCCCCGCCCCTCCGCCAAGCCGAACCAGCCACTGCCGCCATCCCTGTCCAGAGCAGCAGCAGGCCCGAAGGCTCAGGTGTGGGTTGGACATTACCTCGCTGCACAATAGTGTCAGTTCCGTATTGATTGCTGCTCAAGGAATAAGTGGGGGGTGTTTCGCTGGGGCCATCTACGGTCAGATCGAACTGATACCCGGAATTGATTGTTCCGACATAGTCCAGCACTGCCAGAACGCCGTTGTCAAAAGCAGCTTCGACGTTGGAGTCGTTTGCATCGGCGAGGTCGAAGGTTTCACCATCAAGCGTAAAAGACATGGCGGTGACGCCTTGGGTTGCCCCATCGTAGCCCACCACATTGTATGTTTCAGTGCCAGTTGAGGGTGGGGTGAGATCCAAAGTAAAAGAAGCGGCCCCGTCGGTTGTGCCTGCAACGATCGTCGGCATCCCTGATTCGTTTGATGTAACTCCAGTATCGATAAGGTTGAAATCGAAGGTCTCTGCCATCATCGGAAATGGCAGGGCGAAAACAGCCAGTAAGGTCAACGCTTGAATGCGCATAGGCAACTCCCGAGGAATCCTCCGAGTGGGGAGGCGGTCGCCACGGCGTTGCAGGGGGGTCCATCCACATTCTATGCCGCATGCGACAAACCCCAGGCCAAAAAACGGCCCCTCGAGTGAGGGGCCAATCTGCCTTGGTTCTCTCTGGTAAGGAGAGCTTGTTGCGGTCGCGCTCTTGGGCCCGATTCCGCGAAATCCTTGGCGGTATGGCGGGAGGAGCTTCAGCCCGGTTCCCCCGCCATCTCCGCTTTCGTCCCGGGGAGGACTACTGATTCGTCGCCGGCTGCGCTGTCTGGCTCGGCATAGCCGGAGACGGGGAAGACGGATACGTGTTCGAGGCTGACGCCGGACCCATCGTGGCCAGGCTGTTGTGCAGCAGCGTCACCCGGACGCCATTGGTGATCGGGGTTTCGTTGTCAGCCTGCTGTGGTCCCGCTGCTGACGCCATCCCTGTGGTCGCCGTGGTCGCGGCCTTGCCCAGGCCGGTGCGATAGATGCGGTAGAGCGGCACCTGGTGTTCGGTAACCAGGTAGCGGGCCACTGAGTCGGCCATCGCCTGCGACGCCTGAACGCCGCTGCGGCTGTAGCCCTGGATCTCGATAATGTAGCCCTTCTCGCCGGCCAACTTCTGCGCCATTTCGTCGAGATCGGACTTGGCCTGCGGGCCCAGGGTCGTCCGGCCAGCCGCAAACTTCACGTCGGCAGAGGTGACCTGGCTGTACTGGTCGAGGTTGCTGACCGTGCCGTTGAGTTGGTCGGTGCGGGTGATTGCACCGGTTGCAGTCGACTGCGCGGCGTTGGCCTTGTTGGCCGCATCGGCGGCGTGAGAGTCGGCCGTGTTGGCCGCCATCATCGCGTTGTTGATGCCGTCCGTGGCGCGGCGGTCAACGTCCTTGATGTCATTGGCGTTCTTCGCCTGCAGTTGGTCGAGCTCGTTGGTGCGGTCCCGGATGGGATCCACCTCGCGCGCTACCCACTTCTTGCGGGCGAACGGGTTCACCTTCCCCCAGAAGCCTTCGCGCGACTGGTTCTCCAGAGGCTTGCCGGTCGCATAGGTCGTGCTGTCATTGGGGTTGATCGCGGCGGAGGGCGCCGACTGGTTCGCGGCCGGGGGCGCCGATTGATCCGTCGCGGGCGTCTGCGCAAGTACGGTTGCTCCCATCGTTCCTCCTAATATCAGAGCGGAAAGACCTAAGCCTTTAGCAAGATTGATCATTGGTTTGCGTCTCCTGGCACCGGCGGCCTGTGGAACAACTGCTGACACGCATGCGGCTGCCATGACTAGAGCAAGCCTCCAGCCAAACCCTTCCCAAACCCTCTACGGGTGGGCAAGTGCCTGATAATCAAGTGGAATTGGGCCCCTGTCCGCGTGGGCAGCAGCTCCCTCGAGCGCAGCAAAACCGGACAATTCTGCCCGCGCGCCAGTAAAAATTACGCTCGAGGCAGATAGCGGATCCTGGTCTCGACCACCCAGACAACCTCAAACTCCAGTCGCCCGTTTTACCGGGAACTGACAACTGACAACTACTTGAACTCAGTGTGGATAATGCGGACCATCGGCATCTGGGTGTTCCAGTTGTCTGGGACGGCTTCAAAGGTCAGGCGGAACTCCTGGTCGTCGCCGGGCTTCAGCGGGGCCGCGCTAACCGGTTCGGTGTCGATATACGGGTCTTTCATGCGGATCAGCGTCAGCGGCACCGTATCGATCTGCGGGGCCAGCGCCAGGTCGTTCTCGAAGACCACCTGCACGGTAACTCCGCTCACCGTGCGATCGCCCGCATTGCGAACGTGCCCATCCAGATACGTCAGCTTGCCGCCCGAAAGGTTCTCTGCCTCGCTCATCGCGAACTGCGAGAGCGAGAGGCTGGCCGCATACGCGTCCGCGGGTTGCAGTGTGTTTGGCGCCGGCGCCGGCTTCTTCCGCCCGGCGTATACCAACGCGCCGATCACCACAATCACGATCAGCGCGGCGACCCCCCAAACAGCCGGGGGAAAGCCTCCGCGTTCAGCTGGCGGTGCGCCGAAGATCGGTGTCTCCACCGTGGATTGACTGGCGGCATCCCGCCCCCCGCTATCCGGTCCGTCGTGAATTGGCTGTCCCTGTTCGCTCATAAGCCGAGATTTTATACCTCTGCGTGAAATTCTCCGGTAAGTTCCCGGCTCTCAATTCAGTTCTCGGCTTTTGGCCCATCGCTCTTGCACTCACCTGCAACTGAGAACTGACAACTTCTTTCTCCGCATCCCCCAAAAGGTCGCCGAATCACCCAAAAGAAGGATGTCCACTCGCTCAAGCTCCGGCCTAAGGTGATATCGTCGTCCGCCCGAGGCAGAGCGTTAAAAGGCGGCGCCGAACGCCGATCACATCAGATCGAAGCAAAGTTGCCGCGCATGCCGGTGCGGCAGAGGGAGTCGTCCACCATGGCAGCTAGTCCCATAACCTATCCCCCAGCGTTCGCCCCAATCGCCGCAAACGGCCACAGGCTTGACCCTGTACGCGCTCGCGTGACCGTCAGCCAACAACTTACCAACGACCAGATTCTTCAGGCAGATGCGGCGGCCCACCCCGCAGCCGACTTGCTGCGCCTGCCGCCCGACACCCGCGGCGGCGGCCCGCGCGGTCCGCACCCGGGCGACATCCTCTACTGGGTCGCCTGCATAGGCGGTGTGGGCCTGCTTCTGATGGCGGCGACCACCTAGCACCCCGCCTCAGGCGAAGCTGGCGCGCTTCACCTTCTGGCGAAAGTCTTCGCCCTGCATCTCCACCACCACGCACATCTCCTGCAGCCGGGAGCGCATGCGTTCCCCAATGCGGTCGCCCAGCGTCTCCTCGCGCATTGTGGCCCGAGCCGATCCATTCGATCCCGGCGTGGACTCGGCGCCCAACGGCTCGAGATTCGCATAGTTGGTGGTAATGATCGTCGTCCGGCGGTCGTTGTATCGCGTATTCAGGATGTGCGCGACGGTGTCCCACACCCACTCGCTTGGTTTTGCCGCGCCCAACTCATCCAGCACCAGCACCTCGGCATCAAACACCGGCTGCAACACCTCCATCTCGGTGGCCGCAACCTTCTGGTTGTAACTGTTCTGCACCTGCTTCAGCAGGTCGCGATAGTCATAGAACAGTCCATAGGCGCCGCGCTCCGCCACCAGCGATTGCAATATGCCGACGGCCAGATGGGTCTTGCCCACGCCGATCGAGCCGGTCAGCAGCAGCCCCGTGCCCGCCGTCTCCGCCGGATACCCGTCCACAAACTTGCGTGCCCGCATATGTGCCGCCGCCAGCGTTTTGTTGGCCCCGCGGAACCCGCTTTCAAAGTTGTCCAGCGAGCAGTGCTCATACCGCTTGGGAATATGTGCCCGTTCCAGCATGCGCGCCGCCCGCCGCTCAATCCGGCACTCGCACGGCCGCGCCACTTGCCGGCCGTCCTCCTCGACAATCCGCAGCCCCGAACCCTCGCACAAACTGCAAACTTCAACCATCTTCTCGACCATGCCCAACCGACTCCGCCGCGGCCAACCCCAAGTATCGCGCATCCGCGGCGGTGTGAATCGCATTGCCGCATGTGGGAATCCAAGATTAAAAGAGGAATGCGAGAAATGATAAGATTAACGTAAGTTAGCCATCGTGCTCCCGGTCGTCACTGGCAGGGGCTCTGTGGGCTTCCGCGACAGGCAAATCGATGTGATGGTGACCGCACCCGTTGCAAGCGAACCGCGAGCCGGCAGGCAACACTCAAGAAAAGAGAGATTCAATGCCAAAAGAAGGAATTCACCCGAAGTACGCCACTATCCACGTCAAATGTGCCTGCGGCAACTCGTTTGAGACCCGCTCCACCAACAAGGGCGACATCGTCGTGGAAATCTGCTCCCAGTGCCACCCGTTCTTTACCGGCAAGCAGAAGCTGGTCGACACCGCGGGCCGCGTCGAGCGCTTCCGCCGCAAAGTAGCCGACGCCGGCAAAGCCGCAACCGCAGCCGCCGCCAAGGCCGAAACCGCCAAGGCAGCAGCCAAGTAACGCTAACCACTCCACGCGTAAGGGCCTCCGCCACCGCGGGGGCCTTTCGCTTTAGCATTCAAGGTAAGGATGAAGAAGCGCTACACCCTCGAGCAGAAAAAGTGGGACTCGCCTGCCGAGCACGCGATGCCCGAGCACACCCGCGTGCCCGCCAACGTCACCGTGGGAAGCGTGCGCATCGCGCCGGCGACCGTGCTCGCGCCCATGGCCGGAGTCACCGACACCGTCTTCCGCCGCTTCATCAAGAACGCGTCGATGTTCGCCTCACCCACCGAAGCGGGTGCCCCAGGTCTCGCTTCTGAGATGTGGGATCACGATTCGCCCAATATCGACACTCCCACCACCAACCAGCAGTCCGGCTGCGGCCTCATCATGACCGAGTTCACCTCCGCCGACGGCCTCTCCCGCATGCGCGAGACCAAGCGCAAGCGCTACCTCACCTACTACGACGACGAGCACCCCATCTCCGCGCAGCTCTTCGGCTCCAACCCCGAAACCCTCGCCGACTCCGCCCGCATTGTGCAAGACGCCGGCTTCGATCTGGTCGACCTCAACCTCGGCTGCCCGGCCAAGCGCGTCGTCTCCTGCAACGGCGGCTCCGGCCTGCTGCGCGACCTGCCCACCATCGAGCGCATCTTCCGCGCAGTTCGCGCCGCCGTCACCATCCCGTTTACCGTCAAGTTCCGCATGGGTTGGAACGACAACCACATCGTCTGCGTCGACCTGGCCAAGCTGGCCGAAGACTGCGGCCTTAACGCCGTCGCCCTCCACGCCCGCACCCGCGAGGACGGCTACACCGGCCAGGCCCGCTGGGAGTACATCGCCGCCGTCAAGGACGCCGTCAACATTCCCGTCATCGGCAACGGCGACATCCGCACGCCCGAGGACGCCGCCGCCATGGTCGACGCCACCCACTGCGACGCCGTCATGATCGGCCGCGCCGCCCCCGCCAACCCGTGGATCTTCCGCCAGATCGCGCAGTACACCGCCAGCAAGGAAGCCACCGGCGTCGGCACCTACGACATCCCGACAGATTCAGACCGTTATCGCATGATCCGCACCTACTTCCAGATGCTGGTCGACGAGATCGCCCTCGAGGAAGCCGCCGAAGCCACGCGCGCCGCCGCCATCATCGCCGCGGGCCAGATCGCACGCGACCAGCGCAATCGCGACGCCGTAGGCAAGATGAAGCAGTTCGCCGCGTGGTACACCCACGGCGTTCCCAATGGCGCTCACCTGCGCAAAGCCATCTTCGAAGCCAAATCCGGCCACGCCGTCCTCGCCGAAGTCGAGCGCTTCTTCGAGAACCCGCACCCTCACCTGCCCGACCCCGACCCAACCCCCGCCGATGCCTCCATGAGCCTCGAAGCCCTCGGCGCCGGCTGCGATTAGAGACCGCAGCGCAGATCCTGTCTCAAACGCTTTCCATGTTCGCAGGCTCAACTACAACTGCGACGGCGTTGCGCGGCTCTTTTACCACAATCGTCTCGGCGATCCGGTCATGCACGCAACAGTGGTTGCGGTGAATGAAGTACTGCACAAACCCGAATCCGCCCTCCAGCGCGGATGCGCCATAACCAAGCGCGCGCTCCACCGATTGCCACAGCGTGATCCGCTCGCCGATCAATGACACTGCGCGGATCTTCAATAGCCGCTTGCCGATCGTACGCCCGTTCCACCAGTACGCCAGCAGGCCGAAGTACACTACCAGGGCCACCAGGCTGCCAATGTCATGAAATCCAAACTCGAGATGGATGTTGATGTCCTTCGGATTCACGCCGCGCAATCGCAGCAGCAGATACCTGAACCCTATATATAGCGGCGAATACGCCAGCACCACCAGAAAGAAGTCGATGGCAAACGCCGCTGCCCGCGCACCAAATGAAGCCAGCGCCACTCCCGCCAGCGCTTCCGCGCGCGCCGGCTCATGAGGATGAAACTTCCCCGCCTTCCAATAGCCGCGCATGTCCGCTATCGTAACCCGCCTTCAAGCGGAACCGCTCAAATTCTTGCCGCGTCCCCACTCCGTTTCCGCCACACCACCTTCACCTCTTCCCGCCACCGCTCGCCCAACGCCACCAGCTCCCACTCCACCCTCGGCGACAGATACCGCAGCACCACCTCGGTCGCCGGATGCACCCGCAGCGCCGGCGCCACAAGGTACAGCCGCGGCGCACCCTCCGCCAGCCGCACGCCGCCGAAATATCCATGCCGCTGGAACTCGCCCAGCCCGCTCATCCGGTCGGGATTCTGCTGGTGATGCCAGCGCACGCGCACCCAGTAGTCGAGCCCCTGCAGCGCCAGGTGTAGATCGTCGTCCGCCTTCAGCTCGATCACCGCCAGCCGCCCATCCTTGTCCACCGACAGCAGATCCAGCATCCCGCGGTCCGACGCCGCAAACGCCGGCACCTGCGTATACACATGAGCCGCGTCCAGATGCCCATCGATCGCCGCCACGTCTCGCCGCAGCACACTCTCCAGCCAGCGCTCCGGCTGCATCCGGTACAGCGGATCGCGCGCGTCCGGTCTCGCACCGCCCGGTCGAGCCCCTTTTTCCCGAGCCGCCCGCCGCACGAACAGCCGCGCCACCAGCCCGCTCAACTCTCCCGCATTCTCTTCCGTCAGCGGAGTCTCATTCGCCCCCGCTCCAAACGTGACCTCCTGCACGCGGTTGAAGCTCGCGCCCGCGTAGCCCATTCGCACTCGCGCAAACTCCAGCCCATGCAGCAGAAACGCCATCTCCGACCCGCTGCGTACCCGCTGCTCCACCGCCGCGCGCATTGCCTCCGGCACCAGCGCCATCACCCGCGCTGCCGCCTCCGCAAAGCGCTCCCGCGCCGCTGCCTCATTCGCGGCCTGCAGCAGCCGCGTCGACAGGTTGCCGTGGTCCGCTGCATCGCGCTGCTCCAGTTCCTCGGTCTTCTCGTCAAACTCCCACAGCTCCCACTGCGCCGCGTCGGCATTCATCCACGCCAGCCGCGAGGCCGTCAGCGTCGCCATTCCCTTCGGCACAATCAGCCGCAGTCCGCGGTATAGCCTCCGCCCGCCAGCGTTTTCGCGGCAGTGCGCCAGCCACAGCACCCCCAGCGTCAGGATTCCGTCCACCGTCGTCTGCGTCTCCGCGGCATTCACCCCGATCACCGCCCACGCCTGCTGCCCCTGCACCAGCGACCCGCGCGCATACGCCGGCCCAAAGCTCTTCTCCAGGTCCATCGCGGTGCGGAAGCCGTCGGGCTTCCAATCGCCCCAGCCCTGATCTTCGCCGCGCAGGCCCCGGCCGCGCAGCATCGCCCGCTCCAGCATGCGCAGATATTGCACTCGGGTGGCCTCGCGCGTCGACGGAGTTCGCCGGTCCCGGTCTGCCACCAACTCCAGCGACCCCGGCCGTGTCTGCCCGAACCTGTGCGTGGTCAGCCGCAGCATCGCCGTGCGTTCGACGGTTCTGCTCACCCGGCGAACGATGTTCCGCTCATCGCTCCAAAGCTGCAGCGCGCATCGTCCATGCTCGGTTGTCAGCGAGTACTTTGCCACGCGCATGTCGAACAGCACCTTGCCGTCCTCCAGCACCACCGCCTTCGGATGCTCAGCGAGGAACTCCTCCAGCGCTGCGGCGACTTGTTGGGGCGTCTGTTCGGATTCCGCGGAAGCTTTGCCGGGTCGAACTCTGGTCGGCATCATTATCGAGAGAAGTCTAGCACTGACCGCGCGAGCCTACTCCGCCTGCTTGATGAAACAGCGCAAGGCGTAGGATTCCTTCGCGATCAGGCGATTCTCGCGATCGAACAGCGGACGTTGCCGCAGCGCGCGATTGCCGTCAAGTTCCGCAGGTCGGTACCGCGCCGCGGCCGCCGTCTGCTCGAAGCTGAAGTCGCATTCATCCAGAAACAAAAGTCCGCCCGGCTTCAGCTTCCGGTCCAGCATCGCCACCTCGCCTTCGAAGCGCGCAAACGTAAAGCCGGTGTCGCCGGGCTGGGCGTTTTCGGTTCTGTGCTCGGTGCGCTGAAACACCGCCATGCAGAAGATGGCATCAAAACCCGTGGAGTCGGCGAACTCCTGCGACCGGCTGTGAAAAAAGCTCAGTTGACCGCTGTGGTTCTTCCTGGTGCACTGCTTCAGGCACCACGGGTTGATATCGACGCCCACAACTTTGGCCTCCGGCAGATACCTCGCCAGGGTGAAGACCTCTTCCCCGGTAGAGCAGCCGAATGACAGGATTTTGAGCGAGGAACGGCCCATAAAATATTGCCTGCACTGTTCGAAGAGCACCGGATAGCGGTCGTCACACGAATAGGTTTCCAACTGAAGGTGCTGGTCCTTGTAATGCAGACCGGTCAGCACCTGGGAGCGAATCCGCGGGCTTACGACAAAGCGCCGCGCCGCTCCCAGAGCCTTGATTCCCCGATAGCCGGCCCGGAGCAGAACGCTGGAAGAGCTGCCCATCTTCTCGATCTGTCCTCGCAGTGCATTCACCTCTGCTTACCCCAGGGCACGTCGGCTAGATAACTACCCATAGATTCTATGGGATTAAAGACGGGCGGTTTTCCTGCCGTTACAGACTGATACCATCCCGCAGCGATCTGCAACCATCTCGGCGCAGGCAGATTGCATCCAACTGGGCCACTCCCTTTTCGGGTTGATCGCGTAACCCTTTCTGGGCATGCGAGCCAGTTCCGGTGTGCTAAGATTAAGATGAGTCGAGTGAGACTCACTTGCACACTTTAGTCGTTGCCAGCCGTTTGGGAAGCCAGAGAGTTTTGCTATGGTTTTTCGGCTGCCGCGCTGTCGGACTGCATTGGCAGCAACACAGCAACCCATGAATGAGAGAGTTAGGAGACTCACCCATGAATGAGAGAAACACAGGAGACTCGACGATGAATCGCAAGAAGATCTGGACCCCCCCGGTTCTCAAGACCATCCTCCTCAACTCGGCAAAGCATGGATCCCATGCCGGTCCCGACGGCGGCGCCAGAAGCTAGATGTCCCGGTTTCCGGAAGAATGAAGAAGAATGTCCGCTGTAAGCGCGATCTGGGTGAACGCGAACCAGCCTCCCGTAAGCAAGTTACATGGGACCATGCTCTCGTCTCTGCGGATGTATGGCCTGGATCGCCAGGTTTGCTGGAACGATCAGCATATTGCCCTCGGGGGCAATTTTAAGGACTCACTTCCCGAGGACCGCTTCGACCTTCAGCCGCTCTGGAGCGAAGACCGCTCGGCTTGTCTGGTAGCCGATATCAGGCTCGACAACCGGGCTGACTTGGCCCGTGACCTTGGCCTCATCCACCCCGAAGAGCTTTCCGACTCCGCATTCCTGATGGCCGCCTGGCTGCGCTGGGGCTCAGCCTGCCTGGACCACCTGCTCGGCGGCTTCGCCTTCGCTGTCTGGATGCCGGGCCGCCAGGAGCTCTTCGCGGCGCGCGACCACGCCGGCGAGCGCCCCCTCTTCTATCACCGCGGCCGGAGTTTTTTTGCACTGGCTTCCATGCCCAAGGGGCTGCTCGGCCTGCCCGGCCTGCCGCGCGGGTTTCCCGAGCTTCCAATCGCCGCCTGGCTCACTGGCACCAAGCCCGGCCGGGCCTGGACGTTTTTTGAGGGCATTCAGCGCCTCCCCCCTGGGCACTTTCTTCGCATCACCCCGAACACCTTCGAGTGCAGGCAGTACTGGCACCCCGCGAACGCCCGGCCCACTCGTTACCAGCGCGACGAGGAATACGCCGAAGCGCTCCTCGAACTCCTCGATCGCGCCACCGAGGCGCGCCTGCGCAGCATCTTGCCGGTCGGATCGTTCCTCAGCGCAGGCTTCGACAGCGCTTCTGTCACCGCCTCCGCGGCTCGCCTCCTCGCCGCCAAGGGCAAGCGGCTCACCGCATTCACGTCAGTCCCGCGGCCCGATTTCAACGGCATTGTCCTGCCTTGGCTTCTTCCCTCCGAGCGCGAAGGCGCGGCCGAGGTCGCCCGTCTTTATCCCAATATCGAGCACGTGATCCTGGACTCCCGCGGCTACGATTTGCTCGGCACCATGCGGGCCTGGACCGATGCGCTGGATGAGCCTGCGCTGAACCCGGTGAACATGCTCTGGATCACGGCTATTCTCGATCAGGCCAGGCAGCGGGGCATCGGCGTCATGCTGGAGGGTTCCGTTGGGAATGGCACCATCAGTTGGAATAGCTGGGGCGTTCTCGGCCACTACTTCGTGCGCGGACATTGGGCCAGGCTTGCGCGCAATATTCACGCGTTGCGCAGCCGCGGCGAGCTTTCGCTCAAGGGCGGTGCCCGCGAAGCGACCCGCAGCCTCTTCCCGCTTTGGTTGAGCCGGGCCCTGGTCCCCCAAAAGAACCTCGAGAGTCTTTTTGACCTTCTCGTCAATCCCGAGTGGATGCACCGCCATGATCTGAAGAACAAGATATTTGAGTCCATCTACCGCCGGCCATCTCACTTTAGTCGGTCGAATCTCATCGCCGACCAGACCTACCTGCTTGAACTCTTCGACCCTGGTCCGTTCCGCGCTGCAGTGCAGGCGGTAACTCGGATGGAACTGCGCGACCCGGCCGCCGACAAGCGCATTTATGACTTTTGCTTCTCTATTCCACGCGAGCAGTTCATCGCCGGAGGCTACTCCCGCTCGCTGGTGCGCCGCACCATGAAGCAGCGCCTGCCCCAATCCACCATCACGCGCCGCTTGAAAGGCACCCAGAGCGCCGACTGGTACCTGCCCATGACCGAGTCGCTGCCCGAACTGCGTCGCGAGCTGTCGCTCATCGAGCAGTCCCCCGCAGCTCGCCGCGCCCTTGACCTGCCCGCCATGCAGGCCCTGTTCGACAACTGGCCGCAGTCCGGCTTCCATACCTACTCGGTCAGTCGCCGCTGGCACCTGGCGCTCTCCCGCGCCATCAGCATGGGGTACTTCCTGCGCAGCCACGAGTCTGCTGCTCCCTCCCTCGGCCAGCAACCTGCTCCGCCGTCGCTGCACTGAAGTAGGATGCAGTAAGGAAACAACGTCCGTGCCGATCGACGACCAAACCCTCCAATCCACAGCCAGCTCCCGTGTCTTTTATCTTGGGCCGTTTCAATTCGACTCGGAGATTGACATCCCCGAACTGCGCAACTCCAGCGGTTCCGGCGAAAGGCGGGTCACCATCCGCCTCGGAGAGGTCCCCCGCGCCATCCAGGCCGCCGCATTCTGCGGGGAGACGTGTCAGATTGCCTCCTCCGAGTATCTGCTTAACATCCCCGGCACTGCCCGCTACTACGTTCGCAATGGCAACGAGGTGCGCCTGGAGATCCAGTCGGGCGCTCCCATCGCCAACATCTCCACCTACCTGCTCGGCTCTGTGTTCGGCGTGCTCTGCCACCAAAACGGCATGCTTCCCCTGCACGCCAGCGCCGTTGAGTGCGGTGGCGTTGTCAGCGCCTTCCTCGGCGAGTCCGGCGCCGGCAAGTCCACCCTGGCCGCCTGCCTGCAGCGCCGCGGACACCGCGTCGTCTCCGACGATATCTGCCTCCTGCAATCCGATGCCGGCACGATGCGCGTCATCCCTGTGGCCGGCTGGCTCAAGCTCTGGAACCAGAGCCTGCAGCACCTCGGCGCGACCCCCCTCGAGCAGAACCGGGTCTTCTCCACCGACGACAAGTTCCGGCTCTTCCTGCCCGATCCCGGATCCACACGGTCCCAACTCGGACGCGTCATCTTCCTGGCCAGGGATCCCGACGCGCAGGCGCAGCCGGCCCTCCAACCCCTGCCGTTGGTCGATGCCATCGCCGGCCTTATGGATATGACTTACGTCGGCTACGTCCCTGCACTGGCCGGGCAACAGTCCGCCCTGTTCCAGCAGTGTGCCCATGTCTTCCGGCACGCGCAGGCCTGGCGCCTCACCGTCCCGTGGGGCCTCGACCGCATGGACTCCGTCCTCGACCTGCTGGAACGGGATATCTTCAATCGAATCGCCCGATAGCAGCAGGAAGGGAGCGGAGGCTCACCAGCTTTCCAGCTCCCGAAGCCGCGTGATATGCGCGACGTGGTGCCGTGAGTGCCACGCATACATTTGCGTTGTCATCTCCACCGTCATCGGTCCGTTCACGGGATGCTTCATGCCGCGCGCCCACTGGTCCTCGGTCAGCGACTCCAGCAGCATCACCCAGCGCGCGTGCAGGTTCTCGACCAGCGCCACCGACCATGCCACCGGCGCCGCCGAATCGTGCAGCAGCGCCCACGCTTTCTCGTCGTACGGCGTAATGGTTGGCCAGTCCTCGGTCAGCGCCAGCCGCACCCGCACAAACGCGTTCATATGGCTGTCCGCAATGTGGTGCACCAACTGCCGCACCGTCCATCCACCCTCGCGGTACGGCATCTCCAACTGCACCCGATCCAGCCCCTCCACTGCCTCGCGCAACTTCCCAGGCAACTCCGCCAGCGTCGCAACCGCCGCCATGCGCATATGCGGCGTCACCTTCTCCAGCCGCTTGAATTTGCCCACTGGATACCGCGGATCAATCTCCTGCATCACAGCCGCCTCGCCCATCACGTTTCTCCTCCCCCTCGACAGCTCTGGCAGCCAAGGTAGCACAGCTTTCATAAACTTTATAATTACCCCTGCACGCATCCAAGCTCTCATGCGCCTCCTGCCCCTCGCCCTGTCCGCACTCGCCCTCCCCGCCATCGCGTGCGCGCAGCAGGCGCCGCCGGCGCCCGCCCCCCAGAACTACGTCGGCTTCGACGCGAACGACTATCCCGGCGACGCCCAGCTCCCCGCTCTCCGCAAGCAGTTCGCCTTCACCGGATACTGGCTCACCAACCCGCCCCGCACCAACTCGAACCCCTGGGTCGGCAAGCGCGACATCCTCCTGCTCCATGGCTTCGGTTTCCTCGTCCTCGCCGACGGCCGCTGGGACAAGGAGATCCTCCTCGCGCAGAAGGCCGGCAAGCCGCCCGCTGCCTTCGCCCGCGAAGACGCCGCCACCGCCGTCGCCGCCGCCCGCCGCGAAGGCTTTCCCCCCGGCACCATCCTCTTCCTTGACCAGGAAGAAGGCGGCCGCATGCTGCCCGAGCAAGCCGACTACCTGCTGGCGTGGACCGAGGCCATTACCAGTTCCGCTTATCTTCCCGGTCTCTACGCCAGCGGCCAGCCCGTGCCCGACGGCAAAGGTCCGGACGGCAAACCTGTCACCATCACCACCATTCAGGACATCCGCCAGCGCGTCGCCGCCGGGCATCTCCACCCCATCGCCTTCTGGGTCATCCAGGACGCCTGCCCGCCCGCGCCCGGCTGCATCGTCCAGTCACGGCCGTCCTCACCCGACCTCAGCGGCATCCTCAACGCCGATGCCTGGCAGTACGCGCAGTCTCCTCGCCGCAAATCCATCACCCAGTCCTGCGGCGCCACCTATAACTCCGACGGCAACTGCTACGCCCCCGGCATCCCCCACATCCAGCTCGACCTCAGCGTGTCCGCCTCGCCCGATCCCTCCCACGGACGCTGACGCTCCCCAAACCATCAGGCAGCAGGCACCCACTTCGCGGCTGCCACCGGAACCTTTCCGGCCTCTGCAACCCGCTGCCCCACCTCAAACCGCGCCACCATGTTCTCCAGTCCCAGCGCCAGGTCGAACAGTTGTCCGCAGGCGCGCGCGGATAGCTGCGACCCGTCGGCCGCTTCGGCGGCAAGCTCGCTGATCTGGACCATGCTCGCATTCACCTCCTCGGTCGCGTTTGCCTGCTGGGTCGCCGCCGAGGCGATCTGCGCCACCATGGTGCCAACCTTGTCTGCCTCGCGAATGATCCTCTGGATCGCGTCGCCGGCCTTGCCCGTCACCTCCACCCCCTGCTCCACGGCCACTGTCCCCGAGCGCATCTGCCGGACCGCATCCGCCGTGATCGACTGCACCTTCTCGATCACCGCCGCAATCTCTTTGGTCGCCACGGTGGTCCGCTCCGCCAGCCGGCGCACCTCGCCCGCTACCACCGCAAAGCCGCGCCCCTGTTCGCCTGCGCGGGCCGCTTCAATCGCCGCGTTCAGCGCCAGCAGATTGGTCTGCTCCGCTATTTCGTCGATCACCCCGACGATCCTCCCAATTTCATCCGACCGCGCCCCCAGGTGTTCAATGTTCGCTGCTGTATCCAGCGTGCATTGCGCAATCCCGCGCATCCGCTCCAGCACGTCCTCCACAATTCTGCCGCCATCCCGCGCACTGCTCGCCGCGCTTTCGGCGGACAGTGCCGCCGCATTCGAGTTTCGCGAGACCTCGCGCACGGTTGCGGCCATCTCCTGCATGGTCGTAGCAATCTCTTCCACCTGCTGCTTCTGGTCCTCCGCGCTGCCCGCCGCCTGCGCGGCCGTCGCCGAAATCTCACGGCTCGAACCGGAAACATCCTGTGCGGTCGATGCGATCGAGAGAATCACGTCGCGCAGGCTGTTCTTCATCCGGTTCAGGCCCACTGCCGCCTTGCCCATCTCGTCGCATGTCTTCACCTCCATGTCGTCCACCATCAGGTTGTTGGAGGAGATGGAGTTGATCATCGTCAGCATCCTGCGAATCGCACGCACGATCGAGTAGGCCGTGAAGTGCGCAATGCCCAGACCGAACGCAAAACCAACCAGCGCCAGCATCAGCATCAGCCGCTTGGTCCAGGCGTCCGACGCGACATGCCGGCTCAGTGCGTCCCGCATCTGTTGCTCAATCGCGACCGTCAGGTCATTCACCGCGTCCGTCAATGCGTTGACCCGCTCCAGCGCCTCATGGTCCTTGAACAGTTTCATCGCCCCGCGCGTATCTCCCGCACGGTACCGGGCGACCACCTCTTCGTTGCGCTGGGTGTAGTTCGCAGCCGCCAGCGCTACCCCTGCGTACAGGTTGCGATCCTCCTCGGTGGAGATCAGCGGCTTCAGCGTCTCCATCCCCTCCCGGAAGTCCGCCGCGCCATGTTCAAACAGGTGCGTGCTCTCGTTGTCCCGGCCCATCAACACATCCCGCGTGCCGATCCGCTCCAGCAGAAAGGCCTCCCGGATCGCGTAGGCGCGGTCCCTCATCGCGGCCTTTTGCCCCATCTCGTGCGAAAGCGATACGCTCTCCACCGCTGCCTGGTACCCGATCAGGCCCATCCCTGCGATGATCGCCAGCAGCGATCCGAACCCGGCTGCAATCTTCACCTTCAGGCCCATTCTGCTTAGATTCATCAGAAGCATCCCTCTCCGCATGTCCCGTGCAATCAGCGCCTGCCGGCTCGCACTTGGGATCCGTCGCCAAGTCTCTCCAATCTACTTATCGGATCGCAGCGCCCGGACTTTACTCCGCTCACTTCCGAGTGACGCTTCCCAGCCCTGTGATCCCGATCGAAGCGGATAACGAAAACTTCATCAGCAAAACACCGGGCCATTCGTCTAACCCCTTGCGCATCTGTTGTACTAAACGCTGAGGTCGTGTTGCTGGCATGCTGAATCGGAACGTCGCGGCGAACGCGGCCACGGAAGTCCTGATCGTCGGCGGTGGTCCCGCCGGGCTTGCTGCCGCTATAGCGCTGCGTCAGCGCGGAATCGACTGCACCGTCGTCGAGGCCCGCCCGGCCTCCATCGACAAGGCCTGCGGCGAGGGCCTCATGCCGGATTCGCGCGAGACGCTCGCCCGGCTCGGCATCGCGCTCACCGCGTCCGACGGGCATCCCTTCCGCGGCATCCGTTTCGCAAACTCCCTCCATCGCGTCGACGCCTGCTTTCCCCGCGGCGCCGGCATCGGCATTCGCCGCCCCCACCTCCATGCACTGCTTACTGCCCGCGCGGAACAATCCGGTGCCCGCATCCTCTGGAACAGCCGCATTCAGCTCCCTGGCGCCGGATCCAATTCCAATCTCAATGCGCCGCATGGGACCTTGCGCTCCGCCCTCGTCAACGGCCAACCCCTGCGCTTCCGCTGGCTCATCGGTGCCGACGGACAGGCCTCCTCGGTCCGCCGCTGGGCTGGCCTGGACCGCGCCCGCATACGCTCTCTCCGCTTCGGCTTCCGCACTCACTATCGCGTCGCGCCCTGGAGCGAGTTCGTCGAAGTCCACTGGGCTCCCGGCGGCCAGCTCTACATCACTCCCGTTGCGCCCGACTGCGTCTGTATCGTCTACATCACCCGCGATCCCCGCCGCATCTCCGCGGGCGCCCGCGTCAACATCCTTGCCGACTTCCCTGAGGTCGCCGCCCGCCTCGCCGGCGCGGAGCTGGCCTCGCACCAGCGCGCCGCCGTCACCGCGTCCTGCAAGCTGCGCCGCGTCGCCAACTCCTTCGTCGCACTGCTCGGCGACGCCTCCGGCTCAGCCGACGCCATTACCGGCGAAGGCCTCGCCATCTCGTTCCGCCAGGCCCTCGCCCTCGCCGACTCCATCCACTCCGGCTCCCTCGAGCCCTACCGCCGCGCCCACCTGCACATCGGCAAGCTGCCCCTCGCCATGGGCGAGCTCATGCTCACCCTCGACCGCTGGCCCGCCCTGCAGGTCCGCGCCATTCAGGCCCTCGCCGCTACGCCCATCTTCTTCGAGGACCTTTTGCACGCTCACATGGGCGAGAAAAACCTCGCCTCCGTTCTCCTCCGCCGCGCCCCGCGCTTCGGCTGGAGCCTGCTCACGAAAGGTGCCCCCGCATGAACTTTTCGCGCAACGGCCACGCTGGCAACCGTCATCCAGGCTTCGCCGCCATGTGCTGTGCGCTCTTCCTCGCACTCGCCGCCGACGCTATCGCGCAAAAGCCGCAAACGCCCTTCGCCATCACCCTCGACCCGGCCACAACCTCGGTCCACTGGACCCTCAACACCACCATCCACACCGTCCATGGCACCTTCAAGCTCAAGACTGGCGCCTTCCGCATCGATCCCGCCACCGGCGACGCCTCCGGCCTCATCGTCGTCGACGCCACCAGCGGCGAAAGCGGCGACTCCTCCCGCGACCAGCGCATGCACGCCGCCATCATAGAAAGCGCGCGATACCCGGCCATCACCTTCCGCCCCACCCACGTCGACGGCCCCATCGACCTCGCCGCCTCCGGCTCCGTGACCGTCCACGGCATCTTCACCCTCCACGGTCAGGACCACCCCCTCCAGATCACCGTCAACCTGCACCCGCAAGCCTCCTCCGTCATGCTCGCCTCCCACTTCACCATCCCCTTCGTAGCTTGGGGACTCAAAGACCCCAGCACCTTCGTCTTCCGCACCGACAAGCAAGTCATCCTCGACATTGACGCCACCATCGTCCCCACCCCCGACCCCTCGCATCCCCACTAGAGCAAGCTGTATGTCTCCTCGGCTGATAGCTCGCAGCTTACAGCTCACGAATCATGCCTTGCCTTACGATTGGTCCTCTCGTTTCCGCGGCGCAGATAAACTAATCCCGAGGGCAACCTTTTGAGGTTCCGTACCGCACTCGCGCTCGCATTTGCATTCGCTCCCGCCGCGTTCGCGCAAGCGCCCCCGCCCGCCTCGCAAACCCCCACTATCAGCAGCCAGTCCGCTCTGGTCCTCGTCCCCGCCCTGGTCCGCGACAAGAAATCCGGCCAGCTCATCTTCACCCTCCACGCCGACGATTTCGTCCTCACCGACGACGGCATCCCGCAGAAACTCCACCTCGAAGAGGACACCGGCAGCGAACCCCTGGCCCTGGTGGTCGACATCGAAGGCGGCGGCGCCGGCGCCGAGCAGATCTTCAAGGACACAGCCGTCGCCACCATGCTGGACTCGATCGTCGGCGGCGTGCCCCACAAGATCGCGGTCGTCGGCTACGACAGCTCGCCCGTCCTGGTCACCGATTTCACCCCCGACGCCGACAAAGCTGCCGCCGGCATCGACGCCCTCATCAAGGATGACAGCGGCGACTCGGGCGCCGCCACCCTCGACTCCATCGGCTTCTCCGTCGACCTCCTCCGCAAGCAGCCGCTGGAGTACCGCCGCGCCATCCTGCTCATCAGCGAATCCCACGACCGCGGCAGCAAGCTCTCTCTCGAAGGCGCCCTCCGCGCCATCAGCGACACCAACACCACCATCTACGCCATCGGCTTCTCCTCCGGCGCCGCCGACACCGGGAAAGAAGTCGCCAAAATCTCCCAGCCCGACACCCCCGGTCCCGCCCACGGCTGCATGAGCCGCGACCCCGACGACCCCAACGTCAACGTCAACGAGAACTTCGCCGCCCAGGCCTTCGACTGCCTCGCCCTGCTCGCGCCGCCGCTGCGCCTCGCCACCATCGCCTTTGTCGCCGCACGCGACGCCCTCCAGCGCAACATCCCCGAGTCCGTCGCCCGTCTTACCGGCGGCGAGTACTTCAAATTCGGCAGCGAGAAGAACTTCGAGCGCGACCTGCACACCATCTCCAACCACATCCCCAACCGTTACATCCTCAGCTTCCAGCCGCAGTCGCCCCATCCCGGCTTCCACTCCATCGAACTCACCGCCCCCGCCTACACCGGTCTCGCCATCGCGGCCCGCAACGGCTACTGGGCCGACGCGGTCTCGCCCCCTGCGCAACCGGAGCCAAGCCCGCGATGAAAATCCGGTACCCACTCGCGCTCACCTGCGTCCTGCTGCTGTCGCGTGCGCCGCTTGCTCCCGCCCAACCCCAGAGCCAGATCTCAACCCCTGCCGCCGCGCCCACCCCCACACTCAACGCCAACTCCACCCTGGTCCTCGTGCCCGCGCTCGTCCGCAACAAATCCGGCGATCTCGTCTTCTCCCTCAACGCCACCGACTTCGCTCTCACCGACGACGGCGTTCCCCAGAAACTCACCCTCGAAGAAGACACCGACAGCGAACCCCTCGCCCTCGTCGTCCTCATCGAAGCTGGTGCTGCAACCAGGGCGTCTGGCTGGCAACCGCACAATCTCGGCCCGCCGCCAGACCGGTTCAACACCCTCCCCACCATGATCGAAGCGCTCGCCGGCAACGTCCCGCACCGCATCGCCGTCGTTGGCTTCGACAGCGGCCCTGAACTCCTTCAGGACTTCACCCCCAACATCGACTCGGTCGCAGACACGATCCACTACATGAGCACCAGTATCGACGGCGACGGCCGCGCCGCCATCCTCGACGCGCTCGGCTTCTCGCTCGACCTTCTCCGCCAGCAGCCGCCGCAGTACCGCCGTGCCATCCTGCTCCTCAGCGAGACCAACGACCGCGGCAGCAAACTCTCGCTCGACGACGCCCTCCGCGCCGTCAGCGACACCAATACCATCATCTACAGCCTCGCCTACTCCACCGGCAACACCGACGCCTCGGAGTACGCGCACAGGGAACTCCCAACCAAGCGCGTACCGTGTGACGACGACAATTCGCTCTGTCTCTGGTTGAGAAAGATGGAAAGCTCCCCCAATAAGGCTGAGTTGATCTCCGGCAGCCTAATCGACTTCGTGCTCAGCGGCGGCATCCTCCTGGTGAATCCCGACCCCGGTCCGGCCCACGGCTGCATGAGCGCCTCCGATCCAACTGTCGTCGTCGCAAAGAATGTAGCTGTCCGTGCCCTCGATTGCGCCGGCCAGCTTTTCCCTCCGCTGGCCCTCGCCAAGGTCGGGGCCATCGCCGCCACCGAAGACCTCCAGCGCAACATCCCCGAGACTGTCGCCCACCTCACCGGCGGAGAATACTTCAAAATCTCCGACGCCAGGAGCCTCGAAGCCGACCTCCAGACCATCTCCAACCACATCCCCAACCGCTACGTCCTCAGCTTTCAGCCGCAGTCGCCCCACCCCGGCTTCCACCTCATCACACTTGCGTTGCCCAACTACATCAACCTGAAGGTCTCCGCCCGCAACGGCTACTGGGCTACCACCGCCACCCCATCTACGCCGGCGCCTTAAACTACAAAAGCAAAACTTGCAACCATATCACGTCCGCGCGCCATTCTTCGCGTTTTATTTGCCGTGAACCATTTAGAAGCCTAGAATAGAAGCTGTGCCCTTTCCGCAGGCCTCGCCCACATCCGATCACAAGCGATATTTCATACAGAAACTCGGTCTTTCCGAGCGCCTTATGGAACGTTGTCTCGGCGAGGCGCTCTCCGCTGGCGGCGACTACGCCGACCTTTATTTTGAGTCGGTTACCTCCACCTCCCTCGGCATTGACGAGTCCCTGGTCAAGTCCGCCGCGCAGGGCATCAGCGTAGGCTGCGGCATCCGCGTCCTCTCCGGTGAGCGCACCGGCTACGCGTACACCGACGACCTCTCCTCCGAGCGCCTCCTCCGCGCCGCCCGCACCGCGGCCCTCATCGCCAGCGGGCCCGCCAAAGAGCAGATGTCCGGCTTCCGCCACACCTCCGACGAGCCAACCCTCTATCCCATCGCTGGCGCCACCGCCGACGCCGAAATCGCCGCCAAGCTCTCGCTCATTCAGCGCGCCGATGCAGCCGCCCGTGCCTACGATCCCCGCATCATCCAGGTCCGGGCCGGATTTAATGACGAACTCCGCCGCATCCTCATCGCCGCCTCCGACGGCACCTTCGCTTCCGACACCCAGCCCCTCGCCCGCCTCAACATCTTCGTCATCGCCAAGGACGCAGCGGGCAACGAAGGCGCCGGGACCACCGCCCGCGGCACCAGCGGCGGCGGCGGCCGCGTGATTCTGGATTTCTTCGAAGGCTCCCACTCGCCCGAGCACTACGCCCGCGAGGCCGCCCGCACCGCCATCCTCCAACTCTCCGCCATCGCCGCCCCCGCCGGCGAAATGCCCGTCGTCCTCGGCCCCGGCTGGCCCGGCGTCCTGCTCCACGAAGCCGTAGGCCACGGCCTCGAAGCCGACTTCAACCGCAAGAAGACCTCCGCCTTCGCCGGCCTCATCGGACAAAAGGTCGCTAGCGAAAAAGTCACCGTGGTCGACAACGGCCGCATGCCCAACCGCCGCGGTTCGATCAACCTGGATGACGAAGGCAATCCCACCCAGGAGAACGTCCTCATCGAGAACGGCATCCTCAAGGGCTATCTCTCCGACAAGCTCTCCTCCCGCCTGATGGGCACGCCCAACACCGGCTCTGGCCGCCGCGAGAGCTACCACCACATCCCCATGCCGCGCATGACCAACACCTACATGCTCAACGGCACCGACATGCCCGAGGACATCATCCGGTCCGTTCCCCGCGGCCTCTACGCCGTCAACTTCGGCGGCGGCCAGGTCGACATCACTAACGGCAAATTCGTCTTCTCCGCCTCCGAGGCCTACCTCATCGAAGACGGCAAAGTCACCCGCCCGGTCAAGGGAGCAACCCTCATCGGCAACGGCCCCGAAGCTCTGAAGTACGTTTCCATGGTCGGGAATGATTTGGCCCTGGATGAAGGAATTGGCACCTGCGGCAAGGCCGGGCAAAGCGTCCCCGTAGGCGTCGGCATGCCCACCGTAAGGCTCGACCGCATGACGGTCGGCGGAACAGGACAATAGAACGCCATGGCAGTCGAACGCGAAAAAATGTACCAGTGCGAAGTTCGCCGCCGCCGCGTCAAAGCCGGCGGAGGATACGAGCCTTTCTGGAAGGTTAAGACCGTCGTCGATGCCCTCGCCGACGCCGACACCGACTTCCGCTGCAAGGACTGCTCCGGTGCCGTCAAACTGCTCGGCCGCAACGGCAAGAACGGCAGCGTTCCTTACGTCGAGCACAAACTCTCTGCCGACGCCGAATTCTGCCCCTCCGGCCTCATTTTTCAAAAGGCCGCCGACGGCCGCTCTCCCAAGCCCTCCGCCCACCCCGTCGAATAGTTGCACCGCAGGGAGCAGGGAACAGTTCAAATGGTCCAGTACTATCGCGATCTCATCGTTTGGCAGCGTGCCGTGCAAATGTCAGTCGCGATTTACAAATTGACCACCGCTTTTCCGAGGGACGAGCTTTATGGCCTCACCAGCCAGCTTCGCCGCGCTGGTGTGTCAGTCGCAAGCAACATCGCAGAAGGCTACGGCCGCGGGTCAACCGGAGAATTCAAGCAATTCCTCGGCATGGCTCGCGGGTCCAACATGGAAGTACAAACGCAACTCGAGATATCAAAAGAACTAGGTTTTGGAGATAGAGAAACGCTGAATCGATCCGAAGGTTTGTCGCGCGAGATTGGCAAAATGCTCGTCGCAATCATGAACAAACTCTAGGGCCGTTTTGCTCGCTGTTCCCTGTTCCCTATTCCCTATTCCCTGCATTACCAAAGGAGCAACATGGCCGCTGAATCAGAAAAAATCTACGAGTGCCAGGTCAAGCGTCGCCGCCTCAAACTCGGTGGCGGCTACGAACCCTTCTGGAAACTCAAGTCCGTCTCTGAAGCTCTCTCCGACGACGATACCGAGTTCCGCTGCCCCGACTGCACCGGCGCCGTCAAGGTCCACCGCCGCCACGTGCCCGACGCACCTCCGCCCCACATCGCCCACAAGCTCAAGAGCGACTCCGAGTACTGCCCCGCGGGCATCTTCTTCCGCAAAGCCACCGACGGCCGCCACGCCCGCCTCTCCGAGCACCCCGTCCGCTAAGAGCCTGCGCCTCACACCTCGATCGCCACCACCTCGTGATCCCGAATCGAAGGCACCGTCACGCTCACGGTCCCTCCCGTCCGTTCCATCGCGACCTCCTTATCCGCCGCCAGCAGCCGCGCCCGCTTCGCCCTAACCCCCGCCGGCATCCGCACCCGAACCGTATGCGGCCCCACCGGAAAGAAATCCCGGTACGGTCCCTTCATCGCCATCGGGTTGGTCAGATTCACCAGGTGGATCGTGATCGCGTTCGCATTCTGCCACGCCGTCACATCCAGCAATCCCGGCCCATCCACCTCCACCGGCGCCGCTTCATTGTGGGCCCACCTCAGCGTATTCCGCATCATCTTCAGATGGTCCCCGTTCAGCACCTCCCAGAACGTCCGGTCCACATCGAACGGGAAATACGCCACCCTCCCCGCAGCCTGCCGCGCGTACAGGCAGGAAATATCCGTCTTCGCCACCCGCGGATACACCTTCTCCATCGGCAGATCGGGATAGCTGGGGATCAGCGTGAACGGAGTCTCCGCGAACGTCTCCCGCGGCGTCACCTCCAGCCGCGAAACCCCATTGATGATCCGCGGCGCATCTTCCAGCCCCGCGAACCACGCGCTCCCCGGCAGCGCCTCATGCTCCAGCCGGAGATACGAGTTCATCATCGGCCCCTCGACCTTGCCCGTCCAATCGACTCCAAACAAGTCCGCCAGCCCGAAGTTCTTCCGCCGCGTCCCTACCTCGTCGTACAAACTGGTTTCATGCGTCGCAATAATGCTGCCGCCCTTCGCGACGAACTCCCGCAACTGCTCGCACTGCGGATCGCTCAGCGCCGCCACATTCGGCAGGATCAGTGTCTTATACGGCACCAGATGTTCCGCATCCAGCAACCGGTCATGCACCATCTCGAACGGAATCCGCGACTCCACCAGCGCCTGGCACCACCCCAGCGAATAATCCTCCACCCTCGCGCCGTAATACCAAGCCGTCTGCTGCGAATACACCATCGCCACCCGCGCCAGCGGCCGCCGCTCCGCAAGATACCGCTGGTTCTTCTCCGTCCACACATAAATCTCTTCAATCTCTCCCAGCCAGCGCGCATCGTGTAGCGTGCCGGAGAACTTCGTGAACCATGGCCGCATGCCGTTGGCAATCGCATCCAGCGCCCAGATGCGGATCTCCGCATTGCTGGTCACACTGTCCTTCCAGCGATACGCCTCCTCCAGCCCAATCCCAAACAGTCCGATCACCGGCTTGTCACCCATCGTCGCGCGATATTCCTTGCCGGACTTGCCCACCAGCCAAGGCGCCGCCAGTCCATGCCGCGCCTGCCGGTCTGCCGCCAGCATGGGCGCCCGCCGGCTCGTCTCAATCGTGTTCAGCGGGCTCCCCGCCCCGCTGCCGTTATTCGGCACCACGCTCGACTCCGGATTGATCGCCCGTATCGCGCCATTCCAAACATCCAGCACCTCCACCAGCCGCCCGCGCCGCCACTCCAGAAACGCCCGCCGCACCGGATCGCGCGCATCATTTGTCTGCGGCAAATCGAATCCGCTCGCCGCCTTGAAGTTCTTCCGGCAGTGCACGCAGTAGCAGTCGCCCGATCCCTCCCAGCGATTCATGAAGATCCCATCGGGGTGGTAGCCAGCCATGATCTCCTTGTGCACAGCAGTCATGAACTCGAAGTTGTACGGCCCCAGCGCGCACGTCACCCACATCTCCGGCGAGGCCCAGTGCCGCCGCGGACTTCCATTCGCCCCCACCGCGATCCAGTCCGGATGCGCAGCCTTCGCGTCGTCGTACGTCGCATGCGGATCGGTCCGGATCAGCACCGCCATGCCCAGCTTGCGGCAGCCCGACACCAGCTCGCCCAGCACATCCCGGTCGCCCAGCCACGCGCTGCGGTGATGGAACGGAATCTCGGTCGGGTAGTACGCCACGCACCCGCCGCCGCTCAGGCACACGCCATCCGACCGCGTACGCTTGAAGTAGTCGAACCAGAACGCCGGATCGAAGTGCGCCGGATCGTCCTCCACCAGCGTCAACTGCGCCCAGCGCATTGTCTTCGTCGCCCACGCCGAAACCGGCGCCGCCACTCCGCCCGCCACCTGCCCCATCAACCCTGGCGCAACCCGCGCCAACGCCAACCCGGTTCCCGCAACCGCCGTGGACTGCAAAAACTCCCGCCGCGTTACATTCGATGAATTCATGTGCGGAATGGTACGTGACCGGCGCAGACTCGGTCACTATCCGGCCAGTCCGGCGCTGTATAGGATGCAAAACAGAGAATGATCCTACTGAATGCCGGTGTCGCTGGCGGTCTCATAGTCAGTTATCTTCGAGGAGCGCCTCTTTGGATCATCGCGCTTTGCGGTATTTTCCTCTTCGTGCTCGTTAACGTTATATCGCTCATCAGGCTCCGCAGGGCTCAGCCAAAAAGCAGCAATTCAAACTGACCAGCACCACCGCCCCCCATCCCGCGCCAACCCCGCCCGCCGCGATACACTACTCTTGCACGCCACGCCAGGCGCGGAGACCCGATTTGCCCGAGATCACAGCCACCACCCCCCCGGAAAAGATCCAGCCGAAGCCCGACCCGAAGACCACCCCGGCAACCCCTCCCGCCGGATCCAAGCACGAGGACCACGAGACGGCGCTGGAGTCGGTCGCCTCCATCTGCACCGTCCTCGCCGTCGGCCTTTTCGTCATGACCTTCGTCTTCCAGAACTTCGAGATCCCCTCCGCCTCCATGGAGAACACGCTGCTCATCGGCGACCACGTCCTGGTTGACCGCATTTCGCTCGCGCCCCCCGCGCCCTGGGCGCCCTTCGTCCACTACCGCGAGCCCCACCGAGGCGACATCATCGTCTTCCTCAAGCCCCACCCCGAAACTCCCGACCTCTACCTGGTCAAACGCTGCATCGGCGTCCCCGGCGACAAGATCCACCTCGAGCACGGTATTGTCTACCTCAACGGCACCGCCCAGAACGAGCCCTACGCCCAAATGCCCCGCAGCGACGGCGACCCCGAAGACGCCTACACCCCCTACCGCGACGATTTCCCCGCCGACCTCGCCGGCATCGAACAGGAGGCTGCCGCCAACAACGCCGCCCAGTGGGCTGTAGACCTGCCCAACCACGTCGTCGATGGCGACCTCGTTGTCCCCCCCGGTTTCGTCTTCGCCATGGGCGACAACCGCACCAAGTCTCTCGACGGCCGCTTCTGGGGATTCGTCCCCCGCGAAAACATCGTCGGCCGCCCCATGTTCGTCTACTGGTCCTTTGAGACCCCACCCGACCAGATCGACAAAACCTCCATCGCCGACCGCATCGCCTTCATGGGCCACATCCTCATCCACATCTTCGACGAGACCCGCTGGAACCGCACCTTCCACGTCGTCCGCTGATTCCATCCCAACCAATTGGGTGCCCCATGATCGTCAGGCCTGAGCGCAGCGAAGGTCTTGGCTATCTTGGGGTTATTCTCTTGCCTGGCGCAACGCCCCTATTAACTCGCAACTTCCCGGCACGCTAGAATGATCCGTCCGCAAAGTTCGACCCCTTCACCGCATGCACCCTGCACCCCACAACATCGAGGCTGATCTCGACACCGATCCCGGCACTCGTCCCGCGCGCCCGCGCGGCCATCGCCGCCTCATCGCCGTATTCTGCCTGCTGGTCGCATTTCTTCTTCTCACCTTCATTCCTCCGCTCATCAACCTCAGCAGCCTGCAGCTCCGCATCGCGCGCAACATCGGCGCATCCATCGGTCGCCCCGTCCACTTCGCCCGCGTCTCTCCCGTCCTGTTGCCGCTCCCCGGCTTCACCCTGGAAGACTTCGTCGTCGACGAGGATCCCGCCTTCGGCTCCGAGCCCGTCCTCCGCGCCGGCCAGGTCCGCGCCACGCTCCGCATCAGCTCCCTCTGGCGTCACGTCGAGTTCTCCAAAATCTCCCTCAGCGCCGGCGACGCGGGTATAGATCCCAGTGTCAACCTCGTCCGCAACCCCGACGGCCGCTGGAACATCGAAAGTATCCTCCTCCAGGCCTCCCACAGCCAGGCCGCACCCACTGCCCAGCGCTTCGCCGGTCCAGCCCGCCGCTTTCCCTACATCGAAGCCACCGGCGCACGTCTGAACCTCAAGCTCGGTCCGGAGAAGACCCCCTTCTCGCTCACCGACGCCGACTTCGCCCTGTGGCTGCCTGAGCCTCACCAGTGGCATCTCCGCCTGGAAGCCCATCCCCTGCGCACCGACACCGCTCCCGGCGACACCGGCACCGTCCGCGTCGAAGGCACGCTCGGCGGGGCCGACCTCGCCGCCAGCTCCCTCGCTGAGGTCCCCATCGATCTCCACGGCGACTGGCGCAATGCCCAGCTCGGCGGCCTCAGTCTCCTCCTCTTCGGCAACGACCCCGGCGTGCGCGGAGACTTCTCCATCAACTTCAGCATCCTCGGCACCGTCGGTCAGAACGCTATCGCCACCAATATCGAGCTCGCCAAGGCCCGCCGCGCCGACTTCGTCCCCGACCACATGCTTTCGCTTGAAGCCACCTGCAACGCCGATGCCCGCAACAGCTTCCAGTCCTTCACCTCGGTCGAGTGCCACTGGCCCCCGGCGGACTCCTCTGACCCTAGCCTGCTCATCCTCACCGCCGACCTGCCCGACGTGCGCCAGCCCCGCACCGCAACCGTCAACCTCACCATCCCCGCGCTCCCCGCGGGCACCTTCTTCGATTGGCTCAACGTCGCCACACGGCGCGCGCCCGCTGGCACCGGAACCCTGGCCGGGGTGCTCGCCTACGGTCCCGGCCCTTTGCCCGCCGCCGATCCCCACTCACCCCAATCCACACCCCCATCCACCTGGTCCGGCGAACTTGAGTTCTCCGGCGGTTCCATCGAGTTCGACCGCCTCAGCCACCGCTCCATCCTGCTCGGCGACGCCCTGCTGCGTTCCACCCCGCCACCCGCCGCCCCATCCCTTCACTCCCACAGGCCCGCGCCGCCCGCCGCCCCTGCCGCCGCTCCAGCTCCCGACAGCTTCGACCTTCTGCCCGTCTCACTTTCCCTCGGCGGAAAGCAGCCCACCACCCTCGAAGGTCACGTCGACTCGACTGGCTACACCCTCCACCTCACCGGCACTGTCATCTGCGCCAACCTCCTCGAACTCGGCAACGCCGTGCCGCAGTTCGGCGAAGGGCTTGAGGACGTCCTCGACAAAATCGCCGCCGCAACCCCTGACCCCGGCCCACCCCTTAAGTCAGGCCGGGGCCCGGACCACATTCTCTCCAGCGTTCCCATCCACGTCGACCTCACTGCCACCCGCACCTGGGGCAGCGGGCAGACCTGGCGCGAGACCGCACCGCCGCCACCCTCACGTCCCAAACGCAAATAGTCTCCGCTTACGGTCGCGCCCCCACTGTATTGTTCTTCACTGCCACCGCCAGCGGCGTCACTACCGGCGTCGCCGCACCGATGTACACCGTCACGCTGCCCTGGGTGGAGTTCCCGACCCACACGTTGCCGGAGCCGTCGATGGCGATCCCCGAAGCGGATCCGGTCGCCCCGCCATAGCCCGTGCTCCCCGAGATCACCGCCGCCGCCACATTCGAGAACTCAGTCACGGTGTTGCCGGACTGGTTCGCGACCCACACATTACCCGATCCGTCCACGGCAACTCCAACCGGCGAGCTCAGCGCCCCGCCGGTAATGCCGTTTGTCCCCGAGAGCAGCGTGCCGGACTTGCCAATCTCCGTCACGCTGGACGGCGTCAGGTTCGTGATCCACGCACTCCCATTCGCATCCGTGGCAACGCCGTTGGCCTCGTGCAGTCCGCTGCCGGTATAGCCATTGGCTCCCCCCAGCACCGCGCCCGCATTGGAGAACTTGCTCACGCTGCCGCCGCCGCCGTAGTTGGCGACCCACGCATTGCCCGAACCGTCAATCGCAATCGCATCCGGGTTGTTCAAGCCGCCCCCGGTGTATCCCGTCCCCAGCGTGGAGACGACCGCGCCCGCATTCGACAACACACACACGTCATTGTGGCCATAGTCAGGGATCCACACATCGTTCGACCCGTCAATCGCAATGCCCTTCGGCCCGGACAGGTTGCATCCGGTAAATCCGTTCGTCCCCGACAGCGCCGTACCCGTAGCGGAGTACTCGGTTACGCTGCCATTGCCGCTGTTCGCGATCCAGGCGTCGCCCGCGAGGTCGATTGCAATCCCATACGGCGACGAGATCCCGCCACCGCTGTAGGGCGATCCCGTCACCACCGCGCCCGCGCTGGAGAGCTTGGTCACGCTGCTGCCCCCCTCATTCGCGATCCACGCGTTCCCTGAGCCGTCGATCGCGATCGCCTGTGGCGTATTCAGCCCGCCGCCCGAGTAGCTGATCGCCACTGTAAAATCATTCGGCTGCCGCCCCAGCACCGGCGTATACACCGGCACGCTCGGCGCCAGGTTGTAAATGTCCGAGATCAGGCTCGACCCCGGATTATGCGCAATATAGATCGCGGCTGTCGCCGTATCCGTCGGTGCGTTCCCCGTCGTCCCGTTCGCCAACGCATCGCCCAGCAGCGAGCTGCAACTGATCGCTGAGTAACTCGTCGGGTTTACGCACACCGACAGAATATTTGCCAGCGAGTCGATCTCCGCCTGCGGCACCGTGCCGTTCTTCGCCGGGGTCGTCGTTAGCGCCACGCCCGTCGACAATACCGCCAGGTTCCCCGCATTCGCAAACGCGTTCCCAATCCCCGTCAGCGCCAGCGCCGTCCCCGAACTCGACACATGCAACGCGTCCGTCGCGAATCCCGCCAGCGCATACGCCGCCGCCACTGTCGAAACTTCGTTCACCTGCGCCACCACCGTGCTGCTGCTCGCCGGGCAGTTCCCGATCGCCGCCAGCAGTCCCGCGGACCCAACCGCCTGTGTTCCCGCCGTGCCGCCCAGCGCATAAATGTAGAGCTGCTGCCCGCTGGTGCAGGTGTAGTCGCCCGACATGGTGAAGTTACCCAGCGCGCCGGTCACTACATACGCGTTATTGTTGCTGTCTTCGGTCGCCGTCTCGTTGTAACTCAGCAGCGAGATCGAAGACGCGCCATATCCCGTCGTGTTCGCCGCGTACAAGTACACGTGCGCCCCCACGATGGGAGTCGTGCCCGTCGCAACCACGCCGGTCAGTCCCGCGTCCGACAACGGCGTCTCTCCCTGGATCGTCGCCGTCGTGCCCGCCTGCCCGCTGTACCCGCTGGTATCCTGCACCGTCAGCGATACTGTATAGACCGTCGATGCCTGGCCTGCAACCTGCATGTAAGTGTGCGTCGGGGTCGCGCCCGTTCCCGTCCCGCCATCGCCAAAGCTCCACGCGTACGTCAGCGCCTGGCTCTGCGGGTCCTTCGATCCGGATCCGTTGAACGTAACTGGCGTTCCCACCATCCCCGCGTAGGGCCCGCCCGCATTCGCCACCGGCGGCAGAATCGGCGCCTGCTGTCCCGAACCGCTCGAAGACCCACCCCCGCAACCCGCCAGCAACAACCCGCCGCATACCGCCACCGCAAGGGCAAACCGCATCGCACGCTCCCAGGGAAATCCGTTCCTATGCTATCCCCTTTCCAGTGCTCCGGAAAAGATTCAGCAAGAACAGTAGTGGTGCAGTTTGATTTGTCTCGTTAAGGACACGGCTTCAGCCGTGCCGTAAGCAGCTCATTTATTGAAAGGGCTTTAGCCCCTGAGGTCAGGCTTCTTCAACCTGATCGATTCCGCAAAGAGCAATGCGCCAATCAATTTGTTTTCGAAGCGTCAGGCCTGTCGCTCACCGCAAGCGGAAGGAGTCGATTAACTGGTCTCACGTCTGCAAGTAATGCAGCGGAAACATTCCTCCCGTACTTGCAGTTCTTCCAGGTCGCGTTCCAATTCCAGAATCGCCTGGAACGCAAACCAGAATCGTTCTTCCCATGTCAGGCAGTCCAGAGGATTCGCTTCCTGGCGTGTGAACCCGTTTTTGCTCGCCGCAGATGGCTGCACGAGGGTTGGGCCCAGCGGCGTTGCCGGTTCTGTTTTTGCGACGAACTGCAGCTGGGCTGCGTTAATCGTCCATCCCGCGGGGCCCGCCTGCCGATCCGTACCTGTAACGCGTTTTTCCAATTTCTGTGAATCGTCTCGCTTCCGGGTGGTTGAACAACTCTGGTGTCGGGGTTGGTGCTCGGCGAGACGGCGTCCATGAAGCTACTGCGGCATTGGAAGGCTCCTGCGGGGTGAAGGTTGCCGACTGGAGTCCGTCGTTCCTTCAGCCGGGTTAGGTGAGCCGTTTCCCGCTGCGTCCGCTGACATCGACGCCAACTCCGACTGCCGGTACTTCGGCGCGCTCACGTATCCATGGATACGGTCCTTGCCGACGCTGTTGATTACGATCTCGACCGGCTGCGGACTGTCAGGCGTCGAGAACATAACCGGCTGGTACAGATTGACGTGCTTCTGCGACAGGTTGCGATCGTCAACCATCAGATCCAAGTCGGCAAACCCGTGCTTGCTATCGCTCTTCTTCACGCGGATCTCCAACGGTCCTTCGCGCTGGAATTGCTTCGACTTCGGCAGGTCGAACTCCGCAAAGCTGCGTTCCCCCTTCTTCTCCAGCAGCACAAGTTCGTCGTGAGTGTGAGCAATCGAGCCCGTTAGCTCGGTGCGTGTGCTGGACAGGTCGCCCTGCGTGCTCGCCAGATCACTTTGGGTTTGCTCAATCGCCTCGCCCTGCGCATCCAGCTGCGATTGCAGCTTGGTGAAGCGCGGATCGACTCGCCCCACTCGCTGCCGTGCCGGCGCGCGGCTCGCGCTTGCCGTCTGCGCGAAAGGCGCCGGCGCACCGGATTGTGTCTCGCTTTGCGCTGCGTTGCGCGCCGCAAGCAGATTCACCTTCGCCGTCAGATCGCTTAGATTGTGCTGGGTTGTGTTCAGCGCGGCGGTCGTCTGAAAATTCTGCGCTGCAAGACTCTGGGCCACGCTGTGCTCGTGAATCGCGTAACCGCCCACGGCGCCGCCAAGCGCCACAATACCGACGATAAGAGCGATGCCCTTATGTGCCACACCTTCTGGCAAGGACGCAAATTCCACCATAATGCCTCCAGAGAGAAGACGAAGTAATCCTCGTGCTCTGCGTTAGCACGTTCGGTGCCAGTTTGCCCAAGTCGCCAAGTTCCCCGATTGCCGTATGTTGCGTTTTGTCTAAGCAAATCGGGTCATGAAGAAACTGCGTAGCCTGCTGGTAATTCTTACCCGCCCAGCGGTGCTCATCGCGGAAGGAGCGGCAAGAAGGGACAGAACTCCGTTCGGTAAAATGCCCCCGCCCCAAAATCCCACCCCAAAATCCTTGTCAAGCCCCTAAATCGCCTATCTCCCTCATTCCACTCGCAAAAGTCGATGCAGATGAGTTATGGTCAATCTGCTATACTTAAAAAGTAAGCAGAAAGGCTCGGCCCAGCGGCTGAGCCTTTCGTACTTAACCCGCCTGTTTTCTTATTCGCCGCCCACAACTAACCCGTTTTCTTATATTTACCAAGCCCTATAAGAAAACAGACCACTTAGCCCCACCCCCCGGGGGGGTACCCAAGGAGCACCCATGCAATCTCCCACCGCATTTCCCGCCGGCAGCCTCAAGCCCACCTGCAACCCGCGCGGCAACCAGACCCTTCCCCAGCCCAAACCCGCGCTCCCCCGCTCACCCAGCGGCCGCTTCGCCCCGGAGTTCCGCCCCAACCCGCCGCAAACCCGCCCCTGACTCCAAGGGTCGTTGCACTTTGGTGGAACGCCGGCGAAGCGGCACAGTAGGTCTGCGGAGACTAAGCAACCGCGTTGGTCAGGGAGTTTCCTACCGAATTGAACCCAGTCCCGACAGAGTTTGAGAGACCCTTCATCGCACCCCCGGCCAGGAGGCCGATGAGCGCCGTCGCCAGGGCAAATTCAATCAGGTCCTGACCGGATTCGTCAGTGGCGAGCGTCTTTAGGAGTTGCTTCATTAGAGAGACGTTAGGCCCGCTGAACCAATAGGAACATCCCCCAAATGTGGCAGCGATCCGCTGTCAGAGTACAACTAGCGCCGGCAACTACTCCCGCCACTTGATGTTGCACCCGATGCTGCTGCGCTGGTTCGTGTCCGGCCGCTTGCCCGCGACCACCGCGTCCAGCGCGGCGCGCAGGTCCTTGCCCGTCACCGGAATGTCGTTGCCACCGCCGCTCGGCCTTTGCGGGCGAGAGTCGTCGAGCTGTCCGCGGTACACCAGCTTCTTCCCCGCGTCGTACAGGAAGAAGTCCGGTGTGCACGCCGCGTGATACGCCCGCGCCACCTCCTGCGTCTCGTCGTACAGATACGGAAACTTGAACCCCAGCCCCACCGCCTGCGCTTTCATCTCCGCCGGGGAGTCCTCCGGAAAGCTCGCCACATCGTTCGCCGAGATCGCCACCATCCCGATCTTGCCCGCATAGTCCGCGCCAATCCGCGCCAGCTCCTGTTCCACGTGCTTCACGTACGGGCAATGCACGCAGAGAAACATCACCAGCAGCCCGCGCCCGTTGGCCACATCGTCGCGTCCCACCTTCCGGCCGCTCACCACGTCCAACAGCTCAAACGCCGGCGCCACCGTCCCCAGCTCCGTCATCTTCGATTCGGTCTTTGACATGCCCGTATCCTAATCCAATTCCCAGGCTCCGGCGACAGGCCCTCGCCCGTGCGTCTTTCACGCGAAGCGTCGAGAACGGTACGAAGTACCGCGAAGCGTCGAGAACAGCACGAAGTGCCTTGCATAAACCCAAACAACATGGGAACCTCATTGCGAAGCCTCTTACCCACCGTTTCTCCTTTTGAGAGGAAGTTTCGCATTGACCCCCAGTTCGCGCCGCACCCTCCACCGGACTGCCACAACTCTCATTCTCTTCGCGCTGCTGCTCGCCGGGTGCCGTCATCACCGCCGTTCCACCTCCGCCCCCAACACCGGCGAATACGCTGACAACATCCACGCCGTCGTCGCCAAACCGCAGCTAACCACCCTGCGCTGGCCCGACTACTCTGACTACCAGCAAGCCGTCACCACCTTCTACGACGACCGCGACTACCAGCTCGCCTGGCTGCGCGACCTCAAGCCCACGCCCGAAACCACCGCCTTCATCCATGCCTTTCAGGACGCTGGCGCCAAGGGCCTCAACGCCGACGACTACGATGCCTGGCTCTGGCCCGCCCGGGTCGCGCAGATCGCCAAAATCGCCGCTGCCCGCGACGACTCCGACGCGGCCGCCGACACCATCGCCCAGTTCGACACCGCCATGACCATCTGCGTCATGCGCTACATCTCCGACCTGCGCATCGGCCGCGTCAATCCGCAGCACTTCAACTTCGACATCGACGTCGCCGACAAGCGCTACAACCTCGCCGAGTTCGTCTCCGACAACGCCGTCGACGCCACCGACATCCCCGCGCTCATCCGCAAGGTCGAGCCCGACTCCGACCAGTACCGCGCCACCGAGGCTGCGCTCGCCCACTACCTCGCGCTCGCACACCTCCAGGCCGACGCCGCCGCGCCGCCGCTGCCCCAGGTAATAGGAGCCGGCGTAGGCGTCACCGGCGAATACTCCGCCACCGGCCAGCTCCTCGCCCGGCTGCAGCTTGAAGGCGACGCGCCCGGCGATTACCCCTACCACGCGGCCGCAGCGCCCCAGCCGGAGCCTCTAGCCGCGAAGCCAGCCGCAACGCCGCGCTTCGGTTCGAAGACCATCGCTCGCGCCGATCACTTCTTCCATCGCCGCGGGTTGAACCTCGAGCTCAGACCTGAAACCCAGGCGCCCGCACCACCCGCATTCGATCCGCCGCATCTTCCTCCGGTCTATACCGCCGCGCTCGCCGATGCGGTCAAGAGCTACCAGCATCGCCACGGCCTCACCGAAGACGGCCGCCTCACCCAGGAAACCGTCAAGAGTCTCAACATCCCGCTCACCGAGCGCGTCATCCAGCTCCAGGATTCGCTGGAACGCTGGCGTTGGCTGCCCAACCAGTATGTCAACGCGCCGCTCATGGTCAACCTGCCGGAGTTCGTCCTGCGCGGCTACAACCCCCAGCACCAGCTCGACTTCACCATGAAGGTCGTGGTCGGCAAAGTGGTCGGCGACCACGACACGCCTGTCTTCGCCCACATGATGCGCTATCTCATCTTCCGCCCCTACTGGAGCGTCCCCCACGACATCGTCGAAAAGGAGCTGATGCCGCACATCCGCGCCAGCGGCGTAGGCTACCTCGCCAGCAAGAACTTCGAGGTCACCGACAGCAAGGGCAAAGTGCTCACCACCTTCACTGCCCGCCAGGTTGAGCACGGCGGCCTGCAGGTGCGCGAGAAGCCCGGCCCCAAGAACTCGCTCGGCCTGGTCAAGTTCATGTTTCCCAACCAGTACGACATCTATCTCCACTCCACGCCGGAGCCCGAACTCTTCAGCCGCTCGCGCCGCGACTTCTCCCACGGCTGCATCCGCGTGCAGAAGCCCGAGGACCTCGCCGTCTGGGTGCTCGCTACGAGCGACACCTCCGGCGGCGGCAAGGGCGATTGGGATGCCGACCGCGTCCACCAGGCCATGACCGCAGGCCCCGACAACTACACGGTCGGCCTCAAGAACCCCATCCCGATCGTCATCTTCTACGCCACCGCCATCGTCGCCGAGGATGGCCAGACCCACTTCTTCGAAGACCTCTACGGCTACGACCAGCAGCTCCAGCAGGTCCTCTCCAAAGGCCCGCCCTACCCCGTCAAGCCCGATCCCGCCATCCCCACGCCCAAGCCCGGCGACACCGCGTAAGAACAGTTGTCGGTTGCAGGTTGCTAGTTGAGGTTCAAGCCGATGCCCGCGACAGGTTTTCAACCGACAACCTGCAACCTGCAACTGCCGTAAACTTGAGTTGTGCGCCGCATCTACATGGACGCCAACGCCACCACGCCTGTGCTGCCCCAGGTGCTGGACGCGATGCGTCCCTTCTGGGCGGAGGAGTTCGGTAACGCCAGCTCCATTCACCAGCCGGGCCAGCGCGCACGCGCCGCGGTGGATCGCGCCCGCGAGTCGGTAGCCGCGCTGCTCAACTGCCGCGCCGCCGAAATCGTCTTCACCTCCGGCGGCACCGAGAGCGACAACATGGCACTCTTTGGCCTGCTCGCGCCAGGCGACCACCTGATCACCACCAGCATCGAGCATCACGCCGTCCTGCACGCCGCGCAGGAGTTGGAAGCCCGCGGCGTCGCGGTCACCTTCCTGCCCTGCACGCCGCAAGGCCTCATCGAAGTTTCCGCGCTTGATGCCGCACTCCGTCCCAACACGAAGCTCGTCAGCGTAATGCTCGCCAACAACGAGACCGGAGTCATCCAACCCGTTCGCGAACTGGCCGACCGCGCGCACGCAGCGGGCGCGCTGTTCCATACCGACGCGATCCAGGCCGCGGCCAAGCTGCCGCTGGACGTCAAGGCGCTGGGCTGCGATCTGCTCTCGATCTCCGGCCACAAGATGTATGCGCCGCAGGGAACCGGCGCGCTGTTTGTCCGCCGCAACGTGCGGCTTAGGTCGATGTTCTTCGGCGGCCTGCACGAGCGCGGACGCCGGCCCGGCACCGAGAACGTCGCCGGCATCGTCGGGCTGGGCAAGGCGGCGGAGTTGGCGCGCGCTTGGCTGCTGCAGGATGGCTCTCAAAAGCTCGCTCTGCTGCGCGATCGCCTGGAGCAGGGAATCCTCGCCGCTGTAGAGCAAACCGGCGTGAACGGCGGCGGCGCAGCCCGCGTGGCCAACACCAGCAACCTCTGCTTCGATCATGTAGAAGCCGAAGCGCTGGTGATCGCGCTCGATCTGAAGGGGCTGGCGGTCTCTGGCGGATCGGCGTGCCAGTCCGGCGCAACCGAGCCGTCGCATGTGCTGCTCGCGATGGGCCTCAGCGAGGCCCGCGCGCGCGCCAGCGTGCGCTTTTCGCTGAGCCGCCTGAACACCGAGGCTGACGTCGACGCCGCGCTCCAACTGGTTCCTGCCGCCGTCGCCCGCCTGCGCGAACTGAGTCCGCGGAAACAGCCGCTAGCTTTCAGCCGTTAGCTCCTAACTAACAACTGACAACTGATAACTGACGACTTTCTCTACAAATACCAGGGAATGTCCACGACGATAATGCGCTGTTTGCCTTTGACCAGCAGCAGCAGCTTCAACAACTGCACCCGCTGGTTGTGCAGCAGGTTCTCCCACCAGTGGTTCACCACCAGTTCAGGCAGCAGCACGGTGATCTTGCGATCGGGGTTCTGCTGCTCCAACTCCAGAATGTAGTCCATCAGCGGCGCAATGATCTGGCGATAGGTGGAGTGGAGCGTGATCAGTTCCGGCTCCGGCAGGCCTTTCTCGTGGATGGGCTTGAGGACGTTTTCTTCCCAGACCGCAGCCAGCGAAGACTCGCCGTCGGCGCCTTCGACGTTGATCACCCTGACTTCCTTCGACAGCAGTACGCCGAAGCGCATGGCCTTCTCGGTCATCCGGTCCCAGCGCGCCATGGGAATCACCACCAGCGGCTCCTGCAGGTTGCTCAGGTTCAGCGGGCCCATGGCGACCACGTCCTTTACCCGCGTGTAATGCTGCTTCACCGCAACCATCAACAGGATGATTGAGGGAATCAGCAGCGCTACAAACCACGCACCGGATCTGAACTTGGCAGCGAGCACGACCAGTGTGGTGGCGCCCGTCGCAACCGCGCCGGTGCCATTGACGAACATGTGCCAGTAGCGCCCCCGGTGCTCGCCACTCTGCTTCTTCCAGTGCATCACCATGCCGGCCTGCGAGAGCGTGAACGCCAGAAAGGCGCCGATAGCGTAGAGCGAGATGATGTTGTCGATGTCGCTGCCGAACAGGATGAGGATGACTGCCGTCAGCGCGGTAAGGGCGTAGATCCCGGCCGAGAACAGCAGGCGCCGCCCGCGCAGGGTGAAGACGTGCGGCAGGTAATCGTTCATGGCCACGGCGCGGGTGACGCGCGGAAAATCGGCGAAGGCGGTGTTGGCGCTCAGAGTCAGGGCCAGGAAGATGGTCCACATGGTGAAGTGGAAAAACCAACTCCGTCCGAAGACAGCCTGCACGATCAGGCTCAGCAGGCTCTGGTAGCCCGGCAGCGTGGGGTCCATCGCCATGATCCCGTATTTCTTGGCCAGCCATGCGGTGCCGAAGAGCATGATCACCAGCGTGCCCATGATCACGGTCAGCGCCATCTGCGCGTTTTTGACCCGCGGCTCGCGGAAGGCCATCACTCCGTTCGAGACCGCCTCCACCCCGGTCATCGCCGCGCAGCCGTTGGAGAAGGACTTCAGCGCCAGCCAGATGCCGAGACCGACCATGGTCGCCGGCAACGGATGTGGCATCTCCGCCCGCGCAATCGGATGGCCGTGCGCCGCGAGCACGCGGAAGAAGCCGACCGCAACCGTGGTGAGTACCGTCCCTACAAACAGAAAGGTCGGAGCGATGAAAGCGGCGCCAGTATCCTTGACCCCGCGCATGTTGACCAGCGCCAGGAACGCCAGCACGATCAGGCATAGCGCCAGCATGTGCGGCTGCAGCCACGGCTGGTCGGAGACCACTGCTCCGATCCCCGCCGTAATGCCAACTGCGGCGGTCAGGATGTAGTCGATCATCAGCGCAGCGGCAGCCACCAGGCCGGCGCCCGCGCCCAGGTTCTCGCTGGCAACGGTGTAGGAGCCGCCCCCGCCGGGATAAGCCGCGATCGTCTGGCGGTAGCTGAAAAAGACGATGCTCAGCAGCACCAGGATCACCGTGACGATAGGAACGAGATGAGCGATGCCTGCGACTCCGAGCGGAATCAGCAGTGCCAGCGCCGTCTCCGGCCCGTACGCAGCCGAGGTCAGTGCATCGAGACCGAAAATGGGAATTCCGGCGGCCACGCCGACGTGTTCGGCGCGCTCTTCACTGGTGGCCAGGGGTCGGCCAAATAAAGAATCCGTAAAAGACATGGAAATCTAATAGTAAAAGGTTACCGTCCGAAGGCCAAAAGATAAATCGCCTTTGCGGTCCCATTTACGGGCTTTTCTTTGGTGGGAAATCCCGCAACCCTCAGGCAAAGTGTGGTACATTTCCGCCCTTCATTTCTTTTTTCTAGACACCCGCAAACGCAACGAGTGATCCACTTCGAAGCCCTTGCGGCGTCTTCGCACTTGACAGCCGTGCGAGCCATCCGTAGACCTTCAGATAGGCTCTTTTCTCACTTCCAACGAGGCACCCGACAAATGAATCGAATTCTTCGTTGCTGCATGCCCCTGCTCTGCGCGGGTCTGATCCCCACCCTTTCCGCAGCCGCGCAGGCTCCCCCTGCGACCGCACCTGCCCAGCCCGGTGGCCCGCCCGCCGCCCGCGCCCCCTACAAACCGCAAAATCTGAAGGTGCTTCCCGAGGACACCGACCTCCGCAAAGTAATGCGTGGATACGCCGGCGACCTCGGCGTCGAGTGTGAGTTCTGCCACGCGGTAAACCCGGCCACCAAGCGCGTTGACCCGCCCTCCGATGCCAACCCGGTCAAGGAGACCGCGCGGTTCATGATCCAGTTGACCGACGATCTGAACAATAAATACCTCGCGGAGATGCCCAACCGCCGCTACGCCGACCCCATCACCTGCGGTACCTGTCATCGCGGGGAGAAGCATCCGTCCATCTACGTTCCGCCGCCGCGCCCGGAGGGCAACCGCCCACCCGGAGCCGCGCCGCCGGCACCTCCCGCAACCGCGCCGGCAGCGCCGGGCAACTAGCACCGGCTACGGCGTCATTCCGGTGATGAAGGTCTGGGTAGCCTGGCCGCCGATCACGCGATAGAGCGCAAACTGGCGCGAGTTCTGCGCGCGCAGCTCAAACAGCAGGCTGGCGCGGTTGGACGCCTCTGCGTCGACCGCATCCACCAGCCGCATGCGTGGCGTGCGGTCCAGGTGAGTGGCGTCGGTGACATTCTTCAGCGCAATCTCCGGTTCACCCTGCATGTTGACCTGCGCCACCAAAGTGACGAAGCGCAGCATCGGACCCAGACCGTCCGTGTGGGCGTGGTAGACGAAGGTCGCCGCGCCGCCATAGCTCAGCGTATAGCCCGACAGTTGCTCATCCAGCAACGGCTCGGGCGGCGGCGGTGGCGTCTCCTTGGCTGCGCTGTGCCTCACCCTGCTGGTGGCCGTTTGCTTAGCCGGTGGCGGAGGAGGAGCCGTGGCGGGCGCGACTGCGTTGGCAGTCTCGTACGCCGTCAACAGAGTGCGTGCCGCAGCCTCCATCTTGGTCAGGATGGCCTGGCGCTCCTCGTCGCCCTCCCACGTCCGCGAAAAATCGTGGGGCGGATGATCCGCCGCATCCGACACCGCAGCCAACTGGTGCAGGTCCTGGTCGCCGGGGAGCCCCGAGAGCTTAGGAATATCCGTGTCCGTAAACGTGCCCTCGGGCTTGCCACGGTGCAGCATAGGCCGGTTCTTGTCATCGTTCAGTGAGTTTCCAGTGTTGGACTGGTCGGCCTTTGCGGCCTGCGTCTGCTCGGGCGTGCGGCGGCGCAGGGTCGGACGGTCGGCATCATCCGCCGGCGCGTCGCCCGAGCCGCCGGCCGACGCAGTCTGGTCGGAGGTGCCGGCCGAACGATGGAGCATAGGCCGGTCGGGGTCGTCGGCCGGGGTCTCAGTCGACGCAGACGCTGTGCCCGGCGCGGTCTTTGCCGCTCCGCCGGAGCCGGGCGTCGCCGAGCGCGAAGAGAAGTGCGGTGCAGATTCGTCCTGATCCAGGCCGTTTAGGCTGACGGCCACTGCCGTGCCCTTCAGTGTCGACTTCTTCTCGAGGGCCGGCGGCACGAACCTTCCATAGCCGAACCAGCCATCGTCGTAGGTCGTGGTCGCCGACTCCGGCGCGATCAGATGCCGCGCGAACTCCAGATTCAGAGTCCCCAAAGGTGTGCCCGCCTTCTGCAACTCGTAGACATTGCCGGTGAGCAGCGCAAACGGTACCGGCTGTGCTAAATAGACGCCCGCGTCATCCAGCTTGCCGTCGATGAAGAGCGAGACCGGAATCAGGCGGCTGGCAGTCGGTTTCGCCATGTCGCCCGTCCACTCGTAGACGCCCACCGCGCGGACGACATTCTGCTGCTGCGCCACCTTGTGGGTCTGGGCATCCAGGGGGGCGCAGAGCAGCGCCACCATTGCCAGCGCTCCAGGCACGCCGGCGAGGGCCCGCAAACCGCGCTCGCTCCGATCCAGGTTCATATGTTCATTAGACGCAGAGAACAGGCAGTAGGGAACAGGGAACAGAATACAGCCAGCCGGCGGACCTGCCGCTTTTCTGTTCCCTACTGCCTGTTCTCTGCTGCCTCAGCTACCATGATTCTCGTGAGTTCTCAGTCACCGACGACAGTTGGCCCCGCGCCGATCCTTCAGGTGCAGGACCTGTCGATCGGATTTGGCGGCTGCGAGGCCGTCCACAACATCTCATTCGCCATCGGCGCCGGCCAGGTGCTGGGCCTGGTGGGCGAGTCGGGCTCGGGCAAGTCCGCAACCGCGCTGGCGCTGCTGCGGCTGCTTCCTCGCTCGGCGAGCGTCTCGGGAAAGGTCTTGCTGGCGGCGCCCGGCGATCCAGGCAAGGACATTCCAACCGACCTGCTGGCGCTGCCCGAGCGCGAAATGCGGCTCCGGCGCGGCAGCGATTTGGCCATGATCTTCCAGGAACCGATGACCGCGCTGAACCCGGTGATGCGGGTTGGATCGCAGATAGCCGAAGCGGTCCGGGCGCACCAGCCGGCGCTCTCCTCCAAGGCGGTTGAGCGGCTGGTGCTCGATGCCATGCGCGAGGTGGCCCTGCCCGATCCGGAGCGGCGCACGCGCGACTATCCGCACCAGTTCTCCGGCGGCCAGCAACAGCGCATTCTCATCGCCATGGCTATCGTGAACCGGCCCCGGCTGCTGATCGCGGACGAGCCGACCACCGCGCTCGACGTCACCGTGCAGGCGCAGATCCTTGCGCTGCTGAAGCAGTTGCGCCGGACCCACGGCCTGTCCATGCTCTTCATCTCGCACGACCTCGCCGTGGTCGCGCAGGCGTGCGACCAGCCTGGCGACCAGATCGCGGTGATGCAGCAGGGGCGCATCGTGGAGCGCGCGGCCACGCTCGACCTCTTCCGCAATCCACAGCATCCCTACACCCGAAAACTGCTGGCGTCCGCACCCACCATGGCGACGGACCGCACGCGGCCGCTGGCGTCGCTCGCATAAGCGGCCGCATCTCAAGCTGTGGGATAGACTGGAATTTCGTGCGTCTATGCACCGGAAATCGCTATGCGTGCCCTTATCCTCTCCGACATCCACTCCAACCTTGAAGCCCTGAACGCAGTTCTTGCGGCGGCCGGCGAGTGGGATGTGTTGTGGAACTTGGGCGACATGGTGGGCTATGGCGCCAGCCCCAACGAGGTGCTGAACAAGATCCGGCCGCTGGCCACCTTGACCGTGCGCGGCAACCACGACCGCGTCTGCTCCGGGCTCAGCTCCGCCCTGGCGTTCAATCCAACCGCGCGCGCGGCGGCCAAGTGGACCCTGGAGATGCTGACTCCGGACAACCTGCTCTGGCTGCGGTCGCTTCCCCAGGGGCCGCTGCAGCCGGAACAGCAGACGCCGGAAGAACCGCTGGTCACTCTGGCGCACGGCTCGCCACTGAACGAAGACCAGTACATCATGTCCATGCGCGATGCCTGGGCTCCGCTGCAGCAGATGACCACCGCAATCACCTTCGTCGGACACACCCACGTCCAGGGTGGGTTCTCGCAGAAGGACCACGACTGGCATGAGCTGCGCCCAAATTATCGCAGCCGCAACAGCGCGGACTCGTGGACCATGGCGATCCCGCCGGGGACGCGCAACCTGATCAATCCGGGCTCAGTGGGGCAGCCGCGCGACCATGATTGGCGGGCGGCGTTCGCTATCTATTCGAGCGAAGCCTGCGAGATCGTCTACCATCGCGTGCCCTACGACCTCCGCCGCGCGCAGGGCCGCATCCTGATGGCGCGCCTGCCGGAGCGTCTCGCGGCCCGCCTCCGCGAAGGGCGATAGCTAGACCGCGGTCGATTGTTCTTCAAGCGTGCTGGCCAGCGATTCCCACTCAGCGGTCAAAGCGGTGCGCAGGCTACGCAGATCTTCGAGTTCGGCGGCAGTGCGCTGCGAGTCCTCGGCTGAGGTGTAGTGGCCAAGGTGTTCCTCGGTGGCAGCGACCCGGGCGTCGATCGCGGAGAGTTCGCCTTCGATCAGCGCCACGCGCTCTTCCAGTTGCTTCAACTTGATGGGATTTAGCCGCTTGACAGGAGCTTTCGGAGGCTGCGCCGCAACCCCGCCGGAGGCCTCGCTGAGATCGGGTTCGTCGAGGCCCTCCGGCTGGGGCTCAATCGGCACGACCGCCTTGGCGTTCGCAACTGCGACCGGCTTCAGGCCGGATGCAAGCGAGACGGCCACCTGCTCCGGGCCGCCCTGTTTGCGCCACAGGTAGTCCTCGTAGTTGCCCGGGTAGATGTGCATGCGGCGGTCTTCCACCTCGAACACACGCGTCGCCAACCCGTCGATGAAGTAGCGGTCGTGCGACACGAACAGCACCGTGCCGGTGAAGTTGGCGATCGCCTCCAGCAGCACATCCTTGGCGCGCAGGTCCAGGTGGTTGGTCGGTTCGTCCAGCAGCAGCATATTCGCCGGTGACACCAGCATCTTGGCCATGGCGTAGCGGTTGCGCTCGCCGCCGGAGAGCACGCCCAGCTTCTTGAACACATCGTCGCCCGAAAACATGAAGCAGCCCAGCAGTGAGCGCAACTCCACCACCGGCACTTTGGGCGCAATGCCGGCGATATCGTCCAGCATCTGTGCGTCGGGATCGAGCACCTTGTACTGGTCCTGCGCAAAGTAATCCGCCAGCACGTTATGTCCGAGGCGAACCGTGCCGGCAGTCGGCGGCTCCAGGCCGGACAACAAGCGGATGAGAGTGGACTTTCCCGCGCCGTTCGCGCCCACCAGCGCTATGCGCTCGCCGCGCTCAATCTGGAAGTTCAGGTCTTCGAGCACATGCTTCACCCCGCCCGGCTTCCCATCAACATTCGGCATCGGGTAGTCCTTGCTCAAATGCGAAACCTCAATCACTGTGCGGCCGCTCGCCGGCGGCTGCGGGATGGTGAAGTGGATGGTCGCCTCTTCCTCGGGCACCTCAATCCGCTCGATCTTCTCCAACTCCTTGATCCTCGACTGCACCTGCTTGGCCTTGGTCGCCTGGTAGCGGAAGCGGTTGATGAACGCCTCCAGCGCCTCGATGCGGTCGCGCTGGTTCTTGTGTGCGGCCATTAAGGTCGCCCGCCGCTCTTCCTTTTGCTGCACATATTTTTCGTAGTTCCCGTGGTAGACGTGCAGGTGCTTGTTCCATATCTCAACCGTCTTCGAGACGGTGACGTCCAGGAAATAGCGGTCGTGCGAGATCAGAATGTAGGCGTTGGGATAGTCGTGCAGGTAGTTCTCCAGCCAGTTGCGGCTCTCCAGATCCAGGTGGTTGGTCGGCTCGTCCAGCAGCAGCAGCGAGGGCTTTTGCAGCAGCAACTTGGCCAGCGCGATGCGCATCTGCCAGCCGCCGGAGAACTCTTCGGTCTTGCGCTCCCAGTCTTCCTTGTTGAAGCCGAGTCCGCTGAGCACAGCTCCCACCTGCGAGTCGAGGGTGTAGATGTCGTGCACGTGGAGCTGATCCGCAATGTCGGAGTAGCGGTCGGCGGCGGCGATGTACTCCCGCGACTTGGGATCGGCGGTCGAAAGAGTATGCGTGATCTCTTCGGCCTCGCGCTCCAGCGCGTGCAGGTGGTCGAAGACGGACAGGCATTCAGCAAAGACGCTCTTGCCGCGCAGCGCGAGGCCATCCTGCGGCAGATAGCCGAGGGTCGTCCCTTTCACCCGCGTAAGCTGCCCGTAGTCGACGCTTTCGAGCCCGGCCAGGATCTTCAGGATGGTGGACTTGCCGGTGCCGTTGCCGCCGACCAGGCCGGTGCGCTCATCCGGCGTGATCAGCCAGTTGACGTCTTCAAACAGGAGTTTTTGGCCAAAGCGCTTGCCGGCGGCAGAGAGTTGGAGCATCGGCTTCTATTTTCTCATTGCCCGCAGAAATCGATGTTTCCCTTTGCAGAAGCAGATTCTTCTTCGCGGTGCAAGGGGTTTCTCTGCTCTCTCGCCGCCGGCGATTCAGGGGCCGGGACCGCCCCTCGCTGCCAGGCTACTTCTGCATCTGCTGCAGATAGCTCGTCAGATTGACGATTCGCTCATGGACCACCACGGCGCTATTTGGGCTGTTTCTGTCCAGCGTCAGCATCAGATCTCCCCAGATCGGCATCTCGGCCGATCCGTGGGCCGGATTCTTCAGTCCAAATTTCAACACTGCGAAGATGTGGTCCGCCGGGAATACGCCGCCACTCTTCCGGCTCAGGGCCGTCAGATCGGTTGGAGGTGTTCCCAATGCGGGTGCGGCTGGGCCATTTCCCCTACCATCGGCGCCGTGGCATACGGCGCAGTAAGTGGCGTACATCTGTTGCCCGGAAGTGGGGGAAGTCGGCTGGATTGGCACCGTCTTTATCTTCGGTGTCGTTGGGGTAGGTTGTTGTGCAAATCCCAAAAAAATGGCGGACATAAGTCCCGCCAGAAGTGCTGCTTTTATTAGTTTTGGCATAAGAGACCTCCTTTGCCGACAGGTACTCTAGTCCCTTGGCAGGAGGCGTACTGTGACGGTGATCACGCCATCGCTTCGGGGTGTTCCCAGTTAGGAACGGGACTAACTCTGCGGCCAGGCACCCCGGAAGCTGACCCGCGCGAACAGCGCATCTCAATGTCGTGGGAAGATTACTTGCTAAAGCGGATGTGAGGGCAAGCGCGTGATCCAATCCGGCCTAACCGAGCGGCCCGAAGACGTACCAAGCGCGTCGAACGCTCCGGCTTTGGCCCGTGCGCCGGATCGGCGCAGGCGTCGATTTCCGCGCTGGCTGGCCTGGACGGCAGGCCTGGCTCTGGTGCTGCTGGCGGCAGGCGCTGCGGTGGTGGCGTATGTGATTCATAATGCAGAACCGATTCTCCGTCAGCGAGTGATTGCCAGCCTCGAAGAACGCTTCCGCGCGCCGGTGGAATTGGACGCGGCGCACATCTCGCTGCTGCGCGGGCTGGAGGCTTCCGGCACCGGCCTGCGCGTATTCCCGGTCGGGGAGCAGAGTCAGCCGGACACGCATCCGGCGGGCGCGAAGCCGATGCTTTCAGTCGAGCGTTTCGAGTTCCGCACCGGGCTCCGCGCGTTGTTTGAGCCCACTATGCGGGTGGGCACGGTCAGCGTGGACGGGATGCGGCTGAACATCCCGGCGAAGCAGAGCGGCGCTCCGCAGACGCCGCGCCTGAAACTGCCCGCGAAGTGGAAGCTGAGCATTGCGATGGACAAGATCGTGTGCCGCGACGTGACCCTGACCATCGAGACCAACCAGCCGGGGAAGGCGCCGCTGGTGTTCGCAATCCATCAAGTCACGCTGGATGATGTCGGCCCGGGGAAGGCGTTTCCGTTCGACGCGTCGCTGGCGATCCCGAAGCCAGTCGGCGAGATTCACTCGACTGGGCACTTCGGACCGTGGCAGCCCGACGACCCGCGCGACACTCCGGTAAACGGCAGCTACTCCTTTACCAACGCCGACTTGGCGACGATCAAGGGTATCTCGGGAACGCTCTCGTCAACCGGCCGGTACGGCGGCACGCTGGGCGAAATCGGCGTAGTCGGCACGACCGACACTCCCGACTTCGCACTGGATGTGAGCGAGCACCCGGTGGGCCTGCGTACGCAGTTCGATGCCACCGTGGATGGGACCACCGGCGACACCAGGCTGAACTCGGTGCAGGCGACGCTGCTGCACACCGTGCTTCAGGCGAACGGCATGGTGATGCGCGCAAGCGATATGCCGGGAGGCGAAAATGTTCCCGGGCATTTCATCGTTATTTCGGTGGAAAGCAGTCAGGCGCGCGCGGAGGACCTGCTGCGTCTCGGCACCAGAACCAGCCCGCCGCTCATGCAGGGAGAGATGACGCTGCGCGCGCGGCTCAACATCCCGCCAGGCCACACCAGCCTCACCCGGAAGATGCGCGTGCAGGGCACCTTCACCATCCGCGGCGCGACCTTCAACAATCCGCAGTGGCAGCAGACCGTGAACCAGATGAGCGAGCGCGCCAGCGGCAATCCCGAGCAGGCGAATGCGGCCGATGCGGTGCACGTTGCCTCCCAGATGAGTGGAAGCTTCGCGCTGGCGAACGCGATGCTCGACGTCTCCAAACTGAACTATCAGATGCCGGGAGCACAGGTGGATCTGACCGGGAAGTACGGCCTCGATGGCGAGACCTTCGACTTCGCCGGCACGGTGCGGACCAAGGCTACGGCGTCGGAGATGCTCACCGGATGGAAGAGCATTCTGGCGATGCCGCTCGACCGGTTACTGAAGAAGAATGGCGCCGGGTTGGAGATTCCGATCAGGATAAACGGCACCAAGTCGAATCCGAAGCTGGGTCTCGACCTGGACAAACTGTTCTCGCACCCCAACCCCGCACTCGAAGGCCCGCAGGCACCGCAGCGTCCATAACATCGGGCCATTTGGACCAGCACCGCAAGAATCGTGGGTAGAATCCGCCATCTGGCTCTGCTACTGTCAAGGTGGGAGGCTGATGCCGATCGAGTCACACATTTCCTCCGATCCCCTGGATCGGACGCCCGGCCCGCCCCCCGCGGAGGCCGTTACCGCGTCGGAGGCTCCGGAACCGGAGGCAGGCGCAGCCGCGCCCGTCTGGCTGCAGCGGCTCTCGCTGTTTGTGCTGGTGCTGTTCTGCGTTTACCTGGGCGTGCTGGTGATGATCCTGCCCTGGTGGACGCGGGTGTGGGACCACAATCTGTTTATCCAGTCGCACCCGGCGCTGGCTGCGGTGCTGCATACCGGCGCAGTGCGCGGGTTGATCTCCGGCCTTGGCTTGCTCGATATATGGATTGGCGTCTCCGAAGCGGTACACTACCGCGACCACCGTCCCTAGGGAAAGCTGGCTGTGCGCGACGGCGAAGACTTTAGCACAGCAGGAAAAGAAGAAGATCGAATGCCACGAAAAAGTCCCGAACCGTTGTATCCCGCCCCGCTTGCCTACCAGAATCAGGACTTCCTCGGCTCGCCCGACGGCCGCGTCTTTCGCATGCTGGCCGAGTACCAGGAACCGATGACGCGCTTCCGCCGCGAGCGCATCCAGGACACCGTGGTGTTCTTCGGGTCGGCACGGTTTCGCGCGCTCGATGTCGCCAGCCACGAGCTGGAGCTGCTGGAGAATACCGGCTCCTGCAAGCCGGCGCCCGCCGAGGAGCAACCGGCGCGCAAGGATGAGGTGGAGCGCGGCGAGGCGTCGGCGCAGAAGCTGCAGCTGGCTGAGGCCGCGGTGGAGATGTCGAAGTACTATGAAGACGCGCGCAAACTGGCGGGGATGGTCTCGCGCTGGGCCATGACGCTGCCCGGCCGGCGGCATCGCTACGTCATCACCTCCGGCGGAGGGCCGGGGATCATGGAGGCGGCCAACCGCGGCGCCTACGAGGCTGGCGCCAAAACCATCGGCCTCAACATCAAGCTGCCCTTCGAGCAGATGCCCAACCCCTACATCACCCCCGATCTGAACTTCGAGTTCCACTACTTCTTCATGCGCAAGTTCTGGTTCGCGTACCTAGCCAAGGCGCTGGTGGTCTTTCCCGGCGGCTTCGGCACGCTGGACGAGATGTTCGAACTCCTGACCCTGGCCCAGACCCAGAAGCTGGCCAAGAAAATCACCGTGCTCATCTACGGTTCCAGCTACTGGAAGAGCGTCATCAATCTCGACATCCTCGCCGACAAGGGCGCCATCTCGCGCAAGGACCTGGAGCTGTTCCAGTTCGCTGACACGCCGGAGCAGGCCTTCGATCTGCTCAAGGCCAGCCTGACCGAAGACCTGCAGCTACAGGCCGCCTGGGAAAAGGAGCACCTGCCGCCTGCCGACGGGATTCCCGAAACTCCCGCACCGGACGCGCAGGCGCTGCTTGGCCCCGACATCGCCAAGACGCGGTAAAGCACAGAAAACAGACAGATAAGGGACCCCCTGCTGCATCAGAATCGCGGCCTGGAACGAATGTGTGCCCAGTTCCACATTGCCCAGCGTGGTACCGCTTCGCGCACAATTCTCGGTGCAGTCATATTGCCGTCACATGGCTTCCGCAAACTATAAGTGCAGAAACTTGCACAGAAGCCGGAGGCAAGCCCTATGAGTCGGACCGTTTCCTACCTGTGGCGCGAACCGCATGCTGCCGCCGGCTTCACCGCCGGGGTGTCGTTGCACAGTCATACCAACCAGTCCAGGGAGACGCTGGACTTCATCGCCGACCTCTCCACCGATTGGGGGGTGCTGCAGCCGCTGATGCGTTGGGCGGAGGGCCGCTGCCTCAAGACCACCGGCATCCGGCCGGATTACGCGCGCAGCTACTGGACGCCGCCGTTGACTCCGAAGCTGGCGTTCGACCTGGAGCGCACGCAAATCGAAGAGAAGCTGCAACTGCCCGCAATGGTGTCGATTACAGACCACGACGACATCAAGGCGCCCATGCTGCTGCGTTCGCTCGCGTCGGCGCGGCAGATTCCCGTGTCGCTGGAGTGGACGGTGCCCTTCGGCCCCGCGGATACGCCCACCGCACTTCATCTCGGCATCCACAACCTGCCCAGCGCCACCGGAACCAGTTGGATGCAGCGCATGGAGGCATTCACGGCGATCCCGGTCTCCGAACGCCCGCCGAAGCTGCTGACCGACATGCTCGCCGAGCTGGACGAGCTGCCCGGCGTTCTGATCGTCTTCAACCATCCGCTTTGGGACCTCTACCGCATCGGCAGGGAGAAGCACTTGTTTCTGGTCAATGACTTCCTGGCGGTAAACGGGCAGTTTGTCCACGCCATCGAGCTGAACGGTCTGCGCCACTGGGACGAGAATCGCGAGGTCACCGCGTTGGCGGCCAGGTGGAATCAGATCCTGATCAGCGGCGGCGACCGCCACGGCATCGAGCCGAACGCCAACATCAACCTGACGCGCGCGACCAACTTCACCGCCTTCGTGCACGAGGTGCGCCGCGAGCGCCAGAGCCATGTGTTGTTTATGCCGCAGTATGCCGAGCCGTGGAAGCACCGGATTCTAAACTCCACGCTGGCGGCCATCCGCAACTATCCCGACTTCCCCGAAGGCTCGCGACGCTGGGACGAGCGCGTCTACCATCCGGACGCCGAAGGCAAAATCCGCCCGCTAGCCGAACTCTGGCGCCGCGGCAGCGCGCCGGCGTTTGTGTCGGCGGTGGTTGGCCTGGTGCGGACTCTGGGCGCCGCTCCGGTCTCCAGCGGCCTGCGGCTCGCCTGGAACGATTCCGGCGCGATGCGGTCCGCTCTGGCGGATAAGCTCTAGGGTTTAGCGATCTTCGGTTAGGTCGCTCATTCTCCGGCCGGGACCAGCGGCTGCCAGAGTTCTACGCGGTTGCCTTCAGGATCGGTGATCCACGCGAAGCGGCCATAGTCGGCGTTCTCGCGCTTGGGATCGATGGCGACCCCGGCGGCCGCGAGCTGCGTGAGCAGCGCGTCCAGGTCGTCGACCCGGTAGTTCACCATGCACGACTGCGGCCCACTCCCGAAGTACTTGGTGTCTGCGGGAAACAGCGACCACGCCGTGCTGCCAGTGGTGGCCGGAACTTCGTCCGACCACAGGAATTGCGCCCCGCCCCATTCGCTGAGCTGAATGCCGAGATGCTGGGCATACCACGCACCCAGCGCTTTGGGGTCGCGGGCACGAAGGAAGACGCCGCCAATGCCAGTTACGCGGGCCATGGCTAGATCTTCTCCACGATCACCGCGGTGCCGTACGCCAGCACCTCGGTCACGCCCTGCATCAGCTCGTTGGCGTCGTAGCGTGCCATAATGACGGCGTTGGCGCCGTGCTCGGCGGCGTGATCCATCATCATCACAAAGGCATCCTGCCGGGTCTTCTCGCACAGATCGGTGTAGAGGGTGATGTTGCCGCCAACCAGCGTCTGCAGGCCTGCGCCGATGCTGGCAAAAACATTGCGCGAGCGCACGATAATGCCGCGCACGACGCCCAGGTTGCGGACAATCTTGTAGCCGGGAAGCTCAAGCGCGGTGGTAACCATCGAGAAATCGAGGTTGACGGGGGGCTGTGGAGTCGGGTATCCGGACATGCGTTCTCCTTGCAAACGGGCTGGTTCGCAAGCGATTGTACGCCCGAAGGGTTGAGGAAATTTCCAGGAAATTTCAGCTGCCGGCAGCCAGCGAGGCGACCAGCGCCGTGACGGCGCCCGAGTCAATCGTCCTGGCCGCCAGATCGATGGCGGCGCGGAACGCTTCGTGGCGAAGGTTCGGCGAGGCCGGAACCGCGCCGGCGGTAATCAGAACGGCTGCGGCGTTCAGCAGGACCACATCGCGGCGCGGTCCGGTTTCGCCGGCGAAGATCGCCCGGAGAATGTCGGCATTGGCGGCGGCATCGCCTCCGCGCAGCGATTCGAGCGGCGCGGTGCGCAGGCCCACCTGCTCGGGAGTCAGCGTGTCGAAGCTGATCGCGTTGCCGTACACCTCGGCGAGCTGGGTGGGGCCGGAGATGGACAGCTCATCCAGACCTCTCGCCGCGTTCTGCCCCGCACGGCCATGCACGACGTAGGCGTGGCGAACGCCGAGCAGGCGCATGGCCTCCGCCACGATCGGCACCAGGTGCGCGGCATATACGCCCATCACCTGGGCGCGAGCGCCGGCCGGGTTGGTAAGCGGGCCCAGCACGTTGAACACGGTGCGCACGCCCAGCGCACGTCGCACCGGCATCACCGCCTTTATAGCGGGGTGCAGCGCGGGCGCGTGCAGGAAGGCGAAACGGTGATTGCGGATCGCAGCGGCCGCGTCGGCCGGGGAAAGCGCAACCGGGATGCCCAGCGCTTCCAGAACATCGGCGGAGCCGCACTCCGACGTCACCGCGCGGTTGCCGTGCTTGGCGACCAGGTGCAGCGCGCCCGCGGAGTTTTCGGCCGCGGCGGCGACGAGGGCGGCGGCGGTGGAGATATTGAACGTGCCGCTGGAGTCGCCGCCAGTGCCGCAGGTGTCCACCAGCAGGCTGCGCTCCTCGTGATTCAGCGGAACGGGTGTGGCGGCGGCGCGCATCGCCTCCACAAAGCCGGCCAGCTCCTCCGGGGTTTCGCCGCGGGCGGTGATCGCGCTCAGTAGCGCGGCCAGTTCAATATCCGTGAACTGGCCGGTGAGAATCTGCTGCATCAGATCGCGCGCCTCCTCGCGAGTGAGGATGACGCGATCTTCGAGGATGCGTTTCAGATAAGGCTGCGGCATGGGGCTTGGTGTACGTTCTCCGTTCTTCGTTGCCCGTTGGGGGCACGAATCTCCCAGTCCGGCCAGCGGACAGGCAAAGCTTAAAGGTAGCAGGCCGGAAGGTTCGAGAGGCATAGGTTGTATTCTGCGTTGGGATCAAAAGACCCTGAAACGAGCAACGGAGAACGAACAACGAAGGACGGATAACCTCCCATGCGTCTCTGGTTCGCACACAGCTCCGAGGTCCCGATCTACCGCCAACTGGTCACCCAGATTGTCCTTGCGGTGCTGTCCGGCGATCTGCGTCCCGGCGACCGGCTGCCCAGCACGCGCGAGCTGGCGCGGCGGTTCGCGCTGCATCCCAACACCGTCAGCGCGGGCTATCGCCAGTTGGAGAAGGAAGGCTGGACCGAACGCCGCCGTGGAAGCGGCATCCACATCCGCGCCAATGCCGAGCCGCCATCCACCCCGGAGCAGAGGATCGATCACCACATTGCTGGATTCTTCCGCGCGGCCCGCGAACTGGGCTTGCCGGCGGCAGCAGTGCGGGCGCGCGTGCTCGAGTGGCTCGCCGCGCCTCCGCCCGATCACTTCGTGCTGATCGATCCCGACCCCGGCCTGCGGCGTATTCTACTGGCGGAGCTTCGCCAGGTCACCGGGTGGGAGGTCCGCGAGGCGTCGCCCGAGACCTGCAAGAATCGCCAGACCCTGGCCGCCGCAATCCCGCTCTGCCGTCCCAGCAAAGCCGGGCTGGTGCGCGCGGCGCTGCCTCAGGGAGTGGAGTTGGTGACGCTGCCCATCCGCTCGCCCACCGGATGGCTCAGCCCGTGGTTGCCCGCGCCCAAGGGGCACCTGGTGGGGATAGCCTCTCACTGGCCGGAGTTCCTCGACGGTGCGCGCACTATGCTGATCGCCGCCGGCCTGCCGACTGAGGCCCTTGTCTTCCGCGATACGCGCAAATCCAATTGGCGGCGCGGGCTGGAGAACGTGTCGGCAATCCTGTGCGACAGCTACACCGCGACCCTGCCGACGCTCCCGGAGCGGCCGTTCCACATTATTTTTCCACTGCTCGCAGACACCGCCGACAGCCTGCTGCGCGAGTATTCGCAGGAACCGCCGGTGCCGGGGGATGAAGTTTCAGCTCCTACCCGCTAGCTCCCATCGTGGGTGCAGATGGCGTCAATCTGTCGAGGCGTAACGTAGCGATCATCGCCAACCACGCGCGGTAATCGATGCGCTCGATTGCTGCTCTCTCCGCCAATCCGCTAGTATCGACTGTGCGCGCAGTTCTTGATATTTCCTGCGGCCCGAGAAAAACACACATATGAAGATTCACGAGTATCAGGCAAAAGACATCCTGCGGAAGTACGGCGTGCCCGTGCCCGAAGGCGAGATGGCCACCACTCTGGAGGAAGCGGACAAGGCAGCCAAGACCCTGTTCGGCAAGGGCAACGTGGCCGTAGTGGTGAAGGCCCAGATCCACGCGGGCGGACGCGGCAAGGGTGGCGGCGTCAAGGTGACCAAGTCGATCGAGGATGCGGATGCCGCCGCCAAGGCAATCCTCGGCATGCAGCTCATCACCCACCAAACCGGCCCCAGCGGTCAAAAAGTCCAGCGGCTGCTCATCGAGGCCGGTTCGGCCATCGCCCGCGAGCTTTACCTCGGGTTGGTGCTCGACCGCGCCAACGCCAAAATCGTGTTCATGGCGTCGCAGGCCGGCGGCATGGAGATCGAGCAGGTGGCGCACGATACGCCAGAGCTCATCTACAAGGAGACCATCGAGCCGGCCATCGGCCTCCAGCCCTACCAGGCCCGCAAGCTGGCGTTCAAGCTCGGCCTCGCGCCCAAGCAGATCAACCCGGCGGTCTCCTTCATGATGGGCCTCTACAAGGCGTTCGTCGAGAACGATTGCAGCTTGATGGAAATCAACCCCTTCATTACCACCAAGGACGGCGACCTCCTCGCGCTTGACTGCAAGATCAACTTCGACGACAACGCCATGTTCCGCCACAAAGACCTGAAGGAGCTGCGCGACTTGGCCGAAGAAGATCCGCTGGAGGTCGAGGCCTCCAAGTTCAACCTCAACTACATCAAGCTGGACGGCTCCATCGCCTGCATGGTCAACGGCGCGGGCCTCGCGATGGCCACCATGGACATCATCAGCTACGCCGGCGGCTCGGCCGCGAACTTCCTCGACGTCGGCGGCGGCGCCAACCAGGAGCAGATTGAGAATGCATTCGGCATCCTGCTCAGCGATCCGCATGTCAAGGCGATCTTCATCAACATCTTCGGCGGCATCCTGCGCGTGGATGTGCTGGCCTCGGCGGTAGTCGCCGCGGCCAAGAAGCTGGATGTGAAGCTTCCGATTATCCTGCGTCTCGAAGGAACCAATGTCGAAGAAGGCCGCAAGATATTGGCCGAGTCAGGATTGAAGTTCCAGGTAGGCGAAACCATGAAAGAAGCCGCGGACCTTGCCGTGGCAGCAGCGAAAGGCGGCAAGTAATGTCAGTACTGGTTGATAAGAATACGCGGCTGATTGTTCAGGGAATTACAGGCCGTGAAGGAACGTTCCACGCCACGGGCTGCGCGGAGTACGCGAAGCAGTTTGGCAACGACATCGTTGTCGGCGGCGTGACGCCGGGCAAGGGCGGCACCATTCACGAAGGATGGCCGGTCTTCAACACCGTCGAGGAGGCGGTCAAGGAGACGGGCGCGAACGCCACAGTCATCTTCGTCCCGCCGCCGTTCGCCGCGGACGGAATTCTGGAGGCTGCGGCGGCCGGCGTGCCCCTGATCGTCTGCATCACCGAAGGCATCCCGACCCTCGACATGGTGAAGGCGTGGGAGATTGTGAAGCGCTCGAACTCACGCCTGATCGGCCCCAACTGCCCGGGCGTGATCTCGCCGGGCAAGGCCAAAATCGGCATCATGCCGGGCCGCATCCACATGGAAGGCTCGGTCGGCATCGTTTCCAAGTCGGGCACGCTCACCTACGAGGCGGTCTATCAGCTCACCACGCGCGGCATCGGCCAGTCGACCGCCATCGGCATCGGCGGCGACCCCATCATCGGCACCACCCACATCGACGCGCTCAAGCTGCTGAATGCCGACCCCGACACCGAGGCCATCATCATGATCGGCGAGATTGGCGGCTCCGCCGAAGAGGCCGCCGCCGAGTACATCAAGGCCAACGTAAAGAAACCCGTAGTCGGCTTTATCGCCGGTCAAACGGCGCCTCCGGGACGGCGCATGGGCCACGCAGGCGCCATCATTTCCGGTGGCGAAGGCACGGCCGCAAGCAAGATGGCGGCGATGTCCGCTGCTGGAATTCACGTGGTCAAGTCGCCTGCGGAGATGGGCGAGATGATGGCAAAGGTGCTGGGCAAGGCGTAGCACTTGTCGCAGCGAGAGAAACTAACAGCGTGGCGTGCTGGTCCGGCGCCACGCTCTTATTCTTGCTGCCCGCGGTAGAAGATTCCCGCAGCCAGGAACAGCAGCGCCAGCATGAAGGCGAGCTGGGCGTGCGCCCGCGCATGGAAACGCAGTTGGACCATTCCATCCACAAACCACACCGCACATCCGACAAACCAGATCCAAGCTGTCTTTCGCATCGCTTGCCTTTTCTTGCGGTGGGGGTCAGCTATTAGCTGCCACTCGGCTCGAGAGCGGTCTCAGGGATGCCCGACTGCGCCCGGCGCCTGCGGCTGGAGACAAAAGCGCCGATGAATGCAAGGAATCCTGGAATGCCAATGGCCCAAACGTAGGGATCGAGAACCCGATAGCGGCGATAGTGCCAACCCGGGCGCTGCCCCTGAAGCTCATCGATCGTAAGCGGCACGCCGTCCCACGTCCGATAGAGGACACCAAGGGTATCGCCCATATGAATGGGCTGCTCTGACCTGCTTCCGGCGACAACATCGGTGGAGAACTTCGGCGAGAGCGAGCCGTCGTCAATCCTCAATTGGAAGTCGTCTTCGATGCTCCCACTCCTGTGAGCGCTTGCGCTGACTGAGGTGACCGTGCCCACCACCAAGCGGCGCGGGGAGTGCTGGTCGGTATTGCTTTCCTGCCAGTGCCACGCCCCGCACGCCACGACGATGCACACAGCATAGAGCGTGAGCATGACGTTCCGGGAGATGGCCAGCCGATTCAGTCGAATGGCGTAGTAGAAAAACGCTGCACCGGCCACACATGCGTAACTGACATACTTGAGCCAGACCAGATTCAATCGTGCCTCCGTTGTCGAGCCAACTGGATTGTAGCTCCGCGGAGGGGTTGCCGCGGGATGAAGATGGCAGACGGTTCAGAGCTAGTACACTAAGAGAAAGCGCGCTTTTCGCGCCCAGGAGACTGATTTTGTCACAGCGCACATTCAGCATCATCAAGCCGGACGCCGTCCGCAACGGATATACCGGGGCAATTCTGGCGGAGATTGAGAAGGCCGGGTTCAAGATCGTCGCCATCAAGCGGATGTCGATCTCCAAGGCCCAGGCCGAAGGCTTCTACTACGTGCACGCCGGGCGGCCGTTCTTTCCGGAACTTACCACCTTCATGAGCTCAGGCCCGATCTTCCCCATGGTCCTCGAAAAGGAAAACGCCATCGCCGACCTGCGCAAGCTGATGGGCGCCACCAATCCCGCGCAGGCCGAAGCGGGCACCATCCGCAAGCAGTACGCAGCCTCCATCGGCGAGAACGCGATCCACGGCTCGGACGCCGAAGATACCGCCGCCTTCGAGATCAGCTATTTCTTCGCCGGCATCGAACTGAAATGAGTTGCCAGTTGCAGGCTGTCAGGAATGCGACGACCGGCGACTGACCCAGCGACACGCTCCTGCGGCCGTTTTTCAACTAACAACCTGTAACCTGCAACTGACAACTATCGATGACCCTGCAACTTCCCGCCGGCCCGTTCAAAGCCTACCTCTTCGACTGCGACGGCACCATCGCCGACTCCATGCCGCTTCACTACGTGGCCTGGAAGCAGGCGCTCGCCGAGTGGGGCTGTGACTTTCCCGAGGACGTCTTTTACGCCTGGGGTGGAATGCCCGCGGCGGAGATCGTCGCCACGCTCGCCCGCCAGCAGGGCCTGACGATACCCGCTGAAGAGGTCGCGCATCGCAAGGAACTTCTCTACTACGAGCTCCTGCCGCAGCTCCAGGCCGTGCCGGAGGTGCTGGAGCAGATCAACCTGAACTGGAGCCGCAATGGCAGGCGCATCCCCATGGCCGTCGTCTCCGGCAGCACCCGCGATTCGGTGACGAAATCGCTCGAACTCCTCGGCCTGCTGGACCGGTTCTCAACCCTGGTCTGCGCCGGCGACTACATCCGCAGCAAACCCGACCCCGAGCCGTTCCTTGTCGCAGCCGCTCGTCTCAACGTCGCTCCCGCCGACTGCCTGGTCTTCGAGGACACCGACATGGGCGTCCAGGCCGCCACCGCCGCCGGCATGGCCAGCGTCAAAATCCTCCAGCCCTGGGAACGCGCACTGGCGCGCTGACGATTGCTCAGCTCCCAGCGCTATTTCTCGGCAGCCGCCTTCAAGTTCGCGAGCCCCGATTCAAAGTGCCTGCCCGCCTCCCGGTCCATGTTCATAAAGACACTCATCAGCTTCATGACGTAGAGGTTCGAACCCTCCATCGTCCAGGTCACGCGCGTCGTGTTTCCTTCGGGAGTTAGCTCGAATCGATTCAGGTTGTGGGCTTCGAACGGCCGGCTGAAATCAACCTTTACCGACACCAAGGCGTTCGGCGCGGATTCGACGATCTCCATCTGTCCGCTCCCGCTGCTGCCGCTGCCATGCCAATCTGAGATCGCGCCGACGCCGCTGGCGGCGCCGCTGTCCGTCCGCACCATCGTCGCATCCTCGCGGTCCTGTGGAGCCCATCGCGGCCATTCGCGAAAGTCATCAATCAGCGCAAAGATCTTCGCCGGCGGAGCGCCGATCTCAATCGAGCGCTGCACCCGAAGCGTATTTGGCTTGGTCGCCGCATACAGAAGAACGGCCGCGATCACCAGCAGTAAGCCAACTAGAATCTTTGCGAGCATCCAAGACTCCGGATTACTTCGTGAACAAACCCAAATCGATCGCATCCCCCATCGCCTTATATCCCGGGTCGCTGGGGTGCAGGTGGTCGCCGTGGTCGTAGGCGGGCAGGAAGGTGTCGGGGTGGGCCGGGTCCGCCGTGGCTTTGTCGAAGTCGATGAACCCGTCGATCTGGCTGGTGCTGCGGATCCACTTGTTCAGCGCCTGGCGCACTTCTTCTCCGGCCGGCGACATATACCCCGCGCCGGTATACGGCGTTAGCGTAGCCATATACACCTTGATGCCATGCATATGCGCGCGCTCCACCATCTGCTGGTAGCCAGCGATCAGGTCGTCGGCAGAAACCACATCGTAGGGCCTGACCGTGGTGTAAGCGTGGCCGATGTCGTTGATGGCTTCCAGGATAATGACATACTTCACCCCTGCCTGCGCGATCACGTCGCGGTCGAAGCGGGCCAGCGCGCTGGGTCCGGTATTGTCATGCAGAATGCGGTTGCCGCCAATGCCCTCGTTCAGGACGCCGATGTCCGCAGTCTTCGGATTGGCCAGCAGGCGGCGGGCCAACTCGTCCGGCCAGCGTGCGTTCTGGTTGACGGCGGCAAACGCGCCATCGGTTATGCTGTCCCCGAACGCGACCACCGCGCCATCCTGGGCGGGGACCTTTACGTCAACACCCTTGACGAAGGGCCACGACCGGATCTCGCTTGGGCTGTCCAGCGTCTTCGCGCCAACCACGTTGCCGGGAGCGGTGTAGCTGGTCTGGTCGGCGCCGCCGTGCTGCGAGAGGTGGGTGATCGCCTGCGCCGGCAGGAACAGGCTGATGGCGAGGTCCGAGCCTGCGGGCACCTTCACCTCCGCCGGGTCGCTGACCATCAACGCGCCCGGAGGGATGGTGACCAGGGTGCGTCCGCCGAAAGTAAGCCCGGCGGCCGAAACCAGGTTGATGGTGCTGCCGCCCTGGCTGACAGCAATGTGCGCTGCGCCAATGGTCAGCGGCTCGGTGCCGAACTCATTGGTAAACACCACGCGGACCATGGGGCCGCCGATCGAGATGTGCACAATCTCGCGCAGAGTTACGTCCTCACTGCCGTAAATGTAGGCGGGCGGACGCACGGGCGGCGGCGGGGTTATCGGGACAGCGCGCAGCGGCTCGCCGGGCGCCGCCGCCGGCGCGGGCGTCTGCGTGCCGGGCGGTGTGGGCGCTGACGAGCTGGCTGGCGCAGCCACTGCAGGCGGCGTCGCCACTCGCGCCGGGCCGTTATTCGCCGCGATCGGTGCGGTGGCCCAGGTGCCGACCCAGTGATCGGGCGGCTTCGGCGCTGCGTACGCGGCGGCGGTGGTTGCGGTGAAGGCGAACAGAACCAGCAGGCTTGGCAGGATGTTGCGGCGCTTGGATGGGATCACGGGAGTCAGTCAACCTCGGAGGAATGTGCAGCGGCACCATATTACGCTGGTTTTGCTGCCGCGCGGGCTCCAAGCCTCGGCGAGCGCGGTCGCCTTTCACGTATAGTGGCCATGCGGACAAGGGACGTTTACCGTTGTGCGCTCTCCGTTTTCCGTAACAAAAACGGAACCGACAACACGAAGAGGGAATGACGACAATGAGATTTGCGAGGGCGATGGTGCTATCGATGATGACGATGACGACATTGGGAGTACAGGGCGCAGTAGCGGCAGTTACGGTTGCGAAGGCTGGTTTCGGCAAGCTGCCGGATGGCAGGGCCGCGGACATTTACACACTGAAGAACGCCGATCTCGAGGTCGGCATCACCACCTACGGCGCGCGCATCGTCTCGCTGAAGACCAGGGACCGCGACGGCAAGGTGGCCGACGTGGTGCTCGGCTACAACTCGGTCGAGGGATATGTGGCCGAGGGCACAGCCAAGACCTACTTCGGCGCTATCGTCGGACGCTACGGCAACCGCATTCGCGGCGGTAAGTTTGCCATCGACGGACACGCCTACGAGATTCCCCAGAACAACAACGGCAACGCGCTCCACGGCGGTCCGCACGGCTTCGACGACCAGCTTTGGACCGGCAAAGAGTTGCCGGACGGCGTCGAAATGTCGCTGGTCTCGAAGGACGGCGACATGGGCTTTCCCGGCACGCTCACCGTCCACGTCCGCTATACGCTGGCCGGCGCTGCGCTGCACATCAACTACTCGGCGACCACCGACAAGCCCACCGTCACCAACATTACCAATCACTCCTACTTCAACCTCTCCGGCGAGGGTTCCGGAACCATCCTCAACGAAGTGCTCGAGATCAATGCCGACGGCTACACTCCCGTCGACGCCGGCCTCATTCCCGTTGGCGGAGTTAAGACGGTCGCCGGGACGCCCTTTGACTTCCGCAAGCCGACCGTGATCGGCCTGCGCATCGACGAGCCGAATGAGCAGTTGAAAATTGCGGGCGGCTACGATCACAATTGGGTCCTCAAGGGTCCCGACGGCACCATGAAGCTTGCCGCCAAACTCTACGACCCCAAGACCGGCCGCGTCCTCACCGTCACCACCACCCAGCCGGGCGTCCAGTTCTACTCCGGCAACTTCCTCGACGGCTCCTACAAAGGCGTCTCGGGCGTCGCCTACACCAAGAACTCCGGCCTCTGCCTGGAGACGCAGCACTATCCCGACTCACCCAACCAGCCCGCCTTCCCCACCACGCTGCTTAAGCCCGGCGAAACCATGCACTCCGAAACCGTCTTCGCATTTTCAACTCAGACGCAGAAGTAGTTTCTTGGTTTGTATTCAACTGAAAAAGCGCCCCGGTCGATCAAGGGGCGCTTTTTTTCTCAACAACAACTACCAACTAACAACTGAGCTTCCGCTTCAAATCCTCCGCAATCAGCTTCCCGTGGAAGCGCCCGTTCTCAATAAAAATCTCGTTCGTCCGCTCGCCCGCCACGATCACCCCGCCCAGATAAATCCCCGGCACATTCGACTCCAGCGTTGCCGGGTCGCACACCGGGCAGCGCGCATTGCTATCATCCAGCTTCACCCCCAGCCGCTCGATAAACCCAAAGTCCGGGTGATAGCCCGTCAGCGCGAACACGAAGTGGTTGCGCAACGTCACCGGCCCCTCGGGCGTCGCCAGCGTCACCTCATCCTCAGTGATATTTGTAACCGTGCTTGAAAAGTGCGCCGCAATTTCGCCGTTCTTGATGCGGTTATTAATGTCCGGCAGGATCCAGTACTTCACATGGCGGTGCATCTCCGCCCCGCGATGCACCAGCGTCACCCGCGCGCCATGCCGCCACAGGTCCAGCGCCGCGATCGCCGCCGAGTTCTTGCCTCCAATCACCACCACATCCAGCCCGAAGTATGGATGCGGCTCATGGTAGTAGTGCATCACCTTGCTCTGGTCCTCGCCGGGAATGTTGAGATAGTTGGGCAGATCGTAATAACCCGTGGCCAGCACAAGCTTGCGCGCGCGGTGGGTCAGTTGACGGGCGAAGCGGTCCACACTATGCACGGCAAAATTGCCGTCCGAACCCGTCACGCTGTCCACCGTCTCGTACTGGCGCACGTCCAGCGCATAGTGCTCGGCGACCTTGCGGTAGTACTCCAGCGCCTCCGAGCGCGTAGGCTTCTGGTTCGGACTGGAAAACGGCATGTCGCCGATCTCCAGCAACTCCGGCGTGGTGAAGAACGTCATGTGCGCGGGGTAGTGGAACAGCGAGTTGCACAGGCAGCCCTTGTCCACCAGCAGCGCCGTAAAGCCTGCCCGCTGAGCCTCGATCGCGCACGCCATCCCCGTCGGCCCTGCGCCGATCACCAGCAAATCATAAATAGGTCGTTCCGATTGCGTGGGATTGCCCATGGCTCGATTCTACTGAAGCCGCAGACGCAAAAACACGGAAGGCTGGGCCTCCCGTGCATGCAACGGTTGGTGCTTCGACCTACAGCTCGACCAACTTATGCGCGATCGAGAACAGCGCCAGCTCCAGCCGCGTGGACACGCCCGTCTTGTCGAAGACATTCGAGAGATGGCGCTTCACCGTCTCCTCGCTGATCGAGAACTGCTTGGCGATATCGCGATTGCTGCACCCTTCCACAATACAGGTCACCACTTCGAGCTCGCGCGGCGTCAGCCCGTAAGTCTTGCGCTCCGGCACGGCCGCGGCCTTGGCCATCAGCTCCTGCAGCGCCTTCACCAGGTTGGCGACGCGCTCGCCGCCGATCCAGTAGTCGCCGCCCAGCACCGCGCGCAGCGCGTTACCCAGGTCGCCGACCACCGCGTCCTTCAGCACAATTCCGCGTGCGCCGATCTGCAGCGCCTCAATAATTTGCTGCGACGTAATGGTGCTGGTCAGCAGCACAATCTTCACCCGCGGCGACTTGGTCATGATCGCGCGCATGGCCTCCAGGCCGGGCAGGCGGGGCATGGCCACGTCCAGCAGAAGAATGTCGGGTTCGAGTTCGAGCGTCTGGGTAATGGCGTCGTCGCCGTCCTCAGCTTCGCCGACCACCTCAAATCCGGGTTCGTTCAGCAGCATGTTGCGTACGCCGAAGCGGACCACGGGATGATCGTCGGCCACGACGATCCGGATGGGCGCAACACCGGCGGAGGGGGAGGAGGGGGCAGATTTCTTTGTGGCTGGTTGACTCATTTCAGGCTAACCTCGCGCAACTCGGCTGGGAATATTTATGACCTCAGACACGTGACCCCAGCATACGCTCAAGCCGGTCGCATGCAGCGGCCAACTCATCTAGAGAGTTAACCTCCTGCCCGCCCTGCGTAGCTCCATCCAGCCCGTTGCTCTCCAGCGCCGCTGCCATTCCGTGCAACTCGGTCGCGCCCAGCATCCCGCATCCGCCTTTGATGGAATGAGCTTCGCGAACAAACTTTGCTCCGTCATGCGCGTCTGCCAGCCTGCGCATGGTTGCAATCCGCGCGCGCGCATCGTTCACGCACATCGTATACAGCTCCCGCAACTGCTGCGCGGGCATCGACCCGGCGAGTTGCTGAAAAATCTTCTCGTTCAACACCGGGGAGCTCGAGACAGGTTCCGCCGGCGGCATATCGTGGCCCGGGTTATTCATACCTTTCTTGGATGCCGCCCGCCCCGCAGGCGCATGGATCGATACCAGCTTTCCCGTGGGCAAAGCGGCGCCTGCCGGACCCCGCACCACGGTCCACCGTTCTCGCTTGACCGCGGCCTCCCGCAGGCTGCGCGTCGACAAAGCGGCGGCAATCTCCTCCATTCTGAAGGGTTTCAGCAGAAAGCCGTCAAACCGCGAGATGGCCTTTTCGGACGGCTGGCTTCCGCTCATCGCCAGCAGAAGCGTCTGCTCGCCGCACGCGCGCCGCAGCTTGCCCGCCAACTGCGCGCCGGTTGTGCCCGGCATCTGCACGTCGGCCAGCACCAGGTCGGGAGTGGGCCCTTCCCGGCCGAGCAGCGCCAGTGCCGCCTCCCCGGAATCCGCCGACTCCACCGCGTAGCCTTCCGCTTCCAGCAGGATGCAAAGCAGTTCGCGGCTCATCACGTCGTCGTCGACTACCAGCACCTGCGCCGGGATGGGTTTCGCCGTCATGGTTGCCCCGAAAGAGTATCAAGCAACGCACCCGAGCGCCACTCGCCCGGCTGGATATGCCGGCCACCCGCCACAGAGAACAGTATTCCTCGAATCTTCTCGTGTATCGGAGCGAAAGATGCTCTAAAGTGGTGCCCATGGCAAACGGGGACGTACCGGAACCACCGGGCAGCGCGGACGCGAATGATCGCCGCCCGCAGTTGACCGCCATTGAAGAACGGGTTGCGCGGCTTGAGCGTGATCTTGCCGCACTGCAACGTCAGATCGCCGGCCAGGGAGTTGCCCGCGCCGCCACCCCACAGGCTGCTCCCGCTGCGTGGACTCCGCCCCCGCCGCCAATCCCCCTGCGTTCGGAAGCCTCTGCAGTTCCCCCCGGCACCCAGCGGGTGACCTCCCAGCAGTGGACTTACGCGCCCCCCGCCCCTGCGCCCGCGCCCGAGTCGCGCGACTCTCTGGAAAGCCGTCTCGGCTCGCAGGTATTCAACCGCATCGCAATCGTTCTGCTGCTGATCGGCACTTCCTATGCCCTAAAGCTCGCTCACGACAACGGCTGGATCGGTCCGATCGGTTGGGTGGCCGCCGGCTTGGTTGCCGGAGCGGCTCTGGTGCTCTGGTCGGAGCGCTTTCGCCACAAAGGCTTCGCGGTGTTCTCCTACTCGCTGAAGGCCGTAGGCAGCGGCGTGTTGTATCTGTCCCTGTGGGCCGCCTTCCACCTGTATGGCCTGCTGCCGGCCACCGTGGCGCTCCTGCTAATGATTCTGGTGACCGCGTGGAACGCGTTCATGGCCTGGGCGCAGGACTCCGAATTGCTGGCGGTCTACGCGCTCGCCGGCGGTTTCGCGACGCCCATGCTGCTCTCCTCCGGCGGCAACCACGAGATATTCCTCTTCACCTACCTGCTCGCCATCGACGTGGCCACCGTGGCGCTGGTACGGCTGCGGACTTGGCCGCGCCTGCTCATCGGGGCGTTTCCGCTTACAGTGGTCTACTTCATCGGCTGGTACTCGCAGTTCTACTCGACAGATCAGCTCGCGGCCACCTCGCTGTTTATCGCCCTGTTCGCGGCGGCGTTTGCAACCGTCCCGCTAGGTCAAGTCGTGGTCGAAGCTGCGGCCACGGCGCCGGCACGCCAACGCAGCACCCTCCTCGAAGACATTCTGCTCCCGCTCGCGAATGCTGCATGCGCTGCGCTGGCAGGCTATTGCGTGCTCCAGGACGCGGGCTACCACGCGCTGCTGCCGTGGCTGATGGTGGCGCTGGCCGCGGTATACCTGGCGCTGATGCGTCTGCCGCAGACAGCGGTGGCCTCGGCGATCCATCTCTCGCTGGCGGTAGTGCTCCTCACCATCGCGATCCCGCTGAAGGCGAGCGGCGCCTGGATCACTGTGAGCTGGCTCGTCGAAGGCCTTGCCCTGGTTTGGGTGGCGACTCGGCTGGGTGAGGACGAGCCATCCGGCGGGTACGCGTCGCGCACGCTGCGCGGGTTGGCCACAGCGGCGCTGCTGCTTGGATTCTGCGGCATCGTCTTTCACGTGATCGACTTGATGGATATGTCCGCCCCGGGCCTGTGGAACCGGGGAACCGGCACAGCGCTCACCGGCGTTGCGATGTTTGCCGTAGCCGCCTGGCTGGCGCTGCGAGCGGGGACGGGCTCAGCCAGCGGTGCGACTCGCGCCGGCGCCTGGGACAGGATCGCGATGGGAGCGTTCCTGCTGATTGCCATGACGGCGGCGCTGCTCACGCTGCGCGAGCTGACGTCGTCGTGGCTCACTGAATACCCCTCCCACCCGCATCTCGCATTTCAATCGGGCGACTTTCTCGCTGCGCTGATCGGCCTGGCAATCTTCGCGGCGGTGGTCGCGGTCTCGCTGCGGGTCGCGCGGCAGCGTACGGGCGAGCCCTTCTGGACCAATTGCGCGGCGCTCTCCACCATCGCGTTCAACCTCATCGCCGTCCTCACCGGCGTGCGCGAGGTCTCCGCCGTGTGGGCTCCCCCGCCGAATACCTGGAGCGCCGATTCCGGGCTGCAGCAGGCGCTGGCTATCTCCGCATTCCTCATGCTTTATGGCGCATTGCTGCTCGCGGTAGGCTTCTGGCGGCGCAGCGGCTTTCTGCGCTGGCAGGCGCTGTTGCTTCTGGTCTTCACCATCTTCAAGACTTTCCTTTACGACATGCGAAGTCTCAGTCAGGGATATCGCGTGGTCAGCTTCCTCGGCCTCGGCGCGCTTTTGCTCGCGATCAGCTTTGCCTACCAGAAGGATTGGCTGAATCTCCGCAAGTCCGCGTCCACGCCGGGCGCGGACCCCGAGGCCGCGAAATGAAGACTGCGGCGCTGATGCTGCTTCTGTTGTGGCAGGCCGCCGCGACCAATGAGCCGCCGGTGGCCCAACCCGGCTACTTGCGTTACATGCGCGCGCTCAACGTGCCCGCGGGCGCAGGGCAAGCGTGCGCGGTATTGGACGCGCAGATCTTTCCCCACGCCGAGCCGGCGCTCATCGACCTGCGCATATTCCCGCCCAATGCGGCCAACGCAGCGCAGCACGAAGTTCCCTACGCCATCACCATGAGCGCAGCCGTCACCGAGGAGACGCAGTCCGCGCGCCTGCTCAATCTCGGCACCGTGGGCAGCAAGATCGTCTTCGACCTGGAGATGCCGCAGCGCGCTTACTCCAACGTCACCCTCGACCTCGATCCCAACGCGGCCAACTTTCTTGCCACCGCCGCGATTACAGGCTTGGACACGCTTGGTCCCAAAGGCAGATCCACCGCTCTCGGCTCCTTCACCCTCTTCGACCTCACCGCGCAGCATCTCTCCCGCTCCACCACGCTGCCGCTGCAGGAGTCGACCTTCCACTATCTGCACGTGGTGCTCGCAGTTTCGCCCGCGCCGGGCAGCACGCCGGGCACCGGGCCGGTCATTGTGCCTGCGATGGTGCGCGGCGCCCAGGTCCCGCCCAGCCGCGAGCAGCAGATCCTCTACACCACCGTGGCCCAGACCACGTCCGTGCAAACGACAGGCCGCGAGAGCCTGGCCACCTTCGAGATTCCCTCGCGCGTCCCCGTCGAGCGCGTCGAGTTTGTCCTCGCGCCCACATTCAAAGGCAACTTCAGCCGCGATGTGAAGGTGACCGCAACCGCCGAGCCGCTTCCGAAGGGCGCACCGAAAGCCAGTGCCGAAGGCGACGTTGACAACGACCAGCGCACGCCATTGCCGGAGACGTTGACCGGGAACATTCTGCGCGTGCATGCGAACGAGGCTGGCCGCGAGATTCACACCGAGGAACTCGGCTTCCCGGCCATTCTCGGAGCCAACCTGCAGCTCCCCGCAAAGGTCGAAGTATCTATCGAGAACGGCGATGACCAGCCGCTGCCGATCAAGCAGGTGCGGCTGGAGATGCGGCAGCGCGAGCTGTGTTTCGACGTCGCTGCGGTGCGGAGCGCAGGCCTGGCGCTCTATTACGGCGACCCCGCGCTGGCCTCTCCCGTCTACGACTACGAGCGCCTCTTTGTCGCCGCCGACAAACCCCTCGCTGCAACCCTAGGGGCCGAGCAATTGAATCCGGACTACACGCCCAGGCCTCAACCACCGCTGCCATTCACCCAGCGTCATCCCCAGGTATTGTGGATCGCCCTCATCGTCGCAATCTGCGCCCTCGGCCTCGTCGCGCTGAGGTCCGCACGCAATGTCGGCAAGTAGGGATGCACGACGTCTACCGCAGCGCCGCGTCGACTTCCTTGTAATAACTCGGCGCCTTCAGTATCTCCCGCGGCTTCGATCCATCCGCCGGCCCCACCAACCCGTCGCGCTCCATCATGTCGATCAAGTGCGCGGCGCGGCCGTAGCCGATGCGCAGGCGGCGCTGTAACAGGCTGGTGCTGGCCTTGCCGAACTCGAACACCAGCCGCACCGCGTCGTCGAACAAATCGTCGTTGTTCTCGTCCCCCTCGGAGTCCGCGACATCTCTGCCGGCCTCATCCTTCGGCCCTTCCAGGAAGCCGTGAACGTATTCGGCCTCGCCCTGTGCCTTCCAGAACGCGGTTACGGCGGCAATTTCTTTTTCGGTTACAAATGGCGCGTGCAGCCGATGCACGCGGCTGGTCCCAGGCGCGAGATACAACATGTCGCCTTTGCCCAGCAAACTTTCGGCGCCGTTCGAATCGATGATGGTGCGCGAATCCACCTTGGTGGCCAGCCGGAAGCTGATGCGCGTGGGAATGTTGGCCTTGATCAATCCCGTAATCACATCCACCGACGGCCGCTGCGTGGCCAGGATCAGGTGGATGCCCACGGCCCGCGCCATTTGCGCCAGCCGTGTGATCGACTCCTCCACGTTGGCGCGGTCCAGCATCATCAGGTCGGCCAGCTCATCGATGATGATGATGATGTACGGCAGCGGCTCCTGGTCCGCGTCGTCGAAGAGATAGTCCGAACCGTTGTCGAACAGCTTGTTGAACTGCTCGATGTTCCGCACGTGGTTGGCCGCCAGCAGCTTCAGCCGCCGCTCCATCTCGCGCACGGCATTGCGCAGCGCGTTGGCCGCCAGCTTCGCTTCCGTGATAATCGGCGTAAACAAATGCGGAATGCCCTCGTACATGCCCAACTCCACGCGCTTGGGATCGACCAGGATCATACGCACCTGTTCCGGCGTGGACTTGTACAGCACGCTCATGATCATGGCATTGATAGCCACGGACTTGCCCGAGCCGGTCGATCCCGCGATCAGGATATGCGGCATGGCGGCCAGGTCGGCCGTGACGATGCGGCCGTTGATGTCCTTGCCCAGCGCGATCGCCAGCTTGCTCTTGCTCTGCGCGAACGACTCGCACTCCACCACGTCGCGCAGCCAGATGGTTTCGCGCCCGTGGTTGGGTACCTGGATGCCGACGGTGGATTTGCCCGCCATGCGCTCGATCAGGATCGACTCGGCGGCCATGGCCAGGCAAAGATCGTCCGCCAGGCTAGTCACCCGCGAATACTTCACGCCGGCGTCTGGCCGAAACTCAAACGTCGTCACCACCGGGCCGGGATTGATCTGCGTAACCTGGCCGTCGACGCCGAACTCGGCGCACTTCTGCACCAGCGTCCGGGCTTCGTCGCGCAGTGCCTGCTCGCGCACTATGGCCACTTCGTCCGAGCGGAAAAGCAGCGAAGACGGCGGCAATTTGTAACCGCGAATCGACTTCGGCGTAATGGTGACCGGCTTGATGTCGGCGTCGGCGCGCTTGCCGAAGGAGATTCCCTGCGCCTGCGTCGGCTCTGGAACTGTCGCGGGAGTTGGAATTGCAGCCGGCGTCTCCGGCGCACGCGCCTGCGGGACTCGCGCAGGGGGAAGTTCAGGCAGGTCCAGCCGCCCCGTCTGCCCTTGGTCGCGAACCCCTGAATCGCGGACCGGCGCCGCGGCTGCTGCAAGCGCTTCGGCGTAGGGCGCAGCCGCCGCTGCAGCGGTGCTCAGAGGCGTCACCGGCGGTGCATCGACGTGGGTGCGCGGCATGGATTGCCAGACCGAGGCGGGTGTGCCGGCGGGCTGTTCGTCGGCTTCGGTCGCGCCCGGCGAGGTCTGCTTGCGACGCTTGCGCCCCCACCAGCCGAACAGGCTGCCCAGAAGCGTGGTTGGCTCGGATGCCTGTGCGCCGCGTTCCCGCTCCAGGTCGATCGCGGCCTGCTGCAGGTTCTGTTCACGCTTGCTGGCGAAGACCCCGGCGGCTGGTTCCAGCGGCCGCTCCTGTTGGTCCAACCCATCCTTCTCCGCCCGTGCTGCAGCGCGCCGGACGCGCCAATCCTGAATGCGTTCGCGGGTCCGCCGCACCACCGAGAAATGCGTCTCCACCCATTCGCTTGCGGTGTGGAACGTGAAGGTGGTGGCCAGATACAGCGACATCGCCACCAGCAGGGCGAGCACAATCGTCGCGCCGGGCAGGTTCAGATAGTGCACCATGGTGTCCGCCAGCAGCCGTCCCGTAACCCCCTCAATCGGCAGCGCATGGCGCCAGTAGAGAGTGTGGGGAAGCAGCCCGATGGCCGCCGGAGCAAACGTCACCCACAGCCCCAGGCCGAGCAGGCGGGCCATCGCCGACCCGGCAGGACGCTGGCGAACCCAGCACAATCCAATCCGCCCCAGAAGGATGGGCAGCAGAAACGCAGCGATGCCGATGGTCTGGAAGATTGCGTCCGCCAGCCATGCGCCGACCAATCCCGTCCAGTTGTGGGCAGGCCCCAGCAGCCGCACGCCCAGGCCTGCGCCCGCTCGCGCCCCCAGCGTCAAGCCGCCGACCGTGTTGGCCGAGGGGTCGGTGGGCGTGTAGCTCACCAGCGCCAGCAACAGCAGCACGGCGCTGCCGATAACGGCGAGGCCAAGGATCTCGTTCAGGCGTCGGTTGCGGGTTGGAGTCGAGACCAGCCTAAGTGGTTTCATGGGGGAACGCGGACCCGTTTAGCGCTTAAGCCCCGCCCGGACGCGCGCTTTGGGGAGCGCACACCATGGCACGGGTTGAAGCGAAGGGCCGGGACCGCCAGAGCTACTGCGATTATCCCAGAGGCAGCGCAGGAAAGCAGAAGAGTCCTGGAGGAGGACTCAGGATGCAAACCTATGGCGCTGGAACGCATCCCACTCTGGAGAACACCCGCTCAGGGAATCGTCTCTGGGCGGACACGGAACACAGGGCCTCAGGTACTGCAGTTGATTGGCTGGCGGGGGCGCGGGGTTTTCGCGATTTCTCCCGCTCGCGGCCGGCGCAGGAGAATCGCGGACAGCCGGCAGACCCCGCACCAGCCAAAGCCAATACCCATCTCATAGGGATGGAGAGGAACTATTCCATGGCAATCGCCGCTCCAAAAAACCGTGAACTCGATGCCGCTTTGAAGTCACTCGTGGATGTCCTTGAAGACGGCCAGAAGGCAATGGCCGAGATCGGGCAGCGTCTGAAGGACCCAACCCTCAGGCACTATTTCCTCGCTGAATCGCTGCGCCGCGCCAACTTTCGGGCAGAGCTCGAAAACGTCCTCCATAGCCGTGGCATTCACGATGTCCACGAAACCGGCACCGTCTCGGGCTCACTCTTTCGCGCGTGGGCGGAACTCAGGGCCAGGCTCGGCGCCGGGGACCAGACCCTTCTCGAAATCGCAGAACACGGTGAAGAAGAAGCCAAGAGCGCCTACAAGAGCGCACTCGGCCGCGATCTGCCCGGCCCCATCCGGCAGTTGTTAACCGAACAGCAGACCCACATCCTCATGGTGCAGAACTACATCCGCAGCCTGCGCGACGAACTCAAAGCCGCGTAAGAAGACGCTGAGAAACTCGGCCTTATGATGGGCCGGGACTTTAGTCCGGCGTAAAGGGGATGGAGCCAACCCTGGCTTTAGAAGAATGCTGAGAAACTTGGCCTTAAGATAGGCCGGGACTTTAGTCCCGGCATAACAAGCACAGAATCAACCCGGGCTTTACCCCCTGGGGCCGCCTTCGTTGTTTGCAACCCTGCCAACATCAGGATTGCGGACGAAACGAGAGCCCGAGGTGGCCTACCGCCGCATCGCGGTCCTGCGCGGGTGTCTGCACGTTGGAGCGCTTCTTGCTGTCCGGGGTCAGCGTCAGGGTCTGCTGCTTCTTGTCGCGCATCACCACAATGGTCATCGCGTGCCCTTGGCTGTTCTTGATCGCCTTGGCCCAATCCCCGGTGTTGGCCATGGGCTTGGCGTCGGCCTGCATCACCACGTCGCCGGCGCGCATGCCGGCCACAGCTGCCGGCGAGTTTGACTGGACGCTGCGCACCAGCAGGCCCACCCCGCTGGACACGCCAAAGTAGTCGGCGAGTTGCGAACTCATCTCCTCCAGCATGGCGCCGGTGTACGACGGATTCATCAGCATAGTGCCGACAAAGCTGTTGCCGCTTACGGCCGGGGCCGTCGAAGCCGCTGCCCCAAAGTCGCTGCCCGTGATATCGGAGGGCGGACCCTGCGGCTCAGGAACGGTGAGGTGCTGCTCCCACGCCTGTCGCTCGACCTCTTCCCGGTTGGCCATCTGTGTGGTCACGGTCACCTGCTGCCCGTCGCGGCTGATCACCAGTGTGATCGCCTTACCCGGCGAGCACTCGTGCAGCAGCTTGCGAAGCTGGTCTTCGCCATCGATTGCCTGTCCGTTCATCTGCAGCACCACATCGTGCTCGCGCAGGCCCGCTTTTCCGGCCGGGGCGTCGTGGTCCACCAGGATGATCTCCGCCCCCCGCGCCTCCTTCAGCTTCAGCACGGCAACCTGGTCTGCGGGCACATCGCGCACATCCACGCCCAGATAGCCCTGCGCGCCGCGCACCGTGCCTGGGCCGCTCATCAAAAACTGCACGCCGCCGGCCTCAACCTCGGAGCCGCCATTGCCCCACGCCAGCGCGCTCTGCGTTGAAAACGCCGAAGCCGCCAGCAGAATCAGTCCATATCCGAATGCGCTTTTCATTGCCTCACCGTACCTCGTCCTCAAACCGTTGCCTTACTGAATGTCCGCGGTCCCCTGCAGCAAGTGGGTGCTGACGGTGCGGATATACGGATTCGCGTCGGTGGTAGAAACCGTGCGCATCACCTGGCGCACGCTGGAGTCGGACTCCACCGGTTCCAGCAGGCTGATCGCCTGCGTCCGCACGCTCGCGCTCGCATCATGCATCAGCGCTTCCAGCACCGCGTCGCGCACCAGTTGGTCCTGCGCGACGTACGGCTGCAACCCTTCCAGCGCCTTCAGCCGGACGTTGGGATTCTTGTCGTAGCGCAGGCTCACCAGCAGCGCGTTGCGGATGCCGCCGTCTCCTCCAACGCACTGGTGTCCCACCCGGCACTCATTGGCCAGCAGCGCCACCGAGTCCGTGCGCACGCCATTATTCGACGCCGCCTTGGTGCCCATCATCAGCAGTTGCCGAATTTGCGGATCGTCCAGCGAACCCTGCACCGTCTCCGGGACCACCCGGTTGTACGTCACCTGCACAATCTCCGAGTTGGGCGTCTGCACAATGCCGCTGATGTCCGCGATGGAGCCGTTGGTCGAGTTGCTCAGCACCACCGCAGAGGGCAGCTTGGGTTGGTGCGCCGCCTGGTAGCGAATGGTGGAGATGCCGCTCAGAAACCCCACACTCAATCCCGCCACCACCAGCGCTGTAATCAGCCCCGGCGCGCTCTGCATATGCCCCAGCCAGCCGAACAAGCTGCTGCGCACGCGGGTCAGCCAGCCATGCGGCGGAATCGTATCCAGTTCTTCGTCCAGCCGTATCCGCGACTGCGCCAGCAGGTTCGGCGACGGATCCACCATGGGCTTGTACGCCAGCGCCTCATGCATCGCCAGCAGCGCCTTCAACTCGCGATTGCACGACTCGCACTCCGCCAGATGCTCTTCCAGCGATGCCAATTGTTCGTCGGGCAGCTCGCCGTAGGTTACAAGAATGATCTGTTCCTGCGCCTTATCGCACTTCATCGCATCACCTCAACCAGCCTCGAAGGAACTGCTCCACTTCGCTCGTCCGGGTCTATCGCCCGTTTTCGTTCTTCGTTTTCCAACTCAAAACCAGCCACCAGCAACTATCCCTTCAACTCCGCCAGGTTCGCCCGCAGCTTGCGGGTTGCGCGGAACAGCGTATTCTTCGCGGTCTCCTCGGTCGTGCTCAACATCTCGCCGATCGTCCGCAGCTTCAAACCCTGGTAGTGCTTCAGTTCAAAAACGGTGCGCTCCCGCGGCGTCAGCTTCCCCAGCGCTTCGTTGATGCTCGCCGCCATCAGCTTGCGGTCCAGTTCACGCGCCGGATTCGCCATCGCCCGCGTGTCGCTGATGTTCGACAGCAGGTCCATCTCGTCGCCCCGCGAATCCAGCACCGTCGCCGGATCTTCGCGGCGGCTCTTCCTCCGGCGCAAATGGTCCAGGCACAGGTTGGTCACAATCCGGTACAGCCAGGTGTAAAACGAGCACTCGAACCGGAAGTTTCCCAGATGCCGGTACGCCTTCAGGAACGCTTCTTGATGGACGTCCTGGGCGTCCTGCTCGTTGCTCAGCATGTGCAGCGCCAGCCGCAGTACCGACTGGTCATACCGCCGCACCAGCGAGTCGAACGACGCCCGGTCGCCGTGCTGCGCCTCCCGGATCAGGTCGTCGTCCTCGGTCCGCTGCAGCGCGCGCGCATCCAACTGCGCCTGGGTCAACTTGCCGCCGTTCCTGTCAGTCTTCGAGCCGGATTGCGCCGCCGCCTTTGGCATCGTTGGGGACGATTCTATCGCCCCCGGCCCACCCGCGCCCACCGCGACAGCCGCGTTCAGCAATGCGGACGTCCGCAAGGCCGGGTCAAGCATACCAACACTTCTGTTACGGGCCTTACCGGCAATCGCCGAAAGTGCCGGCGCAAGCTCGCCGCCGGTTTCCAGGCTCAAAGCATCTGCATTCATCGTTTCCGACTCCGGAGTCAGGAACTGGATCCACTTTGATAGACCCCCGCGCCACCAAAAGGTAAGCCGGAAAAGTTCTCAGCCCTCCGTTCTGAGAAGCTCCCAGGAGGGAACCACCACGCGCGAAGTGCGTCATCGAGCGAACCGGGCCCCAAGCTAGCTTGCTCGCTGGGGTGGGCGCAGCTCGACCCGGGGGGAGCAGGTTCCGCACAAATCCACCACGCGCGAAGCGCGTCATCGAGCGCAGCTCGCCCCGGAGGGAGCAGGGGCCTTTAGGCCCCTGAATCTAAGGCAAAGCGAAAATGGGGCTTTAGCCCCGGGCCCTTCCTCGATGACGCCGCCAGCGGCAACTCACAACCTGCAACCTGCAACTCCCAACGCTATAAACTCTCCCCATGCCCTCACGCACCACCCCTCCCAGCCTTTTCCCCGCCGCCCCCACCCCCACTGGCCCCTGGATCACCGCCCACTGCGACGGCGGCGCCCGCGGCAATCCCGGCCCCGCCGGCTTCGGCGCCCTCATCCAGGACGCTAACGGCCACTCACTCGCCGAGCTATCCGAGTTCCTCGGCATCCAGACCAACAACTTCGCCGAGTACTCCGGTCTGCTCGCCTCCCTCGACTTCGCCCTCAGCCACGGACACCCCCGCCTGCGCGTCATCTCCGACTCGGAGCTGATGGTCAAGCAGATCCAGGGCAAATACAAGGTCAAGAGTCCCGGCCTCCGCCCCCTGTACGAACTCGCCAAAAAGAAGATCGCCCAACTCGACGCCTTCGAAATTCTCCACGCCCTCCGCCACAAGAACAAGGACGCCGACCGCCTCGCCAACCAGGCCATGGACCGCGGCATGCAGCGCGTCTGAAGCCCCGCATCCACCGCAATGCGTGTCGCTATCAGTACAACCGATCGGCGGTCGCGTAGCCGATTTTCTTCAGGGCCCCGGGGCCAAGGCGTTCTGCTAGCTGGGAGAGGTAGAGGCTCTGCGGAATAACCGGCGTGCCCTGCGACTCGATTATCCCTGAGGGAAGCGGAGTACCGTGTACTCGGCCACCTTTCCCGTCAGGCACACCTTCGCTCTTAAGCTCACCGCGATTGCCCATTGCCCAGGTGATGGTGCCGGGCGCCTGCTGGATGACGAAGTTGTCGGCGGTGCTGTTCCAGACAACGCCCCACCCCATAGCCCAGCCTTGGCCGGAGCCCATATTGCCGCGGTTGACAAAGTGTATGCCGCTGTCTGGGACAGAGCAGTTGTCGACCAGCAATCCGGTGGACCAGTTTCGGTGAGGTTCCAGGTTGCCGTCGCCGTGAAAGACCGAGTTCAGGATAACGACGGGACCCTGCTGGCGGGGCCCGGTGGCGAAGTAGAAAACGCTGTCGCCGGTTCCGGTGGCACGGTCCACAAGGACCTCAGTGCCGTTGATGTCGAAATCGAAAGGCTTGGCGGAGCTGGTGACCGCCTTGCTCTGCTTGACATCAACCCGCGTCAGCGTCATGCGCTCGGAGTTGCCGTCCATGCGAACGCCTTCGGTGGTGTCGATCATGGCGACATTGCGTACCCAACTGTCGGCGGCGGCGTCGATCTCCATCGCGATGGTGTGTGGGTCGTGGAAGCCCACTGTGAGTGCAGGGGCAACGATACGAAGGTCTTCCACACCCACTTCGTTGACCTGTCCGGATACTGCGACGGGCTGTACCGTGAAGTGTTCTGCGCTGAGAAACTGTGAATCGTAGGAGTCCATCAGCGCGATTTGGAATGTGACGGTATTGCCGCTGACGGCGGTGACAACGCGACGCGCGGTGAGAACTTTTGCATTCATCCAGTGTTCGTCGCGGTCGGGGCGTTCCAGGCTGTCCATCCCCATGTACTTGATCCAGGCAGCGGTTACCGGCTTGGAGATCTGTACCAGATCGCCGGCGTGGATGTGCGTTGCATCGGCGACGTGGACAGTATGCGCACCAAAGGGGACGTAGGCGTCGGTGATGTTGGTGGCAGTGGAGATAATACTCAGCGCAAAGTTGCCTTTTATGATGATGCCGACGTGCGGGTCTCCGGTCAGTTCGATGGTGGTCGCCGCATGGTCCGCACTACTGCCCGCTCCGCGCAGGACCACACCGGAGGCTGAAATTGTGAGCGCAGCAGAGCAGTGAAATACGCCTGGGCCGAGTTGTACGGCACCGCGGAAGCCCTTGGCATTGAGCGGACGGGCAGAGACGGTATCGATGGCATGCTGAATGGTCGCAGTGTCGTCGGCTCCGGTGGGCGACAGCTTGATCTGTACAGGGACCGTAGGAAGAACGACGCCGCCGGAGTGGTAGCCAGCGAACGAGTAGTCAGGAATCGTGGCGCCGCTCTTGTCGCGGCCATATATTAGGTGGCCATCGGCGCCTGGATGCACCCATTGGCTCTGCTGGGCGAGCAGGGCTTGAGCGAAGAGCAGCAGGGAAGCGGCGCGAAGAGACTTCACGCAAACCATCATAATGCAGCGAAAAGAAGTATCCTTCCCCTGATGAGTTCGTCCAACTCTGGACGGCCGCGACCGTGCGCGTCCGGTATCCGGACTCCTCGAAACAATGCGGCGCGCATGTACGTACTCGTCAGCAGGTGATGCAAATGGGCCGTTTTTTGCCGCCGCTGTTGTTCGTGATTCTCTTGAGCTTTGGTGTTGAACCCGGGGTAGCCTATCAGCCGCCGTCAGCCGCAGCGCCGCCGGTTGTGTTGCCCGCCGGAAGCAAAGTCGAGATGGCGCTCACCCGCCCGGTATGGGCCGCCAAAGCAAAGGCGGGCGACCCGCTCTACCTGCAAACCATCTTCCCCGTCACCGTAGGCAACAGCATCGCCATTCCTGCCGGAACCTATGTGGCAGGCACCATCGACTCGATCGTAGCCCCGACCAAGAAGGTCGATCGCGCAGAGATCGATGTCCACTTCGACCAAATCATCTTCGCCGACGGCTATACGGTTGCAATTCCCGATGCGGACCAGCCCGGCGCCCCCGCCCCCGTCGTCGACCCCGCGGCCACCCTCAGCATGGTCATCGTCCAGGTCAGCCGCAACAACGACATTCTGCTCGATAACGGATCGCAGATCGAGATGACTCTGGAGGCGCCGCTCGCGCTGGACGCGGCCAAGGTCGCGCAGGCGGTCCCGCTCTCTCATGCGCCCGCGCCAGGGCAGTTCAAACCGGCGACCCTTTGCCGCCCCACACCGGGAACGCCGGGAACTCCCGGAACGCCTGGAACTCCCGACACCGTGATTCCCGGAACGCCGCCAACCGTCATCCCTTCAGGAATCGATGGCGTGCCCGACACCGTGATTCCCGGTACGTCGCCCACCGTGATCCCAGGCACTCCGGCAACGTCGGGTGATCCGGGAACTCCGGGCACGGTCTGCCCTGCGCCGCCGCTGGTCATTTCCAGCACGCCCGGCGGGGTCACGGTGAAGCAGAATCCCACGCCGCCGAAGAAGGTGAAGTCCAAGTCGCAGGACCAGAAGAAAGGGTAGCCATGAAGAGCGGTTCGGCTTTTGTTTACTTCCCTCAGTTGATTGCAGGGTTCTTGGTTCTTTCGGTGTTTACTACTCAGACAACGTTTGCCGCAGCGCCGCAGACTCCAGCGCCCGGGCAGGCATCCGCCAACGTGCTGGCCCCAACCATCACCGTGCCCGCCGGGACCGTGGTTCCGCTCACGCTCGTGAGCCAGGTCAAAAGCAAGTCGACCAAAGTTGGGGACACTGTGCGCGCGGTGGTCGCATTTCCCATAACCGTGGGCACCCAGGTGGCGATTCCCGCGGGGACCTACGTGGAGGGCGTGGTCACGTCGCTGACCGCCCAGGCCAAGACGACCCATCAGCCGGATGTGCAGATCCATTTCACCCGCCTGCTCTACGCCAATGGATACACCGCTACCCTGGATGCGATAAATACCCAGGCGAGCAACCAGACTCCGGCAGCGCCGTCACCGGTGCTGCTCAGCGAAGTTGCCGCGCCCGCAGCGGCCGGCGCAGGCCGCACCCATGTCGCTTTCTATGGCGGCGAGGGCTTCACCTCCCACGCCCAGGTCACCGAGCCAACCCTGCCCCCGCTCCCGACTACCGGAAGGAATATCTTCATCGCGGTGTCGTCGGCGATGGTCGGCGCTTTTGTGATTTTCATGATCGTGGTGCTCCACCACAAGAACAACTCAGACTATCTGCTCTTCGATGCCGGCTGGCAGTTCCAGATCGCCCTTTCCAGTCCGCTGAGCCTGGACGCCGGGCAGGTCGCAGCCGCCGCAAACACGCCGTCACACTGAAGCGTGCCGGACTTGTCACAATCCATCCGAAGCCTGCTGAAGTTGGATCGCTAGCCGGCACTGGGGCCAGTATCCGGGCAGGGGACGCCCCGGGGAGCAGTATTTTATAGCAATTTCATCCCCGCAGGGGGTGGAAAACATTGACAAACTAGGTTACCTTAGTGACTCACAGTCAAATGGGCCCCCGTCTTCCGGAGGGAGTGATTCATGTCTTTTCTCTCGGCCTCGGTCCCCAAAAAGGTCTCCGATAATCAGTTCATCGGCGACCTGATGAACCTCTTTGAGCGCCGCAAGATCAAGACTGGCGACCCCGTAACTCTCGACAATTTCGCCTCCACCCTCGCCTCCAACGACGCCTTCCGCAGTCAGCTCTTCACCCTCTGCACCGCCATCAGCCACTTGGCCTCCGAAGACCTCTCCGGCGAGCAGCTTCTCGACCTCGTCGCCCGCGCTCTCGGTGGCCCCGGACTTCCCAAGCGCAACGGGACCGTCGAAATCCCCGATAGCATGCGCTCCGCCTTCCTCACCGGCTATGACGCCTGGACCAATCGCACGTATGAGCCCAAAGAACCTCTGCCTTGGCCTACTCCGAAGCAACCGGAGCAGAGCGAAGAGGCTCTGCCAACCCCGCAACCCGCCGACGCGGAGCCCGCAGCATCCCGGCCCGCCTTCCCCGGCGCCCGCACCCTTCAGGAAGCTCTCGACATTGCCCGCGAACGCGCGTTGGCCGACCCCGCTACGCAGCCCTCATCTAACCCCGACGCGAACACCGAGGGTCTCACGCTCACCGAACTCAAGGCCTTGTTGGCAGAGATTGAGAACCGCGTCAATCGGCTGCAGCCGCATCTTCACGATCTGACCTCTACCACTCATTCGCCAGCCGACGCATTCGGGCGCCGCGCGACCATCCACGAAATCGACACGGCCCACCCACTCAGCGCGACCGTTCCCGCTGCCGGACTCGATACTCCACCGGCAGCTTCGCCCGACGATGCCTCCGCGCCGCCGCTCGCCGCTGGCGCTGCCCCTGTGCAAGCCTCCCACCGCGCGTCTCGTCCGTCTCGAATCGACGAGTCTGCCTTCCTCGCTCGCCACGCCTATCTCAGGCCCGCTCCCCGCGTCGCGCAGCACTCCGATTCCAACTCCAATGCCGCTGCGGCTGCCTCTGCTCCGGCCGTCGCGCCGCTCTTCGTACCGCCGCCGGCAACTCCCCCTGCGCCGCTCTTCGCGGTAACGCCGGCTGCTGCCGTAGCTCCTGTCCTCTTGCCCGTTGCCGCTGCCCTGCCCGTGCCATCCGAACTGGGCCAGGCCGCCGGTCCAATTCCTGCGCCACCGGCCGCCGCCGTAACTGCCATTCCCAGCGCGGCCGCTCAGCCAGTTTCCGCGGGCACCCCTGCCGCCGCTCTCGGCCAGGCCGCCGCCGCAGCCGCCGCCCGGCCCGATCCCCCACCCTATCTCCCCTGGGTCGAACCGGCCAGTCTCGCCGTCGGCCGAATCCGGGTCACTCCTCGAATGGCTACCGGGACCCTCGTTGCGTTCGCCGCGCTTATCATCGTTATCAGCGGACTGGCCGGGCTCTTCATCTATCCGTCTCTGCACCCCAAGACCATCAACGATTTCCCCGATCTCAAGCCGCCCGCAACGTCCGACGCCTCCAGCCAGGGGTCCGCGGCGCCGGACGACCTCGCTTCCCGAGCCCAGGTAATCCTTGCCGCGCCGGGCGATCCCTCCATGGCCCCGTACTCACCGCAAAGCTCACACTCCAGGCAGAGCGCCCCACCGAAGCCTCGCGCACAAGCCCCGCAACCCCCTCCCGTAGCCGTCTGGCCATACACCAATCAGACGACCATCCGCGACGCCGTCGCTCCGCCCTCTACTTCCTCCGCACCTAACGCTCGCCGCGCTCAGCCGCCGGCCCCGCCGCTCTACGTGCCGTCCACCACCATGATCGCCTACGCTCTATCCGCGCCCCAGCCCAGCTATCCCAAGGACCAGCCCCGGGGCATCAGCGGCACGGTCGTCGTCCAGATCACCATCTCGCAGGATGGCTACGTCACCGAGATTCGCGTCGTCAGCGGACCAGTCGAAATGCGCCCCGCCACCGTCCAGGCGGTGCAGGCGTGGCGCTTCAAGCCATATCTGGTCAATGGCACTCCCGCCGAGGTCACCACCACGCTCGGCTTCCTCTTCCGGGGACAATAGCCGCTAGTTGTAGGTGACTCTGCGCTCGCCGCGCACAATCCGCCCAATCATGTGGTGCCGCTCGTTCGCCCGGTTCAGAATCGCCTTGGCCTTCTTCACCTGCTCCGCCGGGATCACCACGATCAGCCCAATCCCCATGTTGAACGTCCGCAGCATCTCGTCCTGCTCCACGTCGCCCAGCCGCTGCAGGTGCTCGAACAGGGGTGGCGCCGTCCAGCTCGCCAGGTCCACCACCGCGCCCGTCCCGCGCGGCAGAATTCGCGGCAGGTTCTCCGTAATCCCGCCGCCGGTAATGTGCGCCATCCCCCGCACCAGCCCTTCCGCCGCGGTCAGCTTCTTTATCACGCTGAGGTAGCTCTTGTGCGTCCGCATCAGGGCTGCGCCGGTTTTATCCTTCAGCTCGTTCACATACTGCTCCGGCCCGTAGTGCGCCACCTCGAACAGCAGCTTGCGCGCCAGCGAGTAGCCATTCGTGTGCAGCCCATTCGAAGGCAGCCCGATCAGCACATCGCCAATCTGGATCCCTTCGCCGGTAACGATGTCCGGCCGGTTCACGCAGCCCACAATCGTCCCTGCCAGCTCGTATTCGCCCTCGGCATAAAAGCCCGGCATCTGCGCCGTCTCGCCGCCAATCAGCGCGCAGCCATTCGCGCGGCACGCCTCCGACAGCCCGCGCACCACCGTCTCCACCGTCTCCGAGTCCTGCTCCCGCAGTTTGCCCGTCGCCAGGTAATCCAGGAAGAAAAGCGGCGTCGCGCCCTGCACCGCAATGTCGTTCACGCAATGGTTCACCAGGTCCGCGCCCACCGTGTGGTGGATTCCCAGTTCAAACGCGACCCTCAGCTTCGTCCCCACGCCGTCCGTCGACGACACCAGCACCGGCTGCGGAAACTTCTCCAGGTCCAGCGCAAACAGCCCGCCAAATCCGCCAATCTCCGACAGCACATGCTTGTTGAAAGTCTTCCGCGCCAGCATCTTGATCCGCTGCTTGGCCTTTTCGCCCGACGTAATGTCGACCCCGGCCGCAGCATAAGTCGCCGGCGTCTTCGCACGCGCCGGTTTCGCCGCCGGCGCTACGCCTTGACCCGCGGGTGCGCCGTTCGTGACCGTCCCACCTGCGCGAGCGTCCGCCGACCCAGACGAATTGTGCGACTCTTCAGACACTTCACCTCTCGCTTGAACTCTTGCCCCGAACCAACCTTCTTCTTGCCGCGAACCAACTTCGTGCTCCGAGCCTGCCGGAGCCAGCCCGAACCAGTGGCGAAACTCAAGCCGGAATCCTGCCGCTTCCGAAATCCTCGCCGCGTCACACCATCCGCGAAAACACAAGTCTACCAGCCGCGCGCATGAGGATAAACGTGACAGGCAAATCCGCCACGCCCGAAGCGCGTCATTAGACAATTTTTTCTTCCCTGTCGCTTCATCGCGCGCAAAAGCGCGCCTTCGAGCGTAGTTCCACCCGGAAGAGCCATCACGTGCGAAGCACGTCCATCGAGCGAAGCTCGACTCGGAGGGAGCAGGGGCCTTCAGGCCCCTTAAAAGAGCCCGAAAAACGCACAGACCAATACCCGAGCGTGGTTATTTCCTGGGCAGGCGAGATCTTACGCGGTAAACCGGCGCCGAAGCACCATGGCGAGCCCAATCATACCCGTTCCCAGCAACACCAGCGTTCCTGGTTCAGGAGTCGGGTCTGGCGGATCCGTGACGGTGATCCTATCCAACTCGGCGATGTTCCACTGACCTTCAACCGCAGCCTCGACGTCGAGCGTGTCGTTGAGGTTAATGTCTACCCCGGAGGAGAGAATGAACGAAACCCCGCCGTCGTCGAAGTATTTGTCGATGCCATCCCACGGAACTTCCGGCGGATAGATCAGCAAATTGTCATTGGGCGTCTCAAGGAGTCCTGTCGGATAGCTGCCGGGTGCGAGTATGCCGACGATGGAGGTGCCGTCGACAGTGCCCGTAACTGCGGTGATCAGATATTCGTCGACACCATCCGGGGTCGCGGTAAACGTGCCTGACCCAAAGAAGAACGGACCGGCAAAGTTGAAGTTGAAAGTGCTAGCCAGAGCTGAAGAAGCAGGAAGCATCAAAATCGTGATTGCTCCCAAAATTAAAGCAAAGCGTTTCATATGCAAGGGCCCCTAACGAACAGTTTTTGTTTGTCGGAAAAATCCTGTTCAGTAAGGATGGTGCAATCCAAGGCCCAATCGGGCCTTCCCCGAACCCCAGCATTCATGCGGCAAATCCGGCAGCCCTATTGCAAAATGGTAAACAGTATGTGCACAAAATTGCACACAATACAAGTAATTCATTTCATGTCTTGTACTAACAGCGTCTCTGTGAGCACCGTCACCGGTCGCCTAGCCCAGCGTCGCCATGTCGATCACGAACCGGTACTTCACATCGCTCTTCAGCACCCGATCGTACGCCTCGCCGATCTGACTGACCCCGACCACTTCGACGTCCGAAACAATGCCGTGGTCCGCGCAGTAGTCCAGCATCTCCTGCGTCTCCTTCATGCCGCCGATGTTCGACCCCGCCAGCGCCACCCTGTACCCGGTCAGCGAGAACGGCGCCACCGGCAACGGCTTCTCGCTCAAGCCGACCAGGCACAGTGTCCCATCCAGCTTCAGCAGCTTCAGATACGCATTCAAGTCGTGCGGCGCGGATACGGTGTCGAGGACGAAGTCGAAGCTCGCCGCTTGCTTCGCCATCGCGTCCGCGTCCTTCGAGATCACCACCTCGTCCGCTCCCAGCCGCTTGGCGTCGGCAACTTTGCTCTCACTGGTCGTGAACTGCACGACACGCGCGCCGAATGCGTGCGCAAACTTCAGCCCCATGTGCCCGAGCCCGCCCAGGCCCACCACGCCCACCTTCTTGCCCGGCCCCGCTCCCCAGTGCCGCATTGGCGAGTAGGTCGTAATCCCCGCGCACAGCAGCGGCGCAACGCCGGTCAAATCGTCGCCGAACTTCGCCGAAATCGTATGCACATAGCGCATGTCGCAAACGATGTTGTTGGAGTAGCCGCCGTACGTGATCGCGCCTTCGTAGCCCTTCGCGTTGTAAGTGCCCACGAAGCCCTTCATGCAGTAGTTCTCCAGGTCGGCCTTGCAGTTCGCGCACACGCGGCAGGAGTCCACCATCACGCCGATGCCGGCCAGGTCGCCGGCTTTGAATCGTGTTACGTCGGCGCCCACCGCCGTCACCCGCCCCACAATCTCGTGCCCCGGAACCATCGGGTAGATCGATCCGCCCCACTCGTCCCTCACCTGGTGAATGTCCGAGTGGCAGATGCCGCAGTACGCAATCTCCACCATCACATCGCGCGGCCCCGGCTCCCGCCGCTCAAAGCTCCACGGCCTCAGTGCCGACTTCGTATCAAACGCAGCATATCCATGCGCAGCAATCATGCAGAATGTCTCCTAGAGTTTGCGCCCTGAGGACGCGTTGTATGTGTATGAAACTTTGATGGCCGTCACTCGATAGCGGTTCCGGAATCGCGAGGCGTCAACTCCCAAAACTCAGCACGATGGTCGTCATTACCTCGACGGGCTTGTCTCTGCGCAGGATCGGCGCGTAGGTCCACTGCTTCACCGCGTCCATCGCGGCTTGGCCAAACTCCGGCGCCGGAGCGTAGATCACCTCCATGTCCTTGATCGTGCCCGTGCGCGAGATCAGGATGCGCAGCGAGACCGGTCCGGCGGCGGCGGGCTTCATCCCCAGCGGCCACAACGCGGTAACCTTGTGCAGCGGCGTCGCCTCCTTCGGTGTCAGCGAGTACCATTCCGGCGCGGGCGTTACCGGCGACGCGTCCGCCGGCGGCGTCAACGCGGCGTCGTCCAGCGCCTGCTGGTCCACCTGCCCGACATGGATTCGGCAGCGCACCACTCCACCCCGCGTGGCGACGATGGTGCGCGGAATCGACCGGCCCAGGAACGGCTCGAACTGCTCGTACTGAATGCTGAAGTACTGCGTCTGCCGGAGCACCAGGTCATGGGTGCCGCGCGCCACGCAGAAGGTCTCCTTCGGCGCCGGAGGCAGTCCGGTCGGGTTGACGTAGAACTGGTACATCCCGCAATCCAGCATCCTGCCTCCGGTCTTGTCTTCAGCCGGCATCACGCTGGTCTCCATGTCGCGGCGCGCGATCCCCAGCGGCGGAGGCAGCGGCGTCAGCAGAAAATCACTCACCAGGTAGGTCATGATGTTGCCGTCGAAGCCATCGTCGGTGTACACCGGCCGCTCACCGGCATACCAAGCCGTCATGGAGTGGTCGCGGAAGCGCGTGATCACCTTCATGCGCCCCTGCGCGGCAAAGAACTTCTCAATCGAGCCGCTGCCCGCCGGCGCGCCGCTCGAGTCGAACGTCTCAAACGTGGCAAGAAAGTGATACGGCCCGGGTTCGTAGGCAAACGTATTGCGCGCGTAAACCTCAGCCAGCAGACCCTTCATCACATCGGGCGGCCGCGGCGTGGGTTCTTGCGGCTTCGCCGCAACCTCCGGCGGATTCGCCGCAGCTCCCGGCGGCGCAGCAGCGGCTCCCGGCGGTGCAGCAGGTGGCGTGCTGGTTTGAGCAACGGAGTGCAGGGTAAAGAATAGAAGAGCGACCAGGAACCAGCGGGCATGTCTCACGGTAGACCTCACCAGATCGTGCGTTAGCACGATGCCAGCATTCTACTCGCAGCCCCGCAACAGGTTTCCAAATCAGTTGCCGAAGTTGAAGTTCACATTAATCGTTGCTTTCACCTCAACCGGGATGCCATTGATCAGATAGGGCCGATAGAGCCACTGGCTCACCGCCTTCTTTGCGGACTCGGCGAGGGCGGAATCCGCTTGACCCGTCTGTTGCAATGAAAGAACGTGGCCGTCCTTTCCGATCATTGCGTCGAAAACCACTTTTCCGGAGGCGTGGCGCTCCTTTGCGTCAAGGGGATACGTCGGCGCATTCTGGCTCAGGGTGAGACGGGAAAGATCGCCTGACGAAATCTCCACCGGCTCTGTAACCGGTGTCATATCCGGCTGCACTTGAAACTGGGATGGGTCGATCGACTCCGCTGTGAGCCTTGTCGTTTTCGCCTCGGCGAACACAACGGTGCCGAAGAGAGTCTGCAGATCGACTGGAACCTCATGCGACTGAAACATCCCGGTCTGCCGCCTGAGGACAGTGAAGCCTCCCACCTCATACATCACCACCAGCCGGGAAGTGTCCTGCTCCAGGCAGAAACAGAATTGCTGGCCCAGCGATATAACATCGTTCGTCTGGCGCACCAGGGTTGGAGCGATGCAGTCAAGCTTAGTCTTGCCAGCAGTCTCGCGGATCAACTTGACTGCCGTCTCCGGTTGGAAAACCTCAGCGGGAACAGGATGCAGCACCTGCATCTGGATGAAGCTTATCGCGGCCACGTCCTTTTCATTGCCGGCGGAGCGGTACAAGTTGTTCCCAACGCGCAGCGTTGTAATCTCGGCGGAGCCCAGCGAAGCAACGGTGCGCATGTTGCCGTCGCTGAACCACATCTCCAGACTGCCCGTCTTGGGATTTTTCCCGTCCGTATCGTAAACGGTGACATCCAGCTTCCAGTGCCACGGATTCACAGCGGTTCCATCCAGCGCGCTGAGTTCCGACGCTGCTTTTAGACGATCGCGCAATGCTTGTGATTTGTCCGCCGCATGAAGAAATGGCGCAGAGAGAGCAGGTAGAGTGAGCAACAACAACGCCGATCGCAGACGCATAGAGTCCCCTAACTTGCACGCCTTTTACTCGTCGTAGTGGAGCAGGCTGAAGACGTCGTACTCGGGGAACTTGGCGCGGCCCTTCAGGAAGTCGAGCTCGATGGCGAAGCCCAGGCCTGCAATCTCGCCGCCGAGCTGGCGCACCAGTTGCACCGTCGCCTGCATGGTGCCGCCGGTGGCCAGCAGGTCGTCGACGATCACCACGCGCTGGCCCGGTTCGATCGCGTCCAGGTGGATCTCCAGCGAATCGGCGCCGTACTCCAGGTCGTAGCTCACGCGCGCCACCTTGGCCGGCAGCTTCTTCGGCTTGCGCACCGGAACAAAGCCCGCGTTCAGCCGGTACGCCAGCGCCGGCCCGAAGATGAACCCGCGCGCCTCAATGGCCAGCACCAGGTCAATCTCCTTGCCGATGTAGTGCGCGGCCAGCGCGTCAATCAGTTGCGCGAAGCCGGTCTTGTCCTTCAGCAGCGTGGTGATGTCGTAGAACAGGATGCCGGGCTTGGGAAAGTCCGGCACGGTGCGCACCAACTCCTTCAGCACCTCGCAATTGAACGGCTTCTTGGCGGTCGTACTCGTCACAGGGGTCACTTACCACGCTCCTTCAATCTCGAATGTCACCAGCCTCGCGCCTTCGCTCTCCGCCAGCGTATGCTCGATCACTGCATCCACGCGGCTGCCGCGCGAGCCTTTGGCCAGCGCCAGTTGCAGGTCCTCCAACTGGTCCGGCTCGCCCGCGGCCAGTACTTCAACGTGTCCGTCCGGCGTGTTTTTCACCCAGCCGCGCAGTCCAAGCTCCGCTGCCTCGCGCTGCACAAACCAGCGAAACCCTACGCCCTGCACTCGGCCCTTAACCAGAAAATGCTGAACCATAAATGATTGCCTGCGCCCGCTGAACTTCGGACCGATTCTACGCCCGGCTCATATACGCGCCTTCGGCCGTGTCCACGCGGATCTTCTCGCCCTCGTTGATGAACGGCGGCACCTGCACCACCAGCCCGGTCTCCACCGTGGCCGGCTTGGTCACGCTGGAGGCCGTCGCCGACTTGATGCCCGGCTCGGTCTTCATCACCGTCATCTCGACGTAGGTCGGCAGCTCGATGCCCACGGCCTTGCCGTCGTGGAAACTGACGTTGATGGACAGATTCGGCGTCAGGTATTCGACCGCGTCGCCCAGCGTATCGCGCTTCAGCACGGTCTGCTCGAACGCTTCGTCCATAAAGTAGAAGTCGTCGCCATCGTTGTACAGGTACTCCATCTTCACCTCGTCAACCTTGACGCGGTCGATGGGGTCGGGCGAGCGGAAGCGCTCGACGAACATGGCGCCGGTGCGAACGTTCTTCAGCTTGGCCTGGATAAAGGCGCGCAGGTTGCCGGGCGTCCTGTGCTCGACCGAGAAGACCAGGTGAAGCTGGTCGTTGTGCTTGATAATCATGCCCGGGCGCATCTGCGTGGCGGGAATCGACATAAGAAAAACCCCTGATTTTGGCTGTTGGAGGCAGACACGGCGACGTTTCCATCCCGCAAGTCCGCAACCAATCAAGTATATCGCAGGGGGTCAGTTCTCCGTCGGCCGCTCGATGTGGTCGACGACAAGGCTCTCGACCGGGACCTTGGTAGGCACCAGCTTCAGGCCAAGTTGCTCTTCCAGCGCGGTGGGCAGCGCAGGCAGGCCGGAAGGTTCTGCCGCGGCTGCGTCCGGCGAACCCGGGGCGCGAGGATGGTCTTGTTCCCACTGGAGATGGAAGGTATAGATGCCGGTCAGGCCCGTCTGGTCGATGACCGTCTGCTGCAGTTGTTGCGACAGCAGAGTGCACAGGGTTGCGATGGAGGTCCCGGTGGCTTTGATGTCGCCGAAGCCCGCGCCCCAGCCGCCGCGTTGATCCGCGGGCACCGGCTGCAACTTGAAGCCGCCCTTGGCGATGGTCAGGTTGTAGCCGGGGAGTTCTTTTGTAACCGTGTGGGCGACCAGTTGAAAGCGGTCGGCGAGGACGGCCTGGAGCATCCGGCCGCGCTGCTCTTTGGTGAGCGCGTGGTACGCGGCGAGATCGTCACCGGAGACTTTAGCGATCAGGTCATAGTGGTCGGTGTCGAGCCAGCCGGGCCCGCCGGAGACAAGATCGGCGCGAATCCCGAACGCGTCCGACAGAATGATGCGCGGAGTCATGTTCTCGACCGAGTAGCCGTCAGGCGGCGTGCGGTTGATCATGCCCGGCGCGCCGGTGCGGTTGGGCTTGATGGAGACCACGTCGAAGGCGATGGGAGCTTTGGCGGATGGCGCCGTTTGCGCCGTTGGTGTCTGAGCGCAGCACACTGCGGCGACGGCGACCAACAGAACAGCAGCTAACTTCGGCTTTCTATTCATGCCCGCCTTTCGCCTCGTTTCCCAAGCATACGCCGCAGGAAAGCGGTCTAGGTTGGCCTGACTTCGGCGGGCAGCGCGAAGTTCGTGAGCGTAAAACTCGTCTGCGTCCGGTCTACCAGGTGATATTGCGTCACCGTCAGCGGGCTGCCGGGGCAGACTTGCCAGCGAGCGTATCGGTCGCCGCCGTCGTCCTCGAAGGCGCCGCTAAGGAACAGGCGAGAGACCCACACCGAGGTCAACCCGAAGTTGCGGTCTTCGGGCTCGTACCATCCGTCACCCGGCTTGGTGGCGGCGGACGCTGCGGGCGGGCCGGAGCACGGGGCTTTTGACCACAGCACGGCAACGTAGGTGAGGCGGGGATCGCGCGTCGACCTGCAGAGCAGCCCATCCATGAATCCATCGGCTGAACAGATCCCGATGCCGGGTACGGCCTGGTCACGCGTGGGGAAGGGCATGGTGGCGACGCTGTCGGCCTGGTAGCGGTTGATCGCAAAGGTGATGTTCACGGTCACAGGGCCGGACTTGAAGCGGTCATACAGCGCGGGGCTGATCTGCAGCGAGAGTTCGGAGCCATGGCCGCGGGGGCCGATGTGGTCGTGGGTCTGCTGCCAGGGCGAGGTCCACTGGGAGCCGTCGGCCGCAGTCAGCGTGAACTTCAGGTCCTCGGTGACGATGGCATAGCCCTCAGCCACCCCGGAGTAGCGAATGGGAAAGTCGATGAAGTCCCGGCCATTGTAAGTGCGGGCTTCGACGGGACGGTCCTTGCTGGGTATAGCCGCGATGCTGACCGGCGCGGCAGACCCGGCACTGGGTTGCGGATAGGCGCGGTCGACCAGCGACTGCCTATGATTGGTCGCCTCCGTGAGGGCAAGCAGCAGTGGCAGCACGATCAGCAGCGTGCGCGAGACCCACACCCTGCGCGTCGCGTATTCCAACGCGATCGCCAGTACGCATCCGCAGAACAGCAGCGGAACCAGCAGCCGGTTGGGATATGGATTGGCCGGCGTGTAGCTCTGGGGCAGGCCGTTGGTGACGAACACGTAGCCGACGAAAAGCACCAGGCAGGCCAGCAGTGTGAGCGTCAGGCGCGCGAAGTTCTGGGTAACGGTGGCGACCGAGAAGAGCGGCAGGAGGAAGACGGTGCTCATCAGGAACAAGTTGAGCAGCAGTACAGGCGCGTAGCCACACGGAGAGTAACCCGCCTCGACGAGTATCAGGGACTGGACAAGCAGGAACGGCACGCCGATCCACACAGCGGCGAACAGGACCTTGGCGGCGAGCAGCTTCTTCCACTCATACGGGCGGGTAATCCAGAACTGGCGGTCGCCGACCAGCGTTTCGGCATGGACCACGCGGGCGATCAGCAGCCACCAGCCGGCCTCCATCAGAAAGCCAAGCGCGACAACGATTATTTGCATGCGGTTACTGACGCTCTGCTCGGGAAAGATCCTCCATCGGTTGGGAAAGGCGCAGGCGAACGCGAAGGCAATCACGACCGATAGCAGAATCTCCGGCCAGAAGCGGCGCGTGTCTTTGCGGAAGATATTCAGAATCTGACTCATGCCTCCGACCTCCTGGCGGCAGCCGGGATATGCGGCGCGCGGTTGTGGCTGCGGCTGGACTTCGCAATCGCCAGAAAGATCGACCGCAGCGGCATCGGCTCGGCGGAGATATCGCGCGCCGCGGGGAACGTGGCCGCAATCTCGCGCGCGGTCGCGTCGCCGTTGTATTCGCTGGCGATGAAGTGGACGACGCAGTCGGCCGTCTCCGGCAGCAGCCACGCAAGCGGCAGGTTGGGCGGCAGCGGCGCCGGCGCGGCCAGCGTAATGCTGACGTCGCGGAAGCGGTCGTTCAGCACCGCCATTTCGTCGGAGAAGAGCATCCGGCCGCCTTCCAGGTAGCCGACGTGGCTGGCGAAGCTCTCAATCTCGGCCAGGTCATGCGAGGAGAGAAAGATGGTCGTCTCCGGCGCGCGTTCCAGCAGCCCCTCAATCAGCTCATCGCGCACCAGCGGATCGAGCCCGGTGAACGGCTCGTCCAGCACAATCAGCGGAGGCCGGTACGCAAGCGAGCTGGCAAACGCGGCCTTCATCCTCATGCCGCGCGAGAGGTGCTTCAGCTTCCGGTCGAGCGGCAAATCGAACTGGCGGACGAGTTGCCCTTCCAGCGCGCGGTCCCACGTGGGATAAAACGGCCGCATGAAGTCCAGCAGCCCGCCTACCGTCATCGCGTCCGGCAGGTCCTGGTTCTCAGAGACGTAGCCGATGCGGTTGAAATCCGCGCCAGCAAGTTGGCGCGAGTCGATGCCCAGCACCTGCGCATGGCCCGCGCTGGGCAGAAAAATGTTCATCAGCAGCTTGATCATCGTGGTCTTGCCCGCGCCGTTGGCGCCCACCAGCGCGTAGATGGCGCCCTCGGGCACCGCCAGGTCGATGCCGCACAGCACCTCGGTGCGCCCGAAATTCTTGGCCAGGCCTTGCATCTGGATCGTAGGATTCATCGCTCTCATCGGTCTCGGCGTCCTTCCTCTGCTGTCTTGCCTGCGGCTTGCGCCTCTTTGTCTTTGCTGCTCAACCGCTGCCAGTGTTCGGCGATCGACCCCAGCATCTCTTCGCGCCCGATGCCCAACCGCTTGGCCTCGACCACCAGCTCTTCGATCTCGTGGCCCAGCAGTTGCGTGCGCTCTTTGCGCGTGGAATCGGGCAGCGCCGCCACCACCGTGCCGATGCCCGGGCGCGTCTCCAGCAGGCCTTCGCTCACCAGGTAGGCGACGATCTTGTGTGCCGTGTTGGGGTTGATCTTCAGCTCCCTGCTCAGCGCGCGCACCGAGGGAAACGGATCGCCCGGACGCATCTGGCCGGAGACCATCGCCTTCTTGGCGGCGTAGACAATCTGCTCAAAGAGCGAAATGCCGGTGCGGAATTGGACTCGAAACGGGATCACATGTGTACTATTACACGTAGTACACTAGAAGACAAGAAAAATCTTCTCGGTCCTTCAGGAAAGCCGGAAAGCTGCGCTATAGATTGGCGATTAAAGCAGCCAGCAGCGCCGTGCGCGGAACCAGGTGCTCCACCACCACAGACTCGTGCGCCGCGTGCGCGCCTTCGCCGACTGCACCCAGGCCATCCAGCGTAGGCACGCCCAGTGCCGCGGTAAAGTTGCCGTCCGAGCCGCCGCCGGTCGCCGCCTCGTCCAGCGCAAAGCCAAGCTCCGCGGCCAGCTTGCGCGCCTGCTTGTACAGCGCCACCGTCCCCGCCTTGCGCTCCATCGGCGGACGATTGATCCCGCCGGTAACTTCCAGCTTGCACTTCGGATCGGCGCAGCGCAGGCTGCGAAAGAGTTTGTCGACCTTCACGGCATCACTCGCGCGAGCAATCCGCACGTCAACATCGGCATACGCATGTTCCGCGATGACGTTCGACCGCGTTCCGCCCGAGATCACGCCCGGATTCACCGTCCGCCCCGCGCGCAGATCGGTAAACCCCGCAACCTTCTCGATCAGCCGCGCGAGTTCCAGAATCGCAGAGTGCCCGTGTTCGAAGTCGACGCCCGAGTGCGCGGCCACGCCGGTGACGTGCAGGTGGTAGTCGCCGACACCCTTGCGCGCGGTCTTGCACGCCAGGCCCTGCGCCGGCTCCAGCACCAGCACCGCCGACGACGCCAGCGCCAGCCGCTCGGTAATGGGCCGCGAAACGTGGCTGCCAACCTCCTCGTCCGAGTTCAGCAGCAGCGCGACCGGCCGGCTGACGCCCACCCGCCCCAGCGCCCGGATCGCCGCCAGCGCCATCGCCACGCCAGCCTTCATATCCAGCACGCCAGGACCCCAAAACCGCCCGCCAGCTTCACGCCACGGCATAGCCTTCAGCGTTCCCAGCGGCCAAACCGTGTCCAGGTGGCCCAGTAGCAGGATGGGCTTGCGGCTGCTGCGTGCAGGACCAAACCGCACCTCCAGCACGTCGCCGAAGTGTTTCTGTTTGTGCAGCTTGACGCGGCCTCCGCACGCCCGCGCAAAGCCCGCCACCAACCCGGCCGCCGCGTCCACCGCAGCCTTGTCGTCGCTGGGAGTTTCCTGTTCGACCAGCGCACGCAGCGTCCGCACCATCCAGTCCGCCTGCGCTTCCACCGCCTTCCGCAATGCTTTGGCGTCGCTCATCTTAGTGATTCGAATGGTATCGCATGCGGTCGGACTTTGGCGCGGCATCAGGAAAACATAAGGATTTCTGTGGCCTAGAGTGTGGTCAATTTACCACACTCCGCGCCTGTCTTCCCGCTGTAATCTTGGCTGTGGAAATTGCGGGAGCAACTGTCCTTGGCCCAGAACGCCCATCCTGAGCAGACAATCCGGTCCGACATTGAGTTTCGCGGCATCGGCCTGCACTCAGGCGCCGAGGTTTCCATGCGGCTGGTGGGCGCGCCCGCCGGCAGTGGCATCGTCTTCCGCCGGGTCGATCTCGATGGTTTCGAAATCCCCGCCAACGGCCGCAACGTCGCCAAGGTCAGCTACGCCACCAGCCTGATGCGCCAGTCCGTACTGATCTCCACCACCGAACATCTGCTCTCGGCGCTCATCGGCTTCGGCGTCGACAACGTCATCGTCGAGGTCGATAACCTCGAACTTCCCATCCTCGACGGCAGCGCACTGCCCTACGTCGAGGCGTTCCAGACCGTCGGCCTCAAGCAGCAGCGCCGCCGCCGCGAGTACATCCGCATCCTCAAGCAGGTCGAAGTGCGCGACGGCGGCAAGTTTATCGGCGTCTATCCCGGCCAGGGCTACGGCATCGACTACATCATCGACTTCCCCGCGCCCATCGGCTGCGAGCAGCTCTCCACCGACCTGGAAACCGGCGACTACGCCACCCAGATCGCCCCGGCGCGCACCTTCGGCTTCCGCGAAGACGAGCCCAAGCTGCGCGACATGGGCCTGATCCGCGGCGCAACCGACGCTTGCTGCATCATCCTCACCGCGCAGGGCGTGCAGAACCCCCCGCTGCGCTTCCCCGACGAGTTCGTCCGCCACAAGGTGCTGGACCTGATCGGCGACCTCGCCCTCGCCGGCCGCCGCATCCAGGGCCGCGTCATCGCCGAGCGCGCCGGCCACGCCATGCACACCGCGCTGGTGCAGCGCCTGCTGCGCGACCGCTCCGCCTGGGAGCTGGCCTACGGCTACGACGGACCCCAGCCATCTGCCGCTCGCGCTGAGATTGCGGTGCTGGCGACGCCGGCTCCTGCCCACGCGTGAAGGCCGATGGCTGACCTCGAACTTCGAACCTCGAACCTCGAACCTAATCTAGCTGCCATCGCCCTCGGCTCCAACCTCCCCTCGCCGTTTGGCGAACCCGCCGCCAACCTGCGCGAAGCCATCGCCCGCATCGGCGCGCACGGCCACATCCGCGCAGTCTCGTCGTTCTACTCGACCGCACCCGTCGGCTTCACCGATCAACCGGATTTCTTGAACGCTGCGCTGCTGCTGGAGACCGAACTGGAGCCGCTGGAACTATTACGCGCGCTGCTGGCGATCGAACGCGCCATGGGACGCGACCGCGCCACCGCGCCGCCCAAAGGCCCGCGCATCATCGACCTCGACCTGCTGCTGCTGGACGACGTGGTGCTGGCAAGCGCGCGCGGCCCGCAAGGCCAGCCGGCACTCACGTTGCCGCACCCCGCCCTGGCCGAGCGCCGCTTCGTGCTGCAGCCGCTCGCCGAAATCGCGCCCGCGATGATCGATCCGCGCTCCGGCCGCACCATCGCCGAGCTGCTCGCGAAGCTCGCCGAGTAAGACTGCCGGAGAATGTCTCGCTTAAGAACACGGCTTCAGCCGTGCCAAAACCAGCCGCCAGCCAGACGGCTTTAGCCGCTGAGGTCACGTCTCGTCGCCAGCGGCACTACCTCGTTTCCGGCGGTACCGGATACGCTGGCGGCGCGCCCGGAAACGTAATCACGATATGTTCGAACACCACGCCGGGGTCGCGGTAGAGCAGGCGCAGCGTGTGCTTGCCGGGAGCCAGCACACCCAGCGCAATCGTATCGACGGCCGAGTTGCGCAGCACATTCTGCGGCCAGTCCGCGCCGCTGGGGCCATCGCCCGCGCCAGCGGCTTTCGTACTGCTGCCGCTCATGTCGCGCTCCATCGGCGCGCCACCGTCCAGCGCCACGGCATAACGCAGCTTGTGGTCGGAGTCGACCGGGAACGTCGGCAACAGATGCAGCGCCAGCGCAGCCGCGCCGTTGGTTGTGGTGGTGAAGTCGTACTCCAGCCATGCGGTCGGCTCCGGGTTCTGTGCGGACGCCAGCCACGGGCCATCGAGGTCCGCCAACAACCCCGGCCTGCCATAGACGACCGAGTCGCCCGAGATGCCCAGGTCCGCAAGCACATTCCACTTCACCACCGCCGGATCGAGCCGTCCAACCTTGGCGCTGTAGGTCGACGTATCCGACTTGCGCGCAAAGTGCGCCGCATTGACGGAAACGGTACAGTACTCTTCTGCAAGAAAATAGGCGGATTTGGTTACGGGTGCGGTCACGTCAGTACATACGGAGTCGCCCGCGCCCCAGCTTGCCGGCAACGGCGTATCGGCGTCGGCTGCGGTCGCCAGCTTCGGCATCTCGAAAACATGCCGCTCGCGCGGGGCATCCGACATCATGCCGTCCCACTTGCCGCCCTCTAACGCGTTGTATTTGGCCGTCAGCGCCTGGATCGTATCGTAGGCGGTCTTCGCCCGTGCTGAGTCTGCGGCAAGCGCCTTATCGTCGTGCTTGTGCGCGTCGAGGTATGTGAAGTCCGTTGCAAGGAACTTATCATTCTGCGCGGATGAGGCCTCGACGGGGTAGCCAACCAGCTCGAAGAACGCCGAGGCATATTGCTTGGGAACTGTGATGTTGACTTGCTCGCCGTCGCGAAGCTGATCCCATTCATCGGCGCGCGTGTGGTTCTGGTCCAGCGGGAATCCCATCTCGGTGATGTCTGTAATCTCGTTTCCTCGACTGGCCACGAGCTGCGTTCCAGTTAGCTCACCCCACGCAAGCGGGTTGAAGTCCGTACGCTTGATGCCATCGTTGTATCCGTTGAATCCCATGAACTCCGGCTTGCGGATGAAATTCAGCGCGTAGTACTGCGTCATCACATCAGCGACGGCCTTAGCGTCGAGCGTCGGAAACTGTTGCGCGAACCACTGCGTCAGCCACTCCCGCTGGCTCATCTTCGCCATCTTCGGCTCGTCGGTGGCGAGCTGCATGAAGTAGTCGATATCGATTTCGGCGGGCTTCAGATCGCCAACATTCAATATCCAGTACTTGCGCGCATTGTGGTCGTAGGCCTTGGTCATCTCTTCCTGGATCAACGCGGGCGGAGTGGTGCACAGCCACAGGTAGTCGTGCGGCGCGCCCCAGTAGCTGACGTGGTAATACACGCCCGAACCGCCCGCCCGTTTCTGCTCCTCCGCGTTGGGCAGTTCGCGAATGTAGCCATAGTTGTCGTCGGTCCAGCCCAGCGTCACGTCGTCGGGCACCTTCATGCCCACGCGATACAAATCGAGTGACTCCTTATACAGCCAGATGATCTGCGGAATCTTCGCGAGGTCAGGACTGACGCGCGCGGCCAGCAGCTTGCGCTGCTCCGTCATCGCATCTTCCACCAGCTTCGCCTTCACCTCGGGCGAGCCGGTCGCCTCCAACCCGGAGTCATGCACGCCGCGCAGCCCCACCGTGTAGAAGTTCTCGTACTTCCCATTCTCCACCAGCCGCTTGTCCCAGTACTGGATCATCGCCGCCGAGTTGGTCTGGAAGTTCCACGGTCCGTCGCCCTCGGGCGGTGCTTTCTCGCTCCACTCGCCCACATTGTTCCGCAGCAGCGCCTCGGAGTGCGAGCTGCCCATCACGATGCCCCACTTGTCGGCGAGCTTCGCATTCTCCGGCACCGCATTGAACGCCAGCGAGCCGGGATGCATCGCCGGCCACAGCGAGTTCGCATGCAACCGCAGCAACAGTTCGAAAATCTTCTCATACGTGTTCGGCCCAATGTTCCCCTTACCGTTGTCCACCGCCGGGTCCATCTTCTTCGCGGCCCACGGCCGCAGGCCCCAGTCCTCGTCGTTCAGAAAAATCCCGCGATACTCGACCGACGGCTCCGGCTGCACATACATCCCTGGCCGCACGTACACCGCCGCATGGTGCGCCACCGGCACATCCGCCCACCATGTCCACGGCGACACGCCCATCTCTCTCGAAATCTGGAACAGCGCATACGCGGCGCCACGCCGGTCCGATCCGGCAATCACCAGCGCGCGGTGCACACCCGACATCGGCGAGGCGACCACGGTGGTAACCGCACTCTCCCACTTGCCCGCGACCCCGTTGACGAAGATCTGGCGCGTAGCGACCAGCGCATCGATCTCCGGCGCCTTGCCCAACACCCCAACCAGGATCAAGTCTGCCGGCAGCGGCCCGGCCAGCGAAGTCAGCATCTGCGGCTTCACGCCCGTCACGCGTTCCACATCCGCCGCAAACGCCTCCGCCGCAACCCGCACCGTCTCCGGATTCCCCGCCGCAACATAAATCGCCGCCGCCTTGCCGTTTGCCGCAATGGGAAACGCCGACGGCGACGCAGTGCGATCGAGATCAAGCACCGGCGCGGATTGCGCCGAGCAAATCGCCGAAAGAAGAAAGATGAAAGCTGGAAGAATACCCGTGTGCCGCATGCCGATCAGTCTACGGCGGAGTGGTGTCCCCAGTCGAAGCGCCGCCCCAGAATCCCCTTCACAATCAGGTGGTCCGTCGCCGCCGTCGGCCCCAGGCCCACGCCGATGTTGATCTCCCATTTCGGCGACACATTTAGATTAGTGACGGCAAAGATCTGCTGCTGCTGGCCGTGCAGCCCGCACGGAGATGTAATGCGGCAGTAGTCCGCATAGTATTCCAACCCCAGGTTGACCTCTTTGCTGACGTCATACGTGAAGGTCGCCCCCGGCGCAAACCCGATCCCCTGCGCCACGTCCGGCCCATGCCACGTCCGCTCCAGGGCCGGGTTCACCGCAAAGTACCACCGGCCCTTGGTATAGTCGACGATCGGTCGAATCTCCCACGTCCACGTGTCGGGCGAATACACCGCGCGCTGGTAGCCCACCTCAGTCGACAGGCTCACCCCCACCGGCCAGTGCCAGCTATCGGGCACCCTCACGCGCGGGCGCAGGTGGTCGCCCACCCACTGCACGCCGTGGCCCGCCTGCTCGCTGGTAAACACGTAAAAGCCGATCTCCGACCAGTCGTTCAGCCCCTCGGTCAGCTCCAGCGTCTCGTGCTCCTGGTGGTTGGTTGGATACACGCCGTCGATGACATACTTCTGGCCCTCGGGCGTAAAGTTCGAGTGCAGTTCCACCATCAGGTTCTTCGGCTCCACCGTGTCCGCGCCGTACACCTGGATCTCGTAGTTCCCCTGCGCCCGCGCCGCGAGCGTGATGAGGAGAAGAATTGCGACGAGCAACCCACCCTTCGCAAACCGCGCGATGGATGGGCCACCCGACAGAACTTGTCTCGTTAAGGGCACGGCTTCAGCCGTGCCGTAAGAGCCACAGAGTCTACTGGGCTTTAGCCCCTGAGGTACGTTCTCCCGCGCCGCCTCACGCATAGCGAAACACCATCATGAAACCTCGGTCCATGTGGTCCTGCTGGTGGCAATGGAACAGTGTATTACCAGGATGATCGGCTGTGAACTCTACGGTGGAGGTGCGGCCCGCGGGAATCAGCAGGACATCCTTCATTAATCCTCGCATCGCCGCACCACCCACATTTGTAACCTCGAAGGTGTGGCGATGCAGATGGATCGGATGATCGTCCGTGCTCAAATTCTTCATCACCAGCCGGTACCGCTTGCCCTCGACCAGCGGCGGCGACTCCACATCCGGATACGACTTGCCGTTGATCCGCCAGATCTCCGGATTGCCATGCCCCTCGAACTTCGAGTCGAAGGCGAGCGGAATCTCGATGGGAGGCAACTCTTCGTGTTCCATCGCCGTCACCGGCTCTACTGCGAACTGCGCGTAGTCCCACATCAGATCTTCCGGCTGAACCCACTTCGGCGCGCCCGTAGCATTCGCATACTCAACCACAATCCCCATGCCCATCGCCTGCACATGCTTGCGCACCTCGCCCAGCACCCAAACCCCCGGCGCATTCATTTCGACAATCGCCGAGACGCGCTCCGCCGGACACAGCCGCAGCATCTCCACCGTCTTCGCCCGCGGTAGGCTATTGCCATCCAGCGCAACCACCTGGAAGCTGTGCCCCGCCAGCGCCACCCAGTGCACCTCGGTTGGGCTGGAATTCAGCACGTGCATCATCACCCGCTCGCCCCGCTTCACCCGCACCGGCTCGCCGAAGCCCAGCATCTTTCCGTTGATGGTTGCCACCTCGTAGTCCGGCATGGCCGAGCCGTCGGCTGATGGCATCTCGCGTCCGCCCCAGTCGTGCAGCGCCAGAAATATTTCGCGGTCGTACCCGGCCGTACCGCTCGCCTCAATCAGCAGAAATCCATGCTGGCCTCCATATTGCGCCTTGCGCATATCGTTGCCGGCAAACGTATGCGTATGGAACCAGCGGAAGCCCGCCGGATCGGGCGTGAACGCAATCCGCGTGGACGCCCCCGGCGCAATCATCGGCGAGCCTTCTTCCATCGCACCGTCCGTCGCCACCGGCAGAAACAGCCCATGCCAATGCACAATCTCCGCATCGGCCGAGTGGTTGTGAATGTCGATCGAAACCTCGCGCCCCTGCCTCATGCGCAGCAGCGGCCCGGGCACCTGGCCGTTGTACGCGATGGTAGCGTAGCGACGCTTCGGCGAAGCCTCCAGCACATACGGCGCAATCTCCAGCGTAAAGTCCGCGGGCGCTGCATTCGCGGGAATCGCCGGCGCCGGCGGCATCGGCTGACCCGCAGGCATCCTCATCTGCGCGCGCAGTCCTTCTTCTGCGCCACGCCCCAGCGCCATCGCTGCCGAGGTCATCCCTGCCAGTTGTGCGAACCGCCTCCGCGTCAGCACTGCACACCACTCCTCGTACGCGAATCTACCCGGTAACTCAGTAGACTCGCCAGCCGCGGCCATTGTTTCACGCAGCGGCGATTTACCTTCATGCGCCTGGCTGCTTGCCCCGGCCACGTCCACCGGCAACCGCCCCCAGGATAATCAGCGGCTCGCGCCCATCCACCACCGCCGCGGGCAGCGGCGCGTCGGGGGAGTCGAATGAGATGTCCTGCTGGCACGCGAAGAAGCGCAGAAACGCCCGCCGCTCCTGCGTCACCTGGTCACGCACCGTCCCCAGCAGCATCGGGTACGCGGCTTCCAGCGCATCCAGCGCACCGCGCACCGTCGGCGGCGCGGGCACATCCAGCGCCACCTCGTGGCCGGCGATGCGGCCCAGCGTTCGTAGATGGGCGGGAAGTTCGACGCGAATCTGGACCGTAGCCATCGGCACTCTCCGTCCCTACAAGTATCACGCCTGCCGCTCTCGAACCTCAAACCTTGTACCTCGAACCTCCCGAAGCCTATGCTTCTCCCCATGAAGCAGATGGACAGAAGACGATTTGTGGTTGCCAGTGCCGCCACCGCGGCAAGCTGGAAGAGCTTCGCGCAGAACTTTCCGGCCAGCCACGGCCCCAGCCCGTCGGGCCCCGCGCCGCAGCTCGCGCGCCCTCCGGCGCCAGAGGGCCCCGTGCTGCAAACCGCCACGTTGGTGCTGCACACCGACCAGCCCGGTCCCTTCATTCCGCCCAACTTTGTCGGTCTCTCGTATGAGACGCAGCAACTCTCCGACCCTGCCTTCTTTTCCCCTGCGAACACTGGCCTGGTCGCGCAGTTTCGCGCCCTCGCGCCCGCCGGCGTGCTCCGCCTGGGCGGCAACACCTCCGACTACGGCTTCTGGAAGCCGACGCCCGACGCCGTCCCGCCCCCGCGCGCCAAGCGTCCCTACAAGATCGGAGACCCTCCGCCCGACCTCACCTACAACGTCACCCCCGAGGCCATCCGCAGCCTGCGCGGCTTCCTCGACGCTACCGACTGGAAGTGCATCTACGGCATCAACCTCGGGACCAACACACCGGAACTTGCCGCGGACGAGGCTGCCTTTGTCAGCAAAACCCTCGGCCCGCGCCTTCATTATTTTCAGGTAGGCAACGAGGCCGACCGCTTCGGCTCGACCATCCGCGACCCCAAGACCTGGAACGCAGACACCTACTTCGACGAGTGGCTCACGTTCGCTAACGCCATCCGCGCCCGCATGCTTGACGCCCACTTCGGCCTGCCCGACACCGCCGGAAACCCCGAGTGGTACGCCGTCGTCGTTACGCGGCTGCTCGCACTGCCCGAACACGACCGTCCCTATATCGCCGCGCTCACCCACCACTACTACTTCACCGGCCCGCCGTCGAATCCCAAGGCCACCATCGACAACCTGCTGCACGCGGACCCGCACGTCGACAAGCTGGCTTCCGACATTCGCGCGGCCGCTGCGCGCCTCACTGACGGCGAGCACCGCACCGTCCTCTACCGAATGACCGAAGGCAACACCTGCTTTCGCGGCGGCAAGCCGGGCTTGTCGGATGTCTTCGCCGCATCGCTTTGGGCGGCGGACTACCTGCTGCTGCTCGCGTCGCTGGGCTACGCGGGCGTCAACCTGCACGGCGGCCAGCCCAGGTTCGTCGCCGAATCGCTGGGCGGAACGCTGCCGGGCGACGAGCTGTTGGCCGACCCCAAAGCACCGCATCCGCGCCCGTCTTACACGCCCATCGCCGAAATTGACGGCAAGTACACCGCCGAGCCGGTCTCCTTCGGCATGCGCTTCGCCCAACAGTTTGCCGGCGCCACCATCATCCCGCACGACTTCGATCCCGGCCCCGCGAACGCCACCGCTTACGCGGCAAAGTTCCCCGACGGGCGAACGCTCGCAGCCATCATCAACAAGGATCCGATGCGAAACCTGGAGGTCACGATCGAGGGTGACTGGGTGATAAGCGAGACCCTCACGGCCGATTCGCTGACCTCGACCAACGTCAAGCTCAGCGCGGCACAGGGGAAGCAAATTGTCCCGGCAGCCAGCGCAGCCATCTTCTCTCCGGCTACGCGGCCTCGTTAAGGGCACGGATTCATCCGTGCCGTAAGTTCCCCATTTACGAAACGGCTTTAGCCGCTGAGGTCACTATTTGGCGCTGCGAACCACTTGTCAGCAGCCTCCTCACCGTGCGCCGCCCTGCGCCTGAATGGTCCGCACCTGAAACCCCGGTGGGATGGCGAAGTCCTCCGCGGTCGGCTCCTTCACCTTGATCTGGTCATAGCGAGTGACCTGCTGGTTTCCGTTGCCGTCGCGAGTCGTCGTCAGCAGAAAAAGCCGCAGCACCGGCGACCACCACCACTCATGGGTCACCGGGTACGCCGTCGGACTGAACGCCGACGCCGACGCCGTGCCTGCGCCCGCAGCTCCGCTCGCAACTCCATCCGCGCCCAGGTTCGGATCTTCGGTAGTCCACGTATAGCCGTGCACCTGGAAATCATTCAGCATCTTGTCGCCAATGTCGCTGCGGTTGGGATCGTCCGTGGCAAACGGCTTGGCTGCGGGCAGCATCTTGTCGACGGCCCCCGGCGGAAACTGTGTCACCATCGCCGTCCGCGCCACGTAGTTGATCGCGATCATCCTCACCTTTACCGGGTCCCAGATGGTCGCCTGGGTCAGCTTTGCGCCCAGGACCGGCGAATCCAGGTGGGCCGTCAACCTCCGGCCGCTCGAGTCCCGCTCTTCCAGCGAATAAGCCGCCGACAGAGTCTTACCGAACCTGTCCTGGTTCTCAATTGTGCGCACCGCAAAGTATGGCTGCAAGCGGTTCGCCGGCGTTTGCGCCATCCCCGGCGCGGCGGCCACACCGATCGCAATTGCCAACGTCACCATCCCGACGCCGACGGTAAATCTGATGCTCATGGTCCCTCCATACACTGCCCCAAACCGGCACGCGCCGATCCGCGGGCACCCCTCCAGCATAGAGCGTTTATGCCAGCGTCTGCACCTCCACCGACAGCACCGGCGGCAGATCGTGCACGATCGCCTTCCAGCTATCGCCCGCATCCGCCGATGCGTACACCTGCCCGCCGCTGGTGCCAAAGTACACCCCGCACTCGTCCAGCCGGTCCACCGCCATCGCATCGCGCAGCACATTCACGTAGCAATCCTGCTGCGGCAGCCCTTTCGTCAGCGGCTCCCAGTCATTCCCTCCCGTCCGGCTGCGGAAGACCCGCAGCTTGCCGTCGGGGACGAAGTGTTCCGCGTCGCTCTTGATCGGCACCACGTACAGCGTCTCCGGTTCATGCGCATGCACATCGATGACAAAACCGAAGTCGGTGGGCAGGTTGCCGCTCACCTCGCGCCAGTTGTCGCCCGCGTCATCCGACCGCATCACGTCCCAGTGTTTCTGCATAAACAGCGTGCACGGCCGCGAGGGATGCGCGGCAATGTGGTGCACGCAGTGGCCCACCTCCGCCGTGGGATCGGGAATGTACTTCGAAACCAGCCCGCGGTTGATCGGCTTCCACGTCGTGCCGCCGTCGTCGCTGCGAAACGCCCCCGCCGCCGAAATGGCAATCACGATGCGCTTGGGGTTCGTGGGGTCGAGGATGATGGTGTGCAGGCACAACCCGCCCGCCCCCGGCTGCCACGCCGAGCCGGTAGTATGCGTGCGCAGGCCGGAGAGTTCCGCCCAGTTCTGCCCGCCGTCAGTCGACCGGAACAGCCCCGCGTCCTCCACCCCCGCCAGCACCTCATCCGGATTCGTCAGCGACGGCTCCAGGTGCCACACCCGCTTGAACTCCCACGGATGCGGCGTGCCGTCGTACCACATGTGGGTGCCGGGACGCCGTCGTAGGCGAACTTGTTGCCCACCACGTTCCAGGTCGCGCCGCCATCGTCCGAACGCTCGATCACCTGCCCCGACCAGCTCGTCGACTGCGACGCGTAGATGCGGTTCGGGTCCGCCGGCGAACCCTTCAGGTGGTAAATCTCCCAGCCGGCAAAGTGCGGGCCGTCGATCTTCCAGTTCTTGCGCGCGCCGTCCGCGCTCAGCAGAAACGCGCCCTTGCGCGTTCCCACCAGTAGACGTACCTGGGCCATGGGTCTCTCCTGGGTGCTGCCTGGTTGTGCGGTCGCCGGGGAGAAGCGATGGAAAACGCTATCAAGTTTCGCGGTGCCGCGCAAGAGCACCCAATCCCGGCGTTCCCGCGAAGTGTTAGCCCTTTACCGACCCCCAGTGACGCACATCACAGCCGAGCTTCCTCGCTCGCCGTTAGCCTGACTTCGTTACTTAATTCCATCGCCTTCCGGAGCATTTCATGGCAGATACCTATAGAATCGCGGCAGCACCATTACTCTTCACCGAAGGCGCGCACAAGGGCAGGCTCAGCGGCGTCACCTTCACCGCTACGTCCGCGACCGATGCCCGCGAGTGGTTCACCATCAACTGCGGCCAGTTTGAGGACGCCTTCACCAGGCTCATGTCGCGCGCCCGCGCCAGGACCATCGTCGCAGCTCTGATGGAAGGCGATCGCACCGAGTTCCCCGGCTTCTACACCGAGGACCAGTTCAGCGGCGGCTTCGTGTACGAGTGGTCACCCGTCCACTTCGTGCGTCCGCTCTCGACCAGCGAAGGCGCGTATTCGTCTTAGGTATCGAGCGGCTTGCGGTAGTGCACGCAGCGGTCGACCTCCGCGAACCCCAGCGCTCAAAATCGCGCCTGCAGCTTTCGTGGTACCTCCCGCACTGCCCCTTCGTGATGTACATCACAGCAAGAACCAGCCCACCGGCGCTAGCCTGTGTTTGCTGGTGAATCGGAGAATCTCACACCGGACGATTCGTAGATGTGGGATTCCAGAATGGGATGTCACGACCATGGCAGGAACCTACAGAATCTCGGCCACACCGCTGCTCCACTCCGCGGGCAACTTCAAGGGCAAGCTCAAGGGCGTCAGCTTTACCGCCGCGTCTCCCACCCAAACTCACGAGTGGTTCAGCAACAACTGCGGTCAGTTTGAACTGGTCTTCAGCAGGATCATGCCCGCCAGCCTGGCCCGGATCATCGTCGCCTCGCTGATGCACGGAGACGACGTCGAGTTCCCCGGCCTCTACGAAGAAGAGCAGTTCGAAAGCGGCTTCCTGTTCGAGTGGTCACCGGTCCACTTCGTACGCCCACCGCAATTCGCGCACGAAGTCTCCTTCTAGACGCCGACCGCCCGCACCACGGCGCGCCTGCTCCCGCGCGTCAGCTTCGCGGCCAACCGCCTTGCGGAGCCGGCCTCATCGGAGCCCCGCAACCCAGCTCTCCCACCAGAGATAATCAGTGCAGCTTGGCCCCTCACCCGAGGGGCCACTTTTTTAGCACCCACGATCTGAACTCGTTCCCACGCTCTGAACTCGTTACCACGATTCTGGCCTCGTTAAGGGCACGGCTGGTAGCCCAAGGCTTCAGCCTTGGGTCTCCGTGCCGTAAAACCCGAAGCGCCACTTCTTGCGCCCACGATCGGCCTCGTTTATGGCACGGATTTATCCGTGCCATAAAACGCCACAACAAAATCGCGGCTTTAGCCGCTGAGATCAGCCTTCAGCGATCCGAGCTAGCGCAGACTTCAATTTGGGAGAACACGCACGCACCCGTAAAATCAGACGATGGGGTTTCTCCTTCGCGGACGCAATCCAGCGGTGAGGTCGAATGGCTGAACTCGTCTTCGACGAACTGCACTGGAAGCCGCACCACAACCCGTGGGCCGTCGCCATCACGGTGACCCTGGCCACGTTCATGGAAGTCCTCGACACCTCCATCGCCAACGTGGCCCTGCCGCACATGGCCGGCACTCTGGGCGCCAGCCAGGAGGAGGCCACCTGGGTGCTCACCAGCTACCTGGTGTCCAGCGCCATCGTCCTGCCCATCTCCGGCTGGCTGGCCAACCGCATCGGCCGCAAACGTTTTTACATGTCCTGCGTCGCCATGTTCACCGCGTGCTCGCTGCTCTGCGGCCTGGCGCAGACGCTGCCTCTGCTGATCGTCGCGCGCGTGCTCCAGGGCCTCGGCGGAGGCGGCCTCGCCACCAGCGAACAAGCCATCCTCGCCGACACCTTCCCCATCGAGAAGCGCGGCCAGGCCTTCGCCCTCTATGGCATGGCCGTCGTCTGCGCGCCTGCCATCGGCCCCACCTTCGGCGGCTGGATCACCGACAACTTCAGTTGGCACTGGATCTTCTTCATCAACATTCCGGTGGGCGTGCTCTCGCTCTACCTCTCCAACCGCATGGTCGAAGACCCGCCGTTCCTCAAGGCCCGCAAAGAAGCCGCCAAGCATCTGAAGGTCGACTTCATGGGCCTCGGCCTGGTCGCTGTCGGCGTCGGCCTGCTCGAGTTCACCCTCGACAAGGGCCAGGAGAAGGACTGGTTCGGCGATCCCATGATCCGCACCACCTCCATCCTCGCCGTCGGCCTGCTCATCTTCTTCGCCTTCTGGGAGTGGAACCACCCCGACCCCATCGTCGACCTGAAGCTGCTGAAGAACCGCAACTTCGGCACCGCCGTCTTCCTCCAACTCTTCCTCGGGATGGTTCTCTTCGCCACCACCGTCATCATCCCGCAGTACGTGCAGGTGCTGCTGGGCTACACCGCGGAGCGCGCCGGAATGGTGATCTCGCCCGCCGCCTTTTTGATGATGTTCATGATGGCCATCGCCGGCCGCACCGTCGGCAAGATGGACCCGCGCCTGATGGTGTGCATCGCCTACATCATCACCGCGCTGGGCGTCTTCAACCTGTCGCAACTCGACCTCACCAGCAGCTTTGGCCACATCATTGAGCTGCGCATGTTGCAGGTCATCGCGCTGCCCTTCGTCTTCATCCCCATCAGCACGCTCAATTACGTCGGCGTCCCTGCGGCCAAGACCAACCAGATCACCTCGCTCTCCAACTTCGCGCGCAACCTCGGCGGCTCCGCCGGCACGGCGCTGCTCGTCACCTACATCGCGCGCAGCTCGCAGGTGCATCAGACGGCGCTGGCGGCCAAAGTCATTCCCGGCAGCGTGGCCTATACCAGCTTCATGGACCGCGTGAAGGAGATCCTGATCGGGCACGGCATGGCGCCCGCCGCCGCCAGCCAGGCCGCTGTCGGCGAGGCTTACCAGATGATGCTGCGTCAGGCCAGCATGCTCAGCTACAAGAACGCGTTCACCATTCTTGGCTGCGTGGTCATGCTGCTGGCGCTGCTGCCGTTCCTCATGCGCCTCCCACCCAAACGCCCCGCCAAACCCGCCGCTTCCTCGCCCGGCCCCGGCAGTCAAAGCGGCGAAACCACCCCCGCCGAGCCCGCCCCCGAAGAACTGGCCGTGCATTAGTTCTTCGCCACCGCTAACCTCAAGAAGCGGCTGCTCTCGAATTCTATTTTGAAGCTCCCCGTCCAGTTCCCGAACCTTCCCCGATCAAGCGCGGCCAGCACTTCGTCGAGCTTCCCGCCAGCCTCACCGCCAAGGTCCTCCTGCTGAACGAAATGATCCGCCAGCACGTCCGTCCCGCCGAACTCGCCCGGCGCCTCGGCACCACCCCGCAGCCGTCAACCGCCTCACCAATCTCCGCCACGCTTCCAAGATCGACGGCATCGCCCTCGCCATGAAGGCCCTCGGCAAGACCCTCGAAATTCGCGCCGCCTAGTCTAGACTGGGGCGTATGCCTTCAGGCGACCCCAACCCGCTCGGCGCACCTCCACCCAACTCCGCGCTCGACGCAGGCATCGCCGAAAACCTGATGGGCACGGGCGATGCAACCGTACCGCTCGACGAGCAGCAGCTCGCCGTCCCCATCTACCAACCCAAAGGCCGCCGCGCCGCCGCCAGCTTCATCTTCCTCACCATCGCGCTGGACATGCTCGCCCTCGGCATGATCGTCCCCGTCCTGCCGCGCTTGATCGCCAGCTTCATGGCTGGAAATGTATCTGGCTCCGCGCGCATGCTCGGCTACTTCGGCACCGTCTTCGCCGTGATGCAGTTCTTCTTCTCCCCCGTCCTCGGCTCGCTGTCGGACCGTTACGGCCGCCGCCCGGTCGTCCTGCTCTCCAACTTTGGCCTCGGTCTCGACTACCTCTTGATGGCGTGGGCGCCCGCGCTCGGCTGGCTCTTCCTCGGCCGCGTCATCTCCGGCCTCACCGCCTCCAGCGTGCCCACCGGCATGGCTTACATGACTGACGTCACCCCGCCGGAGAAGCGCGCCAGCGCCTTTGGCCTGGTCGGCGCTGCGTTCGGCATGGGCTTTGTGCTGGGCCCGGCGCTGGGCGGAATCCTTGGCAGCGTCAACCCGCGCCTGCCGTTCCTGGTCGCGGGTGTCTTGAGCCTGCTCAACGGCATGTACGGAATCTTCGTCCTGCCCGAGTCGCTCTCGCGCGAACATCGCAGCGCCTTCTCCTGGAAGCGCGCCAATCCGGTCGGCTCGCTGCGCATGTTGCGCAACAACAAAGTTCTGCTCGGGCTCTCCGCCGTGCTGGTACTCGGCTATCTGGCACAACAATCGTTACAAAATGTCTATGTTCTCTACGCCGATTATCGCTACGGCTGGTCCGACCGCGCCGTCGGCCTCTCGCTCGCACTGGTCGGCATCATCCAGGGGGCCTTCAGCACCGGTCTGGTCAAGCCCGTGGTCAAGCGCCTGGGCGAGCGGAACGCGCTCACGTTCGGCCTCATCGGCGGCGCCATCGGTTACATCCTGTTCGGCCTTTCCAAAACCGGCATGCTCATGCTCTGTGCCATTCCCATCTTCAACCTCATGTCCGTTGCCTGGCCCTCCGCCCAGAGCATCATGTCGCGCGAGGTCAAGCCCTCCGAGCAGGGCCAGATGCAGGGCGCCGTGCAAAGCCTGCGTGGGCTCGCCGCCATCTTCGGGCCGGTGATGTTCACCTTCATCTTCTCCCGGACCTTTGGCGCCGGAGCGGCCATCCAGGCTCCGGGCGCGGCTTTCTATCTGGCCGGCGCGCTGCTGGTGGTGTCGCTGGCCGTAGCCCAATTGGTTCGCCCGCGGAACCCCGCACCGGTGGCCGGCGCATGAGCCGGCTCCCATCCGTCCAACCTCCAGCGCGCATCCAAACCAGTATGGTCACGTTGCCGCGAATGGCCGCCTGCTCCGCGCTCTGCCTCGCACTTGCGTGGCCCGCACGCGTCGTTCGCGCGGCGGCGGACGTTCCCCGCCAGTCGGCCGTTGCCCAGCAGTTGGTCACCGTCATGATCGCCAACGAAGACGCGGCCGCGCAGCATGTCGACCACTATGCGTATCTCTCGCAGGAGCGCTCCGACCGCACCGGCGGCCACTTGTGGACGGAAAAAGTGGTCGAAACCAATGCAGGCAAGGTGCGCATGCTGCTCGCCGAGGACGGCCAGCCGCTCTCGCCCGAGCGCATCGCCGAGCAGCGCGGCCTACTCGCCGCCATCGTCGCCGACCCGGCCGCCTTCGCCAGAAGATCGCAGGCAATCAAGGACGACGAACTCCACTCCAGGCAAATGTTGAAGCTGGTCTCGCGAGCATTTCTATTTGGTGATGTGCGCCCCGAAGGCGGCTACCTGCGCATCGACTACCACCCCAACCCCGACTACCAGCCGCAGTCGATGGAAGAGCGCGTGCTCCACGGAATGGAAGGGACTCTGCTGATCGACCCGGCGGCGATGCGGCTGCACTATATCGACGGCCGCCTGCCGGAGGACGTCAGCATCGGGTTCGGACTGCTGGCGACCATCCATGCCGGCAGCAGCTTCGCCACCACCCGCGATCGCCTGGGCCAGCCCGACTGGAAGACTACGCTGGTCGACACTGCCATCAATGGCAAGGTCATATTCTTCAAGTCCATCGCAAAAAATGAGCACACCGTCCACAGCAATTTCGTCCGCGTCCCAAACGACCTCACCGTCGCCCAGGCCGTCGCCATCGCCGAGCAGTAGGCAAACGGGCATACTGGAATGATGGGTTTGAAGTTCGAAATAGCCGCCACTGCGTCCACCGGCGGTCGCCGGGCCGCGCTGGGCTTGCCTCATGGTACGGTCCAGACGCCCGTCTTCATGCCCGTCGGCACCGCCGCCACCGTCAAAACGGTCGAGCAGGCCACGCTCGAACACCTCGGCCGCGACGGCGCGGGCGCCGAGATCATCCTCGCCAACACCTATCATCTCTACCTGCGCCCCGGCTACGAGCTCATCCGGCGCATGGGCGGCGTGCATCGCTTTATGAGCTGGACTCGCCCCATGCTCACCGACTCCGGCGGCTTCCAGGTCTTCTCCCTCGCCAAGCTGCGCAAGATCACCGAGGAAGGCGTCGAGTTCCGCTCGCACCTCGACGGCAGCCTGCATTTCTTCTCGCCCGAACACTCCATGGAGGTCCAGATCGCCCTCGGCGCCGACATCATGATGACCTTCGACGAGTGTGTCGAAACGCCCGCAACCTGGGAACGCACCCGCGACTCCATGGCCCTCACCCACGCCTGGGCCGCAAGGTCGCGCCAGTACTGGCTCGATCATCGCCACGAAGTTCCGTGGGCGCAAGAGGGAACAGAGAACAGGGAACAGGGAACAGCCGCAAACGTCGCTCCGTCCGCTGTTCCCTGTTCCCCACTCCCTGCTCCCTGCCTCTTCGGCATCGTGCAGGGAGGCATGTACGCCGACCTCCGCCGCGAGTCCGCCGAGCGCCTGGTCGAGATGGACTTCCCCGGCTATGCCATCGGCGGCCTGGCCGTCGGCGAGCCCCGCGAAGTTACCCGCGAGATGATCGCCCGCTCACTGGAGATCCTCCCCATAGACAAGCCCCGCTACGTCATGGGCGTCGGCTACCCCGACGAGATCGAGGAGTACGCCCGCATGGGTGTCGACATGATGGACTGCGTCCTCCCCACCCGCGCCGCCCGCCACGGCCTGCTCTTCCGCGCCCCCGAGCCCGGCGAAGAATCCGCAACCGAACAGCCGCGAATTTTCAACCAGGCCGACAACCCTGGGCATCCTACCGGCGACCGCTTCACCGTCACGGCTGGGGTTTTACCCGAAACCGAGACCGCCTCCCGCACCGCCGTCCGCATGAACATCAAGCGCACCGAGTACGCCGAAGATCAGCGCCCCATCGACCCCGCCTGCTCCTGCCCGGTCTGCCGCCGCTACACCCGCGCCTACCTCCGCCACCTCTTCGTCGCCAAAGAGCCCCTCGGCGCCACCCTCAACTCCATCCACAACCTAACCTTCTACCTCGACACCATGTCCCGCGTCCGTTCCGAGTTGGCCAATTTTACGTAAAATACGAAAGTATGTATAATATGTATTTACGGGGACGGCCATGCAGACCATAAGCGCTACCGATTTGGCTCGAAACACCAGCAAGATTCTCGACCGGGTGATCAGCCGCGGCGAAAGTGTCGCTGTTGAGAGAAACCGCGCCGTGATTGCCCAGATCATTCCTCCTGCGCCAACCATGACCGCAGCGCAGGCTCTGTCCGGTCTGGTCCCCGGGCTTTCCAGTGAACAGGCCGCAGCCTGGCTGAGAGACAGCAGGGACCAGTTCGGCCAGACGGTGCATGATCCGTGGGCATGATATTCGATAGCTGCATCTGGGTAGGACTTGCCGGTGGCCAACTCGATCCGCAGACCGTGATCGCCGCAGCCGGCAATCTGCCGGTCTTTATCTCTGTGATCTCTTTGGGGGAACTCGGCTTCGGCGTCGAATCCTGTGCCGATCCTGCGGAGCGGGCTGCCAGAGCAGCCTGCCTCCGCCGGCTGGAAAGCCGCCCGGTGCTGGATGTATCGCGGTCGACCGCCGCCGCGTTCGGTGTACTCGCCGCAGCCGTCAAACACGCTGGCCGCTCTCCCCGCCCGCGTTACAACGATCTCTGGATCGCCGCCCAGGCCATCGAGCACGGATATACCCTGCTCACCACCAACACCACCGACTTCGCCCACCTTCCCGGCCTGAACCTGGCGAGCCCTTGATCAAACCCTTCGCCTTCGCGCCGTCGTCCTGCGAAGCGCGTGATTTGGCCCTAGCCGTTTTCAACCCGCGCCTTTATATCCGAATACGCCGCCTCGATCAGCCTGCGCAGCGCTGCGGCGTCCGTAGCCGTTCCCGGCGTCAGCTTCACGTGGCGCATTCGCTTGCCGGAGCCTTGCAACAACCGCGCCGGATCGGGCAGCGCTGCGCCCTGAAAGAATCCCACGTTCACATGCGATGTGAATACATTGACGTAGCCGAAGGGCGCATCACCGAGACATGCAACCGGACAGCCGTCATGGAAGACCTCCCGCACTTCGTCCCCGCATCTCCGCATCACCTCAAACCACTCGTGCGCAATCGCTCCCAATTCACCTGCACGCTCCTCCATCCACGCATCGATGGCGGGATCGCGTTCGACAGTACCGTCGAATCGGAGCAATTCCTCTCTCATCGCCGCTCCATTTACGCCGCAGGACTGGCTGACTCGCCGACCTCTTCGACCAGCCGCACCACCCGAGCGATCGGCAGCCCCATGACGTTGAAGTAGTCGCCATCAATCCGCGGAACCCACCGCGCCGCATACCCTTGAATCCCGTATGCTCCCGCCTTATCCATCGGTTCCTGCGTCGCGCAGTAGAAATCCAGCTCTGTCTCGGGAATCTCAGAGAATGTAACTGAAGTGGTTTCAACTCCGCTGACCATCCCCGCCCGCGTCGCCGCCGCCACGCCCGTCATCACCTCGTGCGTCCTTCCCGAAAGCCGCAGCAGCATGCGCTTTGCATCGGCGGCGTCGGCGGGCTTGGCGAGCATCTCCCCATCGCACACCACAGTCGTATCCGCGCCCAGCACAATCAAAACGCCGGGTGCCCCATCCTTATCGGTCTTATCGATAAGGGTCGGATCCGCAAATCTCCCCAACACCGCCCTTGCCTTTTCCTCCGCCAGCCGCCGAACATACGCCTCCGGAGCCTCTCCCACCCGCTCCGACTCATCCACATCTGCCGCTTCCACCGTGAACGCATACCCCGCCTGCGCCAGCAGCTCTCTCCGCCGCGGCGACGCACTCGCCAGAATCAGCCGGAACCCCTGCACACCGGCCATCTACGCTGTCTTCTCGATGGAGATATCCGCGCGCATGGTATGGGTCTCGCCTGCCTTCAGCGTCACCGCATCCTCGCCGACGTTGGCCGTCTCGATCGCCGTCATGTGCAGCCACGCATCCGGCTCCATGTCCGCCATGGTCGCCGTGAACTCCTTCCACGGGTTCCACACCACGGTCGAATTCGATCCACTCTTCGCCACCGTGATCTTTCGTCCGCCCGCCGGATCGTGGAGTACGCAGGTCGCAGTCGTGTTCAGATACGGCCGGTCGGTCCGTCCCTCAAACTTGAACGGGCCCGGCGCCTGCACCTTGCGCTTGAAGCCGTCCACCTTATCGATATAGGTCACCCCGCCCAGCCCGTCGATGGACACCCGCGTCGCGTCCGCAACCTCAAAGTACGTGTGCAGCGCCTCTTCGAACACCAGCGGCGCGCCCTCCGCGGCCTGGTCGGCCTTCGCCGTCGCCGCCGCGGGCCCTCCGCCGCGCGCCCCGCCGTTGCCGGAATCGTTCTGCACGCCCAGCTCCAGCGTCAGCTTGCGCCCGACGCTCACCCGGTAGCCGAGCTTGAAGTGGTCAAATCCCAAACTCCGGCTCAGCTCGTTCGGCGCCAGCGTAAACGCCAGATGGAGTTCGTCTCCGGACATCGCCGCGAAGGCGACCTCCCACTCCGAGATGCGCGCGAACCCATGCTGCGGCCCGGTCTTGCCGTCGTGCCGCTCAGAGAACCACGGAAAGACAATGGGCACGCCGCCGCGGATGGGCTTGCCCGGCGCGAACTCCGCGCGCTGGCTCAGGAAGATCGCAGGCGCCAGCCCCGCGGGCTTCCAATGGGTCACATGCGCGCCCTGCAGGTAGATGGTGGCTTCGGCCGCCGGCGCTGTCACCTGTGCCACCACCAGTCCCGACGCCGTCTTCTCGAACCCCAGCACACCTGGGATCGCAAACTTCTGTTGCAGCTCAGCTAATTCCATCTCGCACGCTCCCCAACCACACGCTCTGGTCGCGCCTTCCAGTTTATGCGAGTTCCGGCGGAATTAGCGGCCCACTGCGCAGGGATACCCGCCGGCTTGCGCCGCTCCGTCTCCCGGCGAGAGTATCGAATCGGCTGGATCACCCTCGCAGCCGATGCGCCCCCAGGGTGCCGGGGTCCACGCGCTCGGGATCTTTTCGACCTAGACCACGTTCATCGTGGAGCGAGGGAATCCGCCACCAGCGATGCCATTCCAGAGCGGTGTTGGACAGCATCTCGCGCGCGAAGCTGTCCGGACGCGCCATCCTCCACAGCGCCTTTCTGGGCAACTGGTAATGCAGGACGATCAGGTCCGCGATTTTCATTGCCGGAATCATCGCGCTCCGAATCGAATGCATGGTCCCGCCCACAAAGAAGATCCTCCGGGCCTGGCGCTTCACTGCGTGTTCAATCAGGTGCGAGCGCATCAGCGTGCAAAGGGAATAGGAGGGCATGTCCGCACGATTCATCTGCCATTCGATATGGATCTCGCCCTCGTGGATGCGTCCTCCAATCAGGCTCAGCCAGTCGCCGTTGGCCGCTCTCAGACCGAGGTACAAATATTTGGACGGCATATTCTGGATGCCTTCATATCTCCTCGCGGCCTGCTCATCGGTCAGCGGATAGCTGCACATCCGGGTGAACGCGACAAACTCATCCCGGGTCAGTTCCGGATGGTCGATCAGCTCTTGTCCCAGTTCGGCTTCCGCGCGCCGCCGGTAATAGCGCAGGTTTCGCCGGGTGTGCTTGCCCAGGTTGGCCAGAGTCGCATCCACGGTGTCTTCCACAGGCAGATACCCGATGGTTTGCCTTTGCCGGATCGCCCAGGTCAGCCTGCGCCATTCTGCTCGCCTTCCCTTTCCCGCCGCGTCCATCTGGGGTTGCTCGCCCTCGTAGGAGATGTGCACCATCAGAGCGCCCTGCTGCATAAGCAACTCGCTGGCGATAAACGCGACCCTTGCCCGCTCGTTTTCCGGCGCGATCACGGTCCTGGCCGCGCCGTGATAGTCAGCAAAGAACAGTCGGCTTCCCACCCCGAACATCCGCTGCTCATACAGCAGCACCGCCGCCCTCAGTTCATCCGCACCGTCCGCACCCTGCCCCATGGTAAGAACCAGCGTGGGCCGCTTGCGGGCGAACAGAGGCCGCGCGAGGTCCTGCTCCAACCAGGCCATGGCGCTGGTCTGAGCGGTGCGCTGGCTCAACTCCACCAGTTGGTCCTTCCACGCGAGCACTTCCTCGCGGCCGCGCACAATGCGCACCGACGAGCCCTCAAGCCGCGTCAATTCTCCCGACACCACACGCTCGGACATTCAGCAACCCAGCTGATAAGCAAGCGGGACGGATGCACCCCTGCAGAATCTGCGTTGGGCGCTACAGTCACCCTTCCCAGTAGCCTTTTCAAAGAAAACAGGTGGTCGGCTATTCTCTCGATAGCCTTTGAGTGGTTATACCTTGTAGCCGGCCCGCGTGTCATCCTGCGAAATCGACCCAACTGGCTTGCGTCGTGCAGGTTACTGTGTGGTCGCCGCCAGCTTGCGCCGTTCCGTCTCCAGAAAGGTGTAGCGGATGCGATGGACCACCGTAATCGTCGAGAACAGAGCCAGCACCCACAATGCAGGCGCCATCACTCCCCAGCGGTTGAACAGTGCGCCCAGAATCACGCACACGATGCGCTCCGGCCGCTCCATAAAGCCCACCTTGCAGGTCCCGATCAGTGCCTCCGCCCGCGCCCGTGTGTAACTCACCATCACGCATGCGGTCATCACAAACGCCACCAGCCCCACATAAAACAGCCGGTTGCCGCGCGCGTAGTAGATCAGCAGCCCGAAGAAGATCGCCACATCCGAGTAGCGGTCCATCACCGAATCGAAGAATGCGCCGAACACGCTCACCTGGTTGGTCTTGCGCGCCACCCGTCCGTCCACCATGTCGAAGATGCCCGCGCCGATAATCACCATACCCGCGATAAAGAACATCTTGTTCGCGTTATGCACCCGCGCAAAGCCGAAGAAGCACGCGGCAATGGTGTTGATCACCAGGCCCAGAAACGTCAGCACGTTGGGCGAGATCTTGGTCAGCGCCAGCCCGTTGACGATCTTCTGCAGCAACCATCCGCTGCCCTTCCCGAAAGCGCTTGTCCACGTCATTTAGATACAGTCATCAGGTTACGGCCATCGAACTGCTGCTGTGGGGAGAGAAACGTCCTCGCCGTACGGTCGTCGATCTTACTCCGAATCGCTCACCCCGTCGCCAAATCCTCGTCGGAAATCTCCTCTTCCACCTCATCGTGGATGGTGATCAGCTTCAGCACTTCCAGCTCCCGCTTGCCGTTCGGGGTCACCACCGTCGCCACGTCACCAATCTTCTTGCCCAGCAGCGCGCGCCCGATCGGCGAGGTGGTCGAGATCAGCCCCTTGGTCACGTCCGACTCCTCGCTGGTTACCAGCTTGTAGCTCAGTTCCTCGTCCTTGCTGGAGTCGAAAACCACCACGGTGGCGCCAAAGCCGACCTTGTCGCGAGGGATGTTGGTCAGGTTCACCATGGCCAGTTCGCCCATCCGCTTCTTTAGCTGGCCCAGGCGGGCGTTCACAAACACCTGGCGCTGCTTGGCCATGTGGTACTCGGCGTTCTCGCTCAGGTCTCCCATCGCGACCGCCTTCTTGATCTCCGCCGGCAGCTCCGTCGTCAGCTCGCGCTCCAGCAACTTAATCTCTTCTTCCAGTCGCTTCTTAATATGATCTGGCATGGGGCCTTCCGGAATCTTCTAACCGCAGTTACTGGGATGTTGGGATGCTCGTCGAAGTGGCTTTCTTTTCAGAGGAAAACACCAAAAAAACTGGCCATCCTGCCGCCACCACCACCGGGGAAACCGCGCCTCACACGCTCCGGCGCCTCCATCGGCGCCGCCGCGCGTGCTCAACCAAAACTCCATTATACGTCCCCCGCCCCCACTCCCCAAACCCGCAGGCGGCGGCCCGGATGGGGTACCGCCGCCGCCACGCCACCGAAAAATATAGTTACGCATCCCATATATAGCTATGTATCGCTGTGTCGGATGGATTACATTGAAGCATGCCCGGCTTCAAGGGCGTCTCAACTTTTCCGGACAGGCGCCCTCCGGGTGAAGGGCAATCCGGGCTCACAAGTATTCGGCCATCCGCGGGCCAGAGCACCACGATCCGTCGCGTGATTCAGCGCCGATTCCAAGCCGCTTGCGCCGACGGTCAAACGTGGAAATCAGCCCGCGCTGTATGTATCCGCCCGAGGCTGTCGCCATGACCGGCTCTGAAGACAAGACGTTCGACCCAATATCCTTCCTCGCCGGCTCCGGCCTGAGGCGGAACCTCATTCATCTGCGGGCCAAGCAGGTCTTCTTCGCCCAGGGAACCCCGGCCGACTCCGTCTTCTACCTCCAGACTGGCCGGGCCAAGCTCAGCGTCGTCTCCGGCCGCGGCAAGGAGGCTACCATCACCATGCTCGGCCCCGGCGACTTCATTGGCGAGGAGGCGATCGCCGCCCTCCCCGGCCTGCGCATGGCCACCGCCGCCGCACTCACCGCATGCACGGCACTCCGCATCAACCGCGACGAGATGATCCGCGTCATGCACCAGGAGCATGGCTTCTCCGACCTATTCCTGGCCTACGTGCTCGCCCGTGCCATGCGCACCCAGGCCGATCTGGTCGACCAGCTCTTCAACTCCAGCGAGAAGCGCCTCGCCCGCATCCTATTGCTGATGGCGGAATTCGGCCAGCCCGGCGAAATTGAATCGCTCATTCCCAAAATAACCCAGGGCACGCTCGCCGAGATGATCGGCACCACCCGCTCCCGCGTCAGCTACTTTATGAACCGGTTTCGCCAACACGGCTTCATTGAATACAACGGCCGCATCCGGGTCCATAAGTCGCTGCTCAATGTCATTCTGTACGATCAACCCCCGGAAGGGAGCGCCGCCCGCACGGCCCTGCCGGACGCTCCAAAGCGGCGAAAGAAGCCCGCGGCCCGGCGCGCCAGAGGTGTTCAAAACTGAACAGACAGCCAGTCGCCTCGGGTGAGAGACTTTAGGCTGGGCCTTTATTCTCGTACTCCTGCTCGAAGAAAGGCACCAACATGGCCAATCTCGATGCAAACTCCGATTCCCAGCTTGCCAGGCCAGCAACCCAACCCAAGGTCCTGCTGGTCGACGATGATGAAGCTGTCCTCGACACTCTGACCCAGGTCCTCCGACTCAGCGGCTTCGAGGTCTGCTCCGCCAACAACGTCAACCAGGCGCTACGATGCATCGCCTGCCGGCCCTTTGACGCGCTCATCACTGACCTGCATATGCCCCAGCCCGGCGACGGCCTTACCGTGGTCAGCGCCATGCGCCACGCCAATCCTGAAGCCGTCACCCTCATCTGCAGCGCCTTTCCCGAGATGCAGCAGGCCACGACCGCCATCCTGCATCAGGCCGACGAGATCCTGGTCAAACCCCTGCGCCCGGATCACCTGGTCAAGATCATCCAGGAGCGGCTGAGGCTGGGGGTAAATACCGCCGCCCCGCCGCCGGTCGAAAGCGTTGCCGACATCCTCGAGCGATCCACCCAGTCCACCATCGAGGAGTGGCTTCAGTCCGTCCGCGACGAGCCCGAGGTCATCTCCGTCCCGCTGGACGACGACGCGCGCTGCGCCCACCTGCCCCAACTGTTCCGCGAACTGGTCTACCGCCTGCGCTTCCCGGTCAAGCTGGGCACCCGCGCGCCGGTCTCACCCGCCGCCGCCCAACACGGCGTCATCCGCCGCCAACAGGGCTACTCCGCCGCCATGCTGGTGGAAGAGTCGCGCATGTTGCAGGTCAGCGTCTTCCGCACGCTCCAGGACAACCTCAAAAGGATCGACTTCAGCGTGCTCCTGGTCGGGGTCATGGCCATCGCCGACGAGGTCGACTCGCAACTCGCCCAGCAGATGGCCAGTTACATCACCGAATCCAGCAACGAAGTTGAGTCTATCGATGCTCGGTCCGGCCCGGTCCGCCCTCACCGCCACGTCGCCTAGCGCCGCTCCCTCGGAAACCCGCCCGATCCTCACCTGTGCCCGAAGCAAACCTGCGCTAACGGCGGATCGCGTTTAGCCGCGAAAAGAAACTCGCCACCACCTCCAGGTCGGCCTCCGGGAACTCTGAAAAAATCGCAACCGTTTGGCGATTGATCTGGTCGTAGTAGGTATGCAGCTTCTTCAACCGCTTCGGATTCACACTGACCACGACACTGCGCCGATCATTCGGATTGGGCGAGCGTTTCACGAACCCGGCACGCTCCATCCGGTCCAGCATTACCGTCACCCCGCCGGTCGTAAGTCCCGTGCATTCCGCCAGTTTCCCCGGCGTCGAAGGCCCCAGCAGGTCCAGCACGTTCATGCACTGCATGTCCGTCAGTCGGAGCCCGGCGGCGTCGGCAATCTTCTGGTTGAAGAGAATCGTCCCGGCGATCAGTTGCCGGATCTGGACGTTCAGGCTGGAGTGAAGGGCGGCGCGCTTGGCGGTTGACAGGTTCATCGTACGATGCTTATTCTAAAAGTATCTTATTTAGTAAGATACTTATTTATTCCCCAATCGAGGTGTTTCCATTATGACAGCAGCAACCCAGAAAGCCTACATCGGCATGGGAATGGAAGGCCCCATCGCCCGCTGGTACGAGAAAACCACGCGCAAGGACATGGACGAGTTCCGCAAGCTCGCCGCCCGCCTGCGCGACCTGCTGCCCAACGGCGGCGACGTCCTCGAAGTCGCGCCCGGCCCCGGATTCCTCTCCGTCGAGCTCGCCCGCACTCCCCAGCTCCGCATCACCGCGCTCGAAATCAGCCGCACCTTCGTCGAGATCGCCCGCCGCAACGCAGCCGTGGCCGACGTCACCGTCAACATCGTCCAGGGCAACGCAGCTGCCATGCCCTTTGCCGACTCCAGCTTCGACCTGCTCGTCTGCCGCGCCGCCTTTAAAAACTTCGCCGAGCCCGCCCAGGCCCTGCGCGAGATGCGCCGTGTCCTCCGCCCCGGCGGCCGCGCCCTCATCGCCGACCTCTGCAAGGACGTCTCTATGACCGAGATCAACCGCTACTTCGACCGCATCGAACTGAGCGCGTGGGACCGCTGGTTCACTCGCATCGCCTTCCGCCTGATGCTGCTCAAGCGCGCCTACACCGTCGATTCCATGCAGGCCCTTATTGCGCCTATCGGCTTTAGCAAAACCCGCATCGACAGCATAAATATCGGCATGGAAATCTGGCTGGAAAAGTAACCCGCCCGCCTCCACAAACAGATTCGCATCCATCCTGTCGCCCCAGCGCAGCCTCCGTGTAACATCGCAGTCACACCTCCGGAGGCTGACCCATGCCGCAGCTCCTCTTCGCAATCCTGCTGATGTTCGGCGCCTGGGGCGCATGGCGGCGCAACCCGACCTACTCCGCTCGCACCTCGCTGCGCGCTATCGCGGTCGCCATCCTGGGCATCGCGGGAGCCATCTTCCTCATCATCGCCACCGTCGACCTGACCGCCAACCGGTCGCCCGCGGTGGTCGGCAGCGCCCTGGCCGCGGTCATCGTCTTCGCCACCCTCGGCCTCATCTTCCTCATCCAGGCCGTCAGCATTCCCAGGGAGTCCAAGCCCGCCTCAGTCCCCCACTCCGTCCGGCTGGTTACCAACAATCGCCGGAAGATATATGTCTGGGTCAAGGTCTTCGCCATCCTCATCGGCATCTTCGCGGTGGTTGCGCTGGTCCCCGGAACGGCCCGCATCGTCGCCCTCACCATCGGCGGCATGGCGCTCTTTCTTGCCATCATTCTGCTGCCGGTCCTGTACTTCACCAATCGCAGCCTGGACCAGTCCCTCACCGCAATCGAGCTTGATCCCTGGGTCCACTGGCAGTACACGCCCGAGCAGTGGCAGCAATGGAGCGACGTGCAGGTTGCGCGCCTCCAGGCCACGCCTCCCAGCTTCGTGCTCCGCCGCGACTGGCGCCGCTTCCTCTTTCCCTTCGCCCTCATCATCGGCGGAGTCGCCTTCTTCGTGCCCGGCTCCTGGCTGTTCAAGGGCCCATACCTCATCCTTGTCTGCGCGGCCATCCTCACCATCGCCACCCTCAGCGGCCGCGGCGGCGCCGCCCACGCAGCCAAGCTCCACGCCCACCTGCTCCAGGCCGCACCCGAGGTTTACTTCGGACGCGACGGCGTCTTCTGCGACGGCGTCTTCACCCCCTGGCTCAACGTCAGCACCTACCTGACCTCGGCGGCCATCGACCAGCGCCAGCCGCGCAGCCTGCTGCTCAGCTTCGAAAAATCGGTGCCCAACCCCTACGGCCCCACCCAGGTCGTACCCATCCACCAGGCAGTCCTCATCCCCGCCAACGCCGCCGGCGACCTCGCCCGCCTGCAGCAGGAACTCACCGCCCGCTGCCCCAAAGCCCAGATCGCGCTCGCGTAGACCAGCCCACCCTTACGGCGTCCCGTTTCCGTGCACCACCTGCGTCTTGGTCCACGTCCCCGACATCACACCATTCGGGTTCGCGTTGGAGTCGTTGGTCTGGTAGCTGGTCGAACCATTCGTCCACGTATAGGTGTACGCGCTGGACACATTGCTCACCTGGCCCGTCGTCGGGTCCAGCACCGTCTGCTGGTCCAGTGCGTAGTTCACCCAGTCCGACGCCGCCGTCGACTGCGCATTCATGCTCGCATTCGCATTGGCCATCGACGCGTTCGTGCTCGCCTGCATCTGCGCCATAAACTGCTGGTGCATCTGTGCCTGCGCCGCCATCGATTGCTGGAACTGCTGCTGCTGCGCCTTCATCGCCGCATTCGTACTCGCAATCATCTGCGACATCACCTGGTTCGCCTGCTGCTGGTTGCGGTTCACCCAGGCCTGCTGCCAGGGCATCAGGGCCACGGCACCCATGCCCGCCGTGTTCCACACCGCCAGCACGCTGTTAAGCTGCGCTGCGGGAGCGCTCACAAACCGCGTTGCCGCCGTACAGGTGTTCACGTCCGAGCCTGGCTGGCTTGCCATGCCCACCAGCAGCGACTTCTGTCCCGGATAGGTAGTCTCGGTGCAGCTCACTGTCACCCACAACTGGCCTTGCATCGCAAACGTCCCATTCTGGAAGCTCACCTGCGCCCGCGCCAGCGCTACCGTCGACTTCGGCGGAGTCAGGTGTTCGGCCACGTACTTTGGCGCATACACCGCCTCAGCCGATGCCAGTCCCTGCTGCGCCGCCGCATTCTCCGCCGCCGGCTCCGGCACGTCCGACACATACGTCATCTTCAGCGTCGGCGCCAGATACTTCAGAAAATCCTGCGCGCTCAATCCCGCCTTCAGCGCCAAGCAGTCGGTCGCCGTGCCGACCATCGGCCCCGTTCCCCACCGCCATCCCAGGGTCGGCTCCCGTTCAAACGCCGACAGCCCATCCGGGCTGGTCACGCGAAACACCGGGAACGGCGTCGCCACGCAGTTGCCGCCCTGCATCAACGTCCCCTGGAAGTGCCAGTTCCCCGGAATCGTCACCTCCACCGCGTTCATGTTGTTCAGCGAGGGATCGACGATCTCCACTTTCACCGGAGCCGCCGCTGCTACCGCGCCACCCGCCGCCTCTGCGCCCGCGGACGCCGTGGCTGTCCCCGACTTGCACCCAAACGCAGCCAGCGCAATTACCACACTCGCCAACAAAGTCCTCGTCATCGACATAAAGGAAACCCTCGCCCAGGAAGTTTAAACTCTGTAGTGTAGGCGAGAATTCTCGCACAATTCCTCCTCGTCGCGCGCTGGAATTCTCTCGCCGCCTGCCTACTCCGCCTCCAGCCCCGGCTTGGAGCGGCGAATCTGCGCCCACAGCTCGCCCGGCTTCAGCGACTGCGGAAAGTGCAGCATGCTCACCATGAACGCCGGGAAGGTGTCGTGGGCGATGCGCAACGACGCCGGCAACACATACAGGTTCATCCCCAGCTCCGAGATCAGCAGCGCTGCCGCTGCGCCGTACAACCCGTCCCAGCGCGCACAATAGAAGCACGCCACGCAGGTCAGGCTGGTGGTGATCAGGTAGACCACCGCCATCTTCTGGTGCTGGTTGGTCGAGGTCATCAGCGTGGAGCTGGTGGACCACAGCGCATTCACCACCACCACCAGCAGCAGGATGCTCAGCAGGCCGCGGCTGGGCGGGATGCGGCCGCCGGTCCAACTGTGCAGCACGTACGGCCCCACCGTCATCACCCCGGCCACGATCGCCAGCGCAATGATCACCGCGAACTGGCAGGCGCGCCGATGCAGCGTGCGCGTAAGGTCGAACTTCTTCGCGCCGTACGATAGCGTCAGTTCAGGCTCGAACGTGCTGTTCACCATCTGCACCATCATCAGCGCGCCCCGCGAGATGGTGCGCGCGGTGGAGAAGATGACCACGCTGACCGGGCCCAGCGCATAGGAGACGGCCAGCAGCGTTCCCTGCAGGTTCAGCGCGTTGCCCACGGGAAATCCCATAAACGCGATCGCCGGTCGCGTCAGCCGGCGAATCTCGCTGAAGCGCGCATGCCTCCAGCCGAACTCGATCCAGGGAATGTCGTGCTTCACCAGGAACGACAGGAAGATGGTCCCGCCGATGTTGCCCGCCGCATACACAATGGCGGTGGTGCGCGCGCCATGACCCAGCGCAACCGACAGCAGCGTGCAACTGAAAGCCGCCAGCGCCATCGCGCTCTTCACAAACGACCCGTACGGGTAGCGGCCAATCGACCGGTACGCCGACTGCAATAGCTGCTCCAGTTGCGCCAGCAGGATGGATACGGAGAGGTAGAAGATGATCCACTTGGTGTCGTTCGCGCTGATGTTGCCGATCCTCAGCAAGCGGTTGACCGGCAGGAAGTAGAGCGCGGCGCTCAGCAGCACCGTAAACGCCGAGCAGATCGCCGCGATCAGCCACCAGCAGCTTTGAAACACCCGCAGCGCGCTATCGCGGTCGCCCCCTGCCACCAGCATGGTCATTTCGTTGCCCGCAACCGTGCCGAAACCGGAGTTGCTGGTCGCCAGATAAGTGGGAATCGAGTTCAGTACCAGCCACTCGCCGTACAGCGGCACGCTCCAGTAATGGAGGAAGACTGGGACCTGGATGAACTGGATCGCGGTCTGCGCCAGCCGGGCTACGACGTTGGAGAAGAGGCTCCAAACCAACCGCCTTTTGGTGTGGCTATCCATGGAGCTTAGGCCGATTGTAACAACCGAAGTTGCACCCGGCATCAGAGACCGCCGAAACCTCGCCTCAAGATAGGCCGGGACTTTAGTCCCGGCAATCACGCCTCAAGATCAACGCGGGCTTTAGCCCCTGGGGCATGCCTCCGCGGAATTCAAACAAGGGCACGGCTTCAGCCGCACAGCCTGCGCCTCAGAGGATGTTGAGCAAGACAAGCCTTTTCGTTAAGGGCACGGCTTCAGCCGTGCCGTAAGAATCCCAATCGCAAGGCGGCTTTAGCCGCTGAGGTACGGTTTCGTACGCGCTGAATCTTTGCCGCATCCGAACATCGCCTCGCGCTCAATGGTCCCGCAGCTTGCGGTCAATCTCCAGCTTGTCCCCGATCAGCCGCGCCAGCATCTCCTGGTCGCCCCGCCGGTCGGCCTCCGCAATCTGCGAGCGCAACTCCCGCTGCCGCCGCTCCAGCCGCCGATGCTCCAGCGTGTGCAGCGCGCCCTCCACCTGCGCCGTCAGCGGCGGATCGCTCGGCTGCGGCGAGTAGTCCAGCGCATGCGCAAGGTGTGCGCGTGCCTCCTCCGTCCCCGCCGCGTCCAGCGGGTTCTCGGGCGCGGGCGCGTGGGCTAGCGCATCCAGCAGGTCAGCGGTGGCCAGGTCCGCAATCCACTCCGGATGCTCCGCCAGGTGCGTCGACGCGATCACCCGCGCCGTCTCGCTCTCCTTCAGCACCAGCGCGCGCAGCAGAATGCGCTCGGTCTCGGTCAGCGGCTCCTCCCGGTGCGCGGGCACGCTGGCCACGCGCTGCGCCGCCGCCTGCTTCAACTCGTCCCGCATCAGCGCCGAATCAATCCCCAGCTTGTTCGCCGCGTCCTCCGCAAACTGGTTGCGCTTGATCGGATGCGTCATCCGCCGGATGTGCGGCAGCAGGAAGTTCATCGCGTTCACCTTCGCCTCCGCCGTCCGCCCAGGGAACTGCGTGCGAGCGCGCTCAATCAAATAATCCGAATACCTCTTTGCCCCGCGCAGCGCCGCGCCGTATGCCTGGATGCCCTGCTCGCGCACAAAGCGGTCGGGGTCCAGCCCGCCTTCCAGCGTCGCCACCTTCACGTCGAAGTCTTCCTCGGTCAGCAGTCCGATCGACTTCTCTGTCGCCGTCGCGCCCGCCGTGTCGGGGTCGAAGTTCACGATCACGCGCTTGGTAAACCGCGCCAGCAGCCGCACCTGCGCCTCGGTGAACGCCGTGCCCGATACCGCCAGCACGTTGTGGATTCCCGCCATGTACACGCTGATGCAGTCCATCTGCCCTTCCACCAGCACGGCAAAGTCCTGCTTGCGCATCTCCGCCTTGGCCTTGTCCAGGTTGAACAGCACCTGCCCCTTGCTATACAGCGCCGACTCCGGCGAGTTCAGGTACTTCGCATTCTTGTCGTCGGGATCGAGCGCCCGCGCCGTGAACGCAATCACCTTGCCCGCCTCGTTGGCAATCGGAAACGTAATCCGCTTGCGAAAGCGCGCGTACAGTTCGCCCGTGGGCAGCCCGTCGTCGCTCTTTTCCTTCGACGAGAACAGTCCGCTAGCCCGCATCGCCTCTTCAGGAAAACTCCCCTTCAGCGCCTCGCGCATCACGTTGAAGTCGTCCGGCGCGTAGCCGATGCGGAACGTCTTGATCGTCTCCGCCGGCACCCCGCGGCCGGTCAGGTACTCGCGCGCCCGCGCCGCCTCGGGCGACTTCAGTTGCGCCTCAAAGTACCTGCTCGCCGCCTCGTGGATATCCAGCAGTTGCCGCCGCAGCCCCGCCGCCTCACCATAGATGCGCGCCTCCTCCGGCGAGTTGAACTCGCGCTTGGGCAGCGCAATCCCCGCCTTCTGCGCCACCGCGCGCACCGCCTCCGGAAAGCTGAGCCCCTCCATCCGCATCACGAAGGTGAACACGTCGCCCTTCTCGTGGCAGCCGAAGCAGTAGTAGTACCCATGGGTCGCGTTCACGCTGAACGACCCCGTCTTCTCCTTGTGGAACGGGCACAGCCCGGTATAGTTCTGCGCGCCGGTCTTGCGCAGCTTCAGGTACTCGCCCACAATCCGGACAATGTCCGCCTGCTGCTTCACGAGTTGAGCAAAGTCATCCGCCATAGCCAACGCAAAGATGAGTGTAGTTGATCCAGAACGCGCCGGAGCATAATTACAGATGAGGTGAGGCATGAAGCTCCTCGCAAGTATTTGGTGCGCCACCATTCTTCTCGGAGTTGGCTTTGGACAGCAGTTTTCGCCGCCGGGCGGATTCGTCCCCAATGAAGCAACCGCGGTAAAGGTTGCCGAGGCCGTACTGGTCCCCGTATACGGCGAACAGCAAATTGCATCCGAACGGCCATTTCACGCTAGGCGTGATGGCGATACGTGGACGGTGTCAGGCACTCTTCGTTGCCCGGACGGCAAGGGTGGCACAACGACGACGTTATGCGACGGCGGCGTCGCAGAAGTTCACATTTCAGCGGCTGACGCGCGCATCCTCTCGATGAAGCATGGCAAGTAGCCGGGACGGGATTCGCGAGCAGTGCGCGAGCGCCTCAATCGAAAATCGCAAGCGCGGAGAAAGATCAGCGCATGAGTGGATCTTTCGGCTTGCTCAGCCGCATGTTGAACCCGATCCACGGCCCGCACACGTTGATGCCGTTGTCGTCCCACTTCGGCTGGGACAGATACAGGTTCGACACGTGCATATACATCCCGCCCACCTCGGCGCTGTATTTGCTGTTGAAGTTGTAGCGCGCGCCGAAGCCCACCATCAGCGTGAACGTGAAGTTCTGCCCCTGCGCGTAGGCATCTCCAGGCAGCGAGGAGAAGGTGTTCTCATTAAACTCCTGCGCGTTGATGAATCCCGCGCCGATGCGCGTCTCGAAATACGGAGTCGCCTTCCAGTTTCGCGGCACAAAATTCCGCCGGAACCCCAGGTCGAACGCATCGTATAGATTCTCCGGCCCGCGCGGAATCGCCGTCACCGAAAACGTGACCGTCAGATCGGTATTGCCGCGCAGAATCCACGGAGCACTTATCTTGCCCATCTGCCAGCGCAGCGAAGGGAACACCGGCACCAGCGTGTAGTGCGTCGGGTTCTGCGTGTAGGAATCGCCTACGAACGCGTCGAAGACAAACGGAATATTGATCGGCAACACGCCCCCCTCCAGGGACAGCTCGACCTTGTTCCGGTAATAGATGTCTTCGTTGCGGTCCCTGGGCTTCAACGCGGGCGCCGCCTTCGCCGCCGCCGCTTTCCCCACTGCCCCGCTCAACCGATCCGTCCCGGCCGCTTTCGAATCACTCACGTCCGCCGGCGATTGAACCGCCAGCTCCGCACTCAGCTCCCGGCCCATATTCTGGCCCATCGACACGGCGGCCAGTGCAACCCATGCGAGGCAGAACGCGAGCACGTGCGCGCATTTTCTGTTCATAGAAGCTAAGAGTTCGCCCTGCGCCGGCTCCTGAACCCCGCGCGTCTGTGCCCTGAGCGCGACCACTTCAGTTGCGGGATTAAGCCTTTCGGGGAACCTTATACCCCCCGCCGCTCCACCCGCAATCGGAAAACCGCGCACTGTCGAAAGCGCCACCTTCCGCGGGGCAGCGCCGCCGCAGCCAGGCTCAGGCCGCATGCGCCGCCTCGATCTCGATGGGGCGTCCTGGCGAACCAAAAGTGTCATTCCAACCCCTTTGGGTGCAGGCGTAATGTCTACTTCGCGGATTTTGTTGGGAAACTTCGCCCGCGCTGCCGGGTTTCAACCGGAGACGATTCGCAAGTGGCCCCGCGACGGGATGCCGAACGGGTCGGGCCAGTACCCACAGAATACGAAGCAACCTTGCCCGGCGGCCTGCGCTCTAAACGCCGAGGCGGAACTGAGGAAACCAATGATCAAGCTCTTCTCGATGCGTGCCCTTCGCAACACCCTGGTGGCGGCGGCAATGGTGCTGGCGCCCGCGGCTGCGTTTGCCGGCGTATTCATATCGGTCGGATTCGCGCCCCCCGCGCTGCCCGTCTATGTGCAGCCCGTGGCCCCCGGCGACGGCTATCTCTGGAACCCCGGCTACTGGGCCTATGGCCCCGAGGGCTACTACTGGGTCCCCGGCGTCTGGGTGCGCCCACCCATGGTTGGAGTCTTGTGGACCCCCGGCTACTGGGGTTGGGGCGGCGCCGCCTTCATCTGGCATGAGGGCTACTGGGGTCCGCACGTCGGTTTCTACGGCGGAGTCAACTACGGCTTCGGCTACGGCGGCGTCGGCTTCGTCGGCGGACATTGGAACGGCGGATTCTTCTCCTACAACACCGCAGTGATGAATATTGGAGTCGGTGCCGGCTTCCACAGCACGTTTGTCGACCGCACCGTAATCGTGAATAACGTCAACATCAATAACCACGTAAGCTTCAACGGCGGCGCCGGCGGCATCCAGGCGCGTCCCTCACCGCAGGAGCAGCAGTGGTCGCATGAGAACCACATTTCCCCCACCGCCGAGCAGCAGAATCATGTTCTGGCGGCCCATGCCGACCGCTCCAACTTCGCCAGCGCCAACGGCGGCCACCCAGTGAACGCGGCTTTCTCCCGGCCCGGCTCTACCGCGGGCGCGGTGCATTCCGTCGGCGCACCGGCCACGCGCGACGGCTTCGGAAACAGGAACGAAGTCAACACCCGCCAGGGCAACCAGCAGTCGCGCATCAACCAGGGCGTGAATTCCGGTCAGCTTACGCCGGGCGAGACCAAGAACCTGGAAAGTCGCGACACCAGCATCAATCACCAGGCAGCGGCGGACCGTGCGGCAAATGGCGGACACCTCACCGGCCAGGAGAAAGCGCAGATCAACCAACGCCAGAATAACGTGAGCAACTCCATCTACCAGGACAAGCACAACGCCAATAACGACCAGGCGGCGGCGGCACGGAACGGTACCACCGCCCACCAGGAGAAGCAGGCGGCGCAGCACACTGAGAAGAAGAACTCGCCACACCCCGCTGAGGACCATCCGAAGCGGTAGTTGTCTCTCAATAGAAAAAAACGCGGCCCGGAGGATGTTCGCCCCGGCCGCGTTTTTTTGCGCCACCTTGAGGGGCGCAAATTGCGATTGAACTAATGTTGCACCAGTCGGGTCTCGCTCTTTAGGTCTACACCTTCCTACGGGACAATGAAATGGCGTAGGTGGTATGGTGTTGGCTATGATCGCCCGTCCGATCTTTGTCGCTTCGGCATTCCTTCTGGTGCCTGTCGCGCTGGCACAAGCCCCCATTGCTCCCACCGCCAAACCTATCAGCTTCGATGTGGTCTCCGTCAGACCCAACAATACCGGCTCGCATGCTATGCTTGACCGCACTCCGCCCGATGGCTACTCCGTGGAAAACTACACGGTCCGTATCATCATTGGCGATGCCTTCGGCATCCGGGATGACCTTGTTTCTGGTGGTCCCGGCTGGATCGACTCGGATCACTACGACCTGACGGCAAAAATCGCCGGTGACGACATGGCCGCCTATAAGGCGGTCTCTAGGAACCAGCGCAACCAGATGCTCCAAGCCGTTCTCGCCGACCGCTTCCACCTCGTTGCTCACAGCGTGGAAAAGGAGCTTCCCGGCTATACCCTCACCGTCGCGAAAAGCGGCCCGAAGCTTGTGGAGGCAGAGCCGAACCAACGACCAAGCTACGGAGCCAACGTCGGCGACTACCACTGTCAAGCCGTTTCAATCGCCACCCTCGCCAAACTTCTTTCTAGGCATCTACAGCAAACTGTGGTCGATGAAACTGGCCTGACTGGCAAGTATAGTTTTGAACTCAAGTGGGCGACGGACAGGCCCGGCCCCGCTCGCCCTGATGCGGAATCTGGTGCGGAGGCTTCCACCCCCTCCGGCCTTCCTGAGCTTCCGACCGCGCTGGGAGAGGAACTTGGGCTGAAACTCACTCCTACGAAACTGCCTACAACTACGCTGGTAATCGACTCCATCGAGCGCCCATCGCCAAACTAATTTCCCGCGATTGCCCGTCAAATCCCGTGGTCAGGGAGTGAAGTATATAAATCCCCAAAGAACTGGTGGAGATATGCCATGACCAGGAAGCGTAAATACAAGAGCGACGCATCTGAGGCGATTCACTCCTCGGCATTGGCGCTGTTCAAAGTCGGCGCGATTGACAAGGCCACCATGCGCAGCTTCGACGCCTCGTGCCTTGCTGCTCCCGCCACGCTCAAGCCGCGCCAGATCAAGCAGCTTCGCGAGCGCCATCGCGTCAGCCAGCCGGTCTTTGCCCGCTACCTGAACACCAGCGAATCCACAATCGAAAAGTGGGAGACTGGCGCCAAGAAGCCCGGCGGTATGGCCCTCAAACTCCTGGCCGTGGTGCAGAAACACGGCTTGAAGATGCTCGCGTGAATCGGTCTTGTTCCTACAATAGAAAGCAATGTTGACCGAAGCCGAGCTCGACCGCCTCTGCGTGGTTCTGGTCCGCGCGCGCAACCCCAGCAACATCGGCGCTGTGGCCCGCGCCATGCACGACTTCGGATTCGCCCGCCTGCGCGTCGTCAACGACTATCCCGTGCCCTTCGCGGAGGCCACGTCCGCCGTCGACGCCTCCGATGTAATGGCCGCCGCTCTCACCTGCGCCAGCGTGGCCGACGCCGTCGCCGACTGCACCCTGGTCGTCGGCACCACCGCCGTCGGCGAGCGCCATCTGCACCACCCGTTGCTCCCGCTCGATCAGGCCGCACCCCGCCTGCTCGCCGAACTCCGCCGCGGACGCAACGTCGCCCTGCTCTTCGGCTCCGAAAAAACCGGCCTCAGCAACGACGAGCTAAGCCACTGCAACTGGCTGCTCACCATCCCCATGCGCAACCCCGCGGGCGTGCGCCACGTCTCCATGAACCTCGGCCAGGCCGCTGCCGTCTGCCTCTACGAGCTGGTCCGCAACGCCGAATCCGCTACCGAATCGAACCCGCCCGATGCGCCCGCCGCCAACCCCGCATCCGCAGCCCAACTGGAATCCATCACCGCGCTGCTCACCGAGGTCATGCAAGCCACCGAGTACACCCGCCGCCACGCTCACAACGCCGACCCCGCCCACATCCGCCGCCTCGTCCGCCGCATTGGCGCGGACGCGATCGACGCCCCCGTCTGGATCGGCATCCTCAAGCAAATCCTCTGGAAGCTCAGTCTCCCACCCGAGCACTGACAACCTGCAACCTGCAACCTACTTCGCGTCGTTCTTCAGCACCTCTTCTGCGAAGAAGTTCTCCACCTTGGCCTGGTCCGCCAGCCACTCGAAGTACGCGCCCTTCAGCAGTTGCGTGCGGACGTCGTGCAGTTGCTGGCGGATCGCCTGCTGCACCCGCGGATCGGTCAGATCGCGCTGCCCGGCGGGCTCGCGCGAGATCAGCTTGTAGATCGCGTACCCCACCGGCTTCTTGGTCTGCCCATCCAGCAGCGGCATAATGTCGGTAAACTGCCCCGCCTTCAGCTTGGTCACCGCCGCGTACACTGACGGGTCAGCGTGCATCTCCGACTCGTAGTGGAAGCCCATGTCGCCGCCACTCGACGAGGTCTCCGGGTCCTCCGAATACTGCATCGCCAGCGTGCCGAAGTCCTCACCTGCATCCAGCCGGTTCTTCAGCGCCTGGATCTTCTTCTTCGCTTCGGCGTCCGTGGTCGCCTTGCTCCCCTGCAGGTTCACCGGCTGCGGCGAGGGCACATCGGTCACGCGGATCACCCCCAGGTGGTACTGCGTCTCGATCAGGTTGAACTCTGACTTGTGTTGGTTGTAGTAGCTGGCTACGTCGGCGTCGGAAACGGTGACCTTGGAGTTGATCTCCTTGTTCAGCAGTTTGTCCTGGGTCAGGCTATGCCGCAGTTCATGCTTCACACCCTCCAGCGTCGTGTGGTTGGTCGCCAACCACTGGTTGAACTGCTCCTCCGTATAACGCGCTTTCAATTCGGCCAGCCGTCCGTCCACATCCTCGGGCGTCGCCGTCAGGTTTAGCTTGGCGGCCCGCTGCGCCAATATCTCTTCCGTAATCAGTTCGTGGACAATCTGCAGGCGAAGCTCGTCGGACTGCTCCGGCGAAGGCTGCTGGCCCTGCGCCTGCGCCTCTGCCTGGCCCAACTGCGCCTGGTACAGGCGATCCATGTCGGCGCGCATAATGGGATGGCCGTTTACCGTGGCCACCACGTCCGCACCGTGCGAGCGGTTGCATCCGCTCAACAGCAGCGCCAGCGGCAGTGCCCCCGCGGCCAGCTTGATTCCCATGCTCATCTTCCTGCGCACCGCGGTCCCGTTCGCCGCGGCCGTTCTTGCTGTGCTAGTCATGTCTCGCCATTCCGATTTTGCGCTCCGTCCGGACCGCGCTCATCCTATCCGTTTCCGGTTCTCAACCGTCTGCATCTCTGCTGCTAACTCCCTGGCTTGGTCGCTGCCGGCGCCGCAGGCGTGGCCGGTGCCGCAGGCTTGGGCGGCGCGGGCGGCGGCGTCTGGCCCGCCGCAATCAACGCCCCGTCGATGATCTTGTAGAGCGTCTCCACCGGCACCACGCCCTCCACCTTTTCGCCGTTGATAAACAATGTCGGCGCGGAACCCAGGCTCAGCGGGTCCTTCAACGCCTCATCCACCGACGCCTTCACCTTGCTGTTATCCTGCTTCAGAACGCACGCCACCAGGTCCGGTTGGTTCACCTTCTGCCGCGCGCCCTCGTCCAGCGCCAGCTTGTCCAGCGTCTCGTTCGCCTTGGCGATGGTCTTCTCTTCATACGGAAAGTCCGCCGCGTGCGCATGCACGTAGTCGACGAAGTTCCAGTAGCCCTCGGTCGTGCCCGCGGCCAGGCAGTTGGCGTCCACCGCGGCGCGCATCGCCCAGGGGTGAATGTCCAGCGGAAAGTCGCGGTACACAATCCGCACCTGGTCCTTGTACCGGTTCAGAATCGCCGGAAATAGCTCCGCGTTCATCTGCGCGCAGAACGGGCACTCCAGGTCGTCGAAGCCCACGATCACCACCGGCGCGTTCGGCCCTCCGCCGCGTGCGGGCCTGCCCACCGGCGAAACCTGGTCCCTCGGGTCCTTGCTCAAATCCAGCTTGTTGAACTGCGCCAGCGTCTTGCCGTCGGCCGAAAGCAGAAACGTCGCCGTCCTCGGCGAGGTGCCCGCCGCAGTGAACGTCGCCACCACCTGGTCGTAGCCTGGGACCTCGCTCACCGTCGGCACGCCGAACGAGACCGCGTAGTCCAGTGAGATCGACGACTTGTTGCGGATCATCACCTCGACCTTGCGCGCCATCTCCGGCGACAGCTTCGCCCCCGCCTGCACGGCCGGCGCACCGGACGCCTGCGCAGCCGGTGCCTGGGCATGGCAGCCGAACGCGGCCAGCACCAGCATCAACCCGAGACCACCGAACGGCCTGACACCAATCAACACAGTCCCGATTATCTCACGCCAAACCCCCGTTTTCCCGCACCCAGCCGCCCCTGCACCCCCAGCCTGCGCCCTGAATGCGTCATCCCGAGCGAAGTCGAGGGACCCCCGCATTTGTCTTTCCAACTGGCAACCTGCAACTGACCAACTAACCACTGCCCCTAAAACACCTGGTCCTGGTGCCGCAGGTTCCCCGCACTCCCGATATTGGCCAGCGTGAAATTGAATTTGTAGCCATTGTCGTTACGCGCCGTGCCCAGTTCGAACTTGCGGTACTCCACGCTCACCCCGCAGCAGTTCCAGTTGTACGAGGTCTGGAGCGCGCCGTACTGCACCGTCCCCAGGTCCAGGTCCAGGCCCGCGCTCGCCGCCGCGCTGAAGCCCGGTTTGTTCGGCTTGCCGAAGCCGAACCACGCGCGCATCTGGGTAAAGTTCGCCACCGATGACAGCGTGCCCTCCACATACGACCGCGCCGGAGCGTTCAGCCGGCCGATGATCGTCCCCGCGGAGATGGAGCCGTCGTGCACATCCACATAGAGGTTGTTGGCGGTGAACTTCCGCGTGCAGCCGACGCTGGAGGCCGACGGCGCCGAGCAGGTGTCGTAATCGAAGTCCCACTCCACGTCCATCTTCTCCGACGTCCGCACCCGCACCCGCGAGATGATCGGCGAGATGTCCCGCGGCCGTGTCATAAACGAGATACCCGAGAAGTCCAGCGTGGTGTCCAGAATCGCTCGCGGACCCGGCGTCGCCGAGACCGCGCCACCGAAGGTCTGGTTGAAAAAGTACTTCTGCGCCACCCGCCAGCTTATCCACTCGCGATTGCCGCACACCGGCTCGCCGGTCTCATCCCGGTTCTTCGCTTCGCCGGGGTCCTCCGCGGCGTCCGCAGGCTGGCCGGCCGACCCCAGGATCTCGGTCGCGTCCGCGCCCGCGCCCGCCGCACGGCATGGCTTGTCACCCTTCTCGCGCAGATACAGCCTCTGCGTCACCCCGTACTCCACCTCGTTGGTGTTGCTGGCAATGTCCACCAGGTCGAAGCGCAGCGTCTCGGGAAAGGTATTGATGCCGGTAATGTAGCGGTAGGTCGCCTCCGGCGCAATCGTGTGTTTCACGTCGCGCCGCGCCAGCTTCCTTATCCAGCCCGAATCGAACGTCCGCTCCAGCACCGGCGCGCGCAGATCCAGCCGCACGTCCAGCGCTGCGCGGTTCAGCGTAGCCAGGTTCTCCACCACCGGCGGGGCGCCCGGGACCGGAGTGGCAGGGGAAGGGAACCGGCTGCGGCTGTAAAACGTCTCCCGCCCGGCCACCGAGGGCCGCAGGTTCCATCCGCCGAAGTGCAGCGGGTACGCCAGCTCCGGCCGCACATCCAGCCGCTCGATCATGCCGCTGCTGGTAAAGCCCGGCTGCGCCCGCTTCAACGCCGTCGCTGTGCCGTCCAGGTTCCATTCCACCCCGGTCGAACCCAGCTCATGGTCGGCGGTGGTGAACTCCAGCGCCGGCGCGTGGAAGATGTGTACCTGCTCTTCAGGAGTGACCGCGCCGGTGCGGGCGTTGGTACTCTCCACCCGCTTCTCGCCCTGGTAGCGGTCGCCCTCCAGCGAGGCCGCCATGCCGCCCTGCTCGCGCGTCGCATAGATGGTGGAGAGCACGTCGCTCGACACCGCCTGGTTGAAGTTCGTCGAGAACGCCTCGCGGTACGGAAACGAACTCAAATACTCGACATCCGCCACCATTCTCGCCTGCCCCGCTGGTCCTGGGGCCGGCGCGGCGCCCATGCCTGCGGATTCGTCTGCCGCAATCACGTCGTACCGCCCGGAAAAGGTCACATCCGTGCCGCTCTGGTTCACGTACACGCCGCCGGGATAGTAGCCACGGTCCTGCAGCCCGCTGTAGCGCGACTTGATGAAGTCCTGCCCCAGCCCGCGATAGCGCAGGCTCGCCGTCTGCTCCCAGCCGCGCGCCGAGTAGTAGATCGTTCCCACCGTCAGGTCGGTGCTGCGGTTGATCGCCCAGTAGATCTGCTCGCCCACCGTATCGCCCTTGCTCGCCGAGTTGATTCCGATCTCGGGAATCAGGATGCCGCTCTGCCGGTCGTTCGCATCCAGTGGGTGCGTCACATACGGGAACCACAGCACCGGCAGCCCCATCAGGTGGAAGACGCTATTGGCCGTGTGCGCCTGGGTCTCGTCCACGTCGAACTTCGCCGCCGATAGCAGCCAGTCCGGGTCCGGTAACTGGCACGACGTGATGGTGCCGTCGTACACCTGGTACCGCCGCGGCCCGGTCTTCACCACCATCCTGCCGGTAAATAGAAACGGATTGCCGTTGGTGTAGCGCTCGCCCGCCGCCGCATCGGCCGCTTTTCCCTGTTCTCTGTTCCCTCCCTGTCCTTTGTTCCCTGTTCCCTGTCCCGCCGCCACCTTGCGCGTGCTGCCCACCGAGCCGACCACGTCGAAGAACCGCCCCGTCTGCGTCTGCAGGTTGATGGTCCCGTGGCTCGCCTCCACCCGTTCTGAAGTCTCCCCATTCGTCACCACCACGTGCCCGGTCATGTCTACGTCGCCGGTGTCGCGGTTGTATTCAATGTGGTCCGCCTGCAGCGTGTCGTCCTTGTACGTCACCTTCACGTTGCCGTCCAGGATGTACAGGTTGCCCGCAATCGTCTGCGTACCCGGTGAAGTCTCGATGTGGAGGTCCGTACCCGGCTCCGGAATCGGCGTCGCATCCGGATACTGCGTCCCATCCGCAGCCGCAGGCGCATCGGGCAGCGCATTTTCCACCGCCGCCGCCGGAGGTGCCACAGTCGTCACCTCTTGCCCTGCTAGTTGTGCATGGTTTGCCGCGAGCCCCGTGATACTTATGAAGAAGCAGGCGCTCCTGAGAATTTGCGCAGGTGAGAGACGGCCGCCGCGTGGGCGCTGGTCGACACTGGACGGCGATCCCGGGAGCGCCAATGGGGAGACAGCGGATCGGAACGGGATTTGCCCCACCACTCGCTGTCTCCCAGCGGCATTGGGACCTGACAGCTGCTCGACCCTGCGCCGTCCGCCGTTCAGTTTTGTCACACGCACCACCCTTTAGAGGTTAATTGATTTCGCGGAAGTGAGTTTGAGTTTGAGCAAAATGGGCTCCGCACTGCTTAACCCCGAATCCGCCGACTCCACCTTCGCCACGATCGCCGGCGACTCCGCGGACGCAGCCGCCGGATCCAATCCTGTAGCGTTCTCCTCTGCCGCCGCGCTCCGCCTCCAGGCCGCCGAACGCCTCGCCGCCCACCGCAGCCGCCGCGGTAATCCGCAAGCCCACCCCGCACCCGCACCCTCCCGCCCCGCCACCACCCGCGCTGCGCGCATCGCCGCCGCCGTCGCCGAGCGCTACGCCCACACCCAGACCTATCGCGCCTTTCTCGCAGCCGAGGCCGAACGCGCAGTCCAGCAGGCCCGCGCCGCCGCCGAGATCGCCGCCCTCAACGCCCAGGCCCTCGCCGCCGCCCAGCAATCCCTGCTCGACTCCTTCGACCAGGCCGCAATCGCCCAGGCTGCCGAACCCGGCCCAGCCCGCGAAGACCCCCCGAGCCTCGAATCGCACCGCCAACCGCAAATCGAATTGCAGCAGGGAAGTCACGACCACACTCCGCAACCCAATCCAGACAATTCCCACGCCCAACCGCTTCAGCCCCGCCCCGTCGAACTCACCCTCTGGCCCGACCTCGATCCCGCTTCCACCGCCCGCTCCCACCACCGCACTCGCCCCCACCGTTCCACCCGCGAACCTCACCCCGCGAACCTCGAACCGCGAACCTCGAACCTGGTTCGCGAGAACCTTGCCCCCCTCACCGTCCGCCTCTACGAAGACGCCGCCAGTGCAGCCCACGTCTACCTCGACGCCTCACACCGCACCCTCTCCGCTCCGCGCACGAATTACCGCTCCGGCCCCAATCAGGACCGCAACGACGCCGAATCCCTCGCGCTCGACCAGGAGATCGCCTTCCGCCACGCCCCCGTCTTTGAAGAACCCGCTGGCCCGCCCATGCCTCTGCCCGCCAACCTCATCGAGTTCCCGCGCCAGCTCGTCGCCTCCCGCAAGGCCCGCCCGCGCCTGGCCGAGGGCCCCCTGCGCGACCAGGCCGACGCCGCTCCCCCCGACAGCCAGCTCCGCATCTTCGAGGTCGACCCCGACCAGATCTCCACCACTCCCGCTGCCGATGTCGACCCCGCCGCCGCCGCCCCCGCGCCGCAATGGACCTCCATCTGGCTGGACGCATCCACTGCGTCCGCGCCCACGGTCGGCGCCGCTCAACCACCTGACCCCCAACCTGCCGCCGGCAGCATCGCCCAGCAAACCGCGCCTCTGCCCGGCCTGGCCACCATCGGCCGCCGCGCCCTCGCCGCCGCCATCAACGGCGCCATCGTGCTGGCCGGCGAGCTTGCCTTCGCCGCAGTCTTCCTCATGGTCGCGGGCCACGTCCTCCCCTGGCAATCCGGCCTGCCGCTGCACCTGGCCCTCGCCCGTGCTATGGCCCAAGCCCGCATCCAGACCGGCCTCCCCCTCACCCAGCTTCCCGCGGCCCTTGCCGTCGCCGGAGCGGTCCTGCTGCTGCTCTACCAGGCGCTCTTCTTCTGCTTCTCCACCGCCACGCCCGGAATGCGCTGCGCCCGCATCGCCCTCTGCACCTTCGACGACGAAAATCCCACCCGCAACGCTCTGCGCCGCCGCATCCTCGCCGTTCTGCTCTCCGCCTGCCCGCTCGGCCTCGGATTCCTCTGGGCCGCCCTCGACGAGGACCGCCTCACCTGGCACGACCGCCTCTCCCGCACCTACCAGCGCAGCTACTAAGAGCAGTTGCAGGTTGTTAGTTGCTGGTTGTTGGTTGAAAGGCGCTTGGCGCGGGCGAATGACTGTGCTCACCCTCCAACTTCCGTCAACAAAGAAAACGGCTGCCATCTTCGGCAGCCGCCTTCTGAATTTCAATCGCCGCTCGGTCGTTTTTCCAACTAACAACTAACAACCGGCAACTAACAACTGTTCCTAGAACGTCGTCCCCACCGTAAACCGGAACGTCTTCCTCGGCTCGCGCAGCTGGTACGACGCGCCGTACACCTGCAGCGCCTGCTGGTAGCTGTACTCGCCCGCGCCCGAATTCGGGAACATGCTGCGGAACACGGAGTTGCTCACCGCCAGTTGCTGCGGCACCGTCTCATACAGCCGCAGCGGGTTGTACGCGTAATACAGCCGCATCGGCGCATTGATGATCGGCATAATCACCTGCAACTCCACGCCGTTGGACATGCGCGGCACAAAGTTGGTGTGCGGCACCGTCGCCAGTTGCAGCGGCGAGAACGCCGGCAGCCCGTTGTTCCCGGCCAGCGATATGCCGCCGTAGCATGCCCCGTTGACGAACGTCGGGCAGCCATACAGCGGGCTCGACAGCACCGACGCGCCCGCCACGCTCTGCCGCAACTGCGACTTCTCCAGATCGCCCGTCATCCCGAAATCGGTGAAGAAGTTGAAGCTCACCTGGTTCATGATCGGGATCTGGTACTGCAGGTTGAAGGTCGCCTGCGTATCGCCGCCCACCGACGCCAGCCGGTAGATCGGCAGCGGGATCTGGATGTTCCCCAGGCTCGGATTGGTCGGGTCCCTCGGCACCAGCGTCCCATCCGGGTTGGTCAGGTTGAACTCCACCTTCACCGGCACAAACGTGTACGGCGAGGCCGAGCGGATGTCGAACCCGCGCAGTTCCGTCTCGCCGCCGCCGTAGATGCGGTTCGTGGGCGGGGCCACCTGGTCGCCGAACCCGTTGATGTGCGCCACCACCAGCCGCATGCCCACCACGTTGTGTCCGTCCCGCCGGAACTTCAGCCCCTGGATCGGGTAGTACTGGCGGAAGCTCGCCACCGGCTGGATGTACTTCACGTTGCCGCCCGAGCCCGCCACCGCCGCCGTTATGTTGAAGTCCCGGCCCGAGTGCGCTCCGAACGGCCGGTCCAGGCTGGAGTAGCTGAAGCTAGGCGAGATCACCGAAGTCACAATCCCGTTCAGCTGGTTCGGCCCTTCCACCCCGGAGCGGAACGCCAGCGACTGAAACACATTCCGCGTATTGTCGTTGAACGTCGTAATCGACTGCCGCGACAACGCGTAGGTCACGCCTATCCGCGATACGCCGCGCCCGATCCACAGATGCTTCAGCGGCTCGCTGATCGATGCCATAAACCCCGTGGTCGCGGTGTTGTAGTTGGTCAGCAGCGATTGCTGCGCCGTGGAAATGTTGGCCGCCGTGTTGTTCGCAATCGAATAAGCCTTCGCCGGGTTGTAGTCGAACTTCCGGTCGAATACCTCAACCCCCACCGAGATCGGCTTGTTCCTCAAATACGGCTCGTTGAACCCCAGGCTCACATTCCGCGAGAGGTCGCCGATGTTCGCATTCGCCGACAGCGTCTCCCCCAAGCCCAGAAAGTTGTTGGTCTGGTAGTTCAGCCCGACAAACGTCCCCGACAACCCGCTGATGCCGCCGTTTACCCCAATCGAGTTCTTGCCCTTCTCTTTCACCTTCAGCAGCAGGTCCACCGTCCCGTCGTCCGGGTTCTGGTGCGTCTCGGTATCGTCCTCGGTCTTCAGCACGTCGAAGTAGCCCAACTGGTTCAGCCGCAGGATGGAGAGGTCCCAGCGGTCCTGGCTGTACACCTGGCCCTCTTCCAGTAGCAGCTCGCGCCGGATCACTTTGTCGCGCGTCACCGTGTTGCCGGTAAACTCAATCCGCGAGACGATGAACTGCTTGTCCTGATCGATGTCGATGGTCCAGTTGATCGTCTTCTTCGCCTCGTCGTAGTGCGGGCTCGGCGCAGCCACCACCTTGATGTAGCCGCGGCTGCCATACGCCTTCTGCAGCTCCTTCAGGCCCTTGCGGAACAGTTCCGCGTCGAACCACTCGCCGTCCTTCTGCGGGAACAACGCCCGCAGCCCCTTCGGATTCCACTCCGACGTCACCCCGGTAAACGTGATCCCGCCCAGCCGGTAGCGGTCGCCCTCGTCTACCGGCAGCATGATGTCGATGCGTTTCCCGGTCGACGGCCGCAACGTAAACCAGTTCAGCCCGCCCTCGTCGCGCACATGCGTCTGCGCATCGCCGATCTGCGCCTTCCAGTAGCCGCGCTCCTGGTACGCCTGCTGCACCCGCTGGGTGTCCTCGTCCAGCTTGCTCGCGTCAAACGTCCGCGCAAACAGGTCTTCCAGAATGATCGAATGCGGAATCCCGATCGGCCGCGAGTTCACCATTGCATTCCGCAGCGTCCGGTTGCTCAGGTTGTAGTTGCCGTCGAAGGCGATCTTCCCCACCTTCACCGTCGGCCCTTCCTTGATCTTGAACGTAATCCCCACCGAATACGGCGGAATCGTCTTGATCACTGGAACTACGCTCGCAAACTGGTGCCCGTGCTCGCTCAGCAGGTCCTTCAGCACATCTTCCGCCCGCTTTACCCGGGTCTCGTCGAACTGGCTCTCCACCGTCAGCCCGACCTTCGCTTTCTTGAACCGCTCCTGCACGTCCGACAGTGTCACCGAGTTCAGACCGGTGTAATCAATCGACCGGATGGTCGGCTTCTCCCGCACAATCACCACCAGTTGCACGCACTCCGGCGTGTCCACCTTCTCGATGCGCAGGTTCTCGAAGTAGCCCGTGTTCCACAGCGAGTTGAAGTCCCGCTCCACCGTCTCCGGATCGTACGGATCGCCCTGGTGCGAACTCAACCGCGCCAGAATCGAGTCCTTGGGAATTCTGCGGTTATTGATTACCTGCGGTTCGCACAGCGCCTGCGAGCCCGCGCTCGCCTGCACCGGGGCTGCCGGCGTGTCCTGCAACCCCCCCTGCGCCCACAACATGCGCCCGGGCATCAGCGAAACCGCCACCACCCCGGCCACCACCGCAACAGTGCGAGCAATGCGAGTGCGCACAGACTTGATGTTGCTGCCCAGAAAACTCCCGCTCACTCGCTTTACGGTAAAGATACGCACACCCTCATTGCTGTCCAGAATCTCTCCCCGGCTGTTCCTCGGGGGAAACTTCGATTATATGGGAGCAACACCGCTCCACGCGAGTTTCCCCCCACCCTAAATCGCCCAGGCACGCAGGGAGCGTGCCGGCGGCATCGACAGATAACCGGCGGCATCGACAGATAATCTCTGCGCAATGCGTTGATTAATAGGAAAACCGTCATCCTGAGCGGAGACTCGCGCAGATTCATCGCGCGAGTCGGAGCCGAAGGACCTGCCACACTCTTGCAAATTCTAGACCTTTGAACCCTTTCGGCGATTCAACTTTGCCCGTCCCTCACTCCCCCACCACCGGCGTCCATCCCCCCAGCACAAACGCCGGATTGCTGTACTCCGCGATCGTCTTCGCATCCTGCGCCATCGTCAGTTGCTTCGACACCGGATGCCGCTGGCTGGTATCCACCGGCTTGCCGTCCAGGTCGGTGGAGTTGAACTCCCACAGGTGCGTGTGCGTCGTGTCGTCGTCCACCGGCCCCCACCCCGCCGCCGGAATCCCCTTCAGCTTGCAGTTGATCAGCACCGCCTCCGCATACGGATAATTCAGCCCATGATTATTCGGCAGCCGCGCCAGCACCGCCGCCACCGGAGGCCGCGCCGGAGCAGTGGGCTGCGCAGCAGCCGCGCCAGTAGCCGGAGCTGCAGTCTGCGTCCACGGCAAAGGCCGCGCAATCGCAATGAACGTGCAGTCCACAAACACATTCCCGTGATTCGCGTCCGTATTGCGAATCCACATGAACGGCCCAATCGACTGTAGCTCGCAGTGGTTGAAGAACGCCGGCCCCACCCCCAGAATCGTGTCGCCGTCACCGATAATCCGGCTGTCCGTCAAATACACCGAACCGCGCAGATTCAGCGCGTCGCCCGAGCCTTTGATGTTCACATGGCTCACAATGTTCTTCGAGCCGGAGATCAGCAGCCCCTCTGCCTGTCCGTACGCGTAGTTGTTCACCGAAAAGTTTTCGAACTCCATCCCCGTCGAGTTATACGCGGAGAACGCGCACCGCCGCGACGGTCCCGGCATCGGCGGATTGAACCCGCTGTTGTTGGCGTAGCCGATCTGCACCAGCTCGCGGTCCTCGCCGCGGAAGGTGATATTCGCCTTGTTGCGGAAGAAGACAATCTCCTCATACGTCCCATTCTTGATAAAGATCGTCACCCGTCCCGCAGGATTGTCAGGCACGAAATCCACCGCGCCCTGGACCGTCGAGAAGTCGCCGCTCCCATCCGCCGCCACCACCACCCGCGTCGCGTTCGCCGCCGGCCCCGCCGCCTTGGTGGTAAAGATCCACGCGCGGTCCGTGGTAAACCCCGCAAACGCCCCGCTGGCCGGGGTCAGCACGCCCGGATCGATCTGCACAATGTACTTGTGCTTGTAGCGCAGCACATTGTTGTGCGGATAAATCGTCGCCACATTGCCATGCACGATGATGGGATAGAAGTGGAAATCCTCCAGCCCCCCAATCGTCGTCAGCTGGTAGTTGTGCAGATCGGCCGGCGTGGTTCGCACCGCCGGCGTCGTAGTAGTCGGCGACGGAACCACGCTCGCATCCGCAACCGGCGCCGGCGCGGGTGCGGCCGTAACTCGCCGCGCCGGGTCCGGCCCCGCAGGAATGCTCAGGTCGAGCGTATCCACCAGGCTGTGGTCGGCCGCATCGTAGATCCGCACCTGCCCCGCCTTCCCAATCGCAGGCGCACTCGCAAACGTCAGCACCAGGTGCGTGTCCGGATTCACCCCCACCGCCCGGTCCGCCGGAAACCGCGTCACCGCCAGCGGCTGCGCCCCTCCATAAACCGTCGACCCCAGAACCATCAGGAAAACCGCACAGCCCAGCCGAGCCATAGAGCGCAGTCTCATGGAGTCACCTCCGGCGTCATCGCATCGATCACGCGCAGGCAGCCACTATATACCCCTGAAACCGCCGCTGCTAATTGCAACTCGCAACCTGCAACCGCCAACTAGCTTTTCCTGACTTCCACCAGCGTCGAATAAAACGTCGCCCCGCCGCCAATATCCGTCACAATCTCGCTGGTCAGCGCGTTCACATTGCGCGCATCCCCGTTCCCGCCGCCCAGCTTATTCCAGTTCAGTCGCGCCGCCACCACTCCCTGCGGCACCGCGTCGCCCACCTGCGCCCACAGCCCAATCCGTCCGCGCCCGTTGAACACCTCCACCGCGTCGCCCGTCTCGATCCCGCGCGCCGCCGCGTCCGCCGCGCACATCTCCAGCAGCCCCAGCGTCTTCGCCTCCATCCGCTGGTGCCGCGGAATATTGGCGAATGTCGAATTCATATAGTTGTCCGACTTGCGCCCCAGAAACTCCAGCGGATACTCCCCACTCCGCGCCGCCGACCCGCCTCTCGATTCCGTCGGCGCCACAAACACCGGAACCGGCGTCAACTCGCCCCGCCCGCTCGCCGTCCTGAACCACTCCGCCGTCGAGAACGGCAGCGACTCACCCGCCGCGTTCACCGGCAGCGCCAGCCCCACCTGCCCCTCCCGCTCCATCCGTTCCCGCGTCACGCCCGCAAAAAACGGGTCGTCGGTCGTCAGCGCCTGGTCGATCAACTCATCTTCCGTATCTCGAAAGCACGCCTCGGTAAATCCCATCCGCTGCGCCAGCTCGCCGAACATCCGCACATTGCTGCGCGCCTCGCCCAGCGGCGCAATCGCTCGCTCGGACACCTGCGCATACAAATGCCCGTACGCCCCCTGCACGTCCTTCACCTCCAGAAACGTTGGCGCCGGCAGCACCACATCCGCATAGTCCGTCGTATCGGTAAAGAACTGCTCATGCACCACCGTAAACAAGTCCGGGCGCATCATCCCGCGCAGCACCGCATTCTGGTTCGGCGCCACCGCCGCCGGATTCGAGTTATACACAAACAGCGCCTTCACCGGCGGCCCATCACCCTCTGAAGCCGTCATCTCGACCGAAGCGGAGCGCAGTGGAGAGACCCCCGCATTTGTCTCTTTGTTCGCCATCGGATTACCCACCTTCGTCAACGCCTCTTGTTTGTCATCCCGCAGCGAAGCGGAGGAATCTGCTTCTGCTTTCTGTCCCAACCCTATTCCCTGTTCCCTGTCCCCTGTTCCCTGTCCCCCCAGCGCCTCCCCCAGCCGGCTCATATTAATAGTCCTTGCTTCTCTCCCCAGCGGACTCGCCATCATCAGCTCCGGCATTTGCAGCGCATTCGAGTTGAACGGAAACGCCCCACTCGTCGACAACTGCAACCCTCCACCCCTCCGTTTCCACGCTCCCGTAATCAGAGGCAGCATGGCCACCGCGCGCACCGCCGTCCCGCCATTCTCGCTCCGTTGAATCCCATAGTTCAGCCGGATCGCCGCCGGCCCCATCCCACCCCGCCCCGCCATCCCATACGCCCGCGCCAGCGCCACAATCCGCTCCGCCGCAATCCCCGTCACCGCCGCCGCCCGCTCCGGCCTGTGCTCATCCCGCAGCGCGTGCATCCGCAACTCCGCCCCGCCCACTGTGCACGCCGCCATATACTCGCGGTCTTCCAGCCCCTCGCGGAAGATCACCCGCATCATCGCCAGCGCCAGCATGGTGTCCGTCCCCGGCCGGATCGCCAGGTGCTCGTCTGCCACTGCGGCAGTTCTCGTCCGATACGGATCGATCACCACCAGCCGCGCGCCCTTCCTCCGCGCCTCCTCCACAAACGGCCACAGGTGAATATTGTTGCCATGGATATTCGCGCCCCACGCAATCACCAGCCCCGCGTGCGCGAAGTCTTCCGGCGGCGTCCCCAGCTTCACCCCATACACCTGCTTCAGCGCCACCCCTCCGGCTTCCGAGCAAATCGTCCGCGCCAACTGCGACGCGCCCATCCGGTGGAACAGCCGCCGGTCCATCGACCCGAACCCAAGCTGCCCAATCGTCCCCGCATAGCTGTACGGCAGCACGCTCTCCGGCCCAAACTCCGCCGCAATCGCCGTCAACTTTTTCGCGATAAACTCCAGCGCCTCATCCCAGCTAATCCGCTCGAACGCATCCGCCTCGTGTCCTTTCACGCCTCCGTAGCCCGCCGGCCCCTTCGGCCTTCCCGCCTTTCGCCGCATCGGATACAGCAGCCGCTCCGGCGAATACACCCGCTCCAGATACTGCGCCACCTTCCCGCACAGAAACCCCTGCGTCACCGGATGCCCAGGATCGCCCTCCACCTTTACCGCGCGCTCGGTCTTGCTCCCATCCGCGCCCACCAGCGACTCCACCGTCACCAGCACGCCGCACGAGTCCGGGCAGTCATGCGAGCACACCGCATGCACTACCCGCGTCTCCCGCTCAGTCCCCATCCCCCGATTCTATCCCTGGCCAGAAGCCCTACTCCACGTCCGTCGTCGTCACCGGCGCGCCCTGCTTCACCGTGATCGCCAGTCCCTTCAGATCCACATTGCGCGCGTGGTCCAGCCGGAATCCGCGCTCTGCCGCAATCTTGCAATTCTCAAACGTAACCCCCTGAATCGGGCTTCCCGGCAGCCCATGAATGTTGCCCACCGACATCACATCGCCGGCCACATTAATGATCCGGATATTCCGCATCACCGGCAGCGGGTTCGAGTCCGGCAGCCGCGGCCCCACCATCCGCCACTCCATATTCATCTCGAACGCCTGCCGCGTCCCATGCAGAACGATGTCCTTATACGTAATGTTCTCCACCACGCCGCCGCGGCTGGGCTGCGACTTGAACCGGATCGGCGCCCAGTTGCCCGCATCGAACAAACAGTTCAGCGTCGTCACGTTGCGAATCCCGCCCGAGGTTTCCGAGCCCATCGCCACCCCACCCTGCCCATAGGCAAAGTGGGAGTTCTCAATCAGGATGTCCTCCGCTGGCCGGTTCACCCGCAACCCGTCCGCGTCCTTGCCGCTCTTGATCGAGATGCAGTCGTCGCCATCCTCCACATACACGTGGTTGATATGCACGTGCTTCGACGAGTCGATATCAATCCCATCCGAACTCGGAATGTTGTGCTCAGCCGCAATCGTGACGCCATCAATCTCCACGTTCTCGCTGTACAGCACAAACAGGCACCAGATGGCCTGGTTGTGCAGATACAGCCCCGCCACCCGCACGTCCTTCGAGTTCTGAATCCCAATTAGCCGCGGCCGCCCATACCGCGTCGCCGGCAATCCGTTTGTCAGGCCTGCGGGACTTGCAGGCGTTCCCACCCCGCCTTGAGCTGCGCCCTGGCCGGTGGCCGGCCGATTCCCCGCACTCTGGCCTTGCGTAGTCGCCGCTCCAGCGTTGTTTGCGGTATTGGCAACCGGCGCACCGCCCGGACCCTGTGGAACCGCCCGCCGGGACCCGATCTTCACCAGCCACTCGTCTCCTGCTCCGTCAATCGTCCCCTCGCCCGAAATCTCCAGCCCGGTCACGCCCTCCGCGTTCACCAGCGACGCGCTATACGTCTCCTCCGTCCCCTCCCAGCGCGTCTTGATCTGCGGATAATCGTCCGGATTCGTCGTCCCCTTCAGCACTCCATCCTTCTCCACCAGCAGGTTCACGCCCTGCTTCAGAAAGATCGCTCCGCTCCGGAATGTCCCCTTCGGCACCACCAGCGTCCCGCCGCCTTTGCGCGCCGCACATTTGTCGATCGCATCCTGGATCGCCTTGGTGTTCACCGTCGTCCCATCGCCAACCGCGCCGGAGTCGGTGATGAGGCACCGCCGCGTCCGCTTCGGCAGATTCGGCGCATACGTCGCCGCGCCCTTCACCGCCATCTGCGCCACAAACCGCGTCGCCGGGTCCGCAATCGCAGGGGAAGGCCCTTGCCCACGCGCCGCAGGAGCCTGAGCAGTTGTGGGCGCTTGTGCCGCGATGCCCGCCATCAAAACACAGGCCGCCATCAGAATTACCTTGGAGTTCATCTCGGAGTCCTTATCTGTTCACATGGAATGCTACCCACAAGACGTTCCCCACGCCAATTTAGCTGCCCTCACCTAAGGCTTCTCGACAAACGTCCCCAACTCCCGGTCCTTCTCCGCCTTATCCGCCGCAAACACCTGCCCATGCATCGCGATATAAACCCCCGGCCCCAGCAGCCTCGCCGCCAGCAAACTCTCCGTCAAATTCTGTAATCCGTCGCTGCCTTCGAACCCCAGTGGACGCATTGCCCCCGTCAAAATCACCGGCACCTCCAGCCTAGGAAACGCTCGCTGTATATAGACGCCCGTCTCCGCCATGGTGTCCGTCCCATGCGTAATCACAATCGGGCACTTCGCCGGCAGCAGCTCACCCAGCCGCACCACCAGCTCCGCGCGGTCCTCCGCCGTCATCTCCAGCGAGTCCTTATTCATCACCGGGACCACCTGCACCTCCGTATCCGGCAGCCGCAGCCGTTCCAGATACTGCCCGATCTTGCTGGCATCGTTCAGCACCGTACCCGCTTGCTCCGAGTACCGCTTCTCGATCGTCCCGCCCGTCGTCACCACATAGATAGTCCGCATAGTTCCAGCCTAACTGTTTAAAGATAGACAAACCCACTGCGCCTGGGGCGGGCGTTCACACGCCCTTTTTTAGCTTCGCGTGGTGCTCCCGATGGTCGCAATCAGAGTTTCGTGCCGACCAACGGGAGGACTGAGCGAAGCTCGGCATAAGTCACGAAGTGACCGCCCCACGCGCAGTGGGCCCGTCCGGCGGGACGGACCCCTACCCATAGATCACCTCCAGCAGCTCGCCCGCCAGCCGGTGCAGCGGCCGCAGCAGCGGGACCTCCGCAATCTTCAGCGTCACCAGCAGCATCTTCAAGGTCTTCTCGTACAGCAACTCCGTCCGCCTCTGCCCTTTCGAGTCGTCGTATACCCAGAACAGGATCAGCCCCATCTGGTACATCCACAGCAGCCGCGCCAGGTAAGGCCGCACCGTCCCTGGCAGCTTTACCCCGGACTCCGTCGCCACCCGCTCAAACAGCGCAATGTCCTCTTCGCGGATCGCCCGTGCCTCCCGCCCAAACGGCGACAGCGGATGCTCGGGATCGGTGTGCGCCGAGAGCGCGCCCAGCAGTCTGCGATTGGGCCGGAAGTACTCGAACTTGCGCTCGATCACCGCCCGCAGCCGCGCCTCCAGAGAATGCGCCCGGTCCAGCGCCTCGGCAATCCCCGGCAGCATCTCCGCCTGCGCTCGCGCGTAGAACGCCAGCACAATCGCGTCCTTCGAGTCGAAGTAGTAGTACGCCGCGCCCACCGCAACTCCCGCCGCCCGCGCCACCTCGCGCATGGTCGCCCGCTCGAAGCCGCGTTCGCGGAACAATGCGAGCGCGGCGTCGAGAATGCGCTTCCTGGTTTCTTCAGACTTCTTTACCGTCGCCTTTTTCATGCCATGTACGGCGGAGCCTGAACGCCCGTCGTCCCTCTCCGTCTCATCTTCGCAAACACCAGGATGTTGAAGAAGTGCATTCCGCCCAGGATCAGCAGCACCACGCCTATCTTCACGCTCTCCAACTCAATCACCTGGCGTAGCGTGGCCATGGGGCTGGTGGTGGTCAACGCCAGCGCAATATAGCCGACATTGATCAGGTAAAAACCCACCACCAGCAGGTGGTTGACGGAATCGGCGAGCTCCGCATTGCCATGGAAGGCGTCCAGCAGAAACACCCGCCCGTTCTTGTGCAAAGTGTGGGCAACCCACACGGTCACCGCGATGCTGATGGCTAAATAGCTGAAGTAGCAGGCCGCAACGTTCATAAGTCATCCCCTTAATCCGTATTTTGAACACGTTCAAATACAAAGTACACCCGAATCCTCGCCCTGTAAAGACATTTTTGAACATGTTCACAAATGATTTGGCGCCCCCGCCGCCGCCCTTTGGCTTGTCATTCCCGAAGCCGGGGTCCCCCGACGAGCGAACTTGCTCGTTGGGGTGGGAAGGGAATCTGCTTCTGGTTTCGCTGCCTCAAGCCCCATCCGGCCCGGGATGAACCGCCTGGGCGACCAGACGCACACCCAGCGCCGCGCATACGCGATTGACGGTATCGAAGCGTGGAGCGCTATCGGGGCGCAACGCCTTGTACAGAGCTTCACGCGTGATGCCCGCGCTCCGGGCAATCTCCGTCATTCCACGAGCCCGCGCGATATCGCCGAGCGCAGCCGCCAGCAGCGAAGCATCATTCGCCTCCAGAATGTCAGTCAGGTAGGCAGCGATGGAGACTTCGCTGTCCAGATAACGCGCCGCATCGAACTTCGGCAAATCAGCGACCTTGATTCGTTTGATCATGATGTTTCCATCATCCGAGCGTAATCGGTCGATTACACCATGTCAACACGGATGATGCCGCCACGCCTTACCGCACCGCCGCCATCGCCGCCCGGAACAGCCCCTCAAAATCCCCCGCCACCTCCGGCTGCTTCGCCAGCGCCGTCTCCACTGCCTTCTGTGCCGCCGGCCGCGCATAGCCCAGGTTGACCATCGCGCTCAGCGCATCGTCCGCCACCGGCCCCAGCGTCGACCGCGCCGCCGGAGCGCTCACCACCGCCATATCGTCCAGCTTGTCCTTCAGCTCCAGCACCACGCGCTCGGCGGTCTTCTTCCCAATCCCCGGGATCCGCGTCAGGCTGGCGTGGTCGCTCGCCCGGATCGCCGTCACCAGCCGGTCGGTATCGATCCCGCTCAGCACCGTAATGGCCAACTTCGGCCCAATCCCCGAGATCGTCAGCAGCTTCTCGAACAGCCGTTTCTCCTTCAACTCTGCAAACCCGAACAGCGCAATCTGGTCCTCGCGCACGTGGGTATAGATATGCAGGCGTGTCTCCGCGCCCTCCGCCGGCAGCGCGGTAAACGTCGCCACGCTGATGGTGGCGTCGTACCCCACTCCGCCGCACTCGATTATGGCCCGGTTCGGCGTCTTGGCAATCAACCGCCCGCGCAGGAAAGCAATCATCCCGACGATTGTACCCCGCCTGTCTTCCGGATTCTGAACCAGGCAATCAGGCTGAGCGGGACCATGAGAAAAACTGAAACGAGACGAGATGTCCAGAGAATGTTCGCGATCATCCAGCGCTTGCCCGTGGCATCCACAAACACGTCACCCGCCGACGAAGGGGCGATCATCAAGAGGTTTCCCACTGCAGCCAGCGCGTAAAACAAGATCGCTGGAAGCCAGTCGCTTGCGTGCGCTGGAACCGGCTCTCGTTCTCTCAGATAGAACGCGAAGAGTTGATAGAAGACGTATGCCGTCAGCAGCCAGCCGAGGAAGTTGCTGATCGGCACTCCATAGTAGTGGCCGCCATCTCGCCAAACCCAGCCGTGATCGACATCCGCCCAGACTGCTTCCATGGAAAGGTCCCAGGACGTCATGACCAGGCTGGCAACCAGAGGCGCGAGGACGATCCTTCCGCCCGACAGCGGCTTATTCTCGTCGCCCAAAAGCGCGAGACTAACAACCCACGAGAAATACCCCATCCCCACCCACGCCAATGCCAGCAGCACCGGAAGACCTGAAATCTTCGGCCCCATCAGGTCGGTGAATCGGTCATGCCCGAACGGAAATCCTGCTCGCAAACTCACGCTTTCAAAAAAGGTCGCGACCCCGAGGCACAAGCCTATGAAGACCAAGATGCCGCGCGCACGGTAGATGCGGGCCCCATGGATCACGGCGAAAACAGCGGGAGGGATCACGTGCAACAGGACGATGACAAGGTTGGGAACCCTCCCTGCAAAGAGCTGAAGAATCCTGCCCATCAGGTACAGAAGCAGCAGCGTCCATAACCAAAGTCGACTCTGATTGCGCTTCATGGCGATTCGCACAGGTGAAGTTTACGTGACCGCAAAGCTAGCCGGAAATCCGAGATTGTAACCAAATCGCAACCTTGTATTAATCCTCCCGTCACCCAGCCCCCGCACACTCGTAGAGGTTCGCAATTTCCCCACAATCGAAACTCCGCACTCTCCACACTGAAGGGAATCCCGCATGACTCTGCTCTCGCACCGTCTCGCACGCCTTGCGCTCTGCGCTGCGCTCGCCGCCTTTCCCGCGCTCGCCATCGTAGCCCCAGCGCCGCTTTACGCCCAATCCAGCGCCAGCCTCACCGGCACCGTCCTCGATCCCCGCGGCGTGCCTCTGCCCGGCGCGGCCGTCACCGTCCGCAGCGAATCCGGCGCCACGCAGAAAACCACCTCCGACGCCCAGGGCAAGTACGCCTTCAGCAACCTGCCCGCAGGCAAGTACACCATCCAGGTGGACGCCTCCGGCTTTGCCACCGCCCAGACCCCCGTGCAGCTCGCCGCCGGCGCCCCCACCGACGTCCCCGTCAAGCTCGCGCTCGGCAACGTCTCCGAAGAGATCACCGTCGAGGCCAGCGAAGCCAACTCCGTTGCCGGCGAACTCGCACCCATGGACGCACTGCTGGCCGAGACCTCCGCCCGCACCGAGATCACCCAGGCCATGATCTCCAACTTCATGTCTCCCGTAGCCGATTACGGCGAGGCCGTCCAGATGGCCCCCAGCACCTTCACGCTTTCCTCCGACGGCGTCGGCCTCGGCCAGTCCAAGACCTACTTCCGCGGCTTCCCCGACGGCGACTACGACATCGACTTCGACGGCATCCCCTTCTACGACACCAACTCGCCCACCCACCACTCCTGGGCCTTCTTCCCCACTCAGTGGCTCGGCGGCATCGACTTCGACCGCTCCCCCGGCACTGCCTCCACCATCGGACCCACCCCCTTCGGTGGCTCCATCCACCTGCTCTCCAAGTCCTTTGACCCCGTCCAGGACATCCGCGGCCAGTTCTCCTACGGCTCTTACAACACCTTCCTCTACGATGGTCAGTACGACTCCGGATCATTCGGCCCCGGCAAGAAGTTCAACGTCATGGTCGACGTCCACCACCTCCAGTCCAACGGCTACCAGACCTTTAACTACCAGACCTACAACGCCGGCGACATCCAGGTCCAGTACAAGCTCTCCGACCACACCACCCTCACCGGCTTTTCCGGCGTCATCTGGGTCGACGCCAACACCCCCAACATCAACGCCACCCGCTGCCAGATGTACGGCGCGCAATCCGGCTACACTTGCACCGGCTCGCTTCTACCCTATGCCGGATCCGGCCTCAATTTCTTGATGGTCAACAACGCCGACCCGCTCAACTACTTCGATTACCAGTACAACTACTACCACGTGCCCACTGATTTCGAGTATGTCGGCGTCCACAGCGAGTGGGGCAAGGGCTGGACCCTCGACATCAAGCCCTACACCTACAACTACGACAACTCCGAGAAGTATTCGAACGCCGTCCTGCTCTCCGACACCGCGCCCGTCGGCACCACCGACCCCAACCTTCCCGGTCTCATCATCACCGTCCCCGGGAGCAGTTCCAGCACCACCAACCCTCTTTGCAACCAGCAGTTCACCAAGAAGGGTGTCACCGCCGAACCCTGCGGCGTAGACAAATACAACAGCTATCGCAAGTATGGCGAGACCTCAACCCTCAGCCAGGTCTCCCACGCCGGCATCTTCCGCGCCGGCATGTGGTATGAGTGGGCCAACACCAACCGCCACCAGTATCCCTCCGACCCGCTGAACCACTGGGCCGATCAGAACCTGCCCAACTTCGCCGAGAAGTTCGTCACCAACTCCTACCAGCCCTACGCCGAGTTCCAGTGGAACGCCCTGCCCAAACTCCAGATCACTCCCGGCATCAAGTGGGCCTACTACACCATCGGCACCCAGCAGTTCGCCGACGACGGCAAGACCATCGGCTGCCTGGTCGCTGGTTGCGTCTACACCTACAACACCCAGACCAACATCAACCCCCAGGCCTTCGCCGCAAACCAGGGCAGCTACCTCGCCACTCTGCCCTCGCTCAACCTCAACTACCGCATTCAGCCCAACTGGTCGGTCTTTGCCCAGGCCGCGCAGGGCAGCATCGTCCCCCCCTCCAGCGTCTTCGACTATGCGCAGACCAACAGCAACGGCATCGCTCCGCAGGTCACCCTGCCCAAGCAGCAGAAGAACACCACCTACGAAGCCGGCACCGTCCTCAAGCTGAAGAACGTAACCTTCGATGCGGACTACTTCCACATCCACTTCGACAACAGCTACTCCTGCATCGCCAACAACAACAGCTCGGGCGACGACAACGTCTGCTACCCGCAGCCCAGTTCCGTCACCCAGGGTCTAGAGGCCGAGAGCAACATCAATCTCTCCCACGGCCTCGGCCTCTACCTCAACGGCAGTCTCAACAAGGCCGTCTACGAGGGCACGCTGGCGACCACCTGCACTGGTTCATCCACTGCCTGCGCTGCCGCCGGCCCCTACATCGAAACCGTGCCTCCCGACATCTACGTCCAGCAGACCCCCCACGATATGGAGACCGCGGGCGTCACCTACCAGCACCGCTCCTTCGACCTCGGCTTCTTCAACAAACGTATCGGCACCTTCTATATCGATAACGGCGCCTACCACAACCAGGCCACCATCGCGCCCTTCGACTTCGCCAATCTCTTCCTCAACTACACCATCCGCTCGGGCGGCCGCTTCGACCAAACCAAGCTCCGCCTCAGCTTCAACAACCTCTTCAACTCCTCCGCCATCACCGGCGAGACCATCGCCGGCACCGCGACCCCGCAGGTCATCACCGAAAACGGCACCACTTACGCTGACGCCTTCAACACCACCGGCCCCACCCCCATCAACGGCGGCGACAACATCACCATCATGCCCGCCCGCAGCATCACCGTCTCCGTCATCTTCGGCTTCTCCCCCAAACGCTAGAGGACAGTTGCAGGTTGTCAGTTGCTAGTTCTCAGTTCTCAGTTCTCAGTTGTCAGTTCTCAGTTCTGCCGTTCCGCCGAGCGACAGCTCGGCCCCGGAGGGAGCAGGGGCCTTTAGGCCCCTGAATCGAAGTCGAAATAAAAAGGGCTTTAGCCCCGGGCCGGGTGCCCCATGTTCGACTCGAGGGGCTCTAGCCCCTGGGGTACGCTCTCTTTGCGAACAGCCATCTAGCGCCGTCATCCCGACCGGAGCGCTCGAGCGCGGAGTGGAGGGACCCCCGCATTTGCTTTTTCCGCCGGGCGACAAATTACGAGTTATAGTTGCATCGACCTCGCCTCCGGGTCGAACACGCCATGAAGAGCAGGGAACTCCCCGTCAAGCTAAGTCGCGTCATCCTTCTGTTCGGCATCGTTAGCGCGAGCATCATCGCATTCGCGATCCTCGTCGTCGCCTTCCTCTTGCTCCTTCCCGCCGCCGACGCCATCGGCTGGCACCTCCGCCACGGAAACAACGTAGCCTTCGCAGGCCACACTTTTCACCTTCCATTAATGTGGACTGCCACTTCCGAACCCTATTGGAAATCTCTCGAGATCGAGCGAGCCTATGGCGGCGGCTACATTGGACTCACCGCAACCGGCGACGTGCTCGACTCCGCCGCGACGCACGCATGGCAAGAGGAGAGAATCGCCACTTTCAACCAATTAGATCGCGGCCCGGTGGAGACGCACGAGTCAGGCCACATCCTCCACGACGGGAACCTCGAGTTCGTCTGCGTCGGCACCAACAACAGATTTCCCGGCACCGGTACGCTGCTCGATTGCCGCATCTCCAACACCGACCTGACGGCACTCATCTCCAGCGACGCCAAGCATCACAATGAGATGCAGTCCATCCTCGACACCAGCAAATAGCCGTCCACACCCCGCACGGGTTCCCCTTCTACGCCGTCATTCTGACTCGAAGAGTCAGAATCTCCGTCGCTGCCCCTCAACTAACAACCGCCCCTAGAACGTCAGACTCAGCGACATCTGCACCTGCCGCGGGCTCCCGATCGTATGCGTAACGATCCCCAGGCTCACCGGGCAGCTATAGAAGCTGCCGCTCACCGTGCCCACCCCCTGCGCGTTGCAGGTCCCCGGCAGCACCGGAGTTCCCGCCGCCGGAGTAGGGCTATACAGCGCGTTCTGCGCAACTTCGTTGCCGGGAACGTCGAAGCTGGTCGTATTGGTCAGGTTGTACACGTCGAAGGTGTACTTCAGCGCATACCGGTCGCTCAGGTTCGTCATCTTCACCAGCGACGCATCCGCCCGCTTCTGGAACGCTTGCCGGAAGATATTTCGCTGCCGGCTGGTAAAGCCCGTCTCATACGGATCGTTGGCCGGGACCGCGCCGCCGAAGCTGCCATTGGGCCCCGCGGTCAGCACCGGCAGCGTGAAGCACGAGAGCTTCAGCGCCGTGTAATTCGGGTTCACGCCCACAAATGCACCGGAGTGTCCGGTCAGCGCATTCTTCGGCGTGCAGCCCGGCGCCAGCGGCACAATCGGGTTGGTGATGCCGTCCGACGTGCTGTAGTAGATGCTGCCGATCGCCCCTGAGAAGTCGATCACGCTGTACGGCTGCCCGCTCTGCAACACCGTCAAACCCACCAGTGACCAGCCGTCCGCCGCGTAGCCCTCCAGGCTGTGCTGGTTGGCCACCACATCCGGCACTTTGAAAACGTAATTGAAATTGATCACGTGGGTCCGGTCGAAGTCCGCCGACGCGTAACCGTCGCGCAGGTTCAGCGGGTTGTTGCCGTTGTAGAACAGCCCCAGCCCGCTCTGCTCGTCCAGCGCGTGCGAGTAGGTGTACGAGAACCCCACCTGCACGCCGTGGCTCATGCGCTTGTCCACATGCGCCGTCAGCGCGTTATAGGTATCGATACCTGCCGCCTTGTAGTCGATCGACTCCGCCGCATAACCCAGGTACGGCACCCGGTGGTCCACGTTGCCGTTCTCGTAGTCGAAGTCGTAGGGCTGGCCGTTGGGCAGATTCACGCCTTGCACCACGTAGCCGTAGCTGTAAATCTCGCCGTTGATCGGATGGCTGGCGTTGGCAATGTTCGGCTGGTTGAACGGCACCGGAATCACCTGGTGCCGGCCCAGGTTGCCCGTGTACCCCAGTTCGATCGCCAGGTCGTTGCGCGGCTGCCACTGCACGTCCAGCGTGAAATTGTAGGTATACGGCAGCTTGTTCCTGCGGTCATACACGCCCAGCGAGATCGGTTTCCCGCCCTCGTTGATTGAGGCCAGGTTGGGCAGATAGTTGCTCAGGTCCGACGACTTCGGATTGCTCGGCGGGGCCAGCAGCGACGTGCCATATGGATTTGCCAGGTCGCCCTCCGCCGCCGCCGTGGGCGTGTTGCCCTGGTCGCCGCCGGCGCACGTCGGCAGAAAGTACTCATACAGGAACGATACCGCGCAGCTCGAGTCGTTCACAAATGGCAGCGACTGGTTCACTCCGAACGGCCCGCCCGTCACCGTCCCAATCGCGTACCCCGGCGAAAAGTAGCTGAACAGCTCGCCCCGGTCGTAGTACATGCCGAACCCGGTCCGCACCACCACCTTCGAGTTGAACATCGCCGGCTGCCACGCCGCCCCCACCCGCGGCGCAATCCCCCACTGCCGCCCGGTCAGCGTCGTCGGACTCACCCCTGCGGTGGGGTTGCTGTTGTTGCCCGCGATCACCAGTCCGTTGGTCGCCGGTATGTTGCCCGGCGTCTCGCTCGGGCTCGGCGTATAGCAATACGCGGTCTTGGTCGAGCACGGGGTGCTGAAATCGAAGTTGAAGATGCGCCCGTACTTCTCCGTCAGCCCGCCGTCCCAGTCATACCGCACTCCCGCCGTCAGGCTCAGCGTCGGCGTCACCTGGAACTTGTCCTGCACATAGCTCCCCACCTGGTTCGCGCGGTAGTAGCGGCTTGCGTTGCCTTGCAGGAACGAGGTCACATAGAATCCGCTCGCGCTGCTGCCCGGCGTCACATATCCCTGCGCATACGCGCTCAGGTCGCTGGTCGCGATCGACCCCGTCCCCGGCCGCTTGTCGATCGTATTCAACTGCGTGTAGCCGTAGCTCATCCCAAAGCTCACCGTGTGCTTGCCCAGCGTCCAGATCGCGTCCCCCGACGGCATGATACGGTTCTGAAACGCGCCTGTGTTGCTCGACTGCCCCTCCGCGTTCGGCCCGATGTTCAGAATGCTGTTGGTCGCCAGAAAACCCGCGTTCACCGCCGCTTGACCATACACGTCGAAGATCGACACCCCGGGAAAGTACTTCGACCCAAACACGTTGAAACATGGGTTCGCGCAGCCCGGAACATTCGTCGGCCCCCACGGCTGCTCGTTGTCCGCCCACGTCTTCTCCCGCAGAATCCCCACATTCTCCGTCGTGCTCAGGTTCGGCTTTATCTGGAACGTGTTGTTGATCGCCGCTACCTGCGACCCCGAGTCCAGGTGCTCGGTAAATCCGGGCACGCTCGAAAACGCGTACGGCGCCAGCGTCGGATCGTGCTGGTAATAGTATTTCAGCGCCACCGTGTCCTTGGTGGTCGCGTTCCAGTCCAGGTCCGCCACCCCAACGTCCGCATGGAACCGCCCCGTTCCCGGCAGGATCGCATCGTAGCCATGCTGCGGCGAGAGGTATCCCGACTCCGTGTCGTTCGGGATCAGCCATTTCCCCGGCTCGCCCGGCAGCGCAGGAATATTCAGCAGCGCCAGCGCCGTCGGGTTCATGTCGGACGCAGCCAGGTCATAGCCCAGGAAGCTCGAGTTGTCGAACTGCGGGTTCACAATGCCCGCCAGACCGCTTGCCGTCCGGTTGGTGTCGCTCAACCCCACCGGCACATCCACAAACGAGTCCCCAATCTCCTGGTCCGATACATGCAGGTGCTGGTACGCCGCAAACAGGAACAGCTTGTCCTTGATCAGAGGCCCGCCCACCGTGCCGCCCACCAGGTATCGGTGCAGCTCCGGGTTCTTCAGGTACCCCGGCATCGCCGGGTCGCTATTGAAGAAGAACGGGTCCGCATTGATCCAGTTCGTTCCCCGGCGTCCATACAAACTGCCGTGGAACGCGTTCGTCCCCGAAGCCGTGCTCAGATCGATGTGCGCGCCCGACGTCGACCCCTGCTGCGCGTCGTACATCGAAGCGTTCACCCGCACCTCTTGCACCATCTCCGGCGCCGGCGTCGGAATCGCGTTCCCGATCGACAGATACACCGACGCCGTCGACGAAATTACCCCGCCTCCGCCCAGGCTGGTCGAAACCCCGGTCGAGTTGATCACCCGCGCCGACCCCACATCGCTGGTGCTCTTCCCGTTGAACAGGCTGCTCCCGTCCACCCCGTTCAGGCTGAAGCTGTTGCTGGTGTCCCTCTGCCCGTTCGCCCAGATCGGCGGATTCCCCATCCCCGCATTCACTCCCGTCCCCGGCGACAGCTCCGCATCTACCCCCGGCGACAGAATCGCCGTCCCCAGCGGCGAACCCGTCGGCATCGGGATCGACTCAATCTGCGTCTTGTCCAGCACGTATCCGTTGGTCGTATCCACCGCATTCAGCAGCGGCACCGCGTTCACCGTCACCGACTGGGTCACCGCCCCGATGGTCAGCGTCATATTCACCGTCGCCGTGCGCCCCGCCTCTACCGCAATCGACGGCAGCACCTGCTTTTCGAACCCCTCGTGCGTCACCGTCAGCGTGTAATGGCCCGGCGGCAGGTTGGCGAACGCATAATATCCGTTCGCGCCCGAGGCCTGGCTGCGCTTCAGCCCCGTCTCATCCGCCACCGCCTCCACCTTCGCGTCAGCCAGGATCCCGCCCTGCGAGTCCGTCACCTCCCCGGTAATCCCTCCCGTGGTCTGCTGTGCCCGCACCGGGGACGCAAACAGAATCATCACGACCATGAACCCAATGCTTACGAGAGTGCGGAGGATACACCACTGCCTGGACATATGCGTCTCCTGGGTGAACTTGCGTTGCGATTCTTGCCGCAGGTCTGGGCTGCAGTTTGCTGGATGCTACGTTTGTAACAGGATGGAAATGAAGATTCGATAAAGAAATTCACCCGAAGTGCAACAAAAATAGGGCGCTCATCCAAATTAAGCTCGCCACCCGACACACCTCCGGCGCAGCTACCGCCGGGATTCCCGGCGGGCAGTCTTTGCCCGCTGGGTTGGAAGAGCGCCTAAGGCGGGGTCCTCGCCCTTTGAAGCCGTCATCTCGACCGGCCCCTGCCACAACCCCAAAGGATGCGTCATCTCGACCGAAGCGCGTAGCGCGAAGTGGAGAGACCCCCGCATTTGTCTTTCCTCCCGCACCAATCCCAATTCGCCTCACCTGCCCCACGATAGAATGCAAGCCAACCCGAAACGAGGCGCAGCTATGTCTCTCGATCGCTTCACCACCTCCGGTCTCCCGCTCTTCGCCGCCATCCTCATCCTCGGCAGCTCCATCGCCGCAGCCCAGCAGCCTCCGGCCTCAACCTCCTCCGGCCCCCAGATCGCAGGCTGCCCCATCTTCCCCGCCGACAACGTCTGGAACGTCCCCATCGACAAGCTCCCCATCGATCCGCCTTCCAAGGCCTACATCGCCAGCATCGGCGCGGACTTGGGCCTGCACCCCGACTTCGGCGCAGACCCCGCCAATGGAATCCCCTTCACCCTCACCGACTCGCACGTTAAGCCATCCAAAGTCCGGTTCGGCTACGACACCGACAGCGATCCCGGGACCTATCCCATCCCGCCCAACCCTCCCATTGAAGGCGGCCCCAACCCCCCTGAAGACGGCGACCGCCACATCCTCCTCGTCGACAAGGACCACTGCATGCTCATCGAGCTCTATGCCGTAAAGCGCCTGTCCGACACCACCTGGGAGGCCGGCTCCGGCATCAAGATGGACCTCAACAGCGACAAACTCCGCCCCAACGGCGAAACTTCAGCCGATGCCGCCGGCCTGCCCATCCTCCCCGGCCTGGTTCGCTACGACGAAGTCGCCTCCGGCGAAATTCGCCACGCCCTCCGCTTCACCGTCCCCAAAACTTTGAATGGGCACATCTGGCCCGCCCGCCACGACGCCTCCAACATCGATGACCGCAGGTTCCCGCCCATGGGGCTTCGTTTCCGCCTGCGCGCCGACTTCGACATCTCCGGCTTCTCCAAAACCAATCAGGTCATTCTCACCGCCCTCAAACGCTATGGCATGTTTCTCGCCGACAACGGGTCCGCCTGGTTCCTTTCGGGCGCACCCGACCCCCGCTGGAACGACGACGACCTCCACAACCTCCTCCAGGTAAAAGGCAGCGACTTCGAAGCCGTCAACGAAACCAGCCTCATGTCCAATCCCGACTCCGCCCGCACCAATCCCACTGCCAACAAATAACCCGCCCCTCCGACCCAAAAGAAGCCGCCATCTCGACCGGAGCCGGAGCCCTCGCGGCCTTTAAAGGTTGCTGAAAAACTCCGTTTCGTTAAGGGCACGGATTTATCCGTGCCGTAATCGCCGCAGAACAAATAGGACTTCAGCCCCGGACATTCTCTCCAACCCGCCCTATTTCCCCGCCGCCCCGTCCAAATCCAGATTCAGCTCCAGCACATTCACCCGCGGCTCGCCCAGCAACCCAAACTGCCGCGGCGTCACGTGTGCCGTCACCAACGCCCGCACCGCATCTTCGCTCATGTGCCGCTCTGCCGCCACCCGCGCCACCTGGTAGTACGCCGCCGCCGGCGAAATATCCGGATCCAGCCCCGACGCCGACGCCGTCGCCAGGTCGATCGGCACCGGCCCCTGCGTCCCTTTCGGATTTACCGTCGCCACCGTCCCCGCCACCCGCGACACCAGCGCCGCATTGGTCGGCGCATAATTCGACCCGCTCGAGTTCGAAGCATCATAGCCATTCCCCGACCCCGCCGCCGACTGCCGCGACCAGAAGTATCCCGGCCCGTCGAACGCCTGCCCGATCAGCCGCGACCCCACCAGCGTGCCGTCCGCGCGATAGATCAGGCTCCCGTCCGCCTGCTTCGGAAACAGCACATGCGCCAGCCCCGTCACCGCCAGCGGATACCCGATCCCCAGCACCACCGCCGTAATCAACGTGTACAGCACCGCCGTCACAATATGCTTCTTCATCGCCTGCCTCTTCCTTCCAAAAGCCCCGTCATCCTGAGCGAAGCGCGCAGCGCGCAGTCGAAGGACCTGCATCTCACTTCATGTCACCACAATCGCTCGCATCTTTCACCCAATAGGTTCCCGCATTCGCCTTTCAACTAGCAACTAACAACCAGCAACTAACAACTAAACCAGATGCACCGCCGCAATCAACATATCGATCGCCTTGATTCCGATAAACGGCGCCACAATCCCGCCCAGCCCATAAATCCACAGGTTCCGCCGCAGCAGCGCCGCCGCCGACATCGGCGTGTACTGCACGCCCTTCAGCGCCAGCGGAATCAGCGCCACAATAATCAGCGCATTGAAAATCACCGCCGACAGAATCGCCGACTCCGGCGACTTCAGGTGCATGATGTTGATCGCCGCCATCACCGGAAATACCCCCGCAAACATCGCCGGAATGATCGCGAAGTACTTGGCCACGTCGTTCGCAATCGAGAACGTCGTCAGCGCGCCGCGCGTCATCAGCAACTGCTTCCCAATCCCCACAATCTCGATCAGCTTGGTCGGGTTCGAGTCCAGGTCGACCATATTCCCCGCCTCTTTCGCCGCCTGCGTGCCGCTGTTCATGGCCACGCCTACGTCGGCCTGCGCCAGCGCGGGCGCGTCGTTGGTCCCGTCGCCGGTCATCGCCACCAGCTTGCCCTGCGCCTGCTCGCGCTTGATCAGGTCCATCTTGTCCTTGGGCTTCGCCTCCGCCAGGAAGTCGTCCACCCCCGCCTCGCGCGCAATCGCCGCCGCGGTCAGCGGATTGTCGCCCGTAATCATGATGGTCTTGATCCCCATCGCCCGCAGTTGATCGAACCGCTCCCGCATCCCGCCCTTCACAATGTCCTTCAGGTGGATCACGCCCAGCGCGCGCCCATTCTCCGCCACCACCAGCGGCGTGCCTCCGCTGCGCGCCACCTGGTCCACCTTGGCCCGCACCTCATCCGGCAGCCCAACCCCCGACCCATTCTCCTTCAGGTACTTGTCGATCGCGTCCGCCGCGCCCTTGCGAATGCTCCGGCCTTCCATGTCGATGCCGCTCATCCGCGTCACCGCGCTGAACGGGATGTACTCCACCTTCAGGTGCGCCAGCTCGCGCCCCCGCAGCCCGTACTGCTCCTTCGCCAGCACCACAATCGAGCGGCCCTCCGGCGTCTCGTCCGGCAGGCTCGACAACTGCGCCGCGTCCGCCAGCTCTTCGCTGCTCACTCCCGCCGCCGCCAGAAACTCCGACGCCTGCCGGTTGCCCAGCGTAATCGTCCCCGTCTTGTCCAGCAGCAGCGTGTTCACATCGCCCGCCGCCTCTACCGCGCGCCCGCTCACCGCCAGCACATTGTGCTGCACCAGCCTATCCATGCCCGCAATCCCGATCGCCGACAGCAGCCCGCCAATGGTCGTCGGAATCAGGCACACCAGCAGCGAGATCAGCACAAACGCCGTCTGCGGCGCATGCGAGTACACCGCGAACGGCTCCAGCGTCACCACCGCCAGCAGAAAGATAATCGTCAGCCCCGCCAGCAATATATTCAACGCAATCTCATTGGGCGTCTTCTGCCGCTCCGCGCCTTCCACCAGCGCAATCATGCGGTCCAGAAACGTCTCGCCCGGGTTCGCCGTAATCTTCACCACGATCACATCGCTCAGCACCCGTGTCCCGCCCGTCACCGCGCTGCGATCGCCGCCCGCCTCGCGAATCACCGGCGCGCTCTCGCCCGTAATCGCACTCTCGTCCACCGACGCGACGCCCTCAATCACCTCGCCGTCGCCGGGAATCATCACGCCGGCGACAACTCTTACTTTGTCCCCAACTCGTAGATGCGAGCTCGGGACCTCTTCCACGCCGCCGTCGCCCTTCAGCTTGTACGCCGTGGTCTCGCTCTTCGCCTTGCGCAGCGCGTCCGCCTGCGCCTTGCCGCGTCCCTCCGCCATCGCCTCCGCGAAGTTCGCAAACAGCACCGTGAACCACAGCCACAGCGTGATCTGCAGGTTGAACCCGAAGTCCCCGCCCCGCTTGAACAGCAGCACCGTCGTCACCACGCTGCCCACTTCCACCACAAACATCACCGGGTTCTTCATCATCAGCATTGGATTCAGCTTCTTCAGCGAATCCACTGCCGCGCGGCGCACAATCGCCCCATCGAACAAGCTCTTCTTCTTCGCCGTGCCTGTCTGCGCTGCACTCATCAAACTCTCCTAGCCTCTTCGCTTCCGCCCGTCATGCCCTTCGCTGCTGCCCGTCACTCTTCGCCTCTGCCAGTCATGCCCTTCGCTTCCGCCCGTCATTCTTCGCTGCTGCCCGTCCTGCCCTTCGCTTCTTGGTCGTCATCTCGACCGGAGCCGCAGGCGCAGCGGAGAGACCCCCGCAGTTGCCTTTCCCTCGAACCTCGAACCTGCCCCTAAAAACTCGTCCCTACCCTCAGCAACAAATGCTCCAGAATCGGTCCCAGGCTCAAAGCCGGGAAGAACGTCAGCGCGCCCACAATCAAAATCACGCCCACCAGCAGCAGCGCAAACAGCGTGCTGTTCACCGGGAACGTGCCCACGCTCGGCGGCGCGATCTTCTTCGTCGCCAGGTTACCCGCCACCGCCAGCATCGGGACAATCATCAGAAACCGCCCCGCCAGCATGGTGATCCCCAGCGTCGAGTTGTACCAGCGCGTGTTCGCGCTAATCCCCGCAAACGCCGATCCGTTGTTCCCCGCCGCCGACGTGTACGCATACAGGATCTGCGTCAGCCCGTGTGGCCCATGGTTCGTAATGCCCGCCAGACCGAACGGCGCGAGTACCGAAATCGCCGCAAACCCCAGAATCACCACCGGGAAGATCAGGAAGTACAGCATCGACATCTGCACGTCGTATGCCTCTACCTTCTTGCCCAGGTACTCCGGTGTCCGGCCTACCATCAACCCCGCGATAAACACTGTCAGGATCACGAACACCAGCATTCCGTACATGCCCGCGCCCACCCCGCCGAAGATCAGCTCGCCCAGGTGAATGTTAACCAGCGGCACCATCCCGCCCAGCGGCATAAACGAGTCGTGCATCGAGTTCACCGCGCCGCAGCTCGCGTCCGTCGTCACCGTCGCAAACAACGCCGAGTTGGCGATCCCGAACCGCACCTCCTTGCCTTCCATGTTCCCGCCGCTGCTCAAGGGCTGCGCCCCGCCCATCACCACACGCTGGTCCACGCCCTTCAGCAGCGGATTCGGCTGCGCCTCCGCCCAGTAGCAGGTCGCCACGCCGCAGAACCACAGGATCGACATCGCCGCAAACACCGCCCAGCCGTGCCCCTTCGACCCCGTCATCGTGCCCAGCGTCACGCACAGGCCGCCCGGGATCAGAAAAATCGAAAACATCTCCATCAGGTTGGTCAGCGGCGTCGGGTTCTCATACGGATGTGCCGAGTTCGCATTGAAAAATCCGCCCCCGTTGGTCCCCAGCATCTTGATCGCTTCCTGGCTGGCCGTCGGCCCCTGTCCGATCGTCTGGGTTGTAACCACCGTGGTTACAGGCTTTCCATCTGTGCCGGTGGTGGTTACATTCTGCTTCTCCACCAGCGTCGCCGTGTCGTACGGCTTGAAATTCTGGATCACTCCCTGGCTCACCAGGGCCAGCGCATACACCACGCAGATCGGCGCCAGCACCCACAGCGTCCCCCGCGTCAGGTCCACCCAGAAATTCCCCAGTTTGTCCGTCTCGCGCCGCGATATCCCCCGGATAAACGCGATCGCCAGCGCCATGCCCACCGCCGCCGACCAGAAATTGTGCGTCGCCAGCCCGAACATCTGGGTCAGGTAGCTCATCGTCTGTTCCGGCACGTACGACTGCCAGTTGGTGTTCGTGGTAAATGAGGCCGCCGTATTCCACGCCAGGTATTGCTCCACCGCCGGCCAGTGCTGCGGGTTCCATAGCGGGATCGCATGCTGCAGCCGCTCCACTCCATACGTCAGCAGCAGCGACGCGCAACTGAAGATCAGCATGGCCACGCCATACTCGGTCCAGCGCATCTCCGCTTCCGCGTCCACGCCGGTCAGCTTGTACAGCAGCCGCTCCACCGGCCCCAGCACCGGGTCCAGCCAGGTCTTCTTGCGCTCGTACACCCGCGCCATGTACAGCCCCATCGGCTTCGCCGCCAGCAGTACCAGCACAAAGAACACCGCAATCTGCAGCCAGCCATTCGAGGTCATCAGAATTTCTCCGGACGCAACAGCGCAATCATCAGGTAGACCAGCAAGCCGGCCGTCAACACTAGCAGCAGAACATTCTCAAGCATGGCCGTCCCCACCCTTCGTCAGTTTCTGGCAGCCATGCACATACAGCACCGCAACCAGGAAAAATACGATCGAAGCCGCAAGAAACGCGATGTCGCTCATGCACTCTCCTTGAGAACTCTCAAGTTATTTGCGTCCCAACGCGCACACACATGCCAGCAAACGCGCCAGAATCACTGGACTCAGTCTGTCAGCCGCCCTTGTAGAAAGTCAGTAGGAAGAACATAAAGATTTTGTTAAGGACTTTAACACCCGCACCCACACCTCTCACCGGGTGCCCGCAGCCCGCCGAACCCGCAACTAGCAACCTGCAACTAACAACTGAGAACTAACACCTACTCCGCCCTAACCGCCTCATCCCCACTCGGGCTCAGCCGGTAGCCCACCCACGGCTCGCTCAGAATGTACCTCGGCTCGCCTTTTCCCGTATCCGGCTCGATCTTCTTCCGCAACTGCGCCACCAGCACCCGCAGGTACTCCGGCTGGTCGATCCCCGCCGCGCCCCACACTGCCCGCAGCAGCGTCTTGTGGGTCAGCACCCGGTCCGCATTCCGCGCAAAGTACACCATCAGGTCGAACTCCTTCGGCGTCAGGTGGACCTCCACGTCGCGCACCAGCACCTGGTGTCGTTCCATATCGATGCGGAAATCCCCCAGCTCGATCGTGGTCTCTTCCGCCGGACCTGCCGCCGCCGCCAGCCGCCGCATCTGCACCCGCACCCGCGCCAGCAGCTCCTGAATGCTGAACGGCTTGGTAATATAGTCGTCCGCGCCCTCGTCCAGCGCCTCCACTTTCGAGGCGTCGTTGCCGCGCACGCTCAGCACTATCACCGGCACCTTCGACCGCTCGCGGATCTCCCGCGTCAGCTCGATCCCGTTCATCCCCGGCATCGCCAGGTCGGTAATCACCAGCTCCGGCTGCGCCTTCAAAAACTGCGCCAGCGCCTCCGTGCCGTCATGCGCCACCGTAACTTCATGCCCGTTGCTTTGCAGCGACGTGCGCAACACCCGCGTAATCTGAGGCTCATCATCCACAACCAGAATCTGCATCGCTTACCAGCTTCCCAACTTCTACCACTCACCTACGCCCTTACGCCCTTAAGCCGTCATTCTGACCGCAGGTCAGAATCTCCGTAGTTGTTCTTCAACTAACAACTAATAACCAGCAACTAACAACTGCTTCACTTCGCTATCTGCGTCACAATGTGAACGTCCACGTGCGGCGCATTCCGCATAAACTGTCCCAGCGCATGATAGTACAAATACTGCTTCCAGCCCTTTACCGCACTCCGCCCGAAGAACACCTGGGTGACCCGGTTCTTGGAAACAAAGTCCGCAACCGCCGTTGGCACGCTTCTGCCCTGCAGCCGCACCACTCTTGCCCCCACGTTCTCCGCAAACAGAATGTTGCCCTCCAGCGAGCGCTTCCGCGTATCTGGAATGTCCGAGTCCACCTCCACGTACACCACATAAAACTCGCCGCTGGTCGCCTCCGCCATCCGCGCCCCGCGCGCAATCAGGTCCCGCGACTCCGGGTTCGCGCTGATGCACACCGCAATCCGTTCCGCAATCTGCCAGTGACCGCTCAGCTTCTTCCGCTGCACGTAGTCGTCCAGCGTCCGGTCCACTGCCTTGGTCACACGTTGCAGCGCCATCTCGCGCAATGCAATCAGGTTCCCGCGCCGGAAAAAATTGCTCAGCGCCCGCTCCGCCCGCTCCACCGGGTAGATATCGCCGCGCCCCATGCGCGTCACCAGCGCCTCCGGCGTCAGGTCGCTCAGCACCACTTCGTCCGCCCGGTCCAGCACCCAGTCCGGAACCGTCTCCCGCACCGTTATCCCGGTCAGGCTCTGCACTCGCGGCGTAATGCTCTCCACGTGCTGAATATTCAGCGTCGACAGCACGTCGATCTCCGCCTCCAGAATCTGCAACACGTCCTGGAAGCGTTTGGTGTGCTCGCTGCCTTCAATATTGGTGTGCGCCAGCTCGTCGATCAGCACCACTTCCGGCTTCCGCTTCAGGATGGCTTCCACGTCCATCTCTTCAAACAGCGTGCCCTTGTACTCCAACTGTTTACGCGGAACCTGCTCCAGTTGCGCCGCCAGCTCCGCCGTCCGCACCCGCCCATGCGTTTCCACAATCCCAATCACCACGTCTTCGCCGCGGCTCTTCCGCCGGATCGCCTCGCTCAGCATGCTGAACGTCTTGCCCACCCCAGGCGCGTACCCCAGAAACACCTTGAACCGCCCGCGCTTCTGCCCGCTCACGTCCTCCAGCCACTCGTCCGGAGTCTTCGTCCTCGGCTGTTCAGTATTCATCCGGCTCTTCCTGCCCCCTCGAACCTCGAACCCTTTGCCGCGTCATTCTGACTCGAAGAGTCAGAATCTCAGTAGTTGCCCTTCCCTCGAACCTCGCTCTTGCTTCTAGGTACGCCAAGCCTTCAAGCTTGGCCCTCCCAGCACCGCGTCAAATCTGGGGCTGGTAGCCCGAGGCTTCAGCCTCGGGTCTCCCCTGGGGCACGCCTTCGCATCTCGAACCTGCGACCTGCAACCTGCAACTCCTACAACTATCATCCCAACCCGTCAAGAATTCGTAAGTTCCGCAAACCTCGGCAACGAATCGCCGTACAATTCCCACTGTGTACACCAAGCGCATCATTGAGACTGCACGCTGGCTCGCCATCGCTCTTGCGCTTGCCGCTATTGTAGCTTCGTTCCGTCATTTCCCGAACGCCAGCCACACCACTATCGCGCTCACTTTCCTCCTGCTCGCCCTCGGCCTCGCGGGAAACTGGGGTCTGCGCTACGCCGTCGGCGCCTCCATCGTGGCCGCCCTCTGCTTCAACTACTATTTCCTTCCGCCGGTCGGCACCCTCACCATCGCCGACACCCAGAACTGGGTTGTCTTCTTCGCCTTCCTCGGAACCTCCCTCTACGCCTCCCATCTCGCCTCCCGCATCCGCGAGGAGTCCGAGGAGGCCAACGCTCGCCGCCGCGAGTCCGAGATGCTCTACCGCCTCGGCCGCCAGCTCCTCCAGCCCGAGAACGTCTCCCAGCTCTTCAACTTCATCCCTCCCAGCGTCGCCAACTCCTTCAACTCCCCCGCCGTCACCCTCTACATCGCCGACGGCGACCGCATCTATCTCTCCGACCCCAAGCGCATCTCCAGCCCCAAAATCCCCTGGTCCGTCCCCGATGCCCCAAGCACCGGCCCTTACACCGACCGCACCCGTGCCGACATCGTCAAGGACCTCCGCGAAGCCATGATGCTCCCCATCTTCCGCTCGCCCGCCGACGGCCTGCCCACCGCCATCCCCCTCCGCATCGGCGTCCGCCCCTCCGGCGCCCTGTTGCTGGAAGCCACCTGCCTCTCGCGCGAGACCATGGAGGCCCTCAGCGGCCTCGTCTCCATGTCCATCGAGCGCGCCGACGCCCTCGAAGACTCCGCCCGCTCCGAGGCCGCCAAGGAGACCGAGCGCCTCCGCACCGCCCTGCTCGACTCCGTCACCCACGAGCTGCGCACCCCGCTCACCGCCATCAAGGCCTCCATCACCTCGCTGCTCTCCCAGCACGGTTCGCTCGACGCCCCCGCCGAGAAGGAACTCCTCACCGTCATCGACGAGGAGTCCGACCGCCTCAACCACCTCATCGAGCAGGCCGTCGAAATGGCCCAGCTCGACGCCCGCAAAGTCCAGCTCAACCTCAAGCCCCAAAGCGTCGCCGACCTGGTCAACTCCGCCGTCGACGAGTGCCGCCTCAGCAATCCCACCCGCGACTTCCGCGTCAACCTTCCCCACGGCCTGCCCTCGGTCATCGCCGACGCCGGCTGGATCCACAAGGTCCTCGCCAACCTGCTCGGCAACGCCGTCAAGTATTCGCCCGCCGTCCCACCCGCGCCGGCCCAGCCCATCTACATCACCGCCGACCGCGTTGGCGACACCGTCGCCATCTCCGTAGCCGACCGCGGCGCCGGCATCGACGCCATCGAGCAGGCCATGATCTTCGACAAGTTCTATCGCGGCCAGGGCCAGCGCAACCGCGTCTCCGGAACCGGCATGGGCCTCGCCATCGCCCGCGCCATCGTCAACGCCCACGGCGGCGCCATCTCCGTCACCAGCCAGCTCGGCCACGGCTCCGTCTTCACCTTCACCCTCCCCATCGCCCGCCCCGCCTGAGTCCCCAAGAGAGAATGCGTCATCTCGACCGAAGCGCGTAGCGCGAAGTGGAGAGACCCCCGCATCTGCCTTTCTGCCTGGCGTCCTCGAGCGCAGCTCGATTTCGGAGGTCAACGAACTACACCACGCGCAAAGCGCGTCATTCGAGCGCAGCTCGATCCGGAGGGAGCAGGGGCCTCGTAGCCCAGGGCTTTAGCCTTGGGTCTGCCCCTGAACAGCGCCACAAAAGAGAGGGGCTTTAGCCCCGGGCCTCTCGCCTCGAGCCCAAACAAAAGGATGCGTCATCTCGACCCCATCCGCATCCGCGCCGCCAAAGCAGCGTAGCCAACCTAAGCGCGTCGGTGGGCGAATATCGCCCATAAATCCATCACTTTATCCTCCCGTTTCCCCCCGTCAGGCGTACTATTTCAGCCGACGGTGTAATCCGCTACTCGGCCTTCACGTCTATTGCAGCCGAGTAGGTTCGCATCTTCCTCCCAACGGAGAACGACCATGAACGTAAGCACGACCCGCTTTCTAGCCCTTGCCTCCTCTCTCGCCTTGGCCGCCGGCCTCCTCTCCAGTTGTTCCAACTCGGTCTCGCCGAACTCGACCACCAACGTCAACGCTCAGACCGCCACCGTCCCGGTCCTCATCACGGACGCACCCTCCGACCAGCTCGCCGCCTTTACCCTGACCCTCAACTCCATCATCCTCACGGACACCAAGGGCAACACGGCCAGCATCCTCTCCACCCCCACCACGGTCGAGATTTGCCATCTCAACGGCGTCCAGGCGCCGCTGGTCACCGCCAGCATCCCCGAGGACACCTACACCACCGCCACCATCGCCTTCTCCAGCCCGCAGATTACCTACATTAATAGTGCTGGCCAGGCGGTCTCGGTCACGCCCACCATGACCACCAGCTCCTTCACCTTCACCTTCCCGGCGCCGGGGTTCACCGTCAACAACACCTCCACCTCGCTGCTGGTCGATCTCCTCGCCGGCCCGTCGGTCAACATCTCCGGGACCACCGTCACGGTCACCCCCACCTTCTCGCTCAAGCCCGTTCCGCCCGCCACCGCCGCACCGCCTGCCGGCCAGAATGGCACCGGCATGCAGCAGATGGCCACCGTCGTCTCGGTCAGCGGAACCAGCGTCACCCTCGAACCCGGCTCCGGCCCCAACTTCACCGTCACCACCAACAGCTCCACGGTGCTGCAAGGGTTCACCGCGCTCTCCGCGCTCACCTCCGGCGAACTGGTCCAGGTTGACTTCATCGTCGAATCCGGTGGCATCCTGCTTGCCACCCGCATCCAGCTTGCCCCGCCGCCGCCCACCGGCCAGCCGCCCATCAACCTGCTCAGCGGCCCCGTCACTTCGGTCGCCTCTGGCAGCTTCAAGATGGTCTTGATGCAGGGCCTTGGCCCGGCCATCCCGGTCAGCGCCACCGCCGTCTCCATCTTCACCGTCGACACCAACTCCTCCACCGTCTGGGCCATCACGCCGCAGTTCATCTCGCTCACCGGCCTGCCGTTCACGCCGTCGTTCACCGCGGCCAACCTCAGCCCCGGCCAGTCGGTCGGCGTCGTCGCCTCTTCCATCACCGGCAACACCGCCACCGCCGCCAACGTCTACCTCATTCCTGAAACCGTCGGTGGCACCGTCACCAAGATCGCCACCAGCGGCAGCTACACCGCCTACACTCTCACCCTCAACAGCGGCTCCGCCTTCACTTCGCTCTCAGGAGCGTCCACCATCACCGTCTACACCTCCACCGCAACCGCCGGTCCGGTCGCCACCGCGAGTGGCGCCGCGCCCCCGGCCATCGCGGTCGGCAGCGACGTCCGCTTCAACGGCCTCATCTTCAACCTTGGCTCTGGCACCTTCGCCATGGTCGCCGGCGTCTGCCCCGACGGCCCCCCGGGACCCTAACCCCTAACCGTGAGGCGCCACTCCTTCCCAGGTCTGTGACCCTCCGCAAAAAACCGGGAGACCCTGTTCGGGGGCCTCCCGGTTTTCCTTTGCCCTCGTTCTTGCTTGTCATTCTGAGCGCAGCGAACGGGGTCCCCGGCCAGCTTCGGGATCCCCGGTGAACTTGTTCACTGGGGTGAGAGCTTGCTGGCTGGGGCAGGAGGAATCCCCCGTATTTGCCCGCCCGGTGGCCCATCCCTTCGGCTTCATCGAAAGCGTGGGTTGCCCTTGCTCTTGTCGGTTCTTCCCCCCGCCCACAAACCGTCATCTCGACCGAATCCCCAGCGCACCCACGAAGCGTCATCTCGACCGAAGGCCCAGCGCATCCACGAAGCGTCATCTCGACCGAATCCCCAGCGCACCCACGAAGCGTCATCCCGACCGAATCCCCAGCGCACCCACGAAGCGTCATCTCGACCGAATCCCCAGCGCACCCACGAAGCGTCATCTCGACCGAATCCCCAGCGCACCCACGAAGCGTCATCTCGACCGAAGGCCGCAGGCCGCAGTGGAGAGACCCCCGCATCTGCCTTTCTGCCTGGCGTCCTCGAGCGCAGCTCGATTTCGGAGGTCAACGAACTACACCACGCGCAAAGCGCGCCATTCGAGCGCAGCTCGATCCGGAGGGAGCAGGGGCCTCGTAGCCCAGGGCTTTAGCCTTGGGTCTGCCCCTGAACAGCGCCACAAAAGAGAGGGGCTTTAGCCCCAGGCCTTTCTCTTCACTTCCCCGCCAGATTATCCGTCCCCTTCAACCAATCCGTCGCCGTCACCCGGTCCCCCAGCACCCGCACCAGGTCCGGCACATCATACTTCTCCAGCACTCCCGGCAAAATATCCTGCGGCGCATCCAGCGGCATCGGCGCCGCCAGCAAACTCCGGTAGCTCTCCAGCACATGGTCCACGGTCACGTGCTTGATCCGCGAATCCAGCACCGCCGCATGCAGCGCCACCAACCCCATATGCCCGCTCGCCACCACCGTAATATTCCCCGCATCCACATCCGGCCGGCTCGCCAGGTAATCCACCGCCCGAATCACATCATCCACCCGCATCCCCAGAATCGTCTTCCCCACCAACTCCGCCCGTAGCTCCGTCATATAAAACGGCCCCAGAATCGGCGACTTGGTCTCCTCGGCACCCGCCGGCGACGGCCGTGGCTCAAAAGCGAGCACCACGTTGGTGGAGGCAAGACCTTCGAACCTGGAAATGTTGGGACTGGGAGCGTCAGACTCGAGTGTCGAGAGCGGCTCTCCGGTCAGCATCAGAATTGCAGGGTGATGACCGGGCGTCCTCGGCCCTATTAGCCGTGAATACATCTGGTTCGCGGTCGCTTCCGTTGTCTTGAATTCTCCGGAGGATGATAAGGGCACCGCCTCCGCCCCCGTCACCTCTCTCACATCCGTCTGCACCTGCTGCAGCGTCTGCACCGGCAACACCGGCAGCTTCTCCTTCGCCCGCTTCAAGTTCAGCGAGAACACCGTCTCACTCCCCGGATAGCTCGTCGCCACCTGCCCCGTCGCCGTCACCTGCAGCGCTCCCGCCGGAGCCGCCATTCCCCCTCCCGCCGTCATCCCGACCGAGCCGGAGGCGAGTGGAGGGACCCCCGCATTTGCATTTCCCGCCGCCGCCGGCGCATCCGCCACAAAACTATCCGCACTCCTCCCCGCCAGCTTCACCAGAAAGAACCCCACAATTTGTGCCGTAATCGGTCGCAAATTCCCATGCCCGCCAATCCCCGCAATCACCTGGAACGGCGAATCCGCCCCCACCACATTCGCCGTATCCGGATTCAGCGTCGGCCCCGTCGGCGTCGGAAGTGCAGCCGGCGTCGGCAGCGCTCCCCCCGACGCCGTCATCTCGACCGGAGCGGAGCGCAGTGGAGAGACCCCCGCATTTGCCTTCGTCCCCGCCGCCGTCGCGTCGAACAGCGAATAAAATCTCCTCGCCTCCGTCGCCGTCGCCAGAAATCCCTTCCACGGAAACATATCCCCCGTAGTCCCCACCATCGCGTACGCCCTGGGCGCGGCCAGCTCCACCCAATCCGCAAAGTCGAACCCGCTGGCAATGAATCCCGGCGTCGATTGCTCCGCGTCCTGCGCTCCCACCGACGGCAGCAACGCGTCCATGGTCGTCAGGTAGCACGCCGTCGCCGTCGCCTTCACCCGCCTGTCCGCCGCGCCCAGCAGCGCCGTCATCGCCCCGCCGCCCGAGCAGCCAAACGCCCCGATCTCCTCCGCATCCACCTCCGGCCGCGAAATCAAATAGTCCACCGCCCGCATCCCATCCCACGCAAAGTACCGCGCCACCGCATCCCCAATCAGCGTGGGCTGCAACCCCGCCTCGCCGTGCTCCCCCGTCGGCCGCGTCGCCAGCGACACTCCCGGATACGGATCACCCGCCTGCATCGCCGTAGCCTTCGCCGGATCCGGATATTGCAGCCGCTCCCCTTGCCCAATCGGGTCATAGCTCAGCACCACAAATCCGTTCCGCGCAAACGTCGCCGCCATCGCATAATCCCCGGCCTTTCCACTCGCCGCATGTCCCGGCGCCATCACCACCGCCGGCCACTTCGCGTTGTCCGTGGTTCGTTCTACGTTCTTCGTTCCTGAACGGTCAACGGACAACGGAGAACGGACAACGTCTCCCGGCACATACAACAGCGCAGTCACAAAGAAATTCGGCTGCGACTCGTACACCACCTTCTCAATCCGGAACCCCTCCATCTGCGTGCTTCCCACCACCTTCGCATTCAGCGGAGTCCGCTGAAACCCGCCCCCCATCAAATCCAGAATCCTCGACCGCACCTCCTGCTGCCGCAACTCCGCCTGCGCTCGCGTTGTAATCCCGGCGATCGTCTCCCGCCGCACCGCCTCATCCTTCGCCGCAATGTCATCCAGATACGTGTACAGCGCATTCCGCCCCGCCTGCGCTGCCGGGGTCCCCGGCGAGCTTGCTCGCTGGGGTGATGCTGGACTATTCGCATCCGCCGGCCGCCCCATCGCATTCGCCGCGTTCGCACCCCCGCCCACACGCCCCGCACCCGCAGCTCCCGCCGGACTTGTTTGCGCAGGTGAAGGCGGAGCCTGCGCCACCATCGCCGCCGAAACCATCACCAACCCGCACACAGCCGCAGCCGCCGCCCGACTGACAACTGACAACTGATAACTGACAACTGTCTTTTTCATGGTCCAGCCTTCATACTCCCTCCCCGCCGCAAACGTCAAAGGGGCGAGCCATCATCGCCCGCCCCTCGAACCTCGAACCTCGAACCTAGTTCACTGCTTCACCACGTCGAAGCTCGTCGTCCTCCCCTCCAGCTTGTCTTCCACGCTGGCCTTGGCCGTCTTTCCATCCGGCGACACCGTCATCGTCATCACGCTCACCACCTTATCCCCGCGCTTGTCCGTCTCCACTAGCACGTTCTTGCCCAGCATCTTCACCTCCACGCTGGTCACGCCCGGGTCGCCTTTCATCGGAGCGTCGCTCCCATCCAGCTTGGCCGTATATTGCTGCCCGGTCTTGCTCGTCATCGTGATCCAGTCGCCCTTCACCGCGTACGACCACACAATCGCGTTCTCCGACAGGCTCTCGATCTTCCCCATCCGCCACGACCCCGACACCGCATGCGACCCTGCCGGCCCCGGCGCCACCTGCTCCGACTCGCCCTTGCCCGTCACCGGAGGCCCGCCGTTGGTATCGCTCGAGTCCGTAAACGTAAACGTCGCCTTCTTCCCGTCCGGCGAAATCACCGTCGTCGACGTCCCCACAACCTTGCCGCCCTTCTTGTCGACCTCCTTCACCTCGTGATCGTTCACCACCGTAATCGCCACCGAATCGAAGTACGGATGACCCGTCACCGCCTGGTCCATCCCATCCGCCTTGATCCGGTACGGCGGCACGCACGTCTTGCACTCATACATCCCGCCCATCAGCACGTACACATCCGGCTTCTTCGAGAAATCCACCTTGTTCATATCGATCTTCCACGTCCCGTTGAACGCCTCCTGCGCGCGCGCAACATTCCCTGCCAACATCAGGGCCCCGAGCGGTACCAAATACAGTAGCCTTTTCATCGTTCTTCCTCCCTCGGTTGTTTTGAATTGGTGTTGCCATCGCTGCGCCATCGACGAGAGCCTGGGTGACTTGCCCTTCCGCTCATCGATGAGAGCCGGGTGGCCCATCCTTTCCGGCCTTATCGGAAAGGGTGGGTTGCCTTCCCGCGCACCCACCGCCGTCTTGCCCTTATCTCTTCGCATCGCAAAACGCAGTGGCAAATTCTACCACCGCCGCCCCACCCTGTTCACCGCTCGAACCTCGAACCCCGAACCTCGGACCTCCCCTACTTCTCCACCGGCTGCAACTTCTTCACCACATCATCCAACTGTTCCTGAATCCCTCCCAGCGTCTCCTGTTCCTTCCGCAGCGTGTTCTCCGCATCCTGCAGCGCGCTGGTCGCATCGTCCTCCTGGCTTTTGAAGTTCGCGATATTCGCCTTGAACATCTGCTCCTGCTGCGCAATCTGCTTCTGCTGCACTGGGTCTATCGTCGAGCTCGCGTTCTGCTCCAACTGCGCCTCCTGCGCGGCGAAGTTCTTCTCCTGCACCTGCATTTGCGACACCCGGCTGCGCGCATTGTCCCGCTTCTCCAGAGCCTTGTCCACCACGCCCCGCTGCACCTCCATCTCCGTCAGCAGAATCTGCGTCGTTTCACTCAGCCTTACATCGTTATGGATCCCCCGCATCTCCACCAGAATCGCCTGCAGCACCTGCGCGTCCCCGATCCCCGTCCCCGCCTGCCCGGCCGCGCTCGCCTGATTCCCCGTCCCCGCCGTGCCCGCCTGCCCAAACCCAACACCGCCCAACATCCCGACCAGCACCAAAGCAGCGAAGTATCGCATCCCATCCTCCTTCGAACGGCAATGCGCTAATCGTATCGGAAACAAGCTAAGCTTTTCCCTCCAACCTCGTACTTCGTCAACCGGCAACACCCCACCCAAAAGAATCGGTCCAATCGGTGATAATCGGTGTTAAGCCTCTCTCTCGAACAACTCCCATGCCGACGCATTTCACTCCCGCCGCCCTCACCTTCCTCCGCGCCCTCGCCCGCCACAACGACCGTCTCTGGTTCACCCCCCGCAAATCCACCTACGAGCGCGAGCTCAAACTCCCCATGCTCGCCCTCATCGAGCAGATCAACCACGCCTTCGCCGACTTCGCCCCCGACCACATCCGCCCCCCGCACAAGGCCATGATGCGCATCTACCGCGACACCCGTTTCGACGTCTCCCGCGGAATCACCGCCCGCCCCTACAAGACCAACGTCGCCGCCTGGTGGGTCCGCCGCGGCCTCGAAAAAACCTCCGGCGCCGGCTTCTACTTCCACTTCAGCCCCAAAGAAGTCGTCATCGCCGCTGGCATGTACATGCCTTCGTCGGAGCAGCTCCTCGCCGTCCGCCGCCACATCCTCCTCCACCACGCCGAGCTCCGCGCCCTGCTCAACAGCCGCCGCCTCAAAGCCGCCATGCAGGAGTTCGACGGCAACCGCCTCACCCGCGCCCCCCGCGGCTTCCCGGCGGATTCGCCCGCCCTCGATCTCCTGCTCTGCCGCCAGTGGGGAGTCTCCGCCACCCTCCCCGCCGAAGCCGCCCTCGCCCCATCCTTATTAAAGGAGATCACCCGCCGCTTCGCCCTCGCCGCCCCCATCGTCCACTTCCTCAACACCCCCCTCGCCGCGCGTGCCCCATCTTCGGCGCGGCTTCATGGGGCGAAGGTGGCTTCAACCGCCCGCTCCCGCGAAGATCTCCTCGACTAATCACGAATCAGGGCGCCCGAGGCCGCAGGTTAAGAACGCGTCATCTCGACCGAAGCGAAGCGTAGTGGAGAGACCCCCGCATTTGCCCCAAAAACACTCGTCATCTCGACCGAAGCGAAGCGTAGTGGAGAGCCCCCGCATTTGCCCCCAAAAACACTCGTCATCTCGACCGAAGCGAAGCGTAGTGGAGAGACCCCCGCATTTGCCTCAAAGAACCATCATCTCGACCGAAGCGAAGCGTAGTGGAGAGCCCCCCGCATTTGCCCCAAAAACACTCGTCATCTCGACCGAAGCGAAGCGCAGTGGAGAGACCCCCGCATTTGCCTTCATCCGCGTCCATCCCTGCAAAATCCCTTGCTCGCTTCTCGCCTCAAATCGGTATCATCGCTGTCGATCGGTGTTAAGCCTCTGCTCGAACCTCCAAATCCCCCGTAAAATCCACCCTTTTGTGCCCCAAATCGCACAAAAACCCGTAAAACCCGCAAAAAACCTGTGGAAACCACCGAAAACCCATTGACAATCCCCCCCGAAAGGCTGATCGTGAAATGCGGTACGTTCCTCGCACCCGCATAAACACCGGAGATTTCGCATCACAGATGTTTCCGCGAACCGGCCCAACGCGGGTGAGGCAAGTCGTTACCGCATTCAATAAAGCATCACGCACCACAATTCGAACCACGCACTTTAATTCGATTCAAGGAGCAACACACATGGCAAAAGGTATGACCAAGACCGTTCTCGTTCGCACAATGGCGGAGAAGCTCGAAATCACCAACAAGCAAGCCGCCGCCGGCCTCGAACTGCTCGCCGAGTTGGCCGTTAAGGAAACCAAGAAGAGCGGCGAATTCACCATCCCCGGCATCGGCAAGCTGGTCAAGGCAGAGCGCAAGGCCCGCATGGGACGCAATCCCCAAACCGGTGAGCCGATCAAGATCAAGGCCAAGACCGTAGTCAAGTTCCGCGTCGCCAAGGTCGCCAAGGACACCATCGCCCCACCCAAGAAGTAGGCCCTTCGGCCCTCCCCGAACCCCAAGGTTGCAGGCCTTAAGCCAACCCTGGCCCGCCGGCCTGCATCCCACCCAGATGAGCGGTCTCCCTGTAGCTGCCGCGCCCGCGCTATGGACTGGGGCATGGTTTCTGATTCCAGATCCCATCCTGCCCAGCCTCGCCAAGGCGACCAGCATCAGCGAGGCCGCTCTTGCTTTCCCCCCCACCGTAAGTCATCTCGACAACTAATAGAAACGAAGAAGCCGTCATCTCGACCGGAGCGCGTAGCGCGCAGTGGAGAGACCCCCGCATTTGCCTTGGCTCCTGCTTCTAGGTACCCCAAGCCTTCAGCCTTGCTTCAACGGAAACCCAAGCCTTGGCTCCTGCTTCTAGGGACCCCAAGCCTTCAGGCTTGGGTCTCTCAGACCACCAGAATGTGAGTGGGCTTTAGCCCCCGGGGCATGCACTTGCCCTTGTTCCTCACTTCCCCCTGAACACTCCCTTCACCACCAGCGACACTCCCAGCGACACCAGCACGCACTTCAGCAGCAGCCGCTCATCGTACTGCCATCCCAGCACCGCGAACGACGCCGCCGACATCCACATATAAACCTCCGCCGCCGCCGCCCGTCCCCACTGCGCCCGCGCACCTTCATCCGCCTTCACCCTCGGCCGCAGCGCCGGGAAGATCCGCGGCACCCGCGCGCAGTACTCCGCATACGGCTGCCCCAGAGTCTCCCGCAGGTGCACCTCCTCCGCCAGAATCAGCCGCAGCAGGAACACCACAATCCCCACCACCATGAACACCGCTCCACTCGGCCGCAGCAGCAGCGTCAGTGCCAGTGTATTTAGCCAACTCCCCACGTACAGCGGGTTCCGCATATATCGATAAGGCCCCGCCGCCACCACCGAATCCGCGCGCATCTGCTCGTCGTGCACCACGCTGTCACTCAGATACGCCGCACCCCACACCCGCAGCCACGCTCCCGCCACCGCGCAAACGATCGCCGCCACCAGCACCACATTAAATGCGGTGCTTATTGGCATCGCGCCGCCGCGCGACAGCCCCGCCGCCAGCCATCCCCACGCATCCCCGTTGATCCCCCGCGGATCAATTCGCCAAATCGCATCCCACGGCGTCGTGAACCCCAGTGCATAGATCGCCAGAATAATCCAGAACCTGAACCGAAACTCCCACGCCGTTGCCTTCATCGTCAATCCTCATCCCGCAAAGAAGCCGTCATCTCGACCGAAGCAGCGCTACACCAACACATAGGGCCGTCATCTCGACCGAACGCGGGGTCCCCGGCGAGCTTGCTCGCTGGGGTGGAAAGGCGGGGTCCCCGGCGAGCTTGCTCGCTGGGGTGGAAAGGCGGGGTCCCCGGCGAGCTTGCTCGCTGGGGTGGAAAGGCGGGGTC
>JBELAH010000040.1:0-3704 GCA_049509035.1 Acidobacteriaceae bacterium
ATGCGGTTGGCGGTGGCGGCGACGAACAAGCCGCGGGATTTCTCCTGCATCCAGGTGAGGAAGAAGGCGAAGATGCGGCCCTGCTCGCCGCTGGATTCGGTGGAGGTGATGCCCATCTCGATCTCGTCGAACCAGAGGACGGCGGGGGCCATGTCTTCCAGCATCTTGCAGGCGGCCACGAACGCGCCTTCGGGCTTGCCGTGCCTGCCGGAAAAGATCTCGATCATGTCGATGCGGTAGAGGGGCAGATTGAAGTACGAGGCAATGGCTTTGACCGAGAGACTTTTGCCGCAGCCGGGAATGCCCATCATGAGCAATCCCTTGGGGGCGATGTCGGCGCTGAGAGTGTCGCGCATTTGAAAGAGCTTGCGCCGTTCGGTCAGCCACTGTTTCAGGGTTTCGAGTCCGCCGATATTGCCCATGCTGCCGCCCTCGGCGATGAATTCCACGGTGCCGCTGCGGTTGACCAGGAGGCGCTTCTCTTCGAGCAATGCCGGGATGGCTTCGGGCCCCAGAGCTGGGCTGGCGGCCAGGCCGCGGCGCAGCGCGTAGCGGGCTTCATCGAGCGTTAGCCCCAGCAGGGAGTGCGCGAGTTGCTGCAGGTTCGCGTCGCTCGAATCGGGTGCGGCGCCCGGGGCGGGCGTGTGGGAGAGTTCGTCGCGCAGGAAGTCGACCAGTTCCACAAGGTCGGGCGGGCGGAGTTCGAGATACAGGAGGCTGCGCTCCACCTCTTCCGGAATGGAGCGCACCGGCGAGCTGATGACGATGAACTTGCGCTGGTCGCGGCTGCTCTCGTACAGGTCGCGCAGGCGGCGCCGGGTATCGGGGGATTCGCGGAGAGGCTCGTGAAAGTCCTTCAGGTGGAAGATGGCGGCGTCTTTGTATGCGGCGATGAAATCGAGCGCGGCGCGTGGGGATTCGGTGCCGGGCTGGGCGGATTCCCCATCGCGATGCACGCCCTCGGTAAGGCTCCAGATCCAGAGGGGCGTGGGCGCGGCAGACAGCCGCAGGCTGACTTCGCGCAGCACGCGGGCGATGCGCTGCTCTTCGGAGGAGCGGATGTAGATTAGGGGACGTCCGGAGTCGAAGGCATCGCGCAGCGTCCTGGCGGCGCGGCTTTCGTGTTGGATGGGCATGCGGTGTGGGGTGTTCCTCCCACTGATAAGGACGCATGCCCCGGCGAGAAAGACGTTTCGCCACGAGTGGACAGGTCAGTGGACAGGCCAGAAGGGCCTGTCCCACTGCTAATTCACGGTGGTGGTGGCCGTGGCCGAGTTGTTCGTGGCGACAGGGTCGAAGACCAGCGAACTGACGCTGGCTGTATCGGTCACAACCTTGCCGGATCTGGCGGTCGCGTCGACCACCATGCTCACGGTAAACGCGATGCCGTTGGCGAGGGACGTCGCCGTACAAGTCACCCTGCCGCTGGCGGCTCCGACAGCCGGCGTCTTGCACGAGCCGGAACTGGTAGCGGCGCTCACGAACGTAGTCCCTTTGGGCACGCTGTCGGTGAGCGTGATTACGTCCGCCGTACTCGGGCCGTTGTTAGTGACGACGATGGTGTAGGTCAGGTGCGTCCCGGTAAGAACCGTCGCGGGCGCGCCATTGGTCACCGACAGATCGGCCTGGGTGAGTGCGATGCGGGTAACGAAGCTGTCTGTGCCTCCGCCTCCAAAAACGGTCTGCACGGCGCCCGGAGTTGTTAGAAGCGTTACACCGCTAGTGGTCCCTACTACGTACACGTTTCCATAGTTATCCGCATGAATCCCGTAGCCCGCGTCGCCGCAGCAGCCCAAGTCCGTCGAAAAGAGCAATTGCGAGGCGGTCTTGTTCAACTCGGTAACGAAAGTTTCCGGAGTGCTGCCGAATCCCTGCAACGGATTCAGGGCCGGAAAAGTGGCATCGTTGGTGGATCCGGTGATGTAGGCGTTATCGGCGGAATCCACGCTGATGCCATAGCCTATGGCTTGGCCGAAGCAACTCGTGCCGTTCAAGAAGGTGGAATCGTCCAGCGTGGAACCGCTGGAGTTGAGCTTCGCCAGAAACGCATTCCCCGTGTTGCAGCCATACGCGTTCGGCTTCGGGTTGGTCTTCTGATAGGCCCGCGCGGTGGTCGGGAAATCCGCCGAGCATGCCGACCCGGTCACATAGATGTTGTCCGAGCGATCCAGCGCGATCGCATTGACGCTGTCCTGGTAAACGCATCCGACACCGTTAGGGGCGAGCCCGTTACCGCCCAGGAATGTCGAGAACACCAGCGATGCCAGCCCGCTCTGGCTGGGATCGAAGGACAGGATAAAGCCGTTCTCGTTATTGTTGTTCAGGCAGCCGGCGCACACGGTTTGATAGGCGCCGGCCGTAATGGGGAAGCTGGGGACGTCGGTGGCACCGCCAAGATAGGCCTTGCCGGCGCTATCCACGGCGATCGAAGTGAAATATGCTCTGCTTCCCGAGCTGGTGCGCGGAGCGCCGAATAGAGTGGAATACAGCAGCGTTGATCCGTCGGCGCTGATCTTGCTGAAGGCCGAGTGCGTGGGCGTCTGCCAGCCCGACGGAGGATCGGCTGTCTCATATCCGCTGACGGTGGTTGCCCAAGGGAAGTTCGTTTGGATGTCGGGGCAATATAAGTCACCGAAGCCCGGTTCCGAACTGGTGGTGGCGGCGACGTACACATTGTCGCTGCTGTCGAGGGCCATCGCGTTGATATAGTCTCCTCCCGTGCCTCCGATGAAAGTCGACCAAAGCAACGCCGAGCCCGCAGGATTGAGCTTGGTGATGAAACCGCTGATGTCGCCGCTGTTGGTGGGGTCCCCGCAACTCGATCTGATGGCCGCGGTGCATTGGCCGGGCGTCGTATTGGAATTATAACCCTGCGGTGCGCAAACCGAACCGTTGGTGACCGGAAAATCGAAGGACCAGGTGGCTCCCGCCACGTAGACATCACCCGCGGCGTCCACCGCGATGCCCGCGGGAGAATCCCAATAACTGCCTCCCAGGAACGTGGAATAGATCAAGCCGGTTCCCGATGGGTCCAACTTCGCGACGAACACATCCATGCCGGGGTTGCCGCCATACGTGCAGTTTGCGACCCCTGCCTTCGCCGTTTGGTAAGCGCCGGTCGTGACGGGGAAGTTCGTGGAGCACGTGATTCCCGTGATATACGCATTCCCTTGCTTATCAACGGCCACCGCGAGAGCCCAGTCCCAGTCGGCGCCGCCCAGAAATGTCGAGTAGGCGAGCACCGGGTCGACCACCAGCGCGCGGGCGTGGTCGTAAGATGCCACTTCAAAGGTGACCTGGTTGCTGTTGACTTGGAAGCGCCCGTCCACTTCCTGGCGCGGGGCACCCGCAGCTTCCGGCTGATAGACGACCGGCTTGTGGAAACGGATCTGCTCGCCCGCTGCCTGCAGCACCAAATCGCCGGTGGCAGGATCGACGGAGGTGCGATCGGCTCCTTCGACCGAGAGCCGGATGGCATCCGGGGTGGATCCCGGCGCCAGCACGAAATCGTATTCCAGTTGCCGCTGGTTACCGTAAAAAACCAAGTCGATACCGGGGTAAACCTGCTCGTAGCGGACTTTGGAATACGTCGTGACGTTGGTGCGCCACTTGGCCGGGTCTTTGCCGATGAAGTAGTTGACAGCACCCGGCAGCGGATCGGCGCCCGTCAGTCGGACCGCGGGATTGCCGCCTTCAAGCTTCAA
>JBELAH010000041.1:0-3302 GCA_049509035.1 Acidobacteriaceae bacterium
CTTTGGCTGCGCTCAGGATGCCGGCAGGAATGGGCAACCGCAAAGATCCCACATCTCAGAATCGAGATGCTCACCCTAGCGAACAACTGCACTCACCGGGGACCCCGAGATGTGGGTACCCGGAACTCGACGAATCCCACCCTTCCGCAAAGACGCGAAAGGATGGGGTACCCGAGCATTGTGGGCCAGTCAAAGGTGGGGCAGCCGCCGCGGGTTATTGATAGGTGCCGGACTTTTTGAAGTCGCCGCCCTTGACGATGGTAATGGCGGCGGGATCGACGTGGCGCTTGAAGGCGTCGTTGACCTGCTGCGGCGTGAGGGCTGCGACGGCGGCCTCCTGCTTCGCGTCCCAGAGCATGGTTCGTCCCCAGCGCTCGCGGTTGATCAGCTTGCCTCCGATGGCGCTCTCGTCGGCGCGGCCCACGGCCTGGTTGTCGAGCCAGGTTTTCTTGGCCTTCTCGACCTCGTCGGCGGTGAATCCGTCCTTGAGCGCGCGGGCCAGCTCCTGATTGAAGTCGGCCTCCACCTTGGCCATGTTCTGGGGCGCGGCGATGGCGCTGCCGGAGAACCTGCCGTCATCATCCCTGGTGGGCATGGAAAACCCGCCGCTTGCCCCATAGCTGAGGCCATCCTTGACGCGAATGCGCTGGAAGAGGCGTGAGTTGGGCGAGCCGCCGAAGACCATGCCGGCGATAGTGAGGGCCGCGTAGTCGGGATCGTCGTCGTTGATCTTCATCGGCATGGCAAACAGGAAGACGGCATTTTGCTTGTCGGGCGTCTCAATCTTGTGGTTGATGGCAGTGACCGGAGCGTAGGGGTTGGGGACGCGCTGGTAGTGGGCCGTGCTCTTCCAGTCGCCGAAGAGTTCGGTGACGAGCTTCTGCATCGCGACGGGATCGAACTGGCCGCTGATGGAGATCTCGCCCTCAGCCGGTGCATAGAACTGCTTGTAGAACTGGCGGACCTCGTCCAGCGTGACCTTCTTATAATCCTCGATCTGCTCGTCGATGGTGGGGACATAGCGCACGTCTCCGCGCTGGTATTGGGTGTTGAAGTGGCGTTGCAGATCGAGCGAGGCCAGCGTATTGGGCTCAGACTTCCCGCTCTCCACGCCGGCAATGTCCTGCTGGCGGAGCTGCTCGAACTCGGCCTCCGGGAAGGTTGACTCGCGCAGCAGCTCGCGCATAAAACGGAGCGAGTCGGCGAGGTTGGCGTCCAGCGTGCGGACGAAGGCCGATGCGGAGGTGGTGTCGCCATAGAGGTTGAACTGCGCCTTCAGGCGATCGGACTCATCCTGAATCTGCTGACGGTTTTTGGTCCTGGTGCCGCGCATCAGCATGTCGCTGGCGATGTCCGCCGCGGTGGATTTGCCGAAGAGCGATTTTTCGTCGCCGAAGCGGATGTTGACACGCGCCGTCACCGTTCCGCCGCGGGTCTTCTTGGGGAACATGACGAGCTTCATGCCGTTGGGCAGGGTGGCGCGGATGACGCGGGCCTCGATGTTCCGCGGAGTGGGATCGAAGGCCTCGCCCTCTTGAATGGCCGCGCCGCCGTGGTAGTCCTTAAAGCGGGCAGCGGGATCGGGCGTGGCGGGAATCTCGGCGCGATCGGGAGTCTTGGTTGGGATGAACTCGCCCAGCGTGCGGTTGGAGGACTTGAGATAGGCATTGGCCACGCGCGTCACGTCGGCGGGGGTGACCTTGCCCACCTCGTCGCGCATGAGGTAGAAGGAGCGCCAGTCGCCTTCGCCCGCGTCCTGGCCAAGCATCATGGCGACCGTCTGCGAGTTGGTCATGGCGAGATCAATGTTCTTGAGGATGCGCGTTTTGGCGCGGTCCACCTCCTCCTGCGTGGGCGGGTCGGCGGCCAGGCCCTCAATTGTCTTGATAAGAACCTGCTGCGCATCGTCGATGTTCTGGTCCGGTTTGAGCTGCACGAATGCCAGCGCAACCCCCGGATCGTGCATGGCGTTTGCGCCCATGCTGACCGCGACTGCCTTCTTGGTGTCGACCAGCGCCTTGTACAGGCGGCCTGTCTCATACGCGCCCAGTACCTGGGACATGACTTCGAGGGGGGCCATATCGGGATGCAGCGCGGCCGGAATGTGATAGACCGCGATGATGCCCTGGATGTCTCCGATGCGGCGCAGGGTGACGAAACGCTCGCCCTCCTGGGTGGGCTCGGCGGTGTAGGGCTGAGTGAGGACGCGCTGCGGGCGGGGCAGTGCGCCGAGGGTCTGGGAGACCATGGCCAGCGCCTTGGATGCGTCGAACTGACCCGCGATGATGAGGTCGGCGTCGTCGGGCTGGTAGTACTTGTGATAGAAGACAGCGAGATTCTCGACCGGCACGCGCTCGACGTCGGTGCGGTCGCCGATGACGGTCTTGCCATAGTTGTGGAAGTTGAAGGCGGCGGCCATGACGCGCTCGTCGAGGACGTTGAGCGGGCTATTCTCGCCGGACTCCATCTCGTTGCGGACGACGGTCATCTCGCTGTCGAGGTCCGACTTCAACATGGTCATGTGGGCCATGCGGTCGGTCTCCAGGTCCAGCGCCCAGCGGAGATTGTCGTCGCCGGCGTTGACGGTCTCGTAGTACATGGTCTGGTCGTATGAGGTGGTGCCGTTGAAGTTGCCGCCACCGGTGCGGTCGGTCAGTTCCTTGAAGAGCTGGCGGCCGTCCTCGGCGCTCTTGAAGGTCATGTGCTCGAGGAGATGGGCCATGCCGGTCTCGCCGTATCCCTCGTTGCGCGAGCCGACGCGGTAGACGACGTTGACGGTGATCTTGGGCTTGGAGTTGTCGGGAAACAAGAGGACGTGCAGGCCGTTGGGAAAGGCATACTCCGTGACCCCCTCGACGGCGGTCACCTTCTGAACGCCTTGCGGCAGGGTTTGCGCGAAGGAAGCGACGGTGAGAAGGACGGTGGCTGCAGCAAGAGAGAAAAACCTTTTGAGGCCCATGGACCAACCTTTCAAATTTCAACGGCCAATTATATGCGGAAAAACTGTATGGCACTGAGATGGGGTTGTGATTCGTTAATGGATAGGAGCAATGCCGCGTGAAAGCCGATCTGCAAGACGATGGAAGGAGCGATGCCGGCAGAGGCGCATGTACGTGAGACGGAGAGCAAGTGAATTGGTTGTTCCTGGCGGGAGATAAATTGGGGAGATTCAGGGGTTGTGGAGGAAGCGGCGGCCTCATCGGGCGATGGACGAGGCGGCCTGGATCACAGTATCCGCCTGGGAGAATTGCGGGGCGAGGTCCGAAGAGAGATACCCTATATCCCATGATGCGTTGGCGTGA
>JBELAH010000042.1:0-3155 GCA_049509035.1 Acidobacteriaceae bacterium
GCAGGGTCGAAAACACGCTTCGCCACCGTGGAATATCTCAGCACCTCGAGGCGTTTTCATGAAATTGCGCGCGCTGGAGGCGCTGGAGGACAGGCCACGAAAAACGATGGCCTGCCCCACAGGGAAGTGCACATTTGTCGCCGGAATTGTCACTTCGGAAATAGCGGATCAAGGCGTTCTCGGAGACTATGCCTTTCCGCAAGCCGGGAATCCCGGTGTATAATGGTTGCAATCTCTGATGTGCTTTCATCGGGAGTCTCGCGGCCGGTTGAGGACCCTCTTGGTTCTGCTGGTGCTGCTCGCCTTTACCGGGTTGCAGTCGGCGGCCGCGATTGTCGATCATCCTCACAACCACGGCAGCCATCACGCGCATTGTTGCGCAGCTTGCCACGCCGGCCACTTGGGAGTTCTGCCGACAGCCGGCGCCCCGCGACCCGCTCCGCCGGCCTTAGCCCAGTCGCGGCTGGCCCCCCAGCCGTATCGCGCACCGTGCGAGCCTCTTAGCGTCCCCAGTCCCTCTCGCGCCCCGCCACTTAGTCCTATTGCCACTGTTTGATCCCGGGGCGGACATCCGCGCCAGGATAGTCTTTGGCTTAGACATCTAAGGTGGAGAGGTAATTTATCGTGGATACTACTATGCTGAAATTCCCTGGCTTGGGTCGAATATGTGAGACGGATGTCCGTTTCTGCCTGGCGCTATTGCTTGGTTGCGCACTATCCGGTTTCGCTCAATCCAACAGCGGAACGGTCCATGGGTCCGTCCTCGATCCTTCGGGAGCGGCTATCGCCGGCGCGGTCGTCACGGTTGAGAACGCCGTCTCGCATTACAGTCGCAGTACCGCGAGTGACAGCCAGGGCAAGTTCGAGTTCGCCAACCTTCCGTACAACAATTACCACCTGACCGCCGTCGCTGCCGGGTTTCAAACGGCGACGCAAGACCTCAATGTGAGGTCGGCTGTGCCGATGGCGTTGGAGATCGGCTTGGCCCTCGGCAAGGAGACGCAGTCGGTCACCGTGGAAGCCGGTGCGGATTTGGTTGAGACTACGTCCACCACCCACACCGATGTCGATCGCGACCTGTTCGACAAGCTGCCTCTGGAAAGCTCGTCTTCCTCACTCAGTTCCCTGGTCACCTTGGCTACGCCGGGCATCTCCGCGGACTCGGACGGGCTGTTTCATGGCTTCGGCGATCACGCCTCCAACCAGTTCTCGCTCGACGGCCAGCCCATCACCGACCAGCAAAGCAAGGCCTTCTCCAATCAGATCCCGCTCGATTCCGTGCAGTCCATGGAGGTGATCGCGGGTGCGCCTCCAGCCGAATATGGCGACAAAACCAGCGTGGTGATCGTAGTAACGACACGCTCGGGACTCGGGCAAACTCTGCCGCACGGCGAGGTCACGGCTTCCTACGGCAGCTTTGGCACCCGCAACGCGGGTTTCAACCTGGGCTACGGGGGCCAGAATTGGGGCAACTTCATCTCGGCCAGCGGCATGGACACGGGCCGGTTCCTGGATGGGCCGGAATTCACCGTTATGCACGATCGCGGCAATGAGGAGAACCTATTCGACCGCGTGGATTTCAAGCCTTCTTCGGCGGATACGGTCAATGTGAATCTGGGCTTTTCGCGGTCCTGGTTCCAGACGCCCAATTCGTACGATGCCCAAGACGCCACCGCGTGGTCGGGACTGGTGGTGAACAATAACGGGCTGGGCCCCAACGGCCTGCCTGTGGGCGCCACGGATCAGCGGTCGCAGATCCGGACGTTCAACGTGGCGCCCACCTGGACGCGCCTCGCGAACACGCACACGGTGCTCACGTTCGGGGCCTTCGTGCGGCAGGACCAATACAACTACTATCCCAGCGACAATCCTTTCGCCGACCTGCAACCCGATCTGCAACTCCAGACCATTGGCCAGAGCCGCACGCTGACCAGCGAAGGCCTGCGCGCGAGCGTGTCGTACGCCAAGGGCATCCACAACCTGAAGGCGGGGATCACCTATGAAGACACTATCCTGACGGAGAAGGATGCTTTCGGCATTGTGGATCCGGCGACGAATGCGGTGTGCCTGAATGCGGATGGCAGTCCCTACACGGCCGCCGGGCTGACGGATCCCGCGCAATGCTCGGGGCCGCTGACGCCGAATCCCAGCTTCAGCCCGCTGCTGGCTTGTTACGACTTGACCAGAACGTCTGCATTGCCGGCCTCGGACGGTTGCCCCAACTCCACCAGCGGCTTGTACCATTGGTTCGGCCACGCCAACATCCGGGAGCCGTCCGCGTATATCCAGGACACCATTACCAAGAACAACTGGAGCTTCAATGTGGGCTTGCGCTTCGACTACTACGATGGCCTGGTCACCGCCGCGCAGGCGCAGCCGCGCCTGGGCATCGCCTACAACATCAAGCCGACCAGTACGGTGCTGCGGATTTCCTACGCCCGCTCGATGGAAACTCCGTTCAACGAGAACCTGGTGCTTTCGAGCGAGGGATGCAACAATGCTGTGATCGGCGCGCTCATGGCGTCGACCATCACGCCCTGCGTGAGCAACGTACCGCTCAGTCCGGGTTGGCGCAACGAGTTCCACGCGGGTCTGGAGCAGGCGTTTGGACGGCGCCTGGTGGTGGACGCCGAGTACATCTGGAAGTACACCCACCAGGCTTACGACTTCAGCGTGCTGGGCGACTCGCCGATTACGTTTCCGATCGAGTGGGACCGCTCGAAGATCCCGGGATTCGCCATCCGCGCGAGCGTCCCTAACTGGCGCGGCTTGACCGCGTTTGTGGTGATGTCGCACGTCACGGCGCGATTCTTCGAGCCGCAAGTCAGCGGCATCGGCGCCACGCCGGTCGGGTCGGAGGTGTTCCGCATCGACCACGACGAGAGTTTCAACGAGACCACTCACTTGCAATACCAACCCTGGAAGAAGGGGCCGTGGTTCGGCTTCAACTGGCGTTACGATAGCGGCGAAGTGGCTGGCCCGGTACCGTGCATGGGAGGCAACTGCGCGGACGGGCCCAACGCCACCGGCAGCGAGGTGGATGTGTCCGGGCTGACGCCGGATCAGCAGTTCCAAGCCGGGCTCTATTGCGGAAGCGTGCACGCCACCCCAACCACGCCAATCAGTCCCAATGGTCTGTGTCCGACATCGCTGTA
>JBELAH010000043.1:0-2820 GCA_049509035.1 Acidobacteriaceae bacterium
CCAGACATCAACCACGCGCTTTTCCATGGCCCCAGCACCCAACCTGTCACAATCCCCTAAGTGCGGTTATTGGAACCACGCATGACAACCGAATCTGGCCGATGATAAGCTTTCGCCATGAAAATCCACTACCTCCTCATCGCCTCCTTCGCTGCTGTTGCCTTGCTCACAGTCGCCGCCAATGCACAACCGCCCGCCGCAGCGCAACCGCCCGCCGGAATGCGTCCGCCCATGTCCCCTGCGGAATCCAATACCCCGCCGGATTTGCCCCTCAATCCCAAACTGCCGACGGTGTTCATTGTGGGCGACTCGACGGCGCGCAATGGCGCCGACCTGGGATGGGGCGATCATCTTGCGAATTATTTCGACACCACTAAGGTCAACATCGCCAACCGCTCGCGCGCAGGGCGTAGCGCACGCTCCTACATGGACGAAGGCCTGTGGGACAGAACATTGTCCGAGATCAAGCCGGGCGACTATGTGATGTTGCAGTGGGGCCACAACGACGGCGGCGACCTCGGAGGCAACAAGCCGCGCGGCGACCTGCGCGGAGATGGCGACGCCACCCAGGACGTGCCTCAGACCTTCGGCCCCATGGCCGGCAAGACCGAGACCATCCACACCTACGGCTGGTACAACCGCAAGTACGTCGCCGACACCGAGGCCAAGGGCGCCACGCCCATGTTTCTCTCCATGACCATACGCAACGTCTGGAAGCCGGACGCCAACGGTGTGCAGCACATTGAGCGCGAGACCAACTTCAACGTCATTATGAAGAAGATCGCCAGCGAGAAGCATCTTGCCTTCATCGACATGGCGTCCGTCGAAGCGGATCGCCTCGAGGCCACCGGCCAGGAGAAAACCGCGCTGCTCTTCCCTATTGACCACACTCACACCAGCGCCGAGGGAGCGGAGCTGAATGCGCAGTCCGTGGTGATCGCGCTCGAAGAGGCCAACTCGCCTCTGGTTGCTTTTCTGAAGGAGAAAATTCCCGTGCCTGCGCCTGCTCCAGTGGCGGCAAAGTAACTCCGCGCTGTGATAAGCCGGCAAGAATGGCCTGATTGCCTCAAGTGACTGAGACGGTCAGGCCATTGCGCCATCAGGCGATGCTGTTGCTATGCCAGGGCCGCACTTCTTCTTCGGCCTGCTCCGGCTTACATTCCGATCCCGACAACTTACTTCTACTTCACAAACTTCGGCGGATACTTCGCGAATAACAGGTTGACGGCCTTGTCCATGATCTGGTCGTTCTTGTCCGTGCTCTTGACCACTGGTTCGGTCACCACGCCGCGCCACAGCAGCTTCATGGTCTTGGTGTCGTACATATCGACGACCAGCGTGTCCAGAGGAAGGTCCTGTAGCGTCGCCGCCGTATCCAGGAAGCCGCCGTTGCCCCATCCGCGCTGCCAGGTGATGCCGTTCAGGCCGGCGTAAAAGGTCGCGTACTCCTGTTTGTCCTGGGTCGCCTCCACCGCGGTAATGGTCACGTCGCCGTTCTTCGCCACTTGAGACATATACCTGCCGCTCATGTCGCGGTCCACCGCGATGGTGATGCGGCCCTCAACGCTGGGGTCGGTCGCATGGACGCCGTGCCATGTATAGGTCTTGAACTTCAGAAAATTGACGCTGTGATCGTAATCGACGGTTACGGTCTGCGCCAATATCGGCGCTCCAGCGATAGCAGCGCCAAAAAGTGCGGTTGCCAGCATTTTCGAGATAGAATTCATGGTTCCTCCAAGTTTGTGGGATTGAAGCTCCGCTCAATCTGAATGCAGACGCCACATCCGGTTCTGTCTCTTAGTACGTCGGCAGCCTGCAAATAGATGCACAAGTTGTACTGTTTTAATACAGAAAATACTTTGCATCCAAAACGGGAACTTACCCGTCTATCCTCGTCCGCAGACATCGCGTAAAATCGAGCTTGGGCCATACGATGCCCGCGAAATTCTGAAGGATACCTGGTTTGTTCAACAAAATACTCGCAAAGGTCTTTGGCACCAGCAACGAGCGCGCGGTCAAGCGCCTGCTGCCCGCGGTCGAGCAGATCAATGCTCTCGAGCACTCCATCCATGCGCTCTCCGACGACGAGCTGCGCCGCAAGCGCATCGCCGATTTCGTCGCCGCCGAACAGATCGACCCCGCCGCCGAAGACGCCGCCGAGCGCACCCGCGCCGCCGAGAAGGCCGCCCTCGACCAGGTCCTGCCCGAGGCCTTCGCCGTCGTCCGCGAGGCCGGCCTGCGCACCGTGCAGATGCGCCACTTCGACGTGCAGCTTATCGGAGGAATGGTCCTCCACCAGGGCAAGATCGCCGAGATGAAGACCGGCGAGGGAAAAACCCTCGTCGCCACCCTTCCCTGCTATCTCAACGCGCTCGCTGGCCACGGCGTCCATGTCGTCACTGTCAACGACTACCTGGCCAAGCGCGACGCCGAATGGATGGGCAAGATCTACGGCTTCCTCGGCCTCTCCGTCGGCGTCATCGTGCATGATCTCTCCGACGAGCAACGCCGCGAGGCCTACGCATCCGACATTACCTACGGCACCAACAACGAGTTCGGCTTCGACTATCTGCGAGACAACATGAAGTTCGACCTCAAGGACATGGTGCAGCGCGGCCACTACTTCTGCATCGTCGACGAGGTTGACTCCATCCTCATCGACGAGGCGCGCACTCCGCTCATCATCTCCGGCCCCACCGACGAAACCACCGACAAGTACGCGCGCGTCAACCTCATCATCCCCCGCCTCGAAGAGGGCGAGCTGATCGAGACCCTCGAAACCAAAACCTGGTCTGGCGATTTCGTCATCGACGAGAAGGC
>JBELAH010000044.1:0-18007 GCA_049509035.1 Acidobacteriaceae bacterium
TTCTGCTTCCGCTACGCCCTCCGGGCTACGCTCCAGCAGAACCCAACTCCCTCAACATCAACGTCCCAGGGGTGGGCCAAAACAAACCGCCGAAGTGGGCCAAGCCAAGTTGCCAAACTCAGATGTTGTCGATGTAGGCCTGGAATGACATGGTGCCTCCTCTCATGCTGCGCGAGCACTCCCCTGGGAACCCGGCCGCTAGGAGCGTTTGCGTCGGCGCAGTTGGTGTTGTTGGTTGGGATTGGCTAGTGTTCGGGAACGAAAGCCCCGTCTCTGGCGGTTAGCAGGGTCAGCAGTCGTCGATCGCGCAATCCGAGGCCCGCCCAAACCGGGACGGCGAACAGTACAGGAAAAATGGTTTCAAACCAACCGGAGCCCGCGCGAACGTTGCTGGCAACAGCGCCGCCGAGATAACCGGTGAGCAAAACGGCTCCCAGCATCGATGTTCTGGGAATGAGATAGATCAGAGTGCACGCAATCAGGGCGATGCCCACGCCACTGAGGGCCGACACTGGGTATGCCAGTCGAACGTTCGCCTCGAGAACCTGAGGTGGTTTGACGATTTTCATCACGCCATCAAACAGCATGAACAGGGCGGTCAGGCCGATGAGGACGCGTCCAGACCAGATCATTTTCTTTGAGCCGCGGGTCTCTTCCTGGTTTTGATTTGGGGCGGGATGCATAGAAACTCCTTTTTCTGGATTTGGTCGAACGGTTGGCGTGGTACAGTAATAGTACTACACCGTTTAGTATTACTAAACCGTATAGTACGTTAGCGCGTCCTGTCAAGTGTTATCTGGAGGAAATGTGGAATTGATTTCGGAGAGCCGTTCCGACCGCAAACGCAAATTGCTGCTGGCCGCGGCGACAGAGATGTTTCTTGACAAAGGCTATGACGGCACGACGATGGAAGAGGTTGCGATGAAAGCCGAGGTTTCCAAGCCGACGATCTACAGGTTTTTCTCTGACAAGGAGCGACTCTTCGCCGAGATCGTGCGAGCCACCACTGGCGAGATCGATGAACTTGTCCGTTTGGTTGTCGAAATCATGGCTGAACAAACAGACGTTGAAGCCGGGTTAATGATGCTCGCTCGCCGCTTCTTGAACGCGCTGATGCAGCCGCGGGTTCTGCGACTCCGCCGGCTGGTCATGGCCAATGCGGAGCGATTTCCTGATGTAGGCCGCGGCTGGTATGAGCACGGCTTCGATCGCGTCCTCGCTACTCTCGGGACCACCTTTGGGAGCCTCGCGGACCGCAGACTGCTGCACGTTGAAGATCCATTGTTGGCCGCCAATCATTTTGTCGGAATGCTGCTGTGGATACCGATCAACAAGGCCATGTATACAGGAGATTACCGCTCCAGCCCTGGCGAACTCGAAGGCTATGCTGTGGGTGCGGTCCGCGCGTTCCTTGCAGGCTATGGCACCCCAAGTGGAACGATCCCCCGTTCAACGAATGCAGGCGTTCGGAAGAGGCCTTAGATCGCTGCATCCGATGCCCACCGTCCGCTCATGACCATTCTTAGCGCTCAGTCGTCGTCAAATCGCCAATGCGCGTTGACGTGCGACCAGGAATTCATGGAAGTCTGTCGCGATAGGCGTGGAATGAAGTTGCCGCATCATCAATGCAATCTGACCGCGATGGTAGGTCGAATGGTTTGCCATGTGTCGCATCAATTGCACCAATTTAACGTGTACACCTCGAAAAGGTAACTTCTGTTCAAGTAGTTCGTCCGTTAGTCGGTTGACAAACTCGCTCTGTTCTCTTTCGATCCCCGACCATCTCGACTGCACCGCAGCGAGGTCAGGGAAGCTGTCCAGATTAAACGAAACACTTCGCCGCGCAACCAATTCCGCGAGGGACGCTGGAGTGACTGGCGGCTGCTTCCAATACGCAAGCCAGATCCACTCTCCGCCAATGATATGCACCAGGACATCCCGTATGGACGGATAGCTGCCGCCAAGATCGCGGAGGAAGTCGTCAGTGCCCAGGGCCGAAGCAGCCAGCAAAGTTCTGTTATTGGCCACCGATCGTATTCAAATAGGATTTGAATGTCTTTCTGAGTCATAAGTCGGAGCAGGAGATCCGCCTTATCTGGCTATCGTAAAGGCAATTACGATTCCCCCTGAATGATAAATCGCCGAGTCACTCATCCCAAAGGGAGTGACCGCATAGCTCCCCGAAATCGGGCAGTTCCCGCTGCTACGGGGGGGCGTGCCTTGATGAAAGCAAGTCAGCCCCCTCTAAGCCGACCCGAGGTTTGACTTGCCATTGAGGAACTCGCCGCGACTTCGAAAAAACAAAAAGGGGACTGGGCGAGGGAGGGCCAAGGGGGAGCAAACACGGTTGAGGGTTCGAGTGCTACAACATCAAGGATGGAGGAAACGACACGATGAAGCTGAACACTTATTTGAATTTTGGTGGGAACTGCGAAGAGGCGTTCAAGTTCTATGAGAAGCACCTGGGTGGGAAGACCACGGGCATCTTCCGATGGAGCCAGATGCCCGATGCAGCGATGCACACACCGCCGGGAATGGAGAACAAAGTACTGCACGGGCGGCTCGAAATCGGCGAGACGCACCTGCTGGCGGCCGATGTGCCCGGCGCCGAGCCCATACGCAGCGCGTACCTGACCCTGACGGTCGACAGTTCCCAGGAGGCAGAGCGGATATTTAGCGCGCTCTCGGAAGGTGGCCAGGTCACGATGAAGATGGAAGAGACGTTCTTCGCGCATCGGTTCGGGCAGGTGCGCGACAAGTTTGGGGTCCTGTGGATGATCATCCATGAGAAGCAGATGGGGTAAGGCAGGGACTGGGAGCAGGGAACAGGGAGCAGGGAACGTCAGCGTCGCCCCACAACGTCGGAGCTTCCGCCAAAATAAATGAGCGCATCCGCCATTTGGCCGAGGGTGAGAGTGCTGTCCTTGAACGCACTGACGCAGCCATTGGGGCCGCGGCAGGTGGTGACCGTTCGGCCAAGGAACTCCTCAACGGTGAAATCCTTGAAGGGCAATCGGCGGAGCGGCACCAGCACGGGACGTACCTGCGTCTCCAGGGCGCGGTCGAACTTTTGATAGTCGGGCTCAATGTCCGCGGCGACCGGGCGCGGACGATCGAGCCGGCCTATTGGAATCACTACGAAAGTGCGACCGGGATAAGCGGCTTCCAGTTTCCTCACAATTCCTGTGTCGGGGCCCAAACTGGAAAGGTAATCCTCGGACAAGGTGCGGTAGAAGTGCGCGGCGCCATAAATGACCAGGGCTTTCCCCTGTTTTTGGAGTACCTGCTGCTCGATGACGGAGACAGCGGCGGTCTCGCGGCTACGGTTATCTCCCGGTCCGGGGTCGCCCCCGAGGACGCGAATTTGCCTGTCGGCTGGGAGGTTCGCGTTGACGTCGCGGACGGCGGCGAAGAAGTCCAGGTAAATGGGATCGTCCCAGATATCGTTTCCGTTGGCCGCCTGGGTTGTGGTCTTCCAAACCTGTGCGAGTTCGGCCGGGGATACATTCTCGCCGCGAATGTAACGGTCTAGGGTCGCCTGCTCCGTGGTGCTGGCGAACTCCACCACGATGGAGCGGACCTTTTTGGCGAAGTCGGGATTGCGGACGAGAGCGATGCGCAGATCGGACTCCTGCCGAAAGCGGCCGTGCGCTTCGCCTAACGCGATGATGTCGGCATGATCGAACGCAGAGATCAGGGTGCGAACGATCGCGTCAATTCCCGCGGATTCGTCGGGCAGGCGCAGGTTTGGCGGCTGAGCGATCGCCGGCAGCGCAAGGGCGCAAAGCAAGAGCAGACTTCGCATTGATTGGCTCCGTTCCCAGATTCTAAGAGCAAAGGCAACGGATGAGATACGAGCCCTTGCAGAGCAGGCGGGGCGCCCGGCGCTGCTATCGGATTGCGATGAGGAGGCCTATGGTGACGCTTGCCGACTGCTCGTGCCCGCCGGCAAAGCTGTAAGCGTAGCTTGGCTCGAGATACCAGCCAAACCTGCGCTTCGCGCCAGGCCAAAACATGAAATCGAGAGCACCTTCTATAGCGGCGGAATTAGAGCTTTTACCTCCGCTGAGGGTGTGCGCCCATTCAGGGCCAGCGCCGAACATGAACTCAGCAGTTTTGGATAGCGTGCAGGGCTTCTTGAAGAGGAGGTCGGTGTCCCACTCGGTTTGGCCGCGGCTGAAGAAAGGGGTTACCCCCGCTTCAATTTCCAGCCATTCCTTGATGGGCGTGACTTCGACAGCGAAGTTGGGGCCATAGGCGGGCGCTCCGTGGGTAAGCGCCCACTCGCCGGCGCCCCCGATTTCGAGGATCGCGGCGGGCTCCTTTTCTTCGACTTGACCGAGGGCTTTTGGGGCGATGAACAGAGTTGCCAGCAAGGCAGCCTTCACAGCTTTCATAGCGACTTCTCCGTGACTAATTGTTACAGAGTGGTGTGCACCCAGCGGCTGAAGCCGCGGTAATTTTGCGGCTTTTACGGCACGGAAAAATCCGTGTTCTTAAGCAAAACGGCCTTTTTTCATCATCCGCTTGAGCCTGCTGCTACTCCGAAAGAAACAAATGCGGGGATTCTTCCCCTTCGACTTCGCTCAGGGTCAGAATGGCAAGGCAACGCAAGACAATGACAAGGCAAAGCAAGACCCGCGTGGATAGCGGGTCTCATTTGTTTGGATTCGATGGTGGAGGTGCGCTCAGGCGGAGGCGGCGATGTTGAAGTTGGGTGGGGGTGGGGAGGCGAGCGACATCTTGCGGGGACCGCGCTTGCGGGCGACGAGGATGCGGATGCGTTCGAGCATCTCGGCGGGGGAGCAGGCGCCTTTGGGCAGGAAGACATCGGCGCGGCCGGCGCGGTCGAAGGCGGTGACGGTCCCGGAGACGATCATGGCGGGCAAAGTTGGGTGGAGCTGCTTGGCGCGGCGGACGAGTTCGTTGCCGTCCATGGGCGGCATGAGGAGGTCGGTGAGGAGCAGATCGATGGAGCCGGGCAGGGAGTTGGTGATGGTTTCGATGGCGTCGTGGGGATTGGTGAGGGCGATTACGCGATAGCCGCGGGTTTCGAGGAGGAAGGTTCGGACGGAAAGGAGTTGTTCATTGTCATCGACGCAGAGAATGATCTTCTTGGGACGCATGGCTACTCGGTTCTGCCGGGAGGCATCGCGAACCGGCTTCAGAACCGGTCGGGCGATGGGCCTGGCGGATTGGGCCCAAGTGCGGCGCGTTTGCTGGTTGGCTGGCGCGCCGGCGGGCGGCGTTATGTTCTTGCCCGCGGCCCGGGCCGGTGGCGGCTGGGGCGGTTTGGGGGCCGCTTGACAGAAGCGGACAGGGACGGACTTTGCCCGAAGCCACGCCTTCAGGGCGAAGCTTCCCTGTCTGCTCCGTGAGGAGTCAGCTCCCCGGCCGCCGAACGAGCCTATGCCCGGACGACAGGCCGCGGGTGCGAGAGAGAGCCGGTAGCGGTGCAGGTTGCCACACGGACTTCCGGGAACGCTCCGTCCGGATTGCGGGAAGGCGAGTGAGCCGGCTGGTCCGAAGGCGCTGGGCCGCGAAGAGCGGTGCCCAAGGGCTGGATCAGGATGCAACAACCGGTACGGCTACGCCTGCAAATGGGAACGGTGCGTAGGGAAGCCCGAGTCTGCGAGCGGATGGCTTCTCTCAAATCAAATTGCGTGTGAAACAGATTGGTTGCCTTGGTTGAGTTCGTATTTCCGAGGTTGCTTTGCTGCTTGAGATTTCCTTGTGGATCGAAGTTTTGTATGGTGCAGAGAGGATTTTTCGTTCCTCAGCGCTTCCCCACAGTAAGGAGAGGAACCCAACTTGGCAACAGCGAACACAGTGCGAAAGCAGGGGCATATTTTCGATTGCAATTTCACCGAATCTTCAAAGAGCGCTTGGATGCTGGTCGTTTCGCATGGCGGGTCTGTTGAAATTAAGTGCATCACGGCAGGAAAAAACGTCCGGTTGCAATAGGAATGGTGCGGCCGCCGACAAATACTTCAGAGACGTGGTCGCCCTGGCGGGTTGCGCGGACGTAGATGCGGCTGGGGCGGAGCATCTCGATTCCCTGTTCGAGGACGATGCGCTGGCCGCTGGCAGCGAGCGAATGGCGGACGAGATACGCGATGGTGCAGCCGGAGGCAGAGCCGGTGGCGGGATCTTCTCCGTTGTAGAACTGCATGCGGGCGTGCCAGTCGGCGGCGGAGTCGGTGGATGCGCGGGTGATGCAGTGGAAGAATTTGGCGTCGGTGCCGGCGAGATAGGCCAGCGCGAGCGGCTGGGGGATGGCGAGGCGCGCGGCGACTTCGAGCGAGCGCAGCGGTACGATACAAAAGGCCATGCCGGTGGAGACGGTCTGGATGGGAAGGGTTGGGTCGAGGTCTTCGATGACGAGGCCCAGAGCGGCGGCGATCGCGGCGGGCGAGTGGATGGCGCCGAAGATAGGATCGTTCTGGCGCATGGTGCCATAGACGCCGAGGCCCTCCTGCTGCGCGGAGAAGCTCACGGGGATGGGGCCGACGCGGAGGTCGAGGGTGATGGTGGCGGAGCCGCGCAGGACGGGGTGATTGAGATACAGCCAGCTGGCGGTGCCAAGCGTGGGATGGCCGGCGAAGGGGAGCTCCTCGCGCACGGTGAAGATGCGGACGTGGACGCCGCGCTCGCGCTCGATGGCGGCGGGACGGGGCAGGATGAAGGTGGTCTCGCAGAGGTTGGTCTCGCGGGCGAGGGACTGCATCTCTTCGGTGGTGAGGCCGCGCGCGTCGGTGAAGACGGCGAGGGCGTTGCCGGCAAGCGGCTGCTCGGCGAAGACGTCCATTACGGCGTAGTCGCAGGTCTGGTGGGCGAACGAAGGAGCGGAAGTTGTAGGTGCGGGATTTGACATGAGGGCTCCTAAGACGTATGTTTTCAATTAGACCGCAATGGGGCAAACTGCTCCAAGCCAGCCAAGCTGGCCGCGGCCAAAAAGATTAGCCATGACGATAACGCTGAATCCGAACCCCACGACTTGCTGCTGCTGTTGCTGTAGCCAGGTGTGGGTGTGCGCATAGGCGAATCGTAGCAAGTAACCTTTCGATTCGAGTAACGCGGAACCCACCAAGAGCCAACGAGCCGGGTGGGTTTTTTAGTGTGCGCCGGTAGAGTTCTCCCCATACATTCTGAAGAACACAAAAAGAGAGGATGAAAACATGTCGCTCCGGATAAACGATGTAGCGCCCGATTTCACGGCTGAGACAACGCAGGGGACGATCCACTTCCATGAATGGATCGGCGACAACTGGGCAGTGCTGTTTTCGCACCCGAAGGACTTTACGCCCGTCTGCACGACCGAGCTGGGCGCGGTGGGCGCGCTGGAGAAGCAGTTCGCCGCGCGCGGGGCCAAGGTGATCGGCCTGAGCGTGGACCCAGTGGAGAACCACAGCAAGTGGGCGAAGGACATTGAAGAGGTAACCGGCTCGGCGGTGAACTACCCGGTGATTGGCGACACGGAGCTGAAGGTTGCCAAGCTGTACGACATGCTGCCGGGCGATGCGGGCGACAGTTGTGAAGGGCGGACGCCCGCGGACAACGCCACGGTACGCATGGTGTTTGTGATCGGGCCGGACAAGAAGGTCAAGCTGACGCTGGCGTACCCGATGACCACGGGGCGCAACTTCGACGAGATCATTCGCGTGCTGGATTCGATGCAGTTGACGGCGAAGCACAAGGTGGCGACGCCGGCGAACTGGAGGCAGGGCGAGGATGTGATCATTACCGGCGCGGTTTCCAACGACGATGCGGCGAAGATCTTTCCGGGCTACAAGACGGTGAAGCCGTATCTGCGGACGACCTCGCAGCCGCGGTAGGCATCACCAGCAAGTTGCACCGCCGCGTGGTTTACGATTCGATGCGCGCGGCGGCGGGAAGCACCGATGGCGAAGTGGCTAACGCGCTGGTCTGCAAAACCAGTATTCGAGGGTTCAATTCCCTCTCGGTGCTCCAACAAAATAAACCACTTATCCACATTTTTCGTGTCGGATTTAACACCATAAACACCATTATAAGAATATCCTGTCCTTGGAAGAGGCTCTGAGGACACCGTGAAGATCACCCGAAATCGCTATCAGCAAGGCAGCATCAGAAAGGTTCCTAGAGCTAAGGGCTTTGCCTGGGAGTACCGCTATTATGTCACCTCAGGTGGCAAGCGGAAGCTCAAGATGCAGACCTTCAACGGGAAGCTCTACGGAGCTGAAGCTGATGTTCGCAGGGCTGTGGGAGCTTCGGTTCCCCGGCTCAACGATGCGACTCCATATACGCCTCCCGTCGCGGTAACATTTGGCGCTCTGCTCGATCGTTACATTGCTGAAGAGATGCCGCCGCGCAAATCGACCAGCGACTCGTATACGTCCATCATCAAGAATCATCTTCCTCTCTGCTGGCAGGCTTGTCTGGTCGGTAGCATCCGCCGATTTGACGAAGGGACGCTGGAAGCACCACCGTCGCTCCTGGCGCATGTGCGCGGTCTATTCAGAAGGTCAACAAGCGGCTTTCTCATCTCACCGCAGAAGCTCTCCGATCAGGCTTTCACGTAGTCCCGCTAGACCGCCAGATTGTTGCTGATCTTGTCGGTTTTCTCGCCGATGTGCCACCGATCTCGTAGGGCAATAACTCCAGTCGGACCCTCGTCGGTGAAAGGCATTGGAGGCCAGTCCACCTTCTTCGGTTGATTCGGATGAATCTCGACGAGCCTTTCATCCCACGGTCCAGGCGGCGCAGGAATGACGGGGCCCGGTGCTACTACGTGCGGTGGATGGATATGCTCTGTGACGGTGTGTATAAGGATGTGTCCAGCATAGATTGTCCCCACACTGCCAGTTCCGATTCGCGTTTTTCCGCCGTCACCCATGATTGTGAAGTCCGTGCCATGATAGCCGATGTGCGACCCCTCCAGAGCACCCACCCATACGCGCGTCCTCTCGGGAATTGCTGACAAAACTCTTCAATGCTTTGAAGATCTTTTTGGCAATCTCCTTGGGCAGGTCATATGCGCTTGAAAGGAAGGAGTCCCGCACTGTGATGGCGGTGGGCATGGGGAAAGCATATACCTGAGAACTCGCCGCGGCGAGGAGAGGGTCGCAGCCTGACAGATGAAAGCATCATAAAGGCCAAATCCATAGACACGTTCGCTCTTCGGACCAGAGTCGTAGTCGCCTAGCTGAACAAAGCTCAAGCACGAGTAGTAATAGTCAATGATTTCGAGCTTTCAAGCACTCTGATGGGTATCAAGACTAGAATCGGGGATCACACGTTGTGCCACTGGAGCGACTGCTTACCTGAAAGTTGGAGTCAAGCGCGAAATTGCGACGCAGAACGCTCCGCACGAGTCCTCACGATCAATTTGCTCCCGCGACCGACGCTAGATGATGTGAGTCTAAATGAAGTTGAGAGGACTGGGATTTGATGAGCGCCACTCTGACGTGGATGGATCACGACGCAGCCGATCGCGATCGAATGAACCGCATCCTGGCGCTGTTTCGCGAGCGTGACACGCGAGATGAGTTAGGCGTTGGTGTTATCCGCGATCTCCTGGCCGACGAGTTCTTTCCCGGCACGAGTACGATTCAAACTCGGCTGCGGTACATGCTCTTCGTTCCTTGGATTTATCAGTCACTTGAGGCCGAAGGATGCCCATCCATCGGACTGGCTGCCGGAGCGCGCAAGCGAGAAGTGGAACTGGTCAAGGTGCTCTCGAAATCCGATGACAAAGCCGGTGTATTCGGCAAGCGGGCCGGAGGTGACTTGCGAAGGCTGCCCAGTTCCGTTTATTGGGCGGGGCTAGGAATATGGCAGATTCGCAGGTTCAATGGCTCGCAGGAACAGTATCAGATTGCAATTGATGACATCTATAAGCAGCGAAGCAATCGCCAGCGCGCACTGGAATTGGCCCGGCGTCGAGGGGAAGGCCTGGATGCCGTCGGTACCTTATCATCTCTGACCTGGCACCCCGGTATCCCTTCTCCGCCGAAAGGGTTCCCATATACCGCGACACTTCATCTGACCCGCGAAGAAGCTCAGTTTATAGAGGACCAGATTATTACAACGCAACCGCAGTCTCTGTTCGCGCGGATTGTCCTCCTGCCCTTGGCAGACGTGGACTATCCCTGGCGACACCCGTCTTTGAGCCGCTTCACACAGGAACAGCGCGATTTGCTTCACCATGCCGATTTGTTCTCGCAGACGATGTATGGCGCGGCAATTCTCTACAACCTGATGCTGGCTAAGAAAAAGGCCAGTGCAGAACTCGTTAAGGCTCGACTCGGAGATGCCGAGCAATGGCTCCTATCGCTGGATCGCGGGAGCCTCGATAAATGGGAACTCGATTGGGCCTTGCCGTTGGCATTCAAACATCAACAGGCCCTCTCGCCGCACACATTGGGTTTCTGCAGGCGATGGGTGGAGCTGGTGCGTTCGAGCGGTGATGCAATCATGAACGAGAAGACTGCCCAGGATTTGATCCAGAGTCGAGAGATGCGCCTGAAGGGGGGACGGTCGCGATTCTCGAATCCTCGTGCTCTCGATCAGTGGAGCGGCAGCGCAGGACTATCCCGCATGGATTACCGTTGGTCTACGGTGACGAGGTTCATTCGGGATTTGCGCGAAGGACTGGACGGAGAATGAATGCTCGATCCTAATAGCCGCAGCCTTTTGGTCGATTCGCTCCGTCCCCCGCCCGGATATATCTTCAGCGCGGGGGTGGCAACGACTTATTCGCTCGATCTGACGACCTTGTTGTCCGTGCCGCTGAATCTGGCTCTGCGGTCGAACGATGATCGTAATGTCATGCTACAGGATGGCGTGGCGCTCCTTGAGGCCCTCCGACGCACGACTGACAGGCTTTTCATCTTTTGCCAGCAGGGGCGAATCAACGCGCCGAACCTGTCTCATGTGCTCTATGGCCTGCTAGAACCCTGCGTCGTGGAAGTCACCGCGCCCCATGGCGGGGTGTTTCACCCGAAAATGTGGGTTCTCCGATTCGAGGGCTCCGACGCCCCCGACGATGTGGTTTTGCGTCTATTGGTGCTGTCGCGAAACCTAACGGGCGATAGATCGTGGGATTTGAGTCTGAGCCTGGAAGGGAGGCCGGGCAAGCGCGCAGTAACCCAGAACAGGCCGCTGGCCGATCTCGTGGCGGCTCTTCCGAACCTTGCGACGAGTCAGCCGCTCGCACGCGTCCACCAGGAATGCAAAGCTCTCGCTGATGAACTGCGGCAGACGACCTGGGCTGAATTGCCGGGGGCGTTTGAGGATTTAGCGTTTCACACGCTTGGGCTGAAACGGCACTCGTGGTCCCCGAAGCCGTCGAGGAGGTTGGCTGTCATATCTCCGTTCGTCACGGCATCCGCACTGCACGCCCTCGCCGCTAGCACACAAGAACCGGTAGTTCTCGTTTCACGGCCCGATGAACTCGCGAGGGTCTCCAAGGCCTCGCTGGCCAGGTTCGGAGTGCTCAAAGTGTTGCACGAAGCTACTGAGACTGACGACGGAGACGACGCCCTCGCGGCTGACCGGCTTACACGCGGACTGCACGCCAAGGCATACATCGCCGAGAACGGCTGGGACACCACGCTTTACCTCGGGTCCGCGAATGCGACGAACGCTTCATTGGTAGCTGGAAGCAATGTGGAAATCCTGGCGGCACTTACAGGCAAACGCAGTCGGGTGGGAGGCATTGATTCATTTCTGGGCGAGGAAGGCCTAGGCGAGTATCTCACCGAGTTTCAGCCTCCTGAAGAGCCGCCTCCTCTTTCCGTTGAGGAGCAAGCGGAGAAGATTATCGACGCGGCTCGCGCCGACTTGATGCTCTCCGGAATTCGGCTCTCCTGTAGTGCTGCCGACGAGGATACCTGGGATTTACTGATATTCGCAGAGCGCAATGCCAAACTCAAACAGATTGAGTCAATCCGCATTTGGCCCGTCTCCCTGCCGAAGGAGCGCGCGGTTGATGGCGCTCCCCTAGGTACAACGGGGGAAGTGCTGATTCCGCGATGCGCGACAGCTTCCATTACCGGCTTCGTCGCATTTGAGTTAACGACGGCCTTATGCAGCCATGCGGTTTGTTTCGTGCTGAATCTGCCTGTTGACAATATTCCTGAAGGCCGGGATGCGGCGGTTCTGCGAACTATCATCGCCAATCGCGAAGGCTTTCTGCGCTATCTGCTACTCCTCCTGCAGGACATGGATAGCTTGCCCCCCATCGCTGACCTGGTCTCAGCCATCGGGGGCAAGTGGAACGCAGGGGACAGCCTTGAGGGGCTGCCCTTGCTCGAAGAATTGACGCGGGCCTACAGTCGCAATCCGGACCGTCTCGACTCCGTGCGGAAGCTAGTCGAGCAACTTAATGCAACTCCCGAAGGCAACGAGATTATCCCCACAGAATTCATGGACCTTTGGCGGGTGTTTGACTCCATGCTCAAGGGGGGCGCGCGATGAACGCCAAACCGCTTGACGTAGAGGCCTCACTCAGAGGCCTGAAGGATTTTCAGCGTCGCACGGTCGAATACGTCTTCGACCGCATGTATGAAGATTCACACCCGGCTCGCCGGTTTCTCGTCGCTGATGAAGTTGGCCTCGGCAAGACTCTCGTTGCGCGTGGGATCGTCGCCAAGGTCGTGGAAAAACTCCAAAAAAAGGGTAAGCAGCGGATAGACATCCTCTACATCTGCTCAAGTGCGACCATCGCCCAGCAGAATCTGAATCGGCTGAATGTCACAGATCAAAAGACATCGTCATTCGCAACCCGACTCACGCTGTTGCCCTTGGAATTGCAGAGCCTGAAGGCAAACGGGATCAACTTTATCAGCCTCACGCCAGGAACGACGTTTGATCTCCGTTCACGCGGAGGCAGGGTGGAGGAGAGAGCACTGATTTACCGAATGCTCCACGGGCGTTTTGGCGTTCGTTCTACGCCGCTCCTGAATCTCCTCCAGGCAACTGTCTCGCGCGAGCGATGGATACATTGGGCAAAGAAACATGAACTCCAGTACGACGAACCGTTGGCCGTGGCATTCCGCGAGAATATTGCGGCTGACCGCGCCTTCCTGGGTAGGCTGCTGGCCGTCTGTCACGACTTCAGAAGAGTGAAGAGAGTGCGCGGCGGTCTCGTACCCCGCAGGTACGAGGTAATCGGTGAGCTGCGGCGGCGACTCGCGGACGTATGCATTGAGGCCCTGAGGCCGGATCTCGTCATTCTGGACGAGTTTCAACGTTTCAAGGATTTGCTCAATGGCACCAATGAAGCGGCGGATTTGGCCCAGCAGCTGTTCAGGCACCACGAGGTCCGTGTGCTGCTGCTTTCAGCCACACCGTACCGGATGCTGTCGCTCGACCATGAGAAAGACGATGATCACTACACGGATTTCCTGGATACGTTGCGATTCCTGTTCGATGGCGATGAGAGCCGGATCACCGAAATCAAGGAGGAATTCCGCCGTTTCCGCCAGGCGCTCTATGGCCTGGATGATCAAAGCTCGGCACAGGCAATCGAAGTGCGCGACATCCTTGAGAAGCATTTGCGCTCGGTCATCGCGCGTACTGAACGAATAGACATGACTGCGTCACACAACGCAATGCTAGTTGAACCGTCGGAGACCGCAATGCTCGGCCCTGCCGATCTGCGGACGGCGCGGTTTGTTGATCGCGTCGCGCAAGCCGTGGAATCCGGGGATACGATTGAATATTGGAAGTCGAGCCCATATCTCGTCAATCTTATGGGGGAAGGCTACGAGCTGAAGAGACGCCTGCGCGAGCACTACCAGGAACCATCAGATGAGCTGCTTGCCGCATTTCAGAAAGCGGATGGTGAGCTCCTGCGCAACATCAATATCCAGCGTTATCGCGCAATCGATCCTGCAAATGCGCGGCTCAGGCAACTGATGTCGAAGACGGTGAACGCCGGCCAATGGCAACTGCTTTGGTTGCCCCCGTCCCTACCCTACGTCAAGCCTGGTGGCGTGTACGCACAGGACATTCCCGCTACTAAATCGCTAATCTTTTCGAGTTGGCAGGTCGTCCCGGACGCCATTGCGGCCATCTGTTCCTACGAATGCGAGCGTCACATGATGCAAGAGCAGGAGGGGCTCCCGAGGTATCGCGACCTGCACAAAAAGCGCCGTCAGTTGCTGCAATTCCGCATGGACGCTGAGGATCATCGGCCTGCCGGAATGCCCGCTCTCGCTTTAATGTATCCCTGTCCTGCGCTGGCCAATCTGATTGACCCGCTCGCTTTCGCTGTTGCTTCTGGGGCAACTCAGGCACCTGACGTTTCGGAAATACGAAAGAGAGTTCGTGACCGGATTGAGGAAACGCTTTCGGCTATCACGCCTTCCGATACTCCAAAGGACGGTGTAGCGGATCAGCGCTGGTATTGGGCGTCTCTCGCCCTGCTGGATGGGCGATACGCAAAAGAAGTCTTGTCGTGGCTAAACGGTCAAGAAGATGGTTGGGCGAGTATTCACGCAGGCGAAGATGGCGACACCGCGGATGGCTTCATGCAGCACATTGAACTCTTTATTCAGGCGTTTGAGGGCCGGATAAAGCTTGGTAGAATGCCCGACGATCTGTCCGAGGTCGTGACAGATTTCGCGCTTGGATCACCCGCTATTTGTGCTCTGCGAGCGATGCTGCGAATTGCCAAGGGCCTGCCCGCGGTAGCTCCCTCCACGCTCTCGGCTGCGTCGCGCATTGGCGACGGCTTACGCTCGCTATTCAATCAGCCGGAAGTAACAGCGTTGTTGCGCGCGGATGACGAGCGCATACCCTACTGGCGGCGCGTGATGAGCTACTGCATCGACGGGAACCTCCAGGCCGTTCTCGATGAGTACGTGCACGTCCTGAAAGAAATTACGGGACTCACTCAGAGAACCGGAGTAGAAATAGTCGTCGGGGTGGCCGATGCAGTGGTCGAGGCACTGTCCCTGCGCGCCTCACCTTTACGTGTGGATGACCTCAAGGCAACGCCGCACGGTCATATTAAGGTGAACGAGTTTTCGATTCGCTGCCGGTTCGCGGTTCGGTTTGGCGATGTCCGCGATGATGACGGCCACACGCTCATTCGTTCGGGAAGCGTGCGGCAGGCGTTCAATTCACCATTCAGGCCGTTTGTTCTGGCTTCAACATCGGTAGGGCAGGAAGGGCTGGACTTCCATCCGTATTGCCATGTCGTTTACCACTGGAACCTGCCATCCAACCCGGTCGATCTTGAGCAGCGTGAGGGCCGCGTTCATCGCTACAAAGGCCACGCCATCAGGCGCAATCTCGCCAAGGCATACGGACTGTCAGCGCTTCAAGGAGGCGACTGGACCGATCTCTGGGGCCAACTATTTGCGCTCGCGGCTGCGGATCGCGAGCCAGGGATGAACGACCTGATACCCTACTGGCTCTTTGAGACTGACGGCGGGTGGAGTGTGGAGCGCCGGGTCCCGATACTTCCATTGAGCCGTGAGGTGGCGGAATTGCGGCGACTCAAGCAGATGCTCGCGATATACCGACTGGCATTCGGTCAGCCTCGCCAAGAGGATTTGCTTTCCTATCTGAGTGACCATACGACAAAAGGTGAGTCGGAGAGTCAGAACAGTGCCTACAGAATCAGCCTTGCACCTCGCTAAGGAGCCACCTTTCAGTAGGACGGTCTGGAACGTTTAACGTGGCTTGGCCATTCGCGGCAAAACATACGCGGAACCTACGATCACGGCAGTGGTCGCGGGTCCGAGCCCCATCGTTCCCGCCACTGGCTCTGGCGCATTTGTTGAGTAGATCGGGTCCCGGTCATTTCAGGCAGCGTGCCGCCGTACCTCATAGACCAGGGCCAGCAACAACCCTGACCAGAACCACTTCACCCAGGCCTATTCTTCTAGGAGGAACGAAGGCGGTGAGGCTTCAAAGCCAGGCCGCAGCAGTGCAAGCACCTTCGTGTCTACGTCTCGTTTCCGTGCAGCATTGCTCCGTAAAAACCGGGGATTCGTCTTCGGTCCTGTACTATCTGAGATACATGTTACACTGTGCCTCCCTTCGTGGCGGGTTTCTAATCCGGCGGCGGGGGAGAGAGAACGGTGTGTATATGGCGAGTAAGCAGCAGATCAGGTTGTACTGGTGTACGACGGACGATCACGACCAAGACTGGTTCATTTTCGCAGCGAGCGCCCGACAGGCGCGGGCCTATCATGAGCACTACGAAGGTTACGGTAAAGGCGATGCCAGTTCCCGCTTGATCGTGACCAACATAACCCTGGAGAAGTTCCAGAACGGAACCCCTCCCTGCCATGCTCAGTTCCAGGACCTGTTTCAGATCGGTCTTCAGGATGCTGGCACCAGCCCGAATCGACGCCGGGCGGGATGGAACGGGGAGATCTTCAGGGAAGGAATACTGGAGGCCATCATCGAGCTGGGACGGCAACAACTGGCGGTGACGCTGCAGGAGAACGGCGGTCTGGAGTCTGGAAAAACATCGTCCGCAACGACGGCGCCGGAGAGTACGCCCGGGGTGGAAACAGGGATGAGACTGGTGAATTAGGAGCCATACCGGACAGCTCTGCGGAGGGCTGCGACGGGCTGCCGGGTGAGCGGCGCCGGCGGGTGAAAATCAAGCGGTCACAAGAGCTCGGATCTGGTCGAGTACCTCTTTGCGTAACTGCTTGTCTTCGCGTGCCCAGGCAGCCAGCCAACGGGCCAGCCAGAGCGCACAAATCTCCTCCCGTCTGGATAGACTTTGGGGGATGGCCGAGTCCATTTCTGGTGGACGAGTGTGATCCCGCAGTTGAGCAGCGCTCATTGGCGCTTCGGGCGGCGCTTCGGGCGGCGCTTCGGGCAACCCCCGAACGGAGAGGTCCTTGCGTGCTGCCAAATGGTTCCAGGCTTTGTCCAGGACATTGATCGCGTGCCAGTAGTCGGGTTTCCGTTCGAGTAGCCAGGATCCCACCAACTGAAGCATCTCTTCGAGACGCCGTCGCCGCAGCTGCTCGGGGCTGAGGGGAATCTCGGGGCTCCGGGGTTTCGGCGGCTCCGGCTGGAGTGGCTTAGCCACGACGCGCGGCGTGAAAACGGGCCGCGGCGGGAGATTGATACGCTTGGTCGGAGTCTGTGCCACAACTTCCCTCTCCGGGGCCGCACGACGGCTGACTTTCCAGTCCACCGCTTTCTTCCTTCTGGTGACGGTTGGCTTCTTGTTTCGAGTAAAGCCCCGGACCTTCATGTCGCGGCGGATGGTTGTCGCGGTTACGTTCAACTCCTGTGCGATCAAACGCAGAGACTTGTCGGCCTTGACCCCGGCCGCGATCAACTTGCACCGTTCCGCCGGGGACATCTTGCTGCTGACCGGCCGCTGCGGCGGCTGAATAGATGGACGCGAAACGGTGGGCAGAGGCGGATCGGGTTCCAGGTCATACTCTCCCCCCTGAAACTGGATCATGTTTCTCTGCTTATAGAGAACGCGATGGCGGTTCAGAAACCGCCCGGGCATAGGCGGCCGCTCCTGCTCGTAAACTCCAAAGGACCCCAACGGCAAACGAACGACTTCTCCTTTGCGCAGATCTTCTGCTATGGCCCTGAAGATCTCGTTCACCACAGCGCGTGCCTGCTCGCGGGTAAGATATCGGTGTTCTTCTAACTCGGTGTTCATGAGGATACGGATCAGGTCTGCGCGGGTCATCACTCTCCTGGTTGTGCCCGCTTCCCATCATTGCAGTGTTCTGGTCGAATACCAAAAAAGTAACGGTTCCCGGCGAAAACGAGAGACTCGCCCGGTGCCCCGCCCTGAACCGGGACTGTCCGTTACGTCCCGAAAGTGCGACAGCGGACTTTCTAAGTCCAACCCCGGAAGTGCGACATATCGCACTTTTCAGTTCATAACCTCCAGTGACACCCTCGGGAAGGGCCTTTCCCGACCCCTTGATGTCGTTTGGCCTACGGAAACTTCCCAGCCCGACATCAACTATTTTCAGCTCACTTTCGAGCTCTCCGGCGGGCCCTTCTGGGGTGATTCCAG
>JBELAH010000045.1:0-50542 GCA_049509035.1 Acidobacteriaceae bacterium
ATTGGCGACCATTTTCCCATCTTCACGTCGCACGGAAAGCAGGACTTCACGGTCGAGGGGATCTTCAAGCCGACGGGCGTGGGCGAGGTGTTCGGCGGGAATATCGCGGTGATGGATATCTATTCGGCTCAGGTGGTGTTTGGGCGGGGGCACAATTTCGATCGCATTGACCTGATGAACGCGCCAGGAGTCCCGGTGAGCGTGCTCGAAGAAAGGCTGCGCACGCGGCTGCCTGCGGGCATTGAAGTGGAGCGGCCGGAGATGCAGGGGCAGTCGCTGGAAAACGCGGTCAGCGCCATGCGGCTGGGCATGCTGATCACCAGCTTTATCGCGCTGCTGGTGGGCGTCTACATCATCTTCAACTCGTTTACGGTTGCGGTGAATCAGAGGTGGAAGGAGATTGGCATTCTGCGCGCCGTCGGGGTGGAGCGGCGGAATATCAACGCGATGTTTCTGGGCGAAGCGCTGGCGATGGGCGTGGTTGGCTCCTCGGTGGGGATTGCGGCGGGCTACTACCTGGCGATCGGGGCGAATCGGGTGATGAGCTACGCCGCAGCTTCGGTTTACGGGATCGTATCGATTGCGGTGGCGCCGCGGATGCATGCGGACCTGGTACTGACTTCGTTTGGCGTGGGTCTGGCGGCTTCAATCGCAGGCGCGTGGTTTCCGGCTCGGGCGGCATCGTATCTTGACCCGATCCTGGCGCTGCACAACATCGAGTCGCGGCAGCGCGAGTCGGCGCTGGGATGGGGGCGCGCATCGTTGGGCGCAGCGCTGCTGATTGCGAGCGTGCTGTTGATGCAGTTTTCGCCCTCGGGTGTGGGGATGGTGTTCGAGTTCTCCTATGCCGCGGTGATGTTGCTGGGGCTGACCATCCTGCTGCCGATGCTGGTGCATTGGGCGGCGCGCGCGATCCGGCCGGCGATGGACTGGATGGGCGGATCGGAGGGCGCGCTGGCGGTAGACGCGATGATCCAATCGCCGCGCCGTAGCGCAGCCACGGTGGGCGCGCTGATGGTGGGCCTGATGTCCGTATACTCGACCGGCGCGTACATCCAGAGTTACAAGCACATGATCAACCGCTGGACGAGCCAGATGCTGAACGCCGACCTGGTGGTGTCGACGTCGGCCCTGCTGCGTTCCTCGTCGTACCACTTCAGCGAAGACCTGGCCAAGCAAATCGCCACGCTGCCGGAGACGAGGATCGTCGAGAATGTGCGCTTCACGCTGGTCCCGTATCGCGGCGATACTGTCGCCATCATGGCAGTGCATATGGACGACTTTCTGGCCCGCAACTTCGGCGGCATTCGCGGCGGCAACAAGAAGACGATCTTCGATCTGCTGCCGAAGGGCGAAGGCGTGCTGGTCTCGAAGAACTTTGCCGCGCGCTGGGGATTCAAGATTGGAGACACGGTGCATCTGGACACGCCTACCGGCCCGCTCGATCTGCCTATTGTCGCGATGGCCGAGGATTACCGGTCCGACAAAGGCACGATCTTCATGGATCGGGAAGTCTACAAGCGCTATTGGAAAGACGACGCGGTGGACTTTGTCGACATCTCGCTAAAGCCCGGACAGGACCCAATCGCCGTGAAACGCAAGATCGAGCAGATGACTGCCGGCACGGAGCATGCGATCGTCTACACCAACGGAGAGTTTCGGGACTGGATCGGGAGCCTGGTGGATGCGTTCTTCGTTTTGAATTACATGCAACTGGTGGTCGCGGTGTTTGTTGCCATCATGGGGATTGCGAACACCCTGATTATCTCCGTAGCGGAACGGCGGCGCGAGTTCGGGATTGTGCGCGCCATTGGCGGCTACTGCAGCCAGATTCGCAAGATGGTGCTGCTGGAAGCGCTCGCCATTTCGGTGGTTGGCGTAATGGTAGCGGCTGTCGCGGCGCTGTTTAACATCGAGTTCATGTCGCACACGGTGTCCACGGTGCTGGCCGGATATGAGGTACCGTTTTATTTTCCGTGGCTGCTGATATTGGAGACGCTGCCCGGCGTGATTGCCGTATCGCTGCTGGCCGGTTGGGCACCCGCGCGGCGCGCGATGCAGGCGCCGGTGATTGAGGCGATTGGATACGAATGAGACAGGGGTTAGGGAACAGGGAACAGGGATCAGGAAGTGCAAGAGCGGGCTGGCAGACAGGTGGGTGGTGGGTGCCTGCATGTGCGCGGGGCGGCGCTGCAGGCGCGCCTAGGCCTGCGCGAGCGTCTCCGGAGTCAACATCTTGTGGACCACATAGTTGTACGGCGCGACGGTCTGCCCACGCAGGATTGCAAGCCCGAGGTGCACCAGGCTGGGACCATACGATCCCGCCTCGTGCGAAACGGACCCGATCAGCGGCGACGACGCCTTGCTCATCTCCGCCACCGCCTCCGCAATGCAGTCCTGGCCGACGATGGCGACGTGCTTCTCGCGCTTTCGCTCGCGTACGGCATCCAGCGCGCCCAGAGCGCTGGTGTCGGTCGCGGCCGCGATCAGGATGTGCTTCTCGCGTGGATGGCGATCGAGGAAATCTGAAATGAGCTTGCGGCTGCGGTCGCGCATCCCGCGTCCGTCAATGCGGACGAAGGATTCGACCGGCAGGTCGGGAATGCCGCTACGCACGCCTTCGAACGCGCCGGTGATGCGGCTCTGCACCAGCAACCCAGCTTCGGGCAAGTCCAAGCCAAGCACCCACTCTACCTGGCCCTCCCACACCTTCAACGCATAAGCCGCGAGCACTTCGCCCGCTTCAAATCCAACGCGGTAGTTGTCCACACCGAAGAAAGTGGCATGAGGATGGGGTATGTCGATCGCGATCAGCGGAATCTTCGCGGCAGCAATCTTGTCGGCGATCACTGGGGCCGCTTCCTGCTCCACCTGGAACTCAATCACCAGATCCACGCGGTTCTTGACGAACTCCTCCGCGTTGCGCATTGCGGTGGCAGCGTCGTAGCAGTTGTCGAGAATCAGCAGATCCACGCCAACCGAAGCGGCTGCTGCTTTCAGGCTATCCGTAACCTCCACGGAGAAAGGCATGTCGACGCTCTGACTCCCGAATCCGAAGCGAAGCTTCTTGGGCCGGGTTACCTGGCGGTAGAGTCCGTCCGGCGATTGGGACAAGTAACCGCGATGAACAAATGTCTTCAAAACACGGTAAACAGTGGTCTTGGAGATCTTTGTCTGGCGATGGATTGCCTCCAGCGTCATCGGCTGATTCTCAGCCTGAAGAAGTTCGAGAATGTCGAGGGCCTTGGACAGCACAGGGATCAGATAGAGACGTCGCGATTTACGTAAGGTCATAAGGTCTTACCGGATTTGTGAGCCATTATGAGGCATCCGGGTAATGTTTCGCTAATGAAATCTATAGGGGAATACGGAATGTTGTATGCCCGACTGATTAGCGAACTCCGGCAACGGAGTCGCCTGGCGAGCCGCAATTTGCGCCGCTGGGGTCTCAACTGTGCCATCCTAAGTACTGCAAGGAGACACGTTGGCATCCATTGGCGAAATCGCGGAGTTGGTCGGCGCGCCGCTCCCGGAGGCCGCATACGAAATTCTCCGGGTTTCGAGCATCGAAGCCGCGACTCCGGTTTCGCTGGTTTTCGCCACCGATGCGGCTACGCTTAAAGCTGCGCTCAACTCTCCCGCCGGCGCCATCCTCACCCGGCCTGCGCTGCTTCCGGCTCCCGAGGCGGTTTCGGAGGTCGACCCTCGCCTGCTTCCGGCCGCGGACCCGCGCTACGCCTTCGCGCTGGCTGCGCGATTCCTGCGGTCTAGGGAAGAAGCCGACCAGACATCCGGCGACGCCCCGCGCGTCCATCGCACCGCGATCCTTGGCGAAGGCGTGCGACTCGGCCAACGGACCAGCATCGGCCCCAACTCGGTAGTGGGCGAAGGCGTGGTCCTGGGCGACGACTGCACCATCCTGGCCAACGTCACTATTTACTCCGGCACCACGATCGGCGACCGCGTTCTCATCCAGGCCGGCGCGGTGCTGGGATCTACCGGCTTCGGTTACGCGCGCAACTCGGCTACCGGTGAGTATCTCGCGTTTCCGCAGCAGGGCACATTGGCGATCGAGGACGACGTCGAGATCGGGGCCAACACCACCATCGACCGCGGAGCTCTTGGCGAGACCAGGATCGGCGCGGGCAGCAAGATCGACAACCTGGTCCATATCGCACACAACTGCGTCCTGGGGCGCAACGTCATCATCGCCGCGCAGACGGGAATCTCCGGCTCCAGTGTCATCGAAGATGGCGCCATCCTAGGCGGCCAAGTGGGGCTGGGCGAGCACGCTCACGTTGGCCCCGGCGTGATCCTGGGCGGAGGCGCGGGAGTGCTGAGCCACAAGAAGGTGCGCGGCCCGGGCGAGGTCTTCTGGGGCAGGCCGGCGCGCCCGCTGAAGCAGTACCTCCGCGACCTCGCGCGCCTGAGCCGCGGCTGACGCCGAGGAGCCATGGCCATCATCGTCATCGGCGGACAGAGCCGCAATATCGGCAAAACCGTTGTGGTGTGTTCGTTGATCTCTGCCATGCCGGAGCGGCGCTGGACCGCCATCAAGATTACCCGGTGCAAGCACGACGCACCCGACGCCGAACCCTGCGACTGCGAGCTGGCAGGCCGCACCCTGGCAATCGACGAGGAGCGCGACGTCAACACCGGTAAGGACTCATCCCGCTATCTTGCCGCGGGAGCCGTGCGGTCGCTCTGGGTGCGCGTTCGCGCAGGGCAGTTCGCCGAGGCCATGCCGCGCATCCGCGGCGAGATTAACTCGTCCGCCAACATCATTCTGGAGTCGAACAGTGTTCTGGGCTACCTGAAGCCCGACGTTTACGCAACCGTTCTCGATCCGGCATCAAGGGACTTCAAGCCGTCCGCTCGACAGCACCTGGAGCAGGCGGATGCCATCCTGCTGGCGAGCCCGCCGGGGCAAGAGCCTGCCTGGTCCGCCGTTCCAGCGGACCTGATCCAGCGCATTCGCACGTTCCGGATTGAACCGCCAGATTACTCTTGTGCGGAGTTCGTGTCGTTTGTGGCGCGGAAGCTCAACAACGCGTAAGCAACGCGGCGGCTAGTTCGCGCCGTCGGTGAGGGCGTCCATATAAGCAACGTCGAGCGCCGTGCCCTGGACCGCTACATACTGGTTGTCGATCTCGGACCCATCGACGGTGCTGAAGATATGCACCTGGCCACCGTACGCGGTGTAGACCTTGTTGTAGTTCTGCACCCAGCAGATGCCGGTGAGGCTTCCGTAGTAGTACTGGTCATCGTTCTGATTGGGGTAAGGAACGGTAAGGGCAGAAGTGGTGGAGACATTCGGAGTGATGCTGGGCAGAACTTGCGCTTGCGTGGTCGGCCCGGTATTTACCCAAACAATGCCTCCATCCTTAGTCGTGCCATTGACCGCGGTGTTCCACACGGGTGTGCTGCCGCCCGATGTTCCCGCGGTCTGCACCACCTGAGTATTGATTCCGTCGGTGACTTGCTGGCTCACGGAAAAGAATGTTCCGGAGGCCCATACGGGCAGGATTGCACCAGTTGGGACGAAGCGCGTAAGGCAGCCGTAGTTCGCGGCCTGCGTGGTAACCCCGTTGGCGAACTGCTTCTGGCGTTCCCCGGTGGCGCAGAACTGCGACCCGATCCATAGCGTGTTGTTGTCCGCAAACAGCATCTTGCTGTGGGTACCATCGGAGATGGAGTACTTGCCTGTGATGGTGTTGGTCGCCAGGTTCAAGGTGGACAAGAAGCCAGTGAACAGGCCGTCCGGCTGGAGTTGCTGGCCGGCCAGGTAAAGCGTGGTCCCATCCGAGAGCGCGACGGTGACGCCTCCGGGCACGGGGACGTTGGCAATCTGGGGGTTCGGTTGCACGGGCGACGACGGGATGACGTTATTGTTCAACGGCCCCTGCTGGAGCAGAGTGACGCTGGCGGTGCTGCCGCCGCACTCCGGTCCGCAGTTCAGGACGTAAGCTGTGGTGCCATCCAGCGAGAAGTACACGCTGGTAGGCCGATCGTAGGTTCCCGGTACCGAGACGGCACAGTAGACAGGGAGCAAGCTGGGCTCGCAGTCGACGGAACCGGTCGCAGCAATAGCTGCCAACTGGGTCGGATACTGATTCTGGTTCAGCTTGAAGATCCGGTAAAGCACATTGGAGTTGCGCACCATTGCCAGCGCAACCGTGTCTCCGGTATTCACTGCGACCTTAAATACATTCGGGATGTTGAGTCCGTAAGTGCCGCTGGTCGTATTGTCGACAATCTCCAGGAGGCCGGACGCCTCTTCGGCACCGTAGTACCGAGTAAATGTCGGAGGGACGGCGACTGCGCTCGATCCGGACTGGAAGGTGCCCACGGAGCCAGCCGCCGCCTCGGTCGAATAATTGATGTTGGTGAGGCTTCCGTCGCTATTGGAATACACGTATCCGCGCAACTCCGCGGGAAAGCTGAGGATGGTGCCGGGATAGCCTGAGGAGTATCCGGAAATTTGAAAGCTGGGGATGGTGTCTTCGACGTTACTGCGGATATCGCGCAGGGCATCGACGATCTGGAGGCTTCCGGAGCTGCCGTTCGCGGAGACGCCGATCATCACGCGCTGAGCGAGTTTGCTGGGCGGTACCGGGCGTCCCGCGTAGGTGTATTCAGGGAACTTGTAGTAGTAGTACGCAGCGGAATGGCAGGAACTGACTCCCAGGGCGGAAAGGGCCAACAGAAGTCCGCAGACGATCCTGGACCCGAGGCTCCAGCCCTGGGACGGATTGTCCGCGGTCGGTGGGTTCCGAATGAAGAGAGCTTGAGGCGACGGGCTGGGGAACGACCTGGCGCCGGACCCGCGGACAAAGAGACTTCGGTTCTTCAACGTGGACAACTCCAACCTTGATCGTGCAAGGGATTTTCCCAAGGATCGCTGTCTGAGTATACCAAAGGAAGACGCTCCCGAAGGGACCGCGCGGTGGCCCGTTGCCCGGACGGGAAGCGGGCTTACGATGGTTCATTGGCTTTGGCTAACGAGCAATGACAGATGCGGGCTTGAGCGCGATGGAGACAACGACAGCAACAACGGCAAGCAGCGTGCTGCAGAGGCTGTTTGCGGGCGGACATGTGCTGCTCTGCGACGGCGCGATGGGGACGATGCTCTTCGAGCGCGGCATCGCCATCGGTCGCTGCTGCGATGAGCTGAACCTCTCGCAGCCGGAGACCGTTACCGGCGTGCATGTGGCGTATGTGCAGGCGGGAGCGGAGATCGTCGAGACGAATACATTTGGGGCAAATGCATTTCGGCTTGCGCGACACGGGCTGCGCGAAAAGGTCGGCGAGATCAATCTTGCCGGGGTTCGCATTGCGCGTGAGTGCGTTGCGGAGAAGCTGGTGCGCGTTGCGGGAGCCATTGGTCCGCTGGGGGTGCGGCTTGAGCGCGGTGAGATCGGCCTGGACGAGGGTCGCGCTGCGTTTGCGGAACAGATTTGCGCGCTTGCGGAAGGAGGTGCAGATCTTCTGATCGTGGAAACGATGATGTCGCTGGCGGAGGCGGGCGAGGCGATCCGTGCGGCGCAGGAGGTTGCTTCGGGGCTGCGGCTGGTGGTGATGATGACGGTTGGCGAGGATGGAAGGTGCCTGGATGGCGCGAGCGCGGAGATGGCGGCTGCGCGGCTGACGGAATTGGGTGCGGACGCGGTGGGGTGCAACTGCTCGTATGGACCGGCGAGCGTATTGGGCGCGATCGAGCGGATGCGCGGCGCGACCCGGTTGCCGCTGGCGGCGATGCCGAACGCAGGCCTGCCGCAGGAGGTCGAAGGCCGGAACAGGTACATGGTTTCGCCGGAGGAGATGGCGATTTATGCGCGCAGGTTGGTCGAGGCGGGAGCAGGACTGGTGGGCGGATGCTGCGGCACTACGCCGGAGCACACGCGAGCGATGAGGGCGGCGCTACGCACGATGGAGGCACGCACACGCTGATGGGGATGTCGAACTCAGGCGGCAGAACGGAGTGAGGGCTAGAGGCGGGATTGGATGGATTGAAGTGGCTTTGAGGGTGTTGGGGCGAGATGCCTTGGCGCGGTGGAGGGTTGCGGTGCTGCTGATGGGTGGCGTCGTGATGCCGGTCGCGCGGGGCGGGAGTTTGAGCTGGGGGCGCTGCGGGTTGGACGTATTCAGCGATGGGTGCGAGGTCGCCGAGGAAGGGATTAGTGACTATGTCTTCGACGAGGGGTTCGGAGTTGGAGGCGGCGTTGCGGAGGGACTTCTCGTACTGGGTGAGGTTGGAGGAGGCGATCTGGAGGCCGTAGAAGAGCATGCCGGCGGTTTTGAGATCGATGTCGCCAAGGGTGACGCGGGCGAGGATGTCGTAGATGGCGATCTGGATGGCGGGACGGTCGTCGATGCGGGGCATGAAGAAGCGGCCGTGTCCCGGGGCGAGGCTGGGCTCGCGGCGGGAGGCGTGATGGTAGTAGCAGAGTTCATGGCTGCGGAGGGAAGGCGAGCCGCAGCGGTGCCCGTCGGTGAAGACGTGGCGGCAACGGTAGCGGCGGGTGGGATCGGTGTCGGTGGAGTCGGTTTGTTCGGGCGGAAGGCTGTGCATGGGATCCCCTAAGAGCAGTTGTTAGTTGCTGGTTGTTAGTTGTCAGTTGATGGTGAAGGGCGGGGGTGTGTGGTGCCCCCTCCCCCCCGTACTAAGTACTAAAGTAGGTGTTCTAAAGGAGTTCTTCCTGGCAAAAGGACGGATAGCGGTCGGAACCAGGCGGACTTAAGCACGAAAGGCCCAGCCGCGGGGCTGAGCCTTCTTTTGCTACTCTCTAATACCAGTATAGCAGGTTGACCATAACTCATCTGCATCGATTTTTGTGAGTGGAATGAGAGAGATAGACGATTCAGGGGCTTGACATGCGAATTCTGGGCGTAAACTGCTGAAGATTGTTGTGAGGGATTGATATGGCTGGATTTGAAGAGCACCTGACGCAGTTGGAGACGGTGGTGGAGCGGTTGGAGCGGGGAGACCTGACGCTGGAGGAGTCGGTGCGGCTGTTCGAGGAGGGGATGAAGCTGTCGCAGGCGTGCAAGGAGGAGTTGGAGCAGGCGGAGGGCAAGATTCTAGTGCTGGTGGAAGGGAAGAGTGGGAAGATGCAGGCGGCGGAGATGGAGGCGGATGAGGGCGAGGTTGATGAGGGTGAGGGTGAGGACGAGGAGTGAGATTCCGCTATGGCCGAAGACTTGGAAAAACTAGCGCAGAAGATTGCTCAGGCGGCTCGTCGAGGTGTCCAGATCGAGCGGATGTGGCACGAAAAGTTGAAGGCCGACCAAGAGCGCAAGCAGGCGACAAATCCCAAGTGAACGCTCCCGATGGATTCCTTCTGGGGGAATGGGGCGCGTTGATGGGGATTCCCTGCGGGAATGACAACCAGGAGGCAAAATGCGGGGATTCTTCGCTGCGCTCAGAATTTCCGATTTGCGACCTGATTCGGTAACATATAGGGACGGGCTGTGCGGGTACCGCCCGACGGTAAAGAAACTCCGCCGGGACGGGGTTTTCCTTATATATTTGTAAGTACCGATATTGTTCATTCTGTCCCTGACGCTCGATCGGCCTGTTCCAGCCGAAGTGTCTACGAGGCCCCGAAGCAAGGATTCGGCGCAGAAACCTGATACTCGGAGTGTCTTCCTGGCCAGGAGACGAAGTCCTTCAAACGGAAGGTTGCCATGACAACACCAGAGCTCCATCGCCGCCGCATTCCCGACCCGCAAGGCTTGTATCATCCGCAGAATGAGCACGATGCCTGCGGCATGGGACTGGTCGCCAGCATTCGCGGGGAGAAGAGCCACGACATTATCCGCAAGGGAATCGAGGTGCTGATCAACCTGACGCATCGCGGCGCGGCGGGGTGCGATCCGGAGACGGGCGATGGCGCGGGGATTCTGATTCAGATTCCGCACGAGTTCTTTGTGCAGGAGTGCGAGAAGCTGGGGATGAAGCTGGGCGGGCCGGGCGAGTATGCCGTGGCCATGGTGTTCCTGCCCGTGGACAAGCACGCCCGGCTGCAGTGCGAAGGCGTGCTGGAGCGGATGGTGCAGGCCGAAGGGTTGAAGCTGCTGGGCTGGCGTGACACGCCGGTGAATGGCGATCTGATCGGGCGCGAAGCGCGGGCGTCGCAGCCGTACATTGAGCAGTTGTTTATCGGGCGCCCGAAGGGGATGGACGAGGACGCGTTCGAGCGCGCGCTCTACATTGTGCGGCGGCAGACGCAGAACGAGATTGCAGCGTCGGACATTGAGGACAAGGGCGACTTTTACATTCCGTCGATCTCCTGCCGGACGATTGTGTACAAGGGGCTGATGCTGGCCCCGCAGATTGAGAAGTTCTACTACGAGCTGGCGAACCCACTGGTGAAGAGCGCGCTGGCCCTGGTGCATCAGCGCTTTTCGACCAACACGTTTCCGAGCTGGAAGCTGGCGCACCCGTATCGCTACATTTGCCACAACGGCGAGATCAACACGGTGCGCGGCAATGTGAGCTGGATGAACGCGCGGCAGTCGGTGCTGAAGAGCCCGCTGTTTGGGGACGCAATTGAGAAGGTGTTCCCGGTGATTTCGCCGGGCGGAAGCGACTCGGCTTCGCTGGACAATGCGGTGGAGTTTCTGGTGCAGTCGGGGCGGTCGCTGCCGCATGTGATGGCGATGCTGATTCCGGAGGCGTGGGCCGGCAATCCGGACATGGACGAGGACAAGCGCGCGTTCTACGAGTATCACGCGTCGCTGATGGAGCCGTGGGATGGGCCGGCAGCGGTGGCGTTTACCGATGGACGCTATGTGGGCGCCACGCTGGACCGCAATGGGCTGCGGCCGGGACGGTACATCGTAACCAAGGACGACCTGGTGGTGCTGGCGTCGGAGGCGGGCGTGATCGAGGTGCCTGCTGAAGATGTGCGCAAGAAGGGACGTTTGCAGCCGGGGCGGATGTTCCTGGTGGATACGGTGGAGCACCGGATTATTTCCGACGCGGAGATCAAGAAGACGCTGGCCGGGCGGCAGCCGTATGGCGAATGGATCAAGCAGGAGCAGGTCTTGCTGGAACAGTTACCGGAGCCGTGGCGCACGGTCTCGTCGGACCCGGAGACGCTGCTGCGGCGTCAGCGGGCCTTTGGGTACAGCGAAGAAGACCTGCGGGTGCTGCTGGGCCCGATGAGCGCGAAGGGTGAGGAACCGATTGGCTCGATGGGCACGGACGTGCCTCTGGCGTGCCTATCCGACCGGCCGCAGCAGTTGTTCAGCTACTTCAAGCAACTGTTTGCGCAGGTGACCAACCCGCCGATCGATCCCATCCGCGAAGAGCTGGTGATGTCGCTGACGAGTTATATCGGGACGGAGCGCAACATTCTGGAGGAGACGCCGGAGAACTGTCACACGTTGAAGCTGCCGCATCCGATCCTGACCAATCGCGATTTGGAGAAGCTGCGCCGGGTGTCGTCGGGCGACCTGCTGTCGACTACGCTGTCGACGCTGTTCCGCGCGGAAGACGGCGAAGCGGGACTGAAGCATGCGCTGGACGACCTGAGCACGCGCGCGGCGTACTCGGTGGCCCAGGGGTATACGCTGCTGATCCTTTCCGACCGCGGAGTGAATTCCACGCTGGCGCCGATTCCGAGTCTGCTGGCGATGGCCGCGGTCCATAACCGGCTGGTGCGAGACAAGACGCGCACGCAGGTGGCGCTGATTATCCAGAGCGGCGAGCCGCGCGAGGTGATGCACTTTGCGCTGCTGATTGGATATGGGGCGAGCGCAATCAATCCTTACCTGGCGTTCGAGACGCTGCACGATATGAAGAGCCGCGGGCTGATGGCGGACGATGTGAGCGCCGAGTACGCGGAGAAGAACTTTATCAAGGCGATCAACAAGGGCCTGCTGAAGACCTTCTCGAAGATGGGCATCAGCACGCTGCAGAGCTATCGCGGCGCGCAGGTGTTCGAGGCGGTGGGACTGAACAGGGAACTGGTGGATGCTTACTTCTCGGGGACGGCGTCGCGGATTGAAGGTGTGGGGCTGGACGTGCTGGCGCGCGAGGCGCAGATGAAGCATGGCTTTGCGTTCCAGCCGCTGACGGAGTCGGAGACCGAGCTGGTGGTCGGCGGGCAGTATCAGTACCGCGAAGGCGGCGAATATCACCTGCTGAACCCGGCGACAATCAGCAAGCTGCAGCAGGCGGTTCGGCAGAACAATCCGGCGACCTTCCAGGAGTACACCGACCTGGTGGACGAGCAGAGCAAGCACCTGTGCACGCTGCGCGGGTTGATGAAGCTGAAGTTCGCCGACGAGCCGATTCCGATTGAGGAAGTGGAGCCGGCGAAGGAGATTGTGAAGCGGTTCACGACCGGCGCGATGAGCTTTGGCTCCATCAGCAAGGAAGCGCACGAGACGCTGGCGATTGCGATGAACCGTATCGGCGGCATGTCCAACACGGGCGAGGGCGGCGAGGACGAGAACCGCTTCAAGCGCGATGAGAATGGCGATCTGCGGCGCAGCGCGGTGAAGCAGGTGGCGAGTGGGCGCTTCGGCGTAACCGCGAACTACCTGGTGAATGCAGACGAGTTGCAGATAAAGATGGCGCAAGGTGCGAAGCCGGGCGAGGGCGGACAACTGCCCGGTCATAAGGTGGATGAGATTATTGCGAAGCTGCGGTACTCGATTCCGGGCGTGGGATTGATCTCGCCGCCGCCGCACCATGATATTTACTCGATCGAAGATTTGGCACAGTTGATCCACGATCTGAAGAACGTGAACCCGAAGGCGCGGATTGCGGTGAAGCTGGTGGCGGAGGCGGGCGTGGGCACCGTTGCTGCGGGCGTGTCGAAGGCGCATGCCGATGTGGTGCTGATCTCCGGCGACAACGGCGGCACGGGTGCATCGCCGCTTAGCTCGATCAAACATGCGGGGCTGCCATGGGAGTTGGGCCTGGCGGAGACGCAACAGGTGCTGCTGCTGAACGATCTGCGCAGCCGCATTCGAGTGCAGACCGACGGCAAGCTGCAGACTGGGCGCGACGTGACCATTGCAGCGCTGCTGGGCGCGGAGGAGTTTGGCTTCGCAACCATGCCGCTGATCACGATGGGCTGCATCATGATGCGCAAGTGCCATCTGAATACGTGCGCGGTGGGCATTGCCACGCAGGACCCGGTGCTGCGGGCGCGCTTCCAGGGCCAGCCCGAGCACGTGATCAACTTCTTCTTCTTTATTGCGGAGCAGGTGCGGCAGAATATGGCCAAGCTGGGCTTCCGCACCGTGGATGAGATGGTGGGCCGCGTGGACAAGATCGATGCGGCGGTGGCGGATTCGCACTGGAAGGCGAAGGGGATCGATCTCGAGTCGATTCTGTTTTCGCCGACACTGCCTTCGCACGTAAAGCGGCGGAGGACGCAGGCGCAGGACCATGGACTGGACCAGGCGCTGGACCATACGCTGATTGCGCAGGCCAAGCCAGCGCTGGAATCGATGCAGCCGGTGACGGGGAGCTTCGCCATCCGCAATGTGCATCGCACGGTGGGCGCCATGCTGGGCGGCGAGATTGCGCGCAAATATGGAACGGCAGGGTTGCCCGACGGGACCATCCACTTCCGCTTCCAGGGATCGGCGGGGCAGAGCTTTGGCGCGTTCGTTCCCGCAGGCGTAACGCTGGAACTCGAGGGCGATGCCAACGACTACGTGGGGAAAGGGCTGTCGGGCGGGCGGATTATCGTGTATCCGCCGAAGACGTCGAGCTTCCTGCCGGAGGAGAGCATCCTGGTGGGCAATGTGGTGCTGTATGGAGCGACTGGGGGCGAGGCGTTCCTGAGCGGCATCGCGGGCGAGCGGTTTGCGGTGCGCAACTCCGGTGCGACGGCGGTGGTGGAGGGCGTGGGCGACCACGGCTGCGAGTACATGACCAATGGTACGGTGGTGGTGCTGGGGGCGACCGGACGCAATTTTGCCGCGGGCATGAGCGGCGGGCGGGCGTATGTCTACGACGACCAGGGCGACTTCTCCACGCGCAGGTGCAACCGTGCCGGGGTGGACCTGGAGCCGCTGGCCGCCGAGGAAGACTTGGAGTTGGTGCGCGGCCTGATGCAGCGCCATATCGACCTGACCGGCAGCCCGCACGCAGCGTGGATTCTGGAGCACTGGGACACCACGCAGGCCCGGTTCATCAAGGTCTTTCCGCACGAACATAAGCGCGTTCTGGGCGTTCCACGCGCCGAGGCGGTCTACATTTCTCCAACCAATGGGTCGCAACTGGTTACGACCGGGCAGGTGCAGCATGGGTAAGGTCACAGGCTTTCTGGAGATTCAGCGGGAACAGCCGTCGCGTCGCAAGGTGGACGAGCGGCTGAAGGACTGGCAGGAGATCTACGAGCCGTTTCCTGAGGAGAAGCAGAAGGAGCAGGGAGCGCGCTGCATGGATTGCGGCGTGCCGTTCTGCCACACCGGATGCCCGGTGAACAACCTGATCCCCGATTGGAACGACCTGGTCTACAACGGGCGCTGGGAGAACGCGATTCGGCGGCTGCACGCGACCAATAATTTCCCCGAGTTTACGGGCCGCATCTGTCCCGCTCCGTGCGAGGCGGCGTGCGTGCTGGGCATCAACCAGCCTGCGGTATCGATCAAGCTGATTGAGCGCAGCGTGGTAGAGCGCGCGTGGGATGAGGGATGGATCCATCCGGAGCCGCCGGAGGAGAAGACCGGCCAGCGGGTTGCAGTGGTGGGCAGCGGTCCTGCGGGTCTGGCGGCGGCACAGCAGTTGCGGCGCGCGGGCCACTCGGTGACGGTGTACGAGAAGAGCGACCGCATTGGCGGGTTGCTGCGCTACGGGATTCCCAACTTCAAGCTGGAAAAACATATCGTCGATCGCCGGCTGGAACAGATGCGCGCCGAGGGCGTGACGTTTGTGACCAACGCGCATGTGGGCGTGAACGTGCCAGTGGAGAGCCTGACGGACGAGTACGATGCCGTGCTGCTGGCGGGCGGATCGGAGAAGCCGCGCGACCTGCCGATTCCGGGGCGGGAGTTGAAGGGCATTCATTTTGCGATGGAGTTTTTGCCGCAGCAGAACCGCCGCTGCGAAGGCGACACCGTCGATCCGGCGCTGGCGATCCTGGCGGAAGGGAAGCGCGTGGTGATCCTGGGCGGCGGCGACACCGGGGCAGACTGCCTGGGCACCAGCCTGCGCCAGAAGGCGAAGAGCATTCACCAGTTCGAGATTATGCCCAAGCCGCCCGACTCGCGCGCAGCCTCCACGCCGTGGCCGATGTGGCCGCTGCAGTTGCGCACGGAGAGCAGCCACGAAGAAGGTGGGATCCGCGACTGGGGCATCAACAGCGTCAGCTTTACCGGAGACGAGCACGGCCGCGTGAAGGAATTGCACGCGGTGCGCGTGGGCCCGCCGCCGGCCTTTGCGCCGGTCGCGGGCAGCGAGTTCACGATCGAGACCGAACTGGTGCTGCTGGCGCTGGGCTTTCTAGGGCCGGTGCGCTCGGGCATGATCGAGCAACTGGGGCTGAAGCTGGACAACCGCGGCAATGTTGCCACCAACGCGGACTACATGACGTCGGTGGATGGCGTCTTTGCAGCCGGCGACATGCGGCGGGGCCAGTCGCTGGTGGTGTGGGCGATCTCCGAAGGCCGCAAGGCCGCGGAGGCGATGAACCACTACCTGTTCAGCAAAAGAGAATCGCTGCCGGTGAGCCGCCGCGTGCTGGTTTAAGACGCGGCTGGGCGGGGGTTGGCGGGGGCAATCGGAGTCGGATGCCTGCGGAGGTTCGCGGGTGTGCGGTTTTGTGGTTGGTTGCCGTTACAATCGACAGAGGTCTGCCGCTCCGTTCCTGGATGCTGGATGGAAACTTGGGCGCACAGTCCGGGCGAGTAGCTCAATTGGATAGAGCACCGGCCTTCTAAGCCGGTGGTTGTGGGTTCGATTCCCGCCTCGCCCACCAATCTTTGAGTCAGCGGCTTAGTGCACGCGAATCGAGCCATTGCACGGACTGTTGCGGATAGCAACCTGAGAAACGAGGGATGGTAATTCAAGCAGGCCCGGCGTAAACTTCAGGCATCATGGTAATCACCGATAGGGCGCTGGTTAGAAGCCGGAGAAGCGAAGTCCAAGCCTGGGAGTGCAGTGAATGCGGATGGGTGCATTCGTCTTCCAGCATTCTGGATGAGATGTTTGAGCCGCGAGAAGACCTGGAGGCTGCATTCCATCTGCATAAGTGCGAGCGATATCCGCAGCGCACGAGTGCCTTTGACAATCTGAATTGAACCAGCAGGCTGGTCTGTTCATCCGCTCTTTCTGCCGCAAATCATTACCCGCCTCCTGGAGCATGCGCATAAGTTCGTTGATTTTGCGGACCTGCGGCGCCTGCTGAGCGGGTTGATATCGAGCGTGGAATCCTCTAGACTTAGGGAGTTGCGGCTGAGACGGTTGCAGCTTGCAAGGTGTGCGCCCGTAGCTCAGCTGGATAGAGCAACTGGCTACGAACCAGTAGGTCGGGCGTTCGAATCGCTCCGGGCGCACCATTCCAAATCCTTCCGCGTCACTGAGATGCGGCGACTTTGCCTAGACCATCTGGTGTTCGTTGCATCGCCGATGTAGATAAAAATGTAGCTGCGATTGCCTCAAGGGACCACCGGTAGGCTTGACGGAGGGACATTTCCCTGCGCGAAGGAGGCAGCGATGCAGCAGATGACAGAGGCAGGAACAGTTGCGGCGACGTGTAGGCGCGGCGTGGTGATCGGTCTGGATCTGGGCGACCGATGGAGCCGTTACTGTGTGTTGGATGAGGCTGGCGTGGTCCTTGAAGAGGACCGTGTTCGCAGCAACGCCGATGGATTGCGTGCGAAGTTCGGGTCTCTGCCTTCCGCGCGAATCGTGATCGAGACGGGCACACACTCGCCCTGGGTGAGCCGCTTGCTGGAGGGCGTTGGCCACTCTGTGGTGGTGGCCAACGCCCGCAAGCTGCGGATGATCTACGAGAGCGATCGCAAGAACGACCGCCTGGATGCGCGCATGTTGGCGCGGCTGGGGCGGGCGGATGTCGAGTTACTCTCTCCGGTGCAACACCGGCGCGCCACTACACAGGCTGACCTGGCCGTCATCCGTGGGCGGGACGCGCTGGTGACCGCGCGGACGCAGTTGATCAACGCCTGCCGCGGGATGGTGAAGGCGATGGGCGGGCGTCTGCCGAAATGCACCACTGCCGTCTTCGCCAGCAGGATGAAGGACTCCGTGCCGCGCGAACTGCAGGCTGCGCTGCGACCGCTGTTGGCCAGTGTGCGCGCCTTGAGCGAGCAGATCAAGAGTTGCGATCTCAAGGTCCGTGCATTGGCTGCGAAGCAGTATCCAGAGACGATGCTGTTGCAGGAGGTGCAGGGCGTGGGCCCGCTGGTCTCGCTGACCTACGTGTTGACTTTGGACGATCCACACCGCTTCCCCAACAGCCGTGCAGTAGGCAGCTACCTTGGCCTGCGGCCGAAGCAGTCGGAGTCAGGAGCGAGCGCCCCGCAGTTGCGGATCACCAAGGCGGGCAGCGGCCATCTGCGCAGGTTGCTGGTGCAGAGCGCACAGTACATGCTGAGCTCTCTGGCATCCGACAGCCGGCTCCGGCGCTGGGGGTTGGAACTGGCCTCGCGCGGTGGCAAGAACGGGAAGCGCAGGGCCGTCATCGCGGTGGCCAGGAAGCTGGCAGTGTTGCTGCACAAGCTCTGGGTGACGGGCCAGGTCTATGAACCGCTCTACGGGATCTCGCAGGCAGCATGAAGAAAAACCCTATAAAGGGAGGAGCAAGTGGGTAAGACGGGAAAAGGATCGAGCTGAAGCCGAGTTCGGGTGACTGCGAAAAATCGACTGGTCGAGACTGATCCTGCAACATCGGCTCAGCCTGAGACCGCCCTGTAGATGGCAGCACCCGCCCCTGAACGAGGAACACTTACATGCACCAGGGCGCAACCCACAATGGCCCTATAAGAGTGCGGATGGAAGCACGGCACAGGCGGTTGCAGCACGAGTCCGGTTCCCAATCAAGAAACGCCCTTGACACCGCAGCTACATGGAAGTCGATTTTGAGACGGCGCAAACCTCCAGAGATTTCCAATCGACCGTCCAATTGGTGATCCCACAAGATTTCCTACTGGGATTCTTGATAGCGCACCCGATTCGGGGCCAGGGGGTTGGTGGTTCAAATACCACTCGCCCATTCAAAGCAAGATTACACGAAGCGATTTGTCAATCCGCAAAATCGCCAACGAGGAATGCAAAGAAGAAGACTGGGAAACTCCTGTCATCAGTGAGTGAGAAATCGGGAGCAGGACACCGCGAGCGTGTTTGTCGGCAATACCGACGGAAAATGGAATTCGCCACGCCATGGCCGCGAGGACCTTGTATCAGAACACTTCATTTCCCGCTATCGGATTTTGTGGGGCCCCTTCTTCCCGAATACTTTGAAAAACATTCTACCGCGCTCTTTCGTCCAGTTGCTGACGGTCGTGTGCTGGCCGTTGTGCTCGACGCCATAGCATCGCACATCTTGACGCGCCTCGAAATAATCGCTGTGGCTCGTGATCATGACCTGCGTTACCAAATCGGACTCCTGATAAATGTGCTGCTTGAGCTTTTCAAACACTTTCTTTTGCGCAGTGGGCGATAGATTGATTTCGAGCTCCTCTATGCCGAGCATCCTACCCTTATTGAGCACAAGGTTCGCAATAATGTAGAGCATCTGCTGGTGTCCGGAACCAAGACGACCAATCGGAAGACGCACTGCCGCATCTTTGACCATGATGTCTATTGCCTCGCCGTCCTGACTGAAGCTGATTTCACCAATCGAAAACGGTTCCGCAGCAAACATGTCACGGATCTCTTCAAATGTTTTGTATTCAGCCTTGCTTAGGAACAGACCGAAAATCCACCGCTTAAAGGTTTTCGACGTTGGTGAGGGGATCGGCCCTTGGCTCATGATCTCTGTCGTGAGATAGCGGTCGGATGGCAAGACCCTAAACGAGTCGGCCAAGAGATTCATTAGCTCCTCAAAGCAGGAGAGTTTCTTTTCAGTGGTGAGTCCCTGCAGCTTCGGAAAGAAGCTCTTCTTGCCTCCCTTATCAATTTCAAACACTACGTACTTCTTATTAAACACGGCCCTTTCGAGCGCCATGTCTGCGGAGCTGTCATCTACATACGTGATTCTCCCGTCCAGAGTAAGGACCCTGTTGTGCCCCGTGCCGACAAGGGAAGGGTGGAGCTCTTTGAGTACATCCTCCATAAAATTGAGCTCAGCGCGTCCGAAGGTCACCGATACAGAGAACGTAATGTCGCGTTTTCCGTTCAAATAAAAATTGTGTTCAAAGTCGGCAATACGTCCCTGCCAGAAGCTACCCTCTCTTCTGTGAGTGGTCACGTCAGCTGTCGTTGTTTCCTCCACAACCAACTTGCGACGGAAAATCGTCTCGATTGCGGAAAGGATATTCGACTTGCCCGAATTATTGAGCCCATGGAAAATGCAAATGGGCAGCATGGCCTTTATCTCAACATTCTTGAGACTTCGGTAACCAGAAACGGCAAGCGCTGAAATGTACATCGCCTTTCCCTCCGCGTCGACTCAGAATTCAGTGAACTCTCTCTCCATCTGCGACAGAATGAAACTGTACATCTTGTCAGGAGATGAGCACTCCAATCTTGCAATGGCTGCAATTATGCACACTTTCTTGAAGATATCTCCATATCGTTTCGATCTGAACAGCCGGTATTCCGCGTTTATTTCTATCTCTCCCTTGGCATTGATGCGACAGGCGTCCTCGTAGCTCGTAGCATGAATCGAATCGCGAACATAAGTGATCTTATATTTCTTCTTCCCGACCGCTATTGTGTCTTCCAGACCCGGGTGCTCCTCGTAAACGGTCACCTCTCTCCTCGCTCGGTTCACCTTAACGGGAGCGTCCGAATTCCCATCCTGTTTCGCTACCCGGGTAACCGTGAAGCCCCGATCAGTGAGGGTCTTTAAATTCCTTTCGACGATGGTCTTCTTTGCCGCCACGGCAGCTTGCTTACCACCACGCACCTGCTTGGTCATCTCACGGGCGGCCACGTCGACGCTCTCGACGTAAAAGGCCGATTTTCGAAGGATCGAGGCCATCTTCTCACGCATCGCCTCATACTCAGGGATTGCGAGAAAAGCATCTCTGCTCAGCGTGATCGCAGTATCAAGTCCACGAAGAATTTGCAATTCCCCCGAAAGCCAGTGCAGGCGGCTATATTGGCGGGTTATGTCAATGCCAAAATTTTCGCGGCGTCCAACTCCGATATTGTTCAGGCGCATCTTCACACCGCGAAGATCGAACGGGCGGACTCCCTTCCATGGGGAAACGATCGCGTAGCGAAATGTTATTCCGCCAACCGTCTCTTCCCCTCGTTGGAGAACTTCGCCATCGCTATAGTTGCGATAGAGTTGGTTTCCTTGGAGGTATACCTCCATCCCAATCGATTCGGGGTAGGCTAGTATTTCATTTAGCCCGGATTTTGGGGGAAATGCCAGAGGAAGGTCCTCCTGCATTTCCCACTTCAAACGCTCCAGCACGGGCCAGCTTGCGACGCGGCTTTTATCATCTGTCTGTGGCTTTTGGGTCAAATACCTCGTCGCGAGAGAGCTGAGCTGCAGTAACGAGATTTCCGTGAAATGCTCGGTTCTGAGCCGTGCGCTCCTCTCAATTTGGCCCGGAACATCAACATCACCCACGTCGACAGCGTTGCCATCATTCTTAAAGAATCTTGCCGCCGGAATCTCAGCCGTAAAGAGCTCCTCGGAGTTTTCTGTTGTGGATCGAATCTGCAAAGTCTCGCAGAACGGCAGAATGGCAAGGAATCCCACGCCGAACTGGCCGATTCGCCTGCGGCCGAATTTTGGTGTCTCGCTCTTACCGCGCCTTTGACCTGCGATCCGCAGAAAGAACTGAAACTCCTCTCTCGTCATCCCGTTTCCGTTGTCGGAGATAACGATTCTCTCCCTCTTCAAGTCAATATCAACCCGCGCGATGGTCGCATCCGCGTCATATGAGTTGCTAATCACCTCGCGGATCGCGTACGGAAGGCTCCGCTCATAGGTGAACTTGCTCAGCAGAGAGACAATGTTTTTGTCCACCGTTATCTGACTTGTGAATCGCTCTGGCATCCGTTGAGTTCTCACTCCGCGATAAGCAATACTTCTCGATTAAGATCGGCGGAACCGTTCTGATGGTTTAGCGCATATTTGTAATGGCGACTGTGCGACTGCACCTTTCTACCATGCCTCCTAAGCATTCTAATCAGCGTGTCGATACTCGGTACACCGAACCGCTTGTATGACAGCGCTAGAATGCTAGTTTTGAATCTATCAAAGAGCGCGTCTAACAATTCGATCCGTTTATCTTGATCAGCCCACGAGTCCGGCACGTCACTCTTCATGCGGAGATTATTAGTTCCATAGTCAATGAGCGTCTCCCACTCCGTGTAACGGCACAGTCCCTCAAGGAAATGGTAGTACGAGATGTAGCTACCATCCCGACGATCACGCCTAAGATATGGCGGGTCAATGTACACCAAATCGTAATTCCCAACAGGAACTTCAAGGGCGTCGTGGCATAACGCACGGCATCTCCTGTCGCCTCTAAACACGAACGCATTGGCTTCTAAGCAGAATGCAGAAAAAACGTCGCCGAAAGGACGGTCCCAGGTAGTTTTGTTGCCGAACCGGCGATCCACGATAGCGAGTCGCACATAAAGATTGCGACGGTGAAAGAGATTAAACGGGCGCTTAACGAGGCAGCTTTGGAACAAGGCGTAGCGGAGTAGAGCTTGTTTATACGGCGCGTCAGAAAGGCCGTCGATGTGAGCTACAGCCCTGTCGATCCACTCGTTCTCCTCATCCGTGAAATAGATGTCTTTGAACGTCTTTCTTACAAACGTGCCGCACCGACGTGGTGATCGTGTGGCAACTTTTTCGATATCGTCCTCGGTCAGCACAACACCGTCGTTCTCGATCAGCCCCTTTCCGATCTCATAGTTGAATCGGAGGTAATCGTTGTACGTCGTCCTTTTGCCCATCCTTTTGAACAGGTAGCTCACCGATCCGGTGCCGCCAAAAACGTCTAGCGCAGAGGAAAAGTCCAATCCGCTGATGTGCTCCCAAAGCCAGGGGATCACTTTTCGCTTGCTTCCCTGATACCTCGTGGACGGGAAGCATCTGAAATCTATGCCGCATTCTGCTGCCGACTCCTGCAACCTTCCAAAGTGACCGGGCAGCAAGGACTCCGGTATCAGCGAGCATCCTCGCCACGCTGAGATGCGATCAGGTATCACGTCACACTTGCCGCCTTTTGGGTTCATTCTGCCTCGATGGTAATGCCGTCCGCTTCGTTGTTGGCGGCTCAATTAGTTCTCAGCTATTCGCGTGCTATTGTAGCGCACCGCAAACGCTTACAGGACAATAACTTGAAACATTCCGCCTGGGGCTCACTCCAAGTGCTTCTCATGGCCGCGCAACGGGCATACATGGAGACCAACCTTGGCTCCAGTTCACCCACACTGCGGGATTTGGAGCCGGCATTCTCCAGACACATTCACAGCTACAAGGGACATTGCCCGCAGCGCTCCAGAGTGAAGACAAAGACACTTCTCGTTAGCGCGCGATCCGCACGGTCAGGGCGCCTAAGGGTCGCGCCACCAAGTCTTTATGATCGACCGGACCAACCGCATCCGCAAGGTCGTAGTCGTGCAGGGTATCGGGAGGGCTGCTCCCAAGTCCCGATCAGGACTCTTCATCCCAGAAGCTTTGAAAGCTGAGACTCTGACACGCGTCGTTTTGGTGGAACTGGTACCGAAAATGGATCCCGCACATGCGCGACGAGGCTGCGCATGGACGGACACCGTGGCGATGGGCCGTCTGCCTACAAGCTTGCTCGCCGACAGTTTTCGGTTGACTATTGCTTACATGGGATTCAGTCGAGAACGCAAGCTGGGAGCAAAGGATCGTCGCACGCGCCTTTCCTGTCGAAATCAGTTGCGAAGCCCTCTGCGTTTTTTTCGATTGAGGGTTTTCGTGCATCTCATGGGGCTGGCTTGCGTGGCCTGCTGGGCAAGCCCGTCTTTCGGTCAACAACCGAACACCGGAGGACTGGCGACAACAAGCTTCTCCACCTATCTGGGTTACGCCAGCCAGGCACTTGGGGTTGGAACGGCGATAACCGCCCTCATCGGAATATTCAACGCTATCAGCGATTGGACCACCTCTGGGCGGAAGCGGCGGGCGTTGGAGAGAGCCGCCCGGCTCGCAGGATTCATAGAGGCGGTGAGCAAGATGGAGGTCGGCGGCAAGGTTGAACCCGCCGCAGGATTGCTTGAGAGTGCAAAGCGTGAATTCGCCTTAGCTGCAGCCGGATGTTATCGTGCCAGGGCGCTGCCTTCTAGTATTCGGCGGGCATTCCTGATCTACCTTCCGCCTCGGCTAATTGCCTATATTCCACATTTCTTGTTTTTCACGCTATGCGCATTGGCTGTAAGCGCCGCGATTGGGATTGGCACTGACATTCACGATAACGCGGCGGATCCGAGTGATCTTTTCGTGGTTCTTCTTATAGGGATGTTGGCTTATTTCATGCAGCAATGGGCCGCGTTAGAGTGGAGGAGAAGTCAAGGCGTCCTGTTGCGACCGCGGCAGCTGTTTGTAGGGTTGAGGTGGTATCCGGCCAATAGTTCTTGGGGCCTGTTCGCTCACTCCTTCACAATTACCTATCCGGCTCTGCTCCTATACGGTTTTACTGCAGGTAATTCGATGAATCAGTCGATCTATTCTTTATGGCCTGCTTGGCAGCGCATCGGATTTACTCTGATCGGGTGTCAGTTGATCGGCGTTGCGTGTCTCTGGTGTCGCGCCGAATACCTGCTCCATTCCGGCGAGATGAGACGGATTTCCTTGCGGAGCTTAGTGCTTCGTGTGGTCCGTTATCCGACTCCTGAGAATTTGGTTGGCCTGATTGTGTTTTCTCTGCTCACTTTATGGTGTCTTATTCTTCTGCTCGACCTGCGATTTGTTCAGCAAATTGCTTCGTTCGGTGACGGCTCTGCTGGCACAGCGGGTGCCGGAGGGGCGTATTCCGCAGTGCTAACGGTGCTCATTGTGTATGGGGTTATTCCGTGGATAGCTGTGTACCGAGGGTTGTCAGATTTACTGAATCATGGGTGCACAACCGCGCAAGAGGTGAAATGTGGCTGAAACTGATACTCAGAATGTCGATCTGGTAAGTCTGAGAAAGCAAGTCAAACTACTTGCTATCGTCTGCTCCGGCCTTTGTATCCTCGGATTAGGCTTGCTCATTAGGGTAGTGAGGCGGGATACTGCCTCGGATTCTGGATGGCCAGCGATGAGCGCCGGCGTTTTGCAAGCAAAGAAGATCGTGCTCATGACGGATGACGGCAAGCCTGCCGCGATTCTGAGCACTGTTGGTGGCTCGGCGGGCCTCGCGTTGCTTGATACGAAGGGAGAGGTCCGAGTTCTTCTTAGTAGCGGGAACAATCGGGGGCTCATCAGCCTAAGTGGGGAGAACGAGGATCAGTCGACCAATATTAAGAATGGCGTCCTCATGATGGGGGACGAAAAGGCGGGAGGCATCATCGTTGAAGGGCCGCCAGCAGGCGGTCCCGTTATCCGAGTATTTGATCAGGCCGGTTATTCTGCGGAGGTGGGTCGGTCGGCTGTTCTCAACCATGTGGATGGCACCGTGAGCGTGACCTCAGCCGCTTCTCTCATGGGGAGTAGTAAAGAGAAGGCATCGACTTGGTCATTGCTCAGCCAACCGGTGCTTGCACCGGCGGTTGTGACGGACAAACAAAACCTCGCGAGTAAACCTTCTACTCACAAGAGTCAATAGGCGCTGTTTGTGCTCATCGAGTAGATTGGGAAGCGAATTCAACTTCGCGCAATACTCGGTACACACGCGATATCTGAAATCCAGAGTGGCCTTGACTATGAGGATACCGTCAAGTTGATCCAACTCAAGTTTTCATTATGATTGCACGCTGCACACTTCTGAACTGACGACGTACATTCATTATAGTGCTGATTGAGAGAGTTCCTGGATGCGTCGAGCAATGCTATCACTCGCTCCGGATCGTGCTCTTCACGAACCGTCTCGTACAGCGCCATAGAGGGGGTGTTCCAACGGTTGTCCCCGCCACGCGTTATTACCGCATCAACATCGTGATCGAGACTCCTGTTATTTGAGAGCCGTGTAGCGGAGTCTAGGAAGTAATGCCCGATGGACACCAGGAATCGACGCTCTTCAGGCCACGCAATTCCTGCCAGCATCTGTTGGGCATCGTGGCGAATAGCATCACGCAAGTGCTCGTCTTTCCTTCGTGTTTTTATATACTTTGCCATTATCCTTCTGAGAGCGACTTCTCGCTCCGCACGTGAGGGCTCGGCTCGACGGCGAGCGAGAACCAGAACGAGCCCGGGAGGACACAGACCGACAACGCCTTCCCGCGTATCCAGAATCAGTTCGTTGTAAAACTCATGAACATCTTGGAATGACTCAAATAGCGGAGATGTGAGTTTGTCAAAGAACTCCCGCCGTCTCGCTCCCGTCAACCACTTAATCTGGGGTAGCAGCTTTGTGATCACATCGAGACCTTGGATTATGTCGCTCATATGCCATCCGATGATACCGCTCGACGGGGGGCACAGCCGGGAAAAGAGTCAGCCTCCAAAGGAAGTTGAGGAGATGGGGAGATTCAAGATTCTTATTGAAAGGTGATGATCCCACCGATGCAGTTCCGGCGCAATCGCCGCTACAGATTCATCTACGTCAATCCGTGAATGTAAAGAGCTTGCTAGAAATCGGGCGTGCCCAGGCATCTGGTTCCAAGTGTGCAATTCCTCCAACAGGAATCGTCACGACCTTCTAAAGTATGTGTTTACTATCTCATCAAGAACATCAAAATACTTCTTACTTGAATACTTCGCCACAATCGTTCGGTCCTGCCTTCGCCCTTCACTGCTCTTGAGCACCAAACCTGCGACGTCTCGGGGCGACTGGTCAGACCTTAGCAGCTTACTGACACAGGAGTGGCCAGTAAATAACAGAGCGGCCTCGGCAGATGCCACAACCGGGACTCCATTCGCGGCCGCCTCCAAGACCGCTAAACCGAAGCCCTCGTCAAGAGACGGGGAAAGAAAAACGTCACTGATTCGATGCAAAGACATCACATCTGTCGTCGCGAGTCCGGTACTGTTAGCGTGGTCTCCTCGGTACCTGTCAAGCCACACGACATTGCGCGTTATACAAAGCTTGCGCTCCAAGTCAACGAGCTCTTGTTTGTAAAGCAAGGAGGCAGCCTCACGATGCGGACTAGCAAACCCTCCGAGCAACAGGAGCGGCTCCAGTCCCTGGTCTCGTATTTCCCGAATCACATGCAAAGAAAACTCAATATTCTTCCTCCTGGACAATCTACAGGGATAAGTCACAATGATGTCCGCGTCGAGCATGTTGTATTGATCGCACAGTTCCGCTGCAGTCTTGCTTAGAGACAGGACTCGGTCGACACTAACAAACGGCCAATATTCCCGGACACAGTCTTCGGGGAATGTCCCGATCCGATCGAACGCTTCGGTGCGAGCGCGCGAAAGTGTGAGATAGAGCGTTTTCGGCCAGGGGGTGCAAAGCAACGCGAATTCCTTCGGCGACAGTCCGTCCCCTCCGTCGCCGATCCATACGGGGTCCCAACACCATGCGACCAGCTTCAAATCCATGTTGGTGACGATCCAACGGAGCACGTGGCTGAGCAACAGGTTAAATGAATTGCAGACCACATTATGGGCATGAATCTCGTCGCCTGGACGAATAACAGCCAGTAACTCAGCACGAAGCTGTAGTTCATCAGGGGCGTTCCAATCACCCCGGGCAGCCTGACTGTTGGCTTTAAGAACCGCCGGATTCTCTGCATTCAACAGGTCAATTCTATGAAACGCACATCCGGGGAGATCCAGGTCGGATCCCTTCCCCACAACGAGATGAATATCGCGACCAAGCTTGACGGATGCTCGAATGAAGTCTCCTAGCGCAGTTTCGACTCCCCCAGCATACGAAGGTGCGGTGTAGTGGATGATTATGACTCTCTGGTGCATTGACATCCTTAGTTGCAAGTCTCAAAACAGTATGATATGTTGCATGCGTCGGCAACACACCAATAAACAGTACATGATACTGAATTCAACACGCACACCCAGTGCCTCAGCCCCTCTCTTCGAGCCACGGCGATCCCCAAGTCGATCACATGAGTGGACAATAGTATGAGGTTACAGGCAATTCTCTTTGACCTCGGCGACACGCTGATAAAGCAGCAGATTGATAGCGTGCTGCCACTGGATCGTCTGTCTTTAACGGTATTGCCGGGGGTTGTAGAAGCTCTATCGCAATGTGCGGCAGTGTATAGGCTCGGCTTGATTTCGAATACAACTCAGTCCACCGGCGCAGACGTGGCCCGTGCATTGGACAAACTCCACATAAAGAACTACTTCGAAGTTATTCTTACCTCGGTCGACATCGGATACAAGAAACCGGCCAAAGAGATATTCGAAGCCGCTCTATCGACTTTACGCGTAACTGCACCCGAGTCCTTGATGGTCGGCAACAACCTAGTGGAGGACATCGGCGGTGCCAAAGCGCTGCACATGAGGACAGCGCTTTTCGACCCTTCAGGAAGGCTACAAAGCAAAGCTCCTGACATCATCTTCTATTCCATAGCAGATCTCCCCGCGCAAATAGCGAAGCTCGATGCTTCTCTCAAATGACTGATCGACAGATAGGACGCCCAGATGAACATTGAGAGCATTGAGCAGGAAGCGATTACCGCAGAGAAAGCGCACGAGTGGTCCAAGGCGTCAGAGCTGTTTCTGAGGCTCGCTCACCACTTCAAGGACATGGATGATTTCGACAATGCCGCTCGCATGTTTATGCGGGCCGCAACTGCTGGTGAGCGATACGAAAACTGGAGAATGCTTGGCCAGGAATGGGTTCAGTGCGCGTCTAGCGTAAATCACCGAAGTTCCGGGGCAGTTGCCGATCTCATGGACGAAACCGATGCGACGAAACACTACTTTCCAACGTTGGACACGCACGCGTGGGAGCGATTTACATATCATGAACAACTGGGCCGCGCTTGGCGTAATGCTGCCTATCACCTTGAGCAATCCGGGGTAAACCAAACCGCTTACGTCCAGTACGCTCTGTCGGGCCAAGCCTTCTATGAGGGGAAGATGTGGGACGAAGCTAGCAGGAGTTACTATTACGGACTCCTCTCCTTTATTGAGAGGCATGGAGAGCTCGACGACCAAATGCGGATCGGCATGGAAAACGCGAATAGAGCGCTTATCGCAGAAAACAAGGCCAAGTACCTGCGGCGGGCCCAATTGTACTATCGCGGCCTCGCTTCGAAGCTTATTTCCAAAGGCAATTATGGGGAGGCCTCGGAGCTGTTTTGCCAGGAAGCAGATATTACCCGCGAGTCCGCGATCCTTGAAAAGCGATTTGGGAAGTGGTTTGTGTTCAGCCTATGGAAGTATAGCTCGGGATACGGGCGCCGGCCTGGCCTGTGGGCTGCATGGGCGATTATTCTGTTCTTTGTGATTTTTCCGATCTTATTCAGCTTAAATGGCGTACTCGTGTGGCAAGAGTCCACTAGGCGGCCGATTTGGTTTGATTATTCATATTTTAGTTTAGCCAACGTGACAACGGCACGTGACTCTAGTTTTTCGCTTTCACTCTGGGGCAAGGTGACTTCAATGGCAGAGACCATGACGGGATTTATAATGTTGGGCTTCTTGCTGACCTTTTTGGGAAAGAAGATCTCACGGTAGGAAGTTCTTCGAGGCCATTGGAATACAAGGGCTTCACCATATCAAAGACCTGGGCTCGAGGTATTCCCCGGAGCCTGGTCAGTCGATATCTTCAACGCAGCTTCACTTTAGAACCAGGAACTGGAACTGGAGGCAAGTCATACGCTCAATTCTAATAACGGGCGGCGCCGGCTTTATCGGTTCAAATCTGGCGGGCCGTCTTCTGGCGGATCCATCAGCGCGTGTCCGCATTTTGGACAATCTTTCGCGCCCAGGCGTACATCACAATCTCGATTGGCTACGAGGAATGGGGAATGAGGGGCGATTCGAATTCAGAAACGGTGATGTGCGTGATGCATCCGCAGTGGCTTCAGCACTAAAGGGCGTGACAGAAATATATCATTTGGCCGGCCAGGTAGCAGTTTCAACAGCCATCGACGATCCAATGGAGGACTTCGATATAAACCTGAGAGGGACCTTGAATGTACTGGAGGCAGCGCGTCTTTCTGGCGATCGCCCCTTTTTGTTTTTCGCGTCGACGAACAAGGTGTACGGAGCTCTTGATAAGCTCAGAGTTATAGCCGATGACACACGCTATCGAGCTCTAGACGAGCAATTCAGAGGCGTACCTGAGACAGAACTACTTGATTTCTACTCACCCTATAGCTGCTCAAAGGGGGCAGCCGACCAATACGTCCGAGATTATGGGCGGATCTATGACTTTCCGATAGTAGTATTTCGTTTGTCCTGCATAGCAGGCCCGAGACAATACGGGACAGAGGATCAAGGCTGGATCGCTCATTTTGTCTATTCTGTAAATAGCGGGAACACAATCACTATTTATGGAGATGGGCTACAGGTGCGTGATGTGCTCCATGTCGATGATCTCCTCGACGCAATCGAGGCTGTCTTGTTATGCGTAAACCAGACTCATGGTCAGATCTATAACGTTGGCGGGGGAATGGATCGCGCAGCCTCCGTTATTGAGTTGCTACATCTCGTAAGCCGAGTCGCAGGCAGAGCGTCTGAGGTCCGCTATGCCAAGAGACGGGTCGGAGATCAACCACTCTACATCTCAGACACAGCCAAGCTTTTCGCCGATACTGGTTGGCGCCCGCGACTCGGATGTCGCGACGTCGTAGAATCAATCCAAAGATTCTGGGATGGTAACGCGGCTATGTTGCGGGAACTGTGGAACTGTTAGCTCACAAATCTAGCTACGATAGTCACTGCGGATAAGCTGATGCAGAGCAGTTTTCTGAAGTCGGCGTAGCGGCACTAATAATGAGCAAGAGAAGCTCATCCATTTGGCTACGCGAACTTGGCAGCTGTGGTGAGAACCTGGGTTAAAGCGGATATCACTTTACCGGCATCTGCTAGTTTGTCAGCAACCGCGGCTATCTGGGCTTGGGCGGTTTTGAGAGCGTCATTAGCCGTTTTCATTTCGGGGGTCAGCGCAGCAAAGAGCGCTGTGTTGGCCTCCAGATGAACCATATCGTCGTCATCGAGCAGATCGGTCAATGCCTGGGAGGCGGGTTCGAGGACCTGCAGCACGTCGGGGTCAGCCGTTGCGAATATCTCATGATTGATGGTATCAAGGAGATTCTGATATATGCTGTAGACTTGCGCTTCGGTCGGTGATTCGGAAGGTGTCGGCATCGGATCTCCGTTCATTGCGTGGGCAATCCTTGATAGAAAGTGCCGAGACTCTGTCCAACTGCGGCCAGGTCGGCGATGCGTGACTGGAGCGCTTCCGGATTATTGCCCTGAGCTGCGGCAGCTAAAGCATGGTGAGTGAGCGCCAAGGTTGAAATAGCCTTGTGGAGGTCCGCCAACATGGCATCGACGGCCTGCTCATTCTTGAGAATTGTGGGTAGTTTTTCAATTTCCGCGCGGCGGTCGGTTGGGCTCAGTTGCGCGGCATTGTCGCGAATAAATCCGTACTGTTGTACGAGCAGTTCTTCGTAGTCTCGCTTCGACGTCTTTCGAATGGTATCGATGTCGTCGGTGAGCAGAGTGCAGAGAACCTCGATCTGCGGGTCCATTTTCTGGGTTGTAGAGCGCACAGCCGTCTTGATCTTGGGCGCGATCAGAAACTCACCGAGCGCCAATGACGCTGTACTTATCGCATTGGCTGTCTGCGAACCGACCGAGATGCCGGTAGCAGCGAACCCAGGTTCGGAGCTTGCTGCGGTACTCAGGTCCTTCAGGTTGGACCCAATTGAGGCGGCGGCTGTATCAAGCGCCTTAGAATCGAGACCTGAAGTCAAGTCAGACAACGACTGCGAATAGGTCTTGAGCGCGGCTAGGAGATCAAGGCGAGTCTTCAATCCTGCGGGACTGATTAGCGGCTGGACCGAGTGTGGGTCCCAGGGTTTACCAGCCTCAATGAGGAGAACTCCCGCAGAAGTCTGTTCCTCATCGTGTAGGTCGATGACGGCGCGATAGGCGTTGGAAGAATTGTCAACGACGAGACTCGCTGCAGTAGAAAACGCCGCGGTGTGCTTAGCCAGGGGTGAGATTGCGCATCCGGAGCATATAAAGCAGAGCGCAAGGGTGGCTGAGTACCGAAGCAGACGCTTTGAGTGGGGGGTGGCTTGCCATGGACTGAAATGGTCAAGAGTGATGACGGGTGGCTTGCTCGACATGACGAGATGGGAAACCTATGTGAGGTTATTGTCAAGGGAAATAGCCTGGCACATACAGTTCTTCATCGCATATGCATCTGCAAAAGCGCACAATGAGACCTTACTGCAGAAGATCGGTAGGGGGAGAACATGGGAAAGCGAATTGTGTTTTGTTTCGATGGCACGTGGCAGGCACCTATGAGCAATACCAACGTGTATCGAATGTACAAGGCGCTGACTGTAACCGCGGAACAGGTGACGTTCTACGACGATGGTGTAGGCGCGGATGCGCAGGGGCTGGATCGGCTTCTGGATGGAGCGTTCGGACAGGGGCTGCTGCAGAAAATCATGGACGGGTACACCAAAATCGCGCATGTATACAACGCGGGAGATCAGGTTTTTCTGTTCGGCTTCAGTCGAGGAGCTTATACGGCGCGTAGCTTGGCGGGGATGATCGCGAACTGCGGCCTGCCGACCGGCGAGTTCACCGATGTTTGCGTGAAGCAGGCGTTTGCCGCGTACCGGAATCCAGCGAATCGCGCGGCAATTCTTGCGGGGCTGGGGGCTTGCGGGTTAGGAAACGCGACAATTGAAATGGTGGGAGTTTGGGACACGGTGGGGTCGCTGGGGATTCCAGCCATTTTCGGCGGGGTCGATGAGGCGGCATATGGCTTTCTCGATGCTGGCCTGCATCCAGATGTGAAGTACGCATACCAGTGCCTGGCGGTAGACGAGCGGAGAGCACAGTTTCCGGCTACGCTGTGGACCGGCGCTCCTGCAGCGGGGCAAACAGTCGAACAGGTGTGGTTTTCGGGGTGCCACGGAGATGTGGGTGGAGGAACGCTTTTGGCTGGCGGGGTGGATGCAGGAACCCGGCTGTGCGACATCACGATGGGATGGATGGTGGCGAAGGCGCAGGCGCTTGGGCTAACGATGGACCCTGCCGTAGCTGCGCAGTATGGCACGCTTCCTTCGGAGTATGCGCTGGATGCTATCCGCGAGACCTGGATGCCAGCGGATGGCCCGCCGCATCTTCGGCCGATCACGGCTGGCTCCGAGGTGGCGAACAGCGTTGCAGTGCGAGTTCAGTATGCTTTAACTTACACGCCGGGTAATTTGACCATCCAAGATGGACCGCTACTCGGGGATGGGTATCAGCTTATAAATGTGGTGGATGAGGGAGCGGTCTAGCCGCGACGTAGGAGTATCCCTTACCCTCAAGATTGCTCGCTGTTTTGGTCAACTGAGCGGGTTTCCCGGGACTAATTCTGGAGACTGCGTGCGATCGCTGCTCAATAAATGGTTTGGTCTGAAGTCAACAGTTGACGTTTGAGCTGCCAGCCGATACTGCAACAGTCAATAACCTTTCGGGATTGACGTAACCCATGTCGGAGGTTGGTGCGGGAAGACGAGAAGTGCCTAGAGGCGAAGGCGGTTTCGCCTGGCAATCAGCCACAAGACAGCTATGAGCAGCACCAGAATAGCGCCAGTAGCAATCCCTGCAGAAAGCAATTTCATCTTCTCCGTGTCGCTCACCTGATGCAATCTCAGGACATGCCACGCGGGCGTGACAACTTGGTCTGCTAATCCAGGAATCGCGACTATTCCGAAGACTATTGCGATCACCCAACCGACGCGCGTGGTACGCATGGCGTCGGCGGAGCGCATCTCCGACTCTCTCAGCGCTAAGCCCGCGTCGATTTCGTTGATAAGAGTCGGCAGGCCAAGAGCATCCCAACCCGATTCAAGTAATTCGCGGATCTCGCCAGAGTGACTTGACTCTCGCATCCGCAACCGCAGTACGAGCAGATATCGCCGCACTTCCATCACTTGGTCCGTGGCCTGGAGATTCTCGACTCGATGGTATAAGCCACGGTGCAACATGTAGCCATACTCAAGCAACTCCATGAGTATCTGGCGCTCGTAGATGAAATTGCCCCGATTCGGATCAGTCCGATCGGCTTCTCGTTTGAGTCCTTGCTTCGACCACACCCACAACGAAGAGGAAGAGGAGACGAAGGCGCTGTAATCTTCAAACAGGCGCAGATTATTTGGCAATTTTCTTGCCAAGCCCGGTGTCCTCGACAGGATGGAATAGAACGCATCCGCATGCACCTGATTATTCTCACTCGCCGTTTCGCGCTGGTCTCGGAAACGAATAATGTGGACATGCGGACGACCGGACCAAAATTGCCCTAGGCTAGGTGGGACTTTTGGGCCTCGAAGCAGAAAGGAAAGGCCCGATCGGGGTCCCGTTAGAAGGTACGCGCAGGTGTGGAAAATAGACAACGCTATGGAGCGAAACGAGTCGGTTTCACCGCTCCAGGGCGAAAGCCGGAACGAAAAGGCTTCATCCTCCACTTCTGTGATTCGCTGTTCCACTGCCAGGTTGTGAAGGATTTGGGACCACGAAATCCTGAATCTGGCGAAGAACGGTACACGCGAGGAGCGATAGTAGGCTGCTGTTGCGGTGCGCGCTAGGCCGGGGTTCACTAGAGCCTTGGTGAGACGAATGCGCGGGATGTTGACCGCGTAATTGATGAAATCTGACAGCGGCATAGAATCGCGCGGCCCGATCATTCTGAGTTGCAACACCAGAACTCCCGACTGATAGACCACGAGAACGGGATAGAGGTTTAGCTCCGCCGTCGACCTCCCACCGTCGACGCCAACTACGACCACCTTGCCGAGGTACACCCTGATTGATTCATCCGCGAACGAAGGTTCTTCGCCCAACACATGACGTTCCGCGAGGACAAATTGCGCCGTTTGGCCCATGGCTTCCCGAACAAAGCCGGTCGGTAACTTTGAGGATTTGTCGTCAGAGATGCATCTGAATAATCCCTGTCCGGTTTCCTCGTCGACTTCGACAGTAAACGCGCCTTGTGCGACCGCTCCATCGCTTTGCCAGTAAGCTCGGCCTGTGCTTGAAACAACGCACTCAGCGACTTGGGCTTTAACGAGGTTGATGGCTCCTTCAAGGAGGTCGATGCCAGGACAATCAAGGTAGGTGGAATAGGTGTGCCACACTTCCCATTCCTGTACTTGGAAGTCATTGTTCATGGGATTCTAAGCTCCAGTCTACGGCAATCCTGGTTTTTCACGCGGCCGCCCATGAACGTCGAATCGCCAGAGCGCTCATCGGCCACGGATAGGGAACGATGAGCCGGCTTGTAGGAAATGACGCCACGACAGGCAGTAAAGCGCTGAACGCGATCCTTGAAGTTCAGGATTTCGATACCGAGGTGGGTGTCGAGAAATTTCTCAATGAGATCGACAGCGCGATCCATGCCGACCAGCGTGCCAGCGGAAAGCCGGTGAAGGTCGCCGATCAACTCAAAAGGCTTAAGACGCCGCTCGATCTTTATGATTTGATCTTTTCCATCGGGTATCTTAAGCCCCGCTATGCGCTTCGCATGGGGGCAAAGGAACTGTCTGAGCTGTCGCCGGGCGAACGCGGAACACTCCTCTTGATGTTCTATTTACTCCTGGACAAAAATGACATTCCGCTCGTCATTGACCAGCCGGAAGAGAATCTCGACAACCAAACGGTCTATGATGTCTTAGTTCCTGGAATCAAGGACGCTCGGCAGCGGCGTCAGATCATCATCGTTACCCACAATCCCAACTTAGCCGTAGTTTGCGATGCCGATCAGGTGATTCATGCCGATCTCGACAAGGCGCACAACTACATGATGGAGTACAAATCTGGTGCGATTGAGAATCCTGAAATCAATAAGGCAATAGTAGACATTTTGGAAGGAACGATGCCCGCCTTCAAGAACCGCGATTCCAAGTACCTCTGATATGCTCGGTGTGTCAAACCCCACGCTTTTCGGCCCGGATGGAGCTTTGGCGGGGCACAGGGTGATTTAAGCCGATTTGATTTCAATGCTCGGATACAGTTTTGGCGAGGGGCAAGCTGTACCGCGCTTCAACAAGCCAGCCCCGCGTACTCTTGTCACAGATCGAGGACCCGATTTCACGGCGGCTATCTTATCTATCTCGACCTTCGGATGTTGTGTAGAATCTGTTATTTATGTCCGTAGCGGTATTCTCGGGTGTGGTAGATTAAGATCATGTACGATTGCATCGACCTGAGAGAGGATAAATGGCCAAGCGTCCTCAATATCAACGTGGCCCCGCTCAGTTCAAGGTAGGATGCATTGGAGCTTGGCCTGCCGATAAACCCAAACAGCAAGATGTGGCGGAGCGAGCGAGCTATATCCCCAGCGGTGAGCACAAGAACTACACGTCAGACACCGGGGCCTGGACGATGAGCGCAAGGTCAAGCCGAACTTTGTGCAAGAAGTACACGCCCAAGGAATTTGCAAGGTTTAATGAGGGAGTTGAGAAAGCAGTTGGGGGTGCTTGTATCAGCAGTGAATTCCGGGGTGATTTTCCCTCAAGAGCCTGGATTTGGGTCGATACTGTGCTTCATGAACTTCGCCTCTCCAACGAGGTGCTCGGACATTATCATGCATTCCCCATCAATTACGGTGAAGATTATCCCGAAGACCCTCTCGGAAAGATGAAGGACTGCCCCTGTGTCAGAATTCAAGATTGACTGCGATTGGATTGACCAACCCGCCGCTACCGATTCTCTAGATAGGAGAACTTGGGCGGGGCTACGAATTCAGGTTGGATTCAAGACTGTCACGCTATTCGTTGACAATAGAGCGAATGGGACCAGCAAGACGATTTATGTTCCTACATTCTCGATCGCAGACTGGATCGTAAAGAACTGGTGGCCGTTACTCTTCGAGCCTGCAAAGGAGATTGAAACGAGCGATTGGCGCCGTCGGCACTCGCTTCGAACTGCCGACAGCGGTTCAATGCTGCCACACTTAAGAATCTTCTCCGACGATAGATATGTTTCTCTGAAGTGGGATGCCGACCCCCAACAGGTTCCTCCGCATTTGCCAGGATTTTTTCTGGACTCCGGCTTGGCAGAACTGGAGTTGAACCTCGTTGAGAGCTCCCTAGCCGAATTCGTTCAATCCGTTCTTGAACGTGTAGGTTCTAGTAAAGATCTAAGGCTCTCCAATCTCCGCAACACTTGGGACGCAGTCACAGGTGCTGACGCGTCGGAAGCGGCGTTTTGCCGAACGGCGGGCCGTTTGGGCTTAGACCCTTATGAAACAGAAGCGTGGCCAAGCGGTCTCGTAGAACTGCTAGAGGAGCAAGCCTCTGACGACAACAGAGCGAATCTAATCTTTGATGACTTAATCTCGACGGTCTCGTCTGAGAGCGCACGGAGTGCGTGGAAAGTCGTTAATCAAACGACTACGAAACACCATTTATGTGAACTCAAGTCTGATGCTCTGGCTCTCGCGCGAGACTCTTCCAAAATCCCTGCGCGCTTCGGTTATGAAGCCGCGGAGATGGTGCGTCAGAGGTCAGGAATCAACTCTGTTGGCCCCGTGACGTCAGTCGCCAAGCTGTCCGAGAGCGCCGGCTTTCCTCGCATGAGGCTCGAGTACAACGGTAGTCCGGCTCGGATTGGTGTGCGCGCCCTTGTGGGTGGAAACGCAAACAATAGTGGGGTCTTAGTTGCTAAAGAACCTTCGTGGTCTAGCGCAAAGCGCTTTCTTGAGGCCCGAGGACTCTACCTGATGATGTTTGGATGTTCTCTGGGGCCTCGGCTTGTAACGGATGCACATGTTTGGGATCAAAAGGCAGCTCGAGCATTTGCAGCTGAGTTGTTGGCCCCGAGAGAGCAGGTTGTCGAAATATACCAGGATAGGATCAAAAAGGACGATTCGACAGAAGAAGCGTCACTGTACGTGGCAAAGCACTTCGATGTTAGTGATCTGGTCATTGCGAACCAACTGAAGAATGCACCATTTGATCCAGCACTCCGCAGTTCAGAAGACTTCCTCTAGTGATTTGCGATCAGACTGTGCCTTGTGCCTCGCCAAAGTGTGCCATGACGGCAGAAGCAGGAGGTAGGAATAATGTAGACCGAATGCAGCTGCCTTGCTGCATGGAAGATGGAGGTAGCCCTCTGGGGGCGGGTTACAGGATCAGCCCCCAAACCGCCCAGCGCTGCTTGGGGATAAGCTCCCAGGTGGTAAACGGTCCGGGAAAAGGCGAGCTTGACTCGTCAGGTGTGGGCCAGGAAGGCGAACGCAAGTGAACCGCGGATGTTCTGTCGAAAGAGACTCAACCGTCATCGAAACCAGGCCGATTTGGCAGCCTGGGACAAGTCCAGCGGGAGCCTGTTTATGGGCTGGACGGTGACCGGCAGATAAGCGGCGCGAGCCTGGCTCAGGCTTTCATGCGGAACATGGGAAGATGGCTCGTTGGAGCCCAGCGTGAGCGGCACGCCACAGGGCGGAGTTATTAGTCCGCTGCTGGCCAATCTCTACATGCACTATGCGTTCGACGAATGGATGCGGCGCAACTTTCCGCAGGTTCCGTTCGAGCGCTACGCCGACGATGTGGTGATCCACTGCGTGAGCCAACAGCAAGGCTGCGCTTATTCGTAGAGACAGAGCGCCTCTTGTCAGTATTGCGGCGGTGTTCAGCTTGTTGGGATTTGGCCGTTTCACATATCGATCCGAGTTCTTTCCAGAGGTCGGTTCGGTCATCGATGGGCTTCAGCATTCTGAATAGGGTGTTGATCTCCTTTACGTGCGCCCAAAACTCGCCGTAGTTTACTCGAGAAAGATTGAGGCGAGAGCGCAAAACGTCGAGTTCATCGCGAATTCTCTGGCTATTATCCGCTGCAGCAATGTTCTCTGGCATACGAAAGACCGAGCGAGTGGTATGGCGACATACTACACGCAGTTACCGTTGTGGAAGTACGGGGTCGAGGTCCTAAATGCCCAGCAAACCGGCCAACCTCCTATGGACCAACACACTCATTACCGTTAGCTTGTCTATTCACCCCGAGGATGAACGATTTCAACGAAGCCGCAGAGTCGATAAGTGACCATATTGGAGTCCGTCTCTCCTGAGATGAGAACCTTATAGGGATCCAGTGGGATTCCAGAGAGCCCAAAGATCCGTGCTAATTGTTTCCGGATGCGTTCTATGTACACCTTTACCGGAACGCGTCGCCGGGGCTGGCAAGGCCGACAGTTCTTCCGCACCGCTTGAGCGTATGCACGAGCATAAAGCGGATGTGATGATTCTTTCTATGGTTCGGGCCGTCAGAGGAGTCTTTTGCCATTGTCCCACGCAATCGAATATGAGTGCGGAGATGGGCGACAGGCGAAGCCCATACTCTTCGCCGTCGTATATCACAGCGGCACCATTGATCGTTTCGCCGGGAATGCACAGAGTCCCACCGGGGTGTCCACCATGATAGAGTGCAAAGTGAAGCCCTCTGGTGCGAAGGTGCTGCCATTCAGCAACGGCAAATGCCAGTTCCTCTCGGAGCGAAGATTCATCAATCATCCGAAAGCCGCGCTCTTTGGCGTACACTCTCGCTTCCGGTGTGCAATCCGTCATTTGCGTGTGGCAGAGAAGGGTTGGCCGCTGGTTGAGTTGTCGCACCGCCCAACCAAGAAGGTCGACCCCCGCTCTCCATTCGGACCGGGGATTAGCAGCATAAACGACGATATCAACCACCTCACGTCTTAATACCGTCACCGCGTGGTTGATTTCCGGAGAAGTCCGAAGCTGACATCGAAGGGCCGATAGGGACGAAAGATACGCTCGTCCGGGCTCAGAATCGATGAAAAGAATACTGCCCATAGGCTTGATCTCCCGCAATAAAGCTCTATTCCGAGCGTAATGCGGTTCTAGGTAAGCTCTATGCGGCAAGATGCGGCTCCGATGGCGGTAAGATGCGGCCTAGCGACCCCCGGACGGCCGAAGGAGTCTACACTTTACTCGTGACGCCGCTATGGATGATCGAATAAACGGCTGGGACGAAATCGCGACGTATCTGCGGGTTCATCCCAGGACGGCGCAAACGTACGAGCGCGATCGAGGTCTACCAATTCATAGGCGCAAGGGGGGCGGAGCGAAGCCGCCAGTATTTGCTTTTAGGTCCGAATTGGATAAATGGAAAGGCGTGACGAGTGCATCCTCGACTACCGATGCAATACTTGAGGACCAGATACTTCAGCGCGTTGCATCAATTTCGCTCGCACGAAACCTGTATCGCCGCGATTTTCTACTGCGATTCAGGCTGGAAAGCGAGGGGAATAAGGTTTTCGGGAGAATTGCAATCGAATACGACCTGGTAAATGGAAGCGGAACTCGGCAACCCTACACACAGGAAATCACGATCGACGATTGTGAGCGAGGCTATGTGGAGGCGATGTCCGTCATGGTCGATGGTAAGCCGGTTTATCAACTGAGGAACCCTCCGATCACCGAGCACTGCAGAGGCTTCGTCGCTTATCGAGGACCGACGCTCCAGATTGAACCGAGCGCAAAGGGAAAGCTATATCGAGGCACAGCTAGATGGGTGATCAAACGGAATGAGAACGACTTTTGGTATCTCCATGCCGGAATTCCAACGTTTGGCGTAAATGTTGAGACAATGGCCCCTGCAGGATTCGACATCACGCCTTCATTCTCTGCACCCAGGCTTTATCTCACGAGTGAGCACGTTGACATCACTTGGAAGAGAAACGCCATGTGAGGCATGGTGTTCCTTGACCCACCTTGACATGCGTTTCCAATATGTAACAATTCATAGCAGTTAATTGTAGGCGGGTTCCCCTTTTTGGGGCACTCGCTTCAATCTTCGGAACTCGCCGGAAAGGCGAGTGATATGCAGGTTGTTGTCGTAGCCCGATTCGGTTATGAGTCAAGGAACGGTAAAGAGCGGTGGACAGTAACGAAAGATGACGTTGGTGTACTCCGGTGGAAGCGGCATCGAAGATATGCCCGCCTACTTGAGCCAGTGGTTGTGTGGGACAATGATCCTGACCGCAAGGCGCGCAGATCGATCTTCTCGTCGTTGGAGATCATCGGGATGCAGGCCGGTGGGACCAGGCTGACCGTATCTGCCACGGACACAAAGCGGAAAAAAGGGCCCGTCGTTTGACGGGCCGCTTTCTTATGTCGTTATCCAGAGGGCACAATATCTCACGTGGGTTGGGGGCTCTGGGCATCCCGGTACAGAAGAACTCCATCCGTGTTCATATCCACTCTAGGGTGTCAGTGGGTCGTCTTTGATCCTGGCTTATACTTGAACTCGTTATCCGGCTCCGAAGTAGGCGGAATCCGCTCACCGCGTTCAATCACCACGCTGCGACCGCCATCTACCTTCCCTCCACGAGGGCCGACCTCGATAAGGATTCCAGAGTCGGGGGCAATTTCACCGGGTTTATAAGTCGCCATTCAGTTCTCCTTTCGCCATTGGAACCTTATAAGTCCCAAAAGCAAGAAACAAGTGGAAGCTACGATCCATTTGACGCTGGCATCCGTCGCAGTCGTCCCAATTGTAGCTGAAACCATCAAATCGGGAGTACGCGCTAGGAGACGAAGTCAGAGAGAGAGCAGTACCGCCAGGATCGCGAGAATGGCGGCGGCAATCCGGGCAAGCGTCAATGGTTCGCGAAATAACGCGGCCGCAATTACCAAACCGCCCATAACTGTAAGGGCCTCCCAGAGAATGAACAACTGCCCGAATCCGGAAATGCGGAAAGCCGCCGCGACGATGATGGCCGTCGCCGCATAGGCAATCGTGCCAAGTATAAGCTTGTCGCCCTTTCCTCCACTTTCCTTTAGCAAGACGTCTGCCCCAACCGTGAGGATCACTCCTGCCAGCACGACCGCTATCAACTCTAGTTTCTTATACATAGGATTTTCTGTACTGTCTTCAACGCGGCCGCTATAATGGGCCAGCTAAGCGCTAATAACTAGCAATTATTCATGGTTAATGTGGACTGCAACTCGTGCCCTGAAAAGTGCTGCAAGTATGCGGGATGGAAGATTTTCGTCCTCGAGGAAGAGGTCGAGAAACTCAGGCTCCTCTACGGTGAGGAAGCCGTCCAGAAACTCGAGGTTTATCAGCAGCGACGCGGCACCGACGATATACGAGCCATCACTTTGCCATGTCCCTTTTTTGAAGAGGAATCAGGCCGTTGCGGAGTCTATGAAGCGCGCCCCCTAATCTGCAAAGTGTTTCCCGTGGAAGTTGAAGTGATTACGGGATCTACCTATTTGGACCGGAAGGTCTGTCCTGAGCGGAACAACGCCTCGATACAAATGGGGCTCGTACAGATTGCGGTAAAGGAATGGTGCGACAGGTTTTGGGCTACTTCGTGAGGAAGGCCTTGATCTGCGGCCATTTTGTAACCAGGCCGTAGATTGCGCTGCTAGCGGCGCTCACCGCCGCGAAGATGATGCCGAACAGCTTTTCGCGGTCCGGTGTGAGTGTAATCACTCGATTACCATTCTCGTCGCGATCAAGAAGCTTTTTAGTGGTAATCACGGGTGCTTTGATGGTTCTGATGCTCACCTGTCGTGTCAGTTCGGACTCCGTCGACTTGGAGAAGAACTCAGCCGTGAGAGTTTGAAGTGACTCGTTGCGGCAACGATCCAGTTCGCGGAAGAGCTGCAGTTTCCAGAGAGCCTCCACCGAAATTGCTGTTCTAACCGGATCATCCCACGCTCCGGTGCCACTTTGATGGCGGCGATACCAGTCGAAAACGTGATCGCTTTCGAGAACCAGGCGGCTGTTGCGCAGTTCGGCAATCCCTTTGACGACAAAGGCGTTCGTCCATGCGCTCCCTCCCCACAGGCTCTTCTTGTCAAAGGAATTCCAGAGGTGCCCCAAGGCAAGCGTTGCCGCGTCACGAACTCTGTATTGAGTTTCGGTATCAAGTAGCTCCGAATCCAAGTATCCAGCCATCACCTGACAGAACAGCCCCGTATAGTGGTTCGAGATAAAACTTCCATCGTCGCTCTGAACGGTCAGCAGCCAATTGAGTATCCGATTGGAGCCGGCAAGGTTTGGGTGCTTCAGCAGCGCCAGAGCTACGTAAAGGGAATCCCACGGCTCCCCGTCGAAGGAGCCGTCATCCAACTGCTTCGACGCTATCCAATCCAGAGCTTTCCGATGGAAATCTTCCTGTGGAACGGGAACTTGCGAAAGCGTGCGCAGAACAAGTGCCGTGTCCCAGATCTCGGAACCCCAACTGCCACCAATCTGTTCAGGTCTGAATGACGACAGCAAGAAAGCTGTCGCAAACTCCACATTCTTGGACTGAAGGCTCTCTCCGGTGACGATCAGAGAATCCAGAACGTAAGCTGTCGTACGCGCGTCGACCCAGTGCCCTGTCCGGCCCTCCTTGTAGAGATAGGTGAGGGCAGCAGGGACGATCGTATAGAAGCCGTTTTCGCTTACCATGAATAATTGCTAGTTATTCGTGGTTCGGCCGCGCGGATGGTAGCGTCTCAGAACGGCTGCCATTCTGGAAGACGAAACATGCGTATAGATCTGCGTTGTTCTAACACTCCTGTGTCCTAATAGCTCTTGCACCGATCTAAGATCAGCCCCATTTTCCAGCAACGATGTCGCCATCGTGTGTCGAAAGGCGTGAGGTGTTACGGTACGCACCCCGGCATTCTGACATATCACCTTCAGATGATTCTCGAAGTCGGACACCGCCAATCGGTTGCCGCTTTTGCTCAGGAAGAAGTTCGGAACCCGGGGAGCTAATAGATGGCGCATTTTGGCATATTCGGCGACTGCGGCCACAACCGGAGCCGCTTCAAATGTCAGCAAGCGAAACCTCCGGCCCTTACCTTGTATGACTGCCACCTTGCTCTGTAGATCACATTGATCGACCGTTACACCCAATATTTCTCCTACCCGGGCGCCCGTATAGTAGAGGAGTTCGACAATGGCCAAATTACGACGAGCAATCGCGATCCTTCTTGCGTTGTTACACTCTCGGGCCGCAGAACGCTGTGCTGCCATGATGATCAACTTCACATCCTTTCCGGAGATGACCTTCGGAAGTGCAGGTGACGCTCCCACCTTTATGTCCTTCCATCTAACAGGTTGGCTATCTATCCATCCGGACTTCTCAGCGTGTGAGAAGAAAGTGCGCAACGACGCAATCTTGCGACGTAGAGTTGTAGCCTTGTATTCGACTCCTCGAAGGGCAACAATGTGCGATGAAATGAGCGCTCCCGCGGCCGTGAGGTCGTGATCGCCACCTCGCTCCCTCGCGAAGCTCAGGAATTGCGCAAGATCGCCGGAATATGCTCGTGTCGAGAGACTGGAGAGGTCCCTGTGGAACGTGCAGTGGGACAGGAATTGATCGATGGCAACGTCGAGGTACATGCATTCTCCTTAGCGCGAGCTATAGAGAACGCTACTACTAGCATACCAAGCTGTATTTGCAAAGCAACATGCCAGCCGCCTATCAGCTACGGTAAGCAGTCGAAAAGCGGCAGCACCAGTCTTGAGTGAGGCGGGGCGCAATCTGCTCAGACTGAGCACCTAGACCGACTCCGAGGCAGAAGACCTCGTGGCTATGTGCTCTGGGCTGGAGCTTGTCTCAGCGAGTTACTTCGCAGTTTGCGGTTTTGCAACACCGGGACTCTTACCAGCCTTTTTTGTCTTCGCCCAGCGTGCTTTCTGGGCGGCTGCGATCTTGGCGCGTGCCGCCGCGCTCATCTTTCGACGTTTCTTCACTGGGGCCGCGGAGGCCGCTGCCCCCTTGCGCGGTCTGCCGGGCCTTCTCTTATCGTCGCTGACATCGCTCAATAGCTGTTTAGCCTGCTCGAGGCGGGTAATCTCCGCGTCGATCTCAGCAACAATCTTTTCTATACTCAATTCAAGTCTCCTGAACGCTCCAACTCGGCTTGGCTATAACAGTTTAGGCCATTCCATTAGCAGCCGAGTTGTTAAGCACCGATGTCGGGAATCTGTCATGGTTCCGGGGGCGACGACACTTCCTGACACGCGATGCATCAGTTTGGGAACGAAAGCAGCGAAAGCAAAGAGTGTGTTTCCTGTCCCTTTTGACCTTGCCGTGATAGCGGTAGAGTGCCGGGCGGCCATGGCATTCGACGCAGAGTTGTTGGGTTGCCGTGGTGAGCTTCATGGACCTAATCTGATTGGCGATGGAAACAGCCCATGCCGCAAATCCTTTCGTCGGCCCCTCTTGTGTTTTTGATACTTGGCGAACCATAGAAGGTCATACGCCACTGGTGAGGAGCCGGCGAAAAGATTCTCACGAGGATTCAGTGTTCCTCGTCTCACCGCAGAGCCGGCAGCAAGGGCGGTGTGCCAACCCCAACGCGATAGCATCAAAGATGACGGCGTTGTACGGTTCCGGCTGATATGGCTTGCGCTTCAGGGGTAGCTTTGGCCTAAGTTCCGGAAACGCTTCGGCGATGGTGGCTGCGATCTGATATTTGTTGCGGCTACCCGACTGCTGGAATGCCCGTCTTACTTCGGGTCGTTTGAGCATATGGACATCAATCGACCGGGCTACAAGCTGACGCCGCATCTTCGTGATTACCCATTTCCTTCGCCTTGCCTTCCGCGCGCTGTTTAGTTGCTTGAGCACGACGACTGAAGGAGAGTAGAGGGTGAGCAACGGGCTGATACGGCGCACTATTGTAGGTGCCGGATCCATTTCCGCCCGCCACCGCAGAATGCCCCAATCGAGCAGATGGTCCGGTTCTTCGAGCACCGCAAATCCAACCCTACGAAGGCGAATCTCAAAAGCCAGTATTCGGGTTGTCCAAGTCTTCGTTTGCATCAGCGCTGTTATGGGTTTCTGCCGTTCCCAGCACCATCCAACTTGCAGGCCTTCCACACGCTTGCCGGCGTTTCCTGTCATATGTCGGAATCCGGCTTTCATCGCCGTCACTTTCGACTCAATTGCGCTCCTTGATTTCAGTTGCGCTGCCGTCGGCCTCTCAAGGCGTGACGGACGAATCATTCGTCTATACGTCACCGAGAGGCCGACGGCAGGGCAACTGATCTTTGTGGCCGAGACCGATCAGTGGGTTATTGCGGGGTCCGTCCCGTTCTGGTGATCCCAGAAGGCGATTGCGAGTGCAACGGCATCAAACAGCGCCATGGTCGGATGCTCGCCGTGCCATATCTTTCGCTTCGGCGGCAGCTTCGAGGCCAGCTCAGGAAACATCCGTGCGATTGTTGCTGCGATGGCGTCCTTCGATCTGGCATTGAGATCACGGAACGTTTTTCGCACATCCTCTCGCTTCATGGATAGCATCGGAACAAGCCGGGCCTCGGCCTCGCGTTTCAGGAGTCGACAGATCGAGCACACGTTCGAGGCATTAGGGGCATTCACCAGCCGTGAACGCTCAATAACAATCACGGAAGGCGGAGTGAGGGCAATCAGCGACGTTAACTTCTTCACCGCCACCTTGATGCGTGGGACGGTATTGCTCCGATAGTGCACTGTACGCCAGTCAACCAGGCCCAGCGAACCTTCAAGCACAGCGAAGCCCAATCGCTGCGAACGTATGGCAATTGCAACAATCCTGATTTCACAAGAGCCCAGATTCATCGGGAAAGTGGGACTGCTTCAGGTTCTGACGCTCCCATATCCATTCCAGCTTGCGGGCGGTCAGCGCCGGTTTCCGACCTTTGAGGTTCGAGTTCTGAAGTCGCTCCTCTAGCCTCTTCAATCGCCCTTCGACAGCCTGCGAAATCTCATCGTATGCTACTGGAAACAACTTTGACGCCGGAATCCCAAAGACCGCCTCGTATCCAAGCGCGGCGCGGAAGGGTAACGTGCAGCACAGCCTTTCATGCCGCGAAACTAGCCCTTCATTGGGATATCCGATCAGAATAGCGAGTTCCTTCTGACTCAACCCTGACCACTTGCGATACGCACGGAGGTAGCTTGTGATATGCGCGTGATTCATGTGCAAAAGAGCAATTCTGTATTGTAAATTTGTTCTAAGTCTAACAACCCAAACGTAACTGGATAGGCATGGAAAATTGCATCTGATGCAAGTTTTGTGACCGCATTCGTCCACAGTTAGGGGCGGGAGATGCGAAAAGAGCCGTCAATCTTCGCGTTTATCAGAGCAGCCATGTGAATTGCGTATGGAAAAGTTCTGGACTTCCCATTCACCTGTTGCGGTCGTCTAAATCCGTCTGTCAATGGATGTATGGCGGCTAAGGCGGCATTATTGACCGCTGGCGGCTCACCAAGTGTCGATTCCGTGGCACTTGAGCGCTGAGCCTATCTTGGTACACTAAGATCAAAGTCGATAAGGAACCTTCTTATTGGGAAGAATGACTTCGAAGTCGGTAGGGACATACCTTCGATTCCTCCGGAGAAGAAGCAAGCTAAGTCAGCGTGATCTAGCTCGGATACTGGGCAGCGTTTCAGCTGCACAGATCTCACGCCATGAGCGGTCGAGAACCCTTCCTACGATTTTGACTGCGTTTGGATATCAGGTAGTGTTCCAAAAGCCAGCTTCAGAGATTTTCCCTGGCCTCTTCCATGCGGTGGAGGTCGGAGTCGAAGAGCGACTTCACGAATTTGAACGTGAAGTCAATATGGGTGATGCGAAGGAGGGGAGTGGCATTGTCCGCGAAGTCACTCGTGGAGGGGGTCCGCGACCGGGAGATCGATGAATCTATGCAGTCCATATTGTTGGCAGCGAAAAGGCAGACATTTCTGGGTGACGTAATGCTTGACGGTCAGGACAAAACTGTCTAGATTGTAAGTGCCTTTGCATGAAAGACTTGCGGCCAAATACAAACAACGATGAAAAATGTCGTCCAACCGCTGTTAAGAACTCGCATTCGCTCAATGGAGCCGAGGGACTTCGCCTTCGTTCGGTCACTTGCGGCGGAGTTTTCCACGTTTACTGTCCCCTCTGAGTATCTCTTGTGGTTCTTTACGCAATTTCATCCTGAGTATTGCCAAGTTCTAGAGCAGGAATCGGGCGATTTGAGAGCATATCTACTCGCGATACCCACAAGCAACCCAGCAAACGGTATCGCAATTTGGCAGGTTGCCGCAACCACTCCTAATCATCCCTTCGCTCTGGAGTACTTTGCAGCTTATCTTCGGGACCTTGCAGAGCGCACCAGCGCTACATCGATTTTCTTTACAGCTCAACAAGAGTCGGTAGCATCTCTGCGGCTCATTCGATCGTTGGCCAGACAATTCTTCGATTGTGACGTTGTCCAGCTAAACTCCGTTCCTTCCGGGCAAGGAGAATACGAGTTTCAACTCCCGATTGGAACAGGTCGCTCGAAAACGAAGGAGATAAAGAAAGTTGAATGAAGCTACCTGCGATTATTTGACACGCTATAAATGCCGAGTATGCTGAAGGGATATAAGCCATGCTTAATCGCACTATCGGCACAACTGGACACTCACCGGATAGTACAGATGAAGCGATCATTCAGATCGTTGGTGAGCGGCTGCCTCACTGGAAGCTCGCGTGCGACAACGCCGCGGCGGACACGGTAATCCTGCAGCAAGGTGTGTTCGGCAAAACGCCGGATGAAATAGGCCTGATGCACGCTGCCATCCGGTGCGCGGGGATTGTCGGGAAGACAGTGATGATCGCCCCGTATTCGGGTGCGGAAGAACCGAAACAATAGCTACTTTTCCCTACGCCGCGAGCGGTATGCGGGTGTCTGGGTCGGGTAAGAGGGGGATTGTAAAGTCAGGCTCTGCGGTGAAAAAGGTTCTAACGTCATTGACTACGGTGCACCAATCAGAAAATTTGCGCGGTTTGGTCAGCATGACGAACGGTTTACGCGCATGAATATTGAGTTCCTTACCCATGAGGATAGGGTTCGAACCTACCGTTGCGACGATCAGTCGTTTTTCATCAATGGAGCCGTGGGTTAGCCAGAAAACAGCGCGGTTGCTGAATAAAAAGAGCCTCTTCGAGGGTTCGACCCACCGTTCCGAGTTCAACTGCTTGAGTTGCTGGTTCAGCTTCGCTTGCTCTTGAATCAGGGCCATGCGCTGCCGAAGGAATTCGTCATCGTTAATTATTTCTCGATAACGCATCTTGGTCAGGTTATCTGAGCTGCGAAGCGAGCTCTCAAGAGCGCGTTCCAGTGACTCCTTAACGCCACCTCCAGTTTCCCGTTCCTTCTTCCGCTCTTCTTCAATGACTTCTAGAGCCCGATTCACCTCTTGCCGGCTTATGGAGATGTTATTCAGGAATTCGATGATCTGTTTTTCGAGCTGTACCTCCTCAATGCATTTCTCCCGGCAGACGCTGTGCCGCCGGTTGTGGGTGCAGCGGTAGTACACGTAGTGGCTCCCGAACCGATTTACCTTCTTCTCGGCAGTAACGCTCGCCTGGCAATTGCCGCACCGGATCAGGCCTGTGTATGCGAATTTGTGTGTCTTTGGCCGTGCTCTGTTCGGTCTGCCAAGGATAGCCTGTGCACGTTCAAACTGCGCCACCGATATCATGGGCTCATGCTTGCCTGGGTACCATTGGTTCTCATGCTCGATCTGGCCTGCATAGAATGGGTTGCCGAACACTCGATAGAGGCCGGAGGCGCATAGCGGACTACCGCCGCGGCGTTTTCTCTTCGGGGTGCAAAGGCCCAATTGATGTTCCGCGATCTCCTGCAGTTGAGGGATGGAATACCCGCCTGACAGGAGAAGCTCCCATAAGCGTTTGATGAGGGAAAATCGATCTTGGTCCGGCACGATATTCTTTTCCCCCGTCTCCGATCTGCTGTTCAAGTAGCCGATCGGCGCACAGCACGGCAGCCACCCTCTTTCCCGCTTGGTGCGATTGCCCCGCCGGATGTTCTCGCTCAACGAGTCGACGTAATATTTCGACTGGCCGAAGATGATGGCCAGCATGAACTTGCCCTGCGAGGTGTTCTCGAAGGTATAGGTGGGAAAGCACAGGTTGACCAGCTTGCCGATGTCGAGGAGATGAATGATCTGACCGCCGTCGAGCGCGTTGCGTGCCAGACGGTCTGGATGCCACGCAAGAATCCCGTCGGCTTCGCCGCGTGCAATCTGCTTAAGCATGTCATTGAAGACCGGGCGGCCAGGCGACTTCGCACTCTTTGCTTCTTCCTTGATGGCAACGATGGTGAGATTCTCCCGCTCGGCGTACTTCTTCAGCTCCAGGCGTTGCGACTCAATGGAGAGTATTTGATGGTCCTGGTCTTCGGATGATTTGCGACAGTAAGTGAAATAACGGTTCACGTATAGGGAATTAGTGAGTTTTCGTTAACAGTAACGGCGGGAGGATTTAAGTCAAATGCGCGAAATTCCGTAGCGCTTGCAGATGGGGCAGGTGCTGAAATCGTGATCGGGAGGCGGCTCCCGAACGAGCAACTGGAAGAGTGCAAGAAGATCAGCGCGAGCCTCCTGAGGCTTTGGTGCTGCATTCTGTGCTGGGCGATGCCGATTGAGGTTCTGCTCCGGCTCTCGTGCGCTTGGCATAAGGCACAGTATCGCGCACGGCGGGCAGATCGAAAAGACGTCACTTCTTGCATCCGCAGGCGGGTTTTCATTGCTACTCTGTAGGGGGGCAGGACTATGACGATTAGGGCCGTGAAGCCGACGACAAACAAAAGCGGCCTTCAATGGATGAAGGCCGCATAACTGAATAGCGATTCGCGGAGCCGCGTCTCAGAGCAGCCGGGGCGTTTCCCGCAGAAAGAACTGCTTCACCGTGTCCCAGTCGAGCGTGACAAGCATGTGGGGCATCGGGTCCTTCTCGGCATCGCCGAAAAAGGTGAGCGATTTGAGGATATGAATCCCGCTGTAGTGGGTCTGCGCGTACTTCTGATAGAAAAGCTGCAGGATTTCCTTGAGACCGTATTGCTTGGCGCACAGGTAGAGGTCCACGAAGTCGCGCTTGGTGCCACGGCCCGCGATGGCGCTCACTTTCATGCAAGCGATATCACGCGGGTCGGCGACCGCAACTTCGAGGAACGGGTTGGTTGGGAAGAGCAACGGGTAGGCATAGCCCAGAAAACTTACCTTCGTTGCCTGTATGGTGGCATGCACTGAGTTTGGCAACTTGGCTTGGCCCACTTCGGCGGTTTGTTTTGGCCCACCCCTGGGACGTTGATGTTGAGGGAGTTGGGTTCTGCTGGAGCGTAGCCCGGAGGGCGTAGCGGAAGCAGAA
>JBELAH010000046.1:0-15035 GCA_049509035.1 Acidobacteriaceae bacterium
GTTCTGCTTCCGCTACGCCCTCCGGGCTACGCTCCAGCAGAACCCAACTCCCTCAACATCAACGTCCCAGGGGTGGGCCAAAACAAACCGCCGAAGTGGGCCAAGCCAAGTTGCCAAACTCACTTGTCCATGGTGGAGGCGAGGGCGGTGCGATGGTCTTCGTCGGCGAACAGGGAGGCTTGGAGGTCGGACTCGGGGATGAGCGAGTGCATGGTGATGCCGACGTAGAAAGGGCGGGCGAACTCGGGGCCTTCGGGGCGCTTGGACCAGGAGGCGCGGAGGATTTCGAGCAGGGTCAGGGTGTCCTGGCAGGGGGCGAAACGGGCTTCCATGCCCCAGCCGGAGTGACGGATTCCGCTGAAGTGCTTCTTGGATTTTGCGCTGCTGGCGGCCTGGTCGCGGGTGAGTTGGTAGCGGATGGTGACGTGCATGGCGGCGGTGTGGAAGTGCTCCATGCGGAGGCGCATAGCGGCCTTGTGGAGGAGCTTGTGGGCGACTGCCCAAGCGCCTTCGGGGGTGCGGTGCTCCGGCGCCATGACGTGGGAGTGGCCGAGGGATTTCTGCAGGCCGGAGTCGACCGGGGCGCCGTCGTCGCCGGTGTCGGCGCCGCGGAGCCAGTGGTAGAGGCGATCGCCCCAGACGGAGTCCCATAGACAGTGCATGGCAGGGCGGTCGAGGTCGAGGAGTTGCTGCATGGTGGTAATTCCCTTCCCGTTGAGGCGGACCTCGGTGCGGGCGCCGACGCCGGGAAGGTCGCGCAGGGCGAGGTGGGCGATGGCGCGCGGGAGCTGGGAGGGCAGGAGACCGATGAGGCCGTCGGGCTTCTGCATGTCGCTGGCGATCTTGGCGAGATAGCGGTTGGGGGCCATGCCGATGGAGCAGCGCAGGGTTTCGCCGACGTCGTCGCGGATGGCCTGCTTGATCTGGAGGGCGATGGCGCGGGCGCGGGGCGGCTCGCACTCGCGGCCCATGAGTTGGCAGACCATCTCGTCGATGGAGGGGGTGTGGGCAACGGGGCAGCAGCGTTCGACGGCCTGCGCGATGCGCTGGGAGTATTCGGCGTAGACGCCGTGGTTACCTTCGACGAGGACGATGGAGGGACAGATGCGCTTGGCCTCGCCGACCTTGGTTCCGGTTTTGATGCCGAGGGCCTTGGCCTCGTAGCTGGCGGCGATGCAGCAGGTGGTGTCGGCGTGGGTGGGGACGACGGCGAGAGGGCGGTTGCGGTATTCGGGGTGGAGCTGCTGCTCGACCGAGGCGAAGAAGGAGTTGAGGTCGATGTGGAGGAAGGCGAAGCGGTCGGGTTGTATGGCTTCGGGCATGGGGGCGTGTGCAGGGATTATATTCGCTTTTTGTTCGGTGGGGGTGGAGGAAAAAGCGAATCACGGAGGACACAGAGGAATGGAGAGAATGCGGGGGTAAGGGCAAATGCGGGGGTCTCTCCGCTCCGCCTGCGGCTCCGTTCGAGATGACGACTCAAATTATTTGGTGGGGCATTCTCTATTTATTGGGGCACTCCTTGTTTGGAGCGCGGCGGGAAGGCGTAGGGTACATTGCCAATCATGTTGACGGCCCCACTCATGACGATGGGGCCGTCATGAATGGGGCACCCGAGTTTGTGTCGGCTAAGCGATTCGCTTTCGGATTACGCCGACGAGGCTGAGGCAGCCGGTGCCGAGGAGGATGAGCGAGGATGGCTCGGGGGTGGTGGCGGGGTCCTGATCGGTGTCGGCGAGGGTAACATCTACGTCGGTGATAAACGCCGACTCATCTGGATCTTCCGCGCGTGGCCCGATCCACAGCGCCACCTGGGTGCTCGCGTCCACGCCGGAGTCATCCCCCGCAATCAACTGCGCCAGTGTGTAGCTCTGTCCGTCGGCAGCGCCAAGAGGCGAAGGAACGAAAGAGCAGGACGAATTGAGGCTGACAGTCGCCCCGAAGGAGCAGTAACCCAGTGCCGGCGACAGGAGTTGGTAAGGTATGTCGTCGCCTTCCCACCCAAAGAATACAGCGACCGGGTCCAGCAACAACGCGATGCTCACAGCAGGGTACGTTGATAGGGCATCCACGCTCACGCTCTGCAACTGCCCCAGCGTCATCCCGCCGTTCGGGTACAGAACGATGCCGGCACTGGAATACGAACCGTTCCCAACGAACAGATTGAAGTCGCCTCCCTCTGTCCCCACCCACGCACCCTCGGGACCGACCAACATCTCCCCATTTAAGCCAGGCTGGTAACTTATGATTTCGAGGGCGGGGCCGTTAGTGAACTCGGTCGCGTGATCGAAATCGACCGCGAAGTATACGTTGGTAGAGGTCACGTCGAACGTGTCCGCTTTTGCGATGGTGGGGGCGGCCAGCAGCAGAAGGACAAACAGAGATTTACGCATTGCAACTCCTTGGGCGCCTGGATTCTGCGCCGATTGACTAGGACATTCTTTTTCGGATGACGCCGACCAGGCTGAGGCAGCCGGTGCCGAGGAGGATGAGGGAGGATGGCTCGGGGGTGGTGCCGGGATCGGTGTCCGGGTAGGTTCGCTCGACGTCGATGTCCGAGATGTTCACTTGCGGCAATTGATTTTGATAGATGGTGTAAATGCTCAACGCCACCGGCGTATCGGCGCCGATTCCAGGATCATCTCCCGCCTGCAACTCTGCCAGCGTGTAATCGTTGGAGTAACCGTCCCCTATAGTCATCTGGAACAGGGTGCTTGCCGTAACCGACCCGTCGAGCTGCCCCAGGGCGGCACTATCGCCGTCCGCATCCACCAACTGTTCGCCGAAAGGAGGATCAAGGGGATCGGGAGCGAACGAGAAGAACTGGCCGTCGCCGTTGGTGTCCAGCCACAGTTGGATAAACAGCTGGTTGCCCATCGTCGAATCTGCACTCACGCTCTGCAATTCGCCCAGCGTTAGTCCGCCGTTGAAATAGAGAACCAAACCAGTGGCCGTTTGAGCGGCCGGCGCAGGAAAGACCAGGTCGAAACCGTCCTGGTTACCTAACCAAATTATGGGGACCATCCCAGGTCCGGGCGGGAATACGTTAAACGGCTGGACATCCAAGCCGCTCAAGGATTGTCCGGAGCATCTGAAAAAGTCGATCCCGGGACTCCCGGGGACGAATAAATCCGCTTTTGCGATGGTGGTGGTGACGGCCAACAGCAGAAGGACAAACAGAGTTTTACGCATTGCTTCACCTTCGACGGACATAGATCGGCAGGAAAGCGAATGGCGCGCCTGGAACACCTGCTGGCCCGCACGCAAAACTAATCAGTGCGCCAGTGCGCCGTCGGATACAAGGCCCGGAAAGTTGCCAATCCGTGTTGCGCGACTGACGAGTGCTCTGAGGAGTCGCGGAGGTCCGGAACCGAAGTTCGCGGAAGGGGAAGTTGAGAGAAGACTAGGCTCGGCGAGGGGGATAGCGTGTGATGGCTATCACCTCTATTGCGGATCTTTGGTAATGGATGGAGGGGGTTACGCGTAAGCGGGTGGGGGACGAGGCGTGGGGCGCGCGGGATCGGATGAGCAAAACGAGTACCTCAGGGGCTAAAGCCCCACGATCTCGTTGGCCCTTACGGCACGGCTGAAGCCGTGCCCTTAACGAGACGAGCTGGTCCCGCGATGACGAGACTCCCGGCGAGAGCGAAAGGCGAATACGGAGATTCTTGCTGCGCCAGAATGACGACGGGGGTGACTGACGACGGGGTGGGGTAGAGAAAATGAACTAGGCGGCGGTTAGGGTTCGGCGGGCGGCGATGGAGTAGGTGAGGCGGGTGACTCCGCTGAAGATGAGGTTGATGCCAAGGATGACGCCGATAGCCCAGACGGAGCTGTTGGGCCAGGGACGCCAGATGAGGTAGGCGAGGAAGAGAGTGACGAGGCCGTTGATGAGGACCCATCCGGCGCCGGGGAGGGCGCGGTGCTGGAAGAAGGCGAAGATTTCCATGGTGCCTTCGAAGAAGAAGATGAGGGCCATGGCGAGGGTGAGCGATGCCAGCGCGAGGGCGGGATGGAAGATGAGGTAGAGGCCTCCGACGACGTAGGCGATGCCGGCGAGCAGGCGCCAGAGGAAGGGGCCGGCGCCGCGGGCCGCGAAGGCGGAGGCGGCATAGAGGATGCCGCCGAAGACGATGATCCAGCCGACCGCGATGGACGCGCCGATACCGGCGGCTAACGGCAGGCAGAGGGCGAGGAATCCCAGCAGGATCATGGCGATGCCCCATCCGATGGAGAAGCCTGCGGCTTGGCGGATAATGCCGGTGGTGCTGACTGTATTCATTGCGGTCGTCCCTCCTATAGCTTCATATTTCTGCGTGTGGATTGAGATTGCGGGATTTGGGGGAGGGTTGTGCGGATGAGGTGGATTTTTTTGGATGGGGTGGTGAGGGCAACGACGGAGAATCTGACTCTTCGAGTCAGAATGACGCGCGGGGGTGGGGAGAGGAACAAACAACCGCAAGGGCAACCCACCCTTTTGATGAAGCCGAAAGGATGGGCCACCCGGCGAAATGCGGGGATTCTTCGCTGCGCTCAGAATGACAGACAAGAGGAAGAGCAAATGCGGGGGTCTCTCCACTGCGGCCTGCGGCCTTCGGTCGAGATGACGCTTCGCTCATGGGCAGAATGACAAGTTATAGTGGCTGCTAGCAAAGGGTTGGGATTTTTGGGGACAGAGGACGAGATGAAGGGCTTCAGGATCGCGATCAATATGGCGGGGGCCATTTCGGCGGGCGCGTACACGGCTGGGGTGGTGGATTTTATGACGGAGGCGCTGGACGCCTGGTACCAGGCGAAGGCGGATGGGGCGGAGGTGCCGCAGCACGAGGTGGTGATTGAGGGGTTCTCGGGCGCGTCGGCGGGCGGGCTGTGCGCGGCGCTGTCGGCGGTGCTGCTGCAGGATGAGTTCGAGCATGTAGCGGACGCGAGCAGACGAGGGACGACGAACCGTTTCTACGAGAGCTGGGTGAACAAGACCGACATTCGCGAGCTGATGAAGACGCGCGATCTGGAGAAGCCGGGGCCGGTGGTGTCGCTGCTGGACTCGACGTTAATTGATGAGCTGGCTGTGTATGGGGCGACGCGGGGGAAGCGGCCGGAGACGCCGCGGCCGTATGTTTCGCCGGACTTGACGGTGTTTCTTTCGCTGACGAACCTGCGCGGGGTGCTGTATTCGCTGAACGGGCTGGCGCCGGGGGGCGTGGAGGAGACGACGTCGTTTTTCGGAGACCGGATCCGGTTCCAGACGGTGCGGGCGGATTCGACGCGGCCGCTGGACCAGGCGGCGTATGCGGTGGACATGGTGAGCGCGCAGGGAGATTTCGCGATGCTGGGGAGTGCGGCGATGGCGACGGGCGCGTTTCCGATGTTTCTGGCGCCGCGGGTGCTGAAGCGGCGGCACTCGGACTACACGCCGCCGCTGTGGGAGACGCATGAGGCTGGGGTAAAGGACGATGCGGCGCCGGTGGAGCCTTCGTTTCCGCCGGGGATGGCCGACCCGTTTGAGACGCTGAACGTGGATGGCGGAATCACCAACAACGATCCGTACAACTATGCGCATGATTACCTGGCGGCGCTGGACCCGCCGCGCGAAGACCACCAACTGGAGCGCGATCCATGCAAGGCGGACCGGACGGTGGTGAGCATTGCGCCGTTCCCGACCATGGCGAGTTACGCGGTGGACTACGACCCGCTGCAGCATGCGGGGGTGCTGAAGGTGATGGAGCGGCTGTTCCAGGCACTGGTGTCGCAGTCGCGATTTTATGGTGAATCGCTGAGCCATTTGATGCGGGGAACGACCTTCTGCCACTTTATGGTGGCGCCCAGCGACCACGAGCTGGTGGAAGAGCTGAAGCATGAGGCGGTGCACCACAAGCCGATTCCGCAGGCGCTGCAGTGCGCGGCGCTGGCGGCGTTTGGCGGGTTCTTCGAGCGCGGGTTCCGGGCGCACGACTACCAACTGGGACGAAGGAACTGCCAGAAATTTCTGCTGGACCACTTTGTGTTTCCTGCGGAGAACGTGGTGATGAAAGAGGCGCTGGCGGGGATGGAACTCGGAGTACGTGCGCGGGTGGTGGATGCGTACCGGCGGCCTACTCCGAAGGGGCCGGACGGCGAGCCGATGGAGTATGCAGCGAATGCGTGCGCGGTGTCGCGAAAGATATGGATGCCGGTGATACCGCTGGTGACACCCGAGCTGCGTAAGCCGATTGCGCCGGTCCCGCGCTACAGGATGAAGGCGGCCGACCTGGATGAGGTGGTGCGGCTGATCGGGGTACGGTTTGAGGCGGTGGGGGCGCGGGCGGTGCGGTCGATGCACAGCCGCGGGCTGCGCTGGTCGCTGCGCCCGGCGGTGTGGTTCGTGTCCAAGCTGGGACGCGGGCCGCTACGGCAGATGCTGGTGAAAGGGCTGGGAAGTTCGTATGCGGGGGAGTAGATGGCGAATCTGGATAGGGATTTAAGGAATGAGATAAGCGCCGGCGATCTTTGCGTCCAAAGTCGCCAGCACGGCTCCATGGGCGTTTGCAAGCTGTAGCAAGTGACCGTCGGTCGTCTGTTTCGGGGTCTTGACCCAAACCGGAAGATGCGAGATGTCGTGGTCGTCGGAGATAAAAGTGAAAGGAAGGCGGTCTGCTTTCTTCAACCGGAGCAGTGCGGTCCGCGCCTGGGCGACGGTGAGCCCGTAGGCCGGAGCTTGCGAGAGCACCCTCACGAACCCCAGTTCCGTGATGGAGCAAGTCGCCAATGGAGGATACTTCTGTTGGCGCAACCAGGCTGCCACGCGGTGATGAAATTCGTGTTGGAGGAACCCCAGCGCAATCAGCGCGTTCACGTCGATCAGATAATTCATGGGAAGTTGGCGAGGATTTCTTCAACATCCTTGCTCCTCATCACCGGGGCGTCGACGCCCGCGCTGAGTACGGGCAGCGCCGTGACCGGGTCGGCGACGATGCGGGCTGTACGGAGGCGCTTCCTGCGCGGTGTGAGAACAATGCTGCCGGCCTCGACGTTGGCATCGAGCGGATCGCCGGCGCGGATTCCCAGCCTGCGGCGAAGCGGGCTGGGAAGAACGATCTGACCTTTGGTGGAAACCCGGGTCTGCATGGTAAGACAATCTTACCCGATTCGCGGCGGTAGCGCCAGAAAAGCGGGTGCGGCGAGAGGCTTCATTTGTGAGCTGTAAGCTCGCACCCATTCAGCTATCAGCAGCAACGAAGGCGAATCACAGAGGACACGGAGGAACGTGAGAGAGCACAGAGAGGGATGTGGGGTTTGACGGGGGGATGGAGCGGGACTAGGATGGCGGCGGATTTAGGAGGCGAGCGATGAGTGAGTTGGCGACGACGCGGCGGGATTTCTTGGTGATGGCGGGGATGGGTGCGGCGGCGGCGACGCTGGTGCGGCCGAGTGAGTTGTTTGCGGCGCAGGTGAAGGCGGGGAGCGCGGTGAAACCGGCGAAGATATTGGTGGCGGCGGATGCGCATCCGGCGATCGCGAGCGCGGCGAAGATCCTGGCGAAGAAGCTGGGGTTGGATGAGAGTGCGATTGCGACGTACGATGGCGCTCCCAAGGCTACGGCGGGGGCGATCGTGCTGGCGCTGGCGAAGGATGGGAAGCTGGCGGCGGCGGAGATGCCGAAGGTGGATGGATACACCGTCACGTATGCGGGTGGGATGGTGGTGTGGGGCGCGCGTCCGCGGAGTGTGTTGTTTGCGGCGGGCGAGCCGCATCATTGGGTGGGGAAGGCCGCGACGTACCGGCGGAATCCGGAGTTTGCGCTGCGGAATACGACGTGGCACGCGGACTATCCGGTGGCGGAGCAGGCGGCGATGCTGGGAGCGAACATGTTTATTGCGAACCTGCCGGCAACACCGGCGCTGGAGGCGCTGCCGGAGGTGCATGGGGCCCTGAGCGCGGCGGACCAGAAGAGCCTGGCGGCGAGCGCGGCGGAGCACAAGGCGCGGAATGCGGCGACGGTGAAGGAGTTCCACGACGCGGATGTGGAGGTGTATGCGCTGCTGCCGTATGGAAATAACTTTGCGACTTGGTCGCCGGCACTGTATGCGGCGACGCTGAAGGCGTATCCGAGCGCGAAGGGGACGCCGATGGAGAATTCGCATGAGTCGGCGGCGCTGTGTCCGAGCGATGCGGATGGGTGGAAGGTGCTGCTGGCGTATGTGAAAGAGTGGGCGGAACAGGCTGGGGCGGATGGAATCTCCGCCACGTTCTGGGACAACTACTCGGCGTTCTGCCAGGATGCGCGTTGCAAGGCGAATGGGTTGGATAAGTTTCCCAATGAGGTTTACGAATTTCTGTCGCGGTATCACAAATTGCTGACGGGGATGGGGCAGAAGCTGCACATGCGGACGTGGTCGTCGGGCTGCCCGCACTGGCTGGGGACGAACTATGTACACGCGCCGGGGTATGGGCAGTTTGGGTTGTCGCATCCGGAGCTTTGGGGGAGGGTGATCAAGGAGACGCCGGCGGACCTGATTATGCAGACGAAGATTTACCACTCGGACTGCGAGCCGAACGCGCGGTTTACGACGCTGCTGGGCAAGTGCAAGCCGCATACGGAGATTGTGGAGTACCAGCAGTCGGGGCAGTTTATCGGGCGGCAGTACTTCCCTGCCTCGACCGTGAACTATACGGCGACGACGATGAAGAAGGCGCTGGAACTGGTGGGGGCGCAGGGCGGGGCGCAGATTAGTCCGGGGGGCGAGAGCCAGCCGCCGCAGTTCGATATCTACCAGGACATTCTGAACAACGACTGCATCTATGCGTGGCGCGAGCTGACGTGGAACATCAATGTGAACCTCGATACGATGTGGCACGAGTGGGCGACGCAGACCTTCGGCGAAGCGGCGGCGCCGGCGATGGTGAAGTTTGTGCGGGCGAGCGAAGATGCGGCGACGTGGTGCTGGTGCCCGCTGGGACATGGATCGGCGACCAATGGAGATTTTGCGGGGACGATTGCGCGGAGAGAGGTGCTGCTGCGCTATACGAATCGGTACTATCTGCCGGAGTATGCGGCGTATCTGGAACCGACCTTAGAGAATGTAACCAAAATGGAAAAACAGAAGGCGGACTGCCTGGGCAAGCTGGATGAGATGGCGGCGGCGCTGGTCGAGGCGAAGCCGCATCTGAGCGCTGAGCAGGCGGCGGAGGTTACGACGCGGCTGGATTGGTTCCGGCATTTTGCGGTGTGCAATACGACTCTGGATGTGAGCCTGTGGAGGTTCCGGTATCTGCGGGCGCTGGCGGCGAAGCTGACTACCGATCCGAAGCAGATGAAGGAGCTGGCGGAGGCGTATGACACGGTGGAGGCGGAGGCTCCGAAGCTGTTCCAGTACGACAGGGCGCAGAAGATCAGCATGTACCGGGTGCCGCTGGGGCAGATTAGCAGGCCGCCGGCGCTAGGGAATCCGCGGAGCTTGATGCATGAGATTTATACGCAGTCGCTGGCATTTGTGCAGGAGAGCGTGGGCGTGGATTATGTGCCTAAGGAGTGGATTCGGGGGACGATTCCGAAGATGAATGTGGTGGCTGCGCCCAGGGCGTAAGGGTGGTAGGAAAGGCTTAACACCGATTGACACCGACGGGCACCGATTTTTTTCTTTATTTGCCTGGGGTTCGCAGGTCTTTGTATTCGTCGACGTTCAGGATGTCGTAGGGGTTGTGGAAGCGGAGGCGGTGGGCGAGATATTGGGCGCGCCAATTTCGCTGGACGACGCTGATCCATGGGCGGAGGAGGCATTCGTTGTTCCAACATGTGTAATCGTCGGGCCTAAAGTAGAAATCGGGCTCGATGCAAGCGCCCAGCCCGTCGTCGGCGCAATCGGGAAAGTAAACGGACCTGTCTTTGGTTGTGCCCATCAATATGTCGAGGCAGACGTAGCCGAGCGGGACGTTCATGGGCCGGGTCATGGCGTTGCCGTCGAAGCGCACGCTAGTGATTCTGCTGTCTGAGAGGCAGTCGATGATGAGGGGGATGCTTTTTTCTCGGAGACGCACCAATGCGATTACGGGGTCCACGGGGCGCGGGTAGGGATGGTCTGCGTCTCCCAGAGGGAACAGGACGGTGGCGTCTGCGGCGCCGTCTTCGTAGTAATGCGTTTTGAAGTCCTTCACCGCGAGGAGGGGGTCGATGTAGCGGTGATAGGCGGCGGCGCTGGCGAGGTGCGGTTGTGTGGCCGATGCGGTAAACGACAGGAAGAGGGTAAGGAAGAGTGGAAGGATTGAGGGTCGGATCAGGTTCGATTTGCGCGCGATCGGCTCCATGGAGATTGCCCGGCACAAGCTTATGCCGAAATTGTTGTGGCGTAAGCTGGGTTGGCAGGAAGGATGGCAGAAAGGTCCGGGCGGCTGGATCTGGTGGGACGTGTGGCAGGTCCTTCGACTACGGTCGCAATGCGACCTCCGCTCAGGATGACGGCGTTGTGAGTGGGGAGAGTAGCTGATTGTGAGGAGGGATGGCGATGGCGCAGAGTGAGGGGACGGAAGAGGCGACGGCGACAGAACAGGCAACGACGACAGATGCGAAACAGGTGACCGCGGTGGGGTTGCATGGGGTGCGGTTTCCGGGGGAGAGTGCGGAGTACAGGGCGGCGCGGTTTGAGTTGCTGCGGGCGGAGATGGAGCTGCGGAGGAAGATTGAAGAGGTTGCGGCGCTGAGGCGCGGGCTGCCGCTGGGCGGCGCGCTGAAGGAGGATTATCTGTTCACCGAGGGGCCGGAGGACCTGGAGGTGGATATGGATGACGCGGCAGGCGCGCGCGAGGTGCGGCTGAGCGAGCTGTTCGCGGAGGGGAAGGACACGCTGGCAGTGTACAGCTATATGTATGGGCCGGCGATGAAGTCGCCGTGCCCGATGTGCACGTCGATATTGGATGGGCTGAATGGGTCGGCGCCGCACATCAAGGACCGGATCAACCTGGCGGTGGTGGCGAAGTCGCCGCTGGCGCGGATACGGGCGGTGGCGCGGGAACGGGGATGGAAGAACCTGCGGATGCTATCGTCGGCGGAGAACACGTATAACCGGGATTACTGGGGCGAGACGGAGACGGGCGGGCAGATGCCGTCGCTGAATGTGTTTGTGCGGCGGGATGGTGGGGTGTTCCACACGTACAGCTCGGAGCTGCTGTTTGGGCCGGCGGAGGCGGGGATGGACCAGCGGCACGTGGATATGATCTGGCCGCTGTGGAACATGTTGGATTACACGCCGGAGGGGCGGGGGGAGAAGTGGTATCCGAAGTTGAGGTATAGCTAGGTTCGAGGTGGGAGGGCAAGGGAAGGCCCGGGCTAAAGCCCCCTTCTTATGTGGCCCTGTTCAGGGGCAGACCCAAGGCTAAAGCCCTGGGCTACGAGGCCCCTGCTCCCTCCGGGGCCGAGCCGCGCTCTAGGACGTGCTTCGCATGTGATGGAATTCGTTGACCAGTTAAAGGCTAGGAATCGAGAGCTGAGAGCTGAACGAGCTATAAGCTGACTGCTAACAACGGACGACCTGCATCCTGCAACTGAGAACTCCAAAAAGAGTAACCCGACTTTGGATGGGGGCGGTCAACTGCGGCGGCTTGTGGCACTTCACAAAGTGTCCCAGGCGACATCCGCGGTGGGCGGGGTGCGCCTATATTCAGCGTATGCGGGCGCATTTGGCGAGTTTGGTGGAGGAGTTCAGAAAGCACGCGGCGGAGACTGCCGTGGTGGCGCATCGCGGAGTGCGGCGGTATGCGACTACCTATGGCGAGCTGGCAGAGCTGGCGGGGCGGTTCGCGGCGGAGCTGGAACGGCGCGGGATAAAGCCGGGCGAACGAGTGGTGCTGTGGGGTGCGGATTCGGCTGAGTGGATTGGGGTGTTCTTCGGGTGCCTGCTGCGCGGGGTGATGGTGGTGCCGCTGGATGCGGCGGGCGATGCGGGGTTCGCGGGACGGGTGGTACGGGATGTGGGGGCGCGGCTGGTGGTAAGCGACCGGGAACAGGGAATAGGGAACAGCGAACAAAAGGTAGGGAACAGGGAGCAGGGAACAGAAAGGCAGGGCTCGCTTTTCCCTGATCCCTGTTCCCTGTTCCCTGAACGGATGGAGTTGCGGGGGATTGGGGCGCGGCTGGGGGGAGAGCCGCTGTGGGCGGTGAGTGAGGCGGTGGGGCTGGATACGCCGTTCCAGATTGTGTTTACGTCGGGGACCACGCGGGAGCCGCGGGGGATTGTGCATACGCACCGCAATGTGCTGGCGACGCTGGACCCGATCGAGCGGGAGATGGCGAAGTACAGGAAGTATGAGCGGTTGTTTCATCCGCTGCGGTTTCTGCACTCGCTGCCGCTGAGCCATGTGTTTGGACAGTTTATGGGGCTGTGGTGCCCGGCGCTGCTGGCGGCGGAGGTCCACTTTGCGGAGCAGTTGGAGCCGGCACGGATGGTGGAGCTGATCCGGCGGGAAAGGATCAGCGTGCTGGTGGCGGTGCCGAGGGTGCTGGAGTTGTTGCGGGGGCATTTGGCTAGGTTCGAGGTTCGAGGTTCGGGGTTCGAGGGAAGTTCTCAGTTGTCAGTTGTCAGTTCTCAGAAAGAACCAATGCGGGGGTCTCTCCACTCCGCCTCCTTCACCCCAGCGAGCAAGCTCGCCGGGGACCCCGATTCCGGCTCCGGTCGAGATGACGCCAACACAGGCGGGGCACTGAGAACTGAGAACATACAACTGAGAACTGTGGTTCAGAAGTGCTGGCGGGGGAGGCGGGTGCATCGGGCGCTGGGATGGAAGTTCTGGGCGGTGATTTCGGGTGGGGCGACGCTGCCGCGGGAGTTGGAGGAGTTCTGGAGCGGGCTGGGGTATGCGCTGATCCAGGGGTATGGGATGACCGAGACGACCGCGCTGGTGACGCTGAACCACCCCTTCCATATTAAGCAGGGGACGATTGGGAAGACGCTTCCGGGACGGGAGGTGAAGATCGGAGCGGATGGAGAGATCCTGGTGCGCGGGGACGTGGTGGCGGGCTCGGTGTGGGAGCGCGGGGCGATGCGGCGGCGGGAGGGCGAGTGGCTGGCGACCGGCGACCTGGCCGAGGCGGGCGCGGAGGGCGAGCTGAAGTTTGTGGGGCGGAAGGGCGATGTGATTGTGACCGGTGCGGGAATGAATGTTCATCCGGCGGACCTGGAGGCAGCGCTGGCGGGGCAGGCGGGAGTGCGGGGTGTGGTGGTGGTGGGATGTGACTTTGCGGCGGGGCCGGAGGCGGTGGCGGTGGTGCTGTTTGCGGGGACGGAAGCGGAGTTGGCGGCGGCGGTGAAGGAGGCGAATCGGGGGTTGGCGGAGTATCAGCAGATACGGCGATGGGTGCGGTGGCCGGAGTTGAGGTTTCCGTATACATCGACGGGGAAGCTGGTGCGGAGGGAGGTGGCGGCGTGGGTTTGCGGAGAGCAGGGAACAGGGAGGAACAGGGAACAGGGAACAGGGAGGTATGGGGTGGTGGAGGTGATTGAAGAGGTGACCGGGGAGGCGGTTGCGGGGGATGGGCTGCGGCTGGCGGAGGATTTGAAGCTGGATTCGCTGGGACGGGTGCAGCTGCAATCGGCGCTGGAGCAGCGGTTCGATGTGGAGCTGGACGAGGATGCGATGGCGGCGGTGGAGACGGTGGGAGAGTTGCGGAGGATGGTGGAGGGGGAGTTGGGAGGAGACAGTCACCCCAGCGAGCCAAGACCGCTCGCCGGGGACCCCGACGGGGAACACGGGCGGGCGGGGGTGGGTGGAGAGAAGCTGCTGGTTGGCAATGCGAAAGGCATGCCCCAGGGGCTAAAGCCCACGTCTTCGGCTGGTTCTGAGAGATCCGAGGCTGAAGCCTCGGGGTACCTAGAAGCCAAGGCAAAAGCCGGGGAGGAGGTGGTGTATCCGCGGTGGGCGTGGTGGTGGTGGGTGCGGTGGGTGCGGGTGGCGTGGATTGAGGGGGTGATGCGGCCTCTGGTGTGGGTGCTGGCGCGGCCGCGGGTGAGATTTGTAACTGCGGATGGAGCAAATGCGGGGTTGAGAGCGGAGTGTGTAACTGGTAAGGGAACAAATGTGGGGGTTCTTCGCTACGCTCAGAATGACAAATCTAATGGCGCTGAGAATGACGAGCGAGAGCACGAGACAAATGCGGGGGTTCCTCCACTCGCTTCGCTCGGTCGGAATGACGGCGGTTTGGGGGGAATGCCGGACGGGCCGGCGCGCTTCGGCCGGAATGACGAACTTAGTGGTGAAGGGCCGGTGCTCGTGGTGGCGAATCATGTGACGGCGATGGATGGGGCGCTGGTGCTGTATGCGCTGCCGGGGAGGATAAGGCGGCGGGTGGCGTGTGCGATGTCGGGCGAGATGCTGATGGACTACCGGCGGGGGCGCGGGCAGGGCAACTGGGCTCTGAATGTGCTGGCGCCGGGAGCGTGGTGGCTGCTGACGGCGCTGTTCAATGTGTTTCCGCTGCCGCGGGCGCGGGGGTTCCGGCGGAGCTTTGCGCACGCGGGCGAGGCGATGGATAGAGGCTATTCGGTGCTGGTGTTTCCCGAGGGATCGCGGAGCCGGGATGGGAAGATGCATGAGTTTCGGGGAGGGATTGGATTGCTGGCGAAGGAGGCGGGCGCGGCAGTGGTTCCGGTGGGGCTGCGGGGATTGTATGACTACCCCAGCGAGCAAAGCTCGCCGGGGACCCGGTATGAGCTTACGGGGGATAAGCGCGCGCGGTGGTTCCATGCGGGGAAGATTGAGATACGGGTGGGAGCGGTGGTCGCGGCGGATGAGGCGAGCGATCCGGCGGAAGTGACGCGGAGGCTGGAGGCGGCGGTTAGGGGGTTGGTGGAGGAAAGTTGATGGTGGAGGAGACGGCATGCCCCAGGGGCTAAAGCCCTGGCTCTTTTCGCGGTCTGAGAGACCCAAGCCTGAAGGCTTGGGGTACCTAGGTGTGATTAGTCAAGAGGTTGTTGTCATCGAGAGCTGCTCTGCTGATGGGGGGTTGATGGTTGAGGCTGGCGTGGGGCCTGTGCCAGTTGTATTGGTGGGTCCAGGCCGGAAGCGAAGCGGTC
>JBELAH010000047.1:0-16452 GCA_049509035.1 Acidobacteriaceae bacterium
CAATCGTCAGTCGAGCATGATAGTGATAGTCCATTCGGTCTCCTGAGTCGCTGCTTGTTCGCAACTTCAGCTTCCCAGTTCTCGATCGAATGGACAACAACCTATTGAAATCTCACACCTAGAAGCAAGGGCGGGGTTCGAGGTTCGGGGGGCAAGACGAACGCGTTGGGAGAAAGGTGCGCGCTGTGGCGATGATGCGGGACGCGTGGCAGGTCCTTCGACTCCCCTTCGACAAGCTCAGGGTCGCTCAGGATGACAGATCTTTGGTGGGGGTCGCTGAGGATGACGGCCGTGGGAATGGAAGGGATTTAGGGGATGGTGATGGCGGGGGATGAGGCCTGGGTTCGGAATGCGGCGCTGCTGTGGGCGGAGCGGCGGATGCTGGCGCGGGTGGGGCTGGCGGCGCTGGTGGTGAGCGCGGTGGTGGCGTTCGCGATGCCGAAGCAGTATGAGTCGACGACGCGGATCCTGCCTCCGGAGCAGACCAGCGGGAGTGCGGCGATGCTGGCGGCACTGGCGGGACGAGGGACGGGCTCGAGCGGGTTGGCTGGGCTGGCCGGAATGGCCGGCGGACTGCTGGGCGGGCACGGCGAAGGGCCTCTGTTTGTGAGCCTGCTGCGCAGCGACACTATCAGCGGGCATTTGATCGGGCGGTTCAATTTGCAGCATGTGTATCGCAAACGGTATGTGACGGACACGACGAAGAAGCTGGCGCGGAAGACTCAGATCGATGAGGACACCAAGAGCGGCGTGATCACGATTACGGTGGAGGATACCGACCGCGCGCGGGCTAGGGACATGGCGCAGGCGTATGTGGACGAGCTGAACCTGCTGGTGGCGCGGGTGAATACCTCGTCGGCGCGGCGGGAGCGGGAGTTTATCGAGCAGCGGCTGCAGACGGTGGGCGGCGAGCTGGAGCGGGCGCAGGTGGAGATGAGCGACTTCTCGACCAAACATGCGGCCATCGACATCAAGGAGCAGACGCGGGCGATGGTGGATGCGGGGGCACGGCTGGAAGGACAGTTGGTGGCGAGCGAATCGGAACTGGATTCGCTGGAGCAGGTTTATGGCGATGGGAATGTGCGGGTGAAGGCGGCGGAGGCACGGGTGGGCGCGCTGCGACGGGAGTTGGTAAGGGAGGATGAGGGGAGTGGGGCGAGGGGCAACGACGGAGATTCTGACTCTTCTAGCCCTAGCGAGGGAAAGACAAATGCGGGGGTCTCTCCACTGCGCGCTACGCGCTCCGGTCGAGATGACGGCCGCATAGGGGATGGGGCGGGCTCCGGTCGAGATGACGACGGTATAGGGAGTGGAGGTGGGGATGCGGAGATGCCGTATCCGGGGCTGCGGCAGTTGCCGGCGCTGGCGGTTCCCTGGGCGGACCTGTACCGGAGGGTAAGGATCGAGGAGACGGTGTACGAGATGCTATCGGAGCAGTATGAGACGGCGCGGATTGAAGAGGCGAAGTCGATTGCGACGGTGAGCGTGGTGGATGCGGCGGGCTGGCCGGAGAAGAAGTCGTCGCCGCACCGGCTGCTGATTGTGGTGGGGTCGACGGGGCTGGCGCTGGTGGGGGCGTCGCTGTTCCTGCTGGGAAGGCGGCGGTGGATGGAGTTGGATGAGGGGGATGGGCGGCGGGTGCTGGCGCGGGATGTGGCGGGAGCGGTGTGGAAGAGGCGGGGATGAGGCGGACTTTGTGGAATGGGGTGTTCGGGATTTTGGAGTATGGGTCGCAGCCGCTGGGATTGCTGCTGACGGCGCCTTATTTGTTGCGGCATATGGGCGCGGCGCAGTTTGGGGTGTGGGTGCTGGCGAGCGCGGCGGTGAACAGCGGAAATATTCTGTCGTCGGGGTTTGGCGATGCGGCAGTGAAGTATGTGGCGATGTACCGCGGGCGCGGCGACCTGGCGGGCGTGGCGCGGGTGGTGAGAGGGATGCTGACGATCAACCTGACGCTGAGCGGGCTGCTGGCGGCGGGATTGTGGGCAGTGGCGCCGTGGGTTGCGGGGCGCGTGCCGGGACTGGATGCGGGGTTGCGCGGCGCGTGCGCGGAGGCGTTCCGGATGGGCAGCGTGCTGCTGGCGGTGCGCTCGGTGGACAGCGTGTTTGCGAATGCGATGCGCGCGTTTGAGCGGTACAGCGCGCCGGTGCGGATTGCGATGGGGTTCCGCTTGACGACGCTGGCGGCGGCGGTGGCGCTGGTGGCGCGCGGACATGGCGTGGTGGCGATTATGGGAGCGACGCTGGGGCTGGCAGCGGGCTCGGCGGCGGCGCAGGGGTTGGCGATGCGCAGGATTGCGGGGCGGTTCCGGCTGCTGCCCGAGTGGGAGCGCGAGACGCTGCGGATGATTGCGGGGTATGGCGCGTTCAGTTGGCTGCAGGCGCTGTCGGCGGCGCTGCTGAACCAGGCAGACCGGCTGGTGATTGGGATGTTTCTGGGGGCTCCGGCAGTGGCGTGTTATGGGCTGTGCGTGCAGGCGGCGCAGACGGTGCATGGGATCGCGGCGGCGGGATTGCATGTGCTGTTTCCGCATCTGAGCTCGCGCATGGAGGCGGAGGCGCCGGCGGAGTTGCGGAACACGGTGGGAATGGCGCTGCGGATGAACGCGGCGCTGGCACTGGCGGTGGCGGCGCCGATGGCGCTGCTGAGCAGGCCGCTGCTGACAGCGTGGATGGGCGCGGAGTTTGCGCGGCAGGCGTGGGGAGTGCTGGCAGTGCTGGCGGGCGCGTTCGCGCTGCTGGCAATGAACGTGACCGCCTACTACGCGCTGCTGGCGCTGGGCCGGGTGCGGCTGGTGACGGCGCTGAACTTTGCGGCGGGCGCGGCCATGGTGGCGCTGATGCTGGTGCTGACACCGCGCTTCGGGATGATGGGGACGGCGTGCGCGCGATTGGTGGCGGGACCGATCTCGCTGTGGTTGTATGTGCCGCTGGAGCGGGCGCTGGGGGGTAAGGCAAGGTTTGTGCGGACCGCGGAACTCGCGGTGGGACAGGCGGGGTGATGGGCGGGGCGGCGCGGCCCTTGTGGTTTGCGGGAAGCGTGGGGTTCTTCTTTGTGTTTCGGGCCGGGCTAACTTTCTTGTTGTTTCAGGGTGATCCGGTGATGGGGTCGGTGGTGACAATTGGGATTGGGTTGGGGTTGGCGTATGGGGCGGTTTTGTATTCGGCGGGAGGGGGCGGCGAGGGAAAGACAAATGCGGGGGTCTCTCCACTGCGCGCTACGCGCTGCGGTCGAGATGACGGCTCTATATCTATGGAGGGTGGGGCACCCAAGTATGGGGTGGGGCCGGTGGGGTGGGTTTTGGCGATGCTGGGGCTGGCGCTGGTGAGTGTGGCGTGGACGGCGGCGCAGTCGCGGGTGACGGCGCTGGTGTACTGGGCGGGGATGGCGGCGGATGTGGCGATTGTGCTGCTGCTGGTGCGGCGAGATGCGGTGCGCATGACCGAAGGGCTGATGCAGGGAGCGGTGTGGGGCGCGGTGGCGCTGGGGGTGGTGGCGTGGTGCTCGCCGCGGACGGCGGATATGCGGCTGGGCAACGATGCGTTTCTGCATCCGAACACGCTGGGGCTGGAGCTGGGGCTGGCTACGCTGATGGCGCAGTACTTCTGGGGGCGCGCGAAGGACAAATACGGAGATTCTGACTTGATGAGTCCCAGCGAGGTGAAGACAAATGCGGGGGTCTCTCCACTCGCTGCGCTCGGTCGAGATGACGCATCAAGGGGTGGGGCGGGCGCGGCGAGGAGAGGGGATGGTGCGGCGAAGTGGAAGTGGGTGACGGCGGCGCTGGCGGTGACGCTGCTGCGGACGCTGAGCAAGACGGCGATTCTGGCATTTGTGATTGCGGAGGGTTGGGTGCTGCTGCAGCACAGAGGGATCACGCGCAAGGCGAAGTTGAGGATTGCGGCGGCGGCGATGGTGGTGGTGGCGTGCTTCTGGGGAGTGCTGACGGCGTACGTCGATGCATACAACAATGCGGGGTCGGGCAACCAGGTGGAGACGCTGACGGGGCGGACGGTGCTGTGGGCGGCGGCGCTGGGGATGGGTTTGGAGAGGCCGTGGCTGGGGCACGGGATTTATTCATTCAAGACGCTGATTCCGGCGTTTGGGAGCTTTGCGGCGGTGCATGCGCACAACGAGGCGCTGCAACAGTTCTTCGAGCTGGGCGCGGCGGGGGTGGTGGTGGCGGCGGGAGTGTATGCGTCGTTCTACCGGCTGGCGCGGCGGGCGGGGGCCGGTGAGCTGCGGGTGCTGGCGATGGGGTTGCTGATTTTTGCGTTGGTGCGGGGGTTGACGGATACGGTGCCGCTGGGGTTGTCGCTGCCGCTGTGGCTGGTGGTGGCGCTGGCGGTTTGTTTGGATCCCGCACATGGCTCCAGGGGTTAAAACCCCTTGCGGTCGTCGGGAGCTTTGAGACCCAAGGAGACCCAAGGAGACCCAAGGAGACCCAAGGCTGAAGCCTTGGGCCACCAGCCTTGGGCTACCAGCCTTGGGCTACCTGGAAGCAAAGGCAAATACGGGGGTCTCTCCACTCAGCGCTAAAGCGCTTCGGTCGAGATGACGCTTCTCACTTTGTGCCCGGTCGAGATGACGGCGCTTTTGTGAAGCGGCAGAGGCTGGGTCGAGATGACGGCTGCTTGGTGAAGTGAGGGCGGGATGATGGGGATATCGATTGTGACGCCGTCGCTGGAGCAGGGGCGGTTTCTGGGGGAGGCGCTGGAGAGCGTGCGGCGGCAGAGTTCGGCGTGCGCCGAGCACCTGGTCGTGGAGCACCTGGTCTATGACGGCGGTTCGACCGACGAGACGGTGCCGCTGCTGCGATCGCTCCAGGGACGCAACGGGTGGTCGCATGTGCGCTGGTGCTCGGGCGCGGATGGCGGGCAGAGCGCGGCGCTGAATCGGGGATTTGCGGAGGCGAAGGGCGAGATTGTGGGCTGGCTGAACGCGGACGACCGCTATCGCGCGGGGTGCTTCGAGCGGGTGGCGCGGGCGTTTCGGGAGCATCCCGAGGTGGATGTGTTCTACGGGGATTATGCGGTGATCGATGAACGGGGCGAGTTGCTACGGGTGCGGCGGGAGATTGGGTTCAACCGGTTTGTGCTGAAGTACCATCGCGTGCTCTACATTGCGACGGCGGCGACGTTCTTCCGGCGGAGAGTGTTTACGGCAGGCCACCGGTTGCGGGATGACCTGCACCTGGCGATGGACTATGAGTTCTTCCTGCGGCTGGAGCAGGCAGGCTACCGGATTGAGCGGCTGCCAGCGGTGCTGGCGGACTTCAGAGTACATGCGGCGAGCAAGTCGCAGACGAGGACGCGGGGGCAGTTGGAGGAGAAGCGCGAGATTCTGCGCAGCCGGCTGGCCGGGGAGCGGGGCATGGGGCGGGCTCGGCTGCTGCTGCTGCCGGGGTTGGAGGCGGCGGCGGCGCTGCGGCGCTGGGGCGAGAAGGCGCTGCGAGGACATTACCTGTTGCAGTATCTGGAGCCGGCGGATGGAGTAGAGAGTCGAGGGCGGTGATGCGCGTGGTGGTGGCGCACAACCGGTACAAGTATGCGGGCGGCGAGGACACGGCGATGCGGGCCGAGGTGGAGATGCTGCGCGAGCACGGGCACGCGGTGGAGTTGCTGGAGGCGGACAACCGGACGATTGTGGGGACGGTCGCGAAGATCGCGGCGGCGGGGCGGGCGTTCCACTCGTTCTCGGCGAGCGAGCGGATGCGGGAGCTGGTGCGGCGGTTCCGCCCGGATGTGGTGCATGTGCACAACTGGTTTCCGCTGCTGTCGCCGGGGATTATTGGGGCGGCGAGGGCGGGTTGGGGCGAAAGACAAATGCGGGGGTCTCTCCGCTCAGCGCTGAAGCGCTTCGGTCGAGATGACGCTTCTCACTTTGTGCTCGGTCGAGATGACGGCCGTTTGAGTGAAGCGGCAGAGGCATCGGTCGAGATGCCGGCGGCGCGGGAGGGGGTGCCGGTGGTGCAGACGCTGCACAACTACCGGATGTTCTGCGCGAACGGGGTGATGTATCGCGATGGGAAGATCTGCGAAGAGTGCGCGGGCAAGATGCTGCCGACGGGCGCGGTGCAACATGCGTGCTACGCCGGGAGCAGGGTGGGATCGGCAGTGGTGACGGCGGCGTTTGCGTATCACCGGCTGGCGCGGACGTGGGATGGCGTGGCGAAGTTTATTGCGGTGTCGGAGGTGCAGCGGGAGTTGCTGGTGCACGGCGGGATGCGGGCGGAACAGATTGTGGTGAAGCCGAACTTCGTGAAGGACTCGGGCGGGCCGGGCGATGGCAAGGGCGGCTATGCGCTGTTTGTGGGCAGGCTGATTCCGGAGAAAGGCATCCGCACGGTGCTGGAGGCGTGGGCGAGCGGCGCGGTGCGGGCTCCGCTGAAGATTATGGGCGATGGGCCGCTGGCGGATGAGGTTCGGCAGAGGGCGACCCGGTTGCCGCGGGTGCAGTACCTGGGACAACAGACGAACTGCGAGGTGCGGGCGGCGATGGCGGGGGCGAAGTATCTGATCTTCGCGTCGGAGTGGTACGAGCCGTTCGCGCTGACGATTGTGGAGGCGCTGGCGCAAGGGACTCCGGTGCTGGCCGCGGACCTGGCTTCGGTGCATGAGCTGGTGCATGTGGGCAAGACGGGGATGCGCTTTCGGGTGGGCGATGCGGCGGACCTGGCGGCAAAGGCGGCGACGCTGACGGCGGATGAGGCGGCGTATCGCGACATGCGGCGGAGATGCAGGGCGTTGTACGAGGAGCGATATACGGATGGGGCGAATTACCGGATGCTGATGGGGATTTATCGGGGAGTGTGCGGGTAGTTGCAGGTTGCAGGTTGCAGGTTGTCAGTTCTCAGTTCTCAGAGAAGGCGGGTGCATGCTCTCTCCACTTCGCCTGCGGCTTCGGTCGAGATGACGGCCGCTTGTTGGGCTTCTTCACTTGTGCGATTCGCGGACGGGGTGAGGGGAAGAAGGCATGCCCCAGGGGCTAAAGCCCCCGAACTCCGAGCCGGGCTGAGACCCAAGGCTGAAGCCTTGGGGTACCTGAAGCAGAAGCAAAGGCAAATGCGGGGATTCTTCGCCTGCAGCTCAGAATGACAAGCAAAAAAACAGAGTGACAAGACAAGAACTTGATGACAACCAAGGAACTTGACGTGCGGGACGGGGGCGCGATGGCGAATGTGCCGGGCGTTGGTGCGGGCGGGGTGGCGAATGTGCTGGGCGTGGGCGTGGACGCGGTGGACATGGAGGGCGCGGTGGCGCGGATGCGGGCGGCCGTGGACGCGGGACGGAAAGGGTATGTGTGCCTGGCGGGAGTGCACGGGATTATGGAGGCGCGGCGGCATGCGGACCTGCGCGAGATTTTTCGGAACGCGCTGCTAGTGGCTCCGGATGGGATGCCGACGGTGTGGATGGGGCGGGTGCAGGGGTTGAAGCAGATGCGGCGTGTATTTGGGCCGGACCTGATGCTGGAGGTGGTCGGGCGGAAGGAGTTGGCGCACTACCGGCACTTTTTGTGCGGCGGCGAGGCGGGAGTTGCGGAGCAGTTGCGCACGGAGCTGACGCGGCGGTTCGAGTGGGCGCAGATGGTGGGGACGTACACGCCTCCGTTCCGGGCGATGACGGAGGCGGAAGAGCAGGAGCTGGCGGCGCAGGTAAGGGTGGCGAAGCCGGACATGGTGTGGGTGGGGTTGAGCACGCCCAAGCAGGAGCGGTTTATGGCGCGGTATCTGGCGCGGCTGGAGACCAAGCTGATGGTGGGGGTGGGCGCGGCGTTTCTGTATCACACGGGCGCGATCCGGGACAGCCCGGAGTGGGTGAAGCAGGCGGGCTTGCAGTGGCTGGACCGGCTGCGGCAGGAGCCGGCGCGGTTGTGGCGGCGATACGCGGTGAATGTGCCGCTGTTTGCGGTGCTGGCGGGGTTGCAGGTGGCGGGGGTGCGGCGGTACGGGGGCTAGTTGCAGGTTGCAGGTTGCAGGTTGAGAGACAAAAACAAGAACGGAGGGGTGCGTGGGGATGAATGAGCGGGCGGTGGCGGTGGCAGAGGTGCTGGTAGATGCAAATGCGGGGGTCTCTCCACTCCCCTTCGGCTCCCCTTCAACAAGCTCAGGGTCGCTCAGGGTCGCTCAAGATGACGGCATCCTTATTTCAACTGCGCGATGCGGTCGAGATGACAGCGGTTGGGGAGGGTTGTTTCTGGCGTGGAGCCGGGGGGATGTGGCGTATCGGCCGCGACGGGGGTATGCAGTGGTGAAGCGGGCGGTGGATATGGCGGGGGCGGCGGTGCTGCTGGCGGTGCTGGCTCCGGTGCTGGCGCTGGTGGCGCTGCTGATCCGGCTGGATTCGCCGGGGCCGGCGGTGTTCCGGCAGCGGCGGGTGGGCAAGGATGGCGTGGAGTTCCGGCTGTGGAAGTTTCGCAGCATGCGCCGGGATGCGCCGGAGTATGCGCGGTCGCCGACCAGCGACACCGATGCGCGGCTGACGCGGGCGGGACGGCTGATCCGGCGGGTGAGCCTGGACGAACTGCCGCAGCTTATCAATGTGCTGCGCGGGGAGATGAGCCTGGTGGGGCCGCGGCCGGAGATGCCGTTTATCGTGGCGGGATATACGGCGCTGGAACGCAGGCGGCTGGCGGTGAAGCCGGGGATTACCGGGCTGTGGCAGATTTCGCCGGCGCGGGCGTATCCGATCCACGAGCACCTGGAATATGACCTGGACTATATAAGGCAGCAGAACCTGGTGCTGGATGGGGCGATTCTGCTGCGGACGGTGCGGGCGGTGTGGAGGGGAGTGGGGGCGGTTTAGGTCCGTTGTTAGTTGTTAGTTGTTAGTTGAAAGACAAGGGCAAATGCGGGGGTCTCTCCACTTCGCCTGCGGCTTCGGTCGAGATGACGGCATCTTTATTAAGCTGTGACGCGGGGCTTCGGTCGAGATGACGGCATCTTTATTAAGATTAAGAGACGGCGGTCGGCGGTGGGTAGCAACCCGTGGGGTGGGGGAAATGTCAGGGGTTTGTCACGGGGGTGTCATTTGTTGGTTTTAGGGGGTGCGTGACAGGATTAAGCTGAGACACTAGGGAGACATTTGAGGGGCTGAGGCCCCTTTTGCCGTTAACTACGCTGGCAGGGCCGGAGGGTTGGGATGAGCACGATATTGGTGGTGGAAGACGATCTTCGGATACAGAAGGCGCTGCATCGGCAGTTCACGACGGAGGGGTATACGGTGCACGTGTCGGGGGACGGCGCGGAGGGGCTGGCAACGTGCAAGACGCTGCGGCCGGGGGCGGTGGTGCTGGACCTGATGTTGCCGGGGATGCCGGGGCGGGAGGTGTGCAAGGGGATCAAGTCGTGGTCTCCGAACACGCCGGTGGTGGTGCTGAGCGCGGTGTCGGAGGTAGCGGACAAGGTGCTGCTGCTGGAACTGGGGGCGGACGATTATGTGACCAAGCCGTTTAGCCCGCGGGAGTTGATGGCGCGGGTGCAGGCGGCGATACGGCGGACGCAGAGGCCGGGCGACGCGGCGCCGGGGCAGCGGGTGAGGTTTGGATTCGGCAAGGTGACGGCGGACTTCAGCGCGATGGAGTTTGCCAAGGACGGCGAGCCGGTGACGCTGACGGCGAACGAGATCAAGCTGCTGCGCTACTTCGTGGACAATGAGGAGCGGGTGATTACGCGGGAAGAGCTATTGAATGCGGTGTGGGGGTACACTGCGTATCCGACCACGCGGACGGTGGACAACCAGGTGATGAAGCTGCGGCAGAAGCTGGAAGCGGACCCGGCGCGGCCAGTGCACTTCCGGACGCTGCATGGGATTGGGTACAAGTTTGTGGGCGGAAGTTGAACTGATGGCGGAACGGAAGGCACGGTTGATGCACCGGTTGCGGATGCGGACCACATTGCTGATCCCGCTGCTGCTGCTGTGCTTTGGATTGACGCCGGTGAGCCTGCTGATTTTGAAGGCGATTGTGAAGCAGCAGGTGCGGGCGAGCCTGGCCAGCGACTTGCAGCACTCGGTGGAGACGTATGCGAACCTGGCGCAGCAGCGGCGGGAGCTGCTGGTGCGGGAGACGGCGCTGCTCTCGGAGCTGCCGACGCTGAAGAACCTGATGATCACCGACAACCGGACGATTGCGGACGGCGGGGTGGAGTTCTGGCGGGTGAGCGACAGCGATTTGTTTGCGCTGCTGGACCGCAACGGGAAGCTGATAGCGGCGTACAACCGGGGCGTGGCGCTGGACCGCGGCGCGGTGGAGCGGGGGTTGGAAAGTTCGCTGGGGCGGCCGGAGGAGTCGGAGTTGCTGGCGCTGGATGGGCGGCTGTACGAGGTGTCGATCCAGCCGCTGGTGTTTGGCGATCCGGAGGCGGGCAGCCAGCTTGGGTTTGTGGCGGTGGGATACGCGGTGGATGAGCAGATGGCGCGGCAGGTGAGCGAAGCGGCAGCGGCCGATGTGACCTTTGCGGTGGGGAACGAGGTGGTGGCGAGCACGCTGGCACCAGGGTTGCAACAGCAGTTGGTGAGCCAGGCGGGGGAGTTGCTGCACCGGCCGACGGAGAGCCGGAACATCCGGCTGGGCAATGAGGATTACCTGGCGGCGGCGGTGCCGCTGGGGCCGGCGGCGGAGAACGGACAGGCGGCGGTGCCGCAGTTGGTGGTGCTGAAGTCGTTTGCGCAGGCGACGGAGTTGCTGAACCGGGTGAATCGCTGGGTGCTGATGCTGGTGCTGGTGGCGCTGCTGGCGGGGGCGGGGATGCTGTTGTCGATCTCGCACACGCTGACGCGGCCGATCGAGGCGCTGGTGGAAGGGGCGCGGGCGCTGGCCAAGGGGAACTTCAGCTACCGGCTGAGCGAGGACGGAGTGGAAGAGATACGCGAGCTGAGCCGGGCGTTCGAACGGATGCGGGTGGAGCTGCAGCGGACGCAGAACGATCTGCTGGACTCGGAGCGGCTGGCGACGATTGGGCGGATGGCGAGCTCGATCTCGCACGATCTGCGCCATTATCTTTCGGCGATGTACGCGAATGCGGAGTTTCTGAGCAGCGGGTCGCTGCCGCAGGAGGAGCGGGAGGAGCTGTTCCAGGAGGTGCAGACGGCGGTGCAGGGGATGACGGAGTTGCTGGATTCGCTGCTGCTGTTTACGCAGACGGGGCGCGCGCTGGACCCGGCGCTGGAGCAGGTGGCGGGAGTGATCCAGCGGGCGGTGAGCATGGTGCGGTCGCATCCGGCGGCGCGGGACGTGCGCATTGTGGTGGGGCGGCTGCCGGCGATCGAAGCGTGGATCGATGGCAAGAAGATGGGGCGGACGATTTACAACCTGCTGCTGAATGGGTGCCAGGCGGCGCATCGGGGCAAGAGCATCCCAATGGTGACGGTGGAGTTGGTGGAGGATGCGGAGACGATTCGGATCGAGGTTGGGGACAACGGGCCGGGAGTGGCGGTGTCGATCCGGAAGACGATGTTTCTGCCGTTTGTGAGCGAAGGGAAAGAAAGCGGCGTGGGGTTGGGGTTGACGCTGGCACAGCAGATTGCGCAGGAACACGGCGGGACGATCGAGTTGAAGGAATCGGCGGAAGGCATGAGCGTATTTGTGATCACACTGCCGAAGGCGGCGCTGGCAGCGCTGGCAGCTGCGGCGGAAAGAAAGGCAATGCAGTTCAGCCAGGGCAAGCCTTCCGGTGAGGCGCGGGCCTTTGTCGGCGGGTCTTGAAGAGGTGAAGACGATGAGAGCTGCGGGGCGTGGAGTTCTGGCAGGAGTGCTGCTGGTTGCGGCGGCGGCGAGAGGAGGCGCGCAGGCAGCGGCCTCGGCGAATGGGGATGGGCAGAGGCTGGCCCAACTGGAACAGAAGATGGAGGCGATCTCGTCGGCGCTGACGGCGACTGAGGCGCAGATTGAGCAGTCGCAGCGGCAGATGAAAGAGCTGCAGGGGGAGTTGGCGGAGTTGCGGCGGGAGATGGCGGGGACTGGTGATGGTGAGGCTGTTGCGAATGGGGATCCCGGCACAATGCGGGGGTCTCTCCACTCCGCGCTTCGCGCTCCGGTCGAGATGACGGCAGCTTTGGATGGGGGGATGGTTCCAGATAAAGCGGCGGACCCGGCTGGGACGGCCACAGTCGCAAACGACGGAGATTCTGACTCTGCGAGTCAGAATGACGCTTCGTTGAGGGAGCGGGTGGCGGCGGTGGAGGCGGAGGTGAAGCTGCACGAGCAGACCAAGGTGGAGAGCGGGTCGAAGTATCCGGTGCGGTTGAAGGGGCTGATTCTGTTCAATGCGTATCTGGATAAAGGGGTGGCGGACAATACCGATCTGCCGGGGTTTGCGCTGAAGGCGACGTCGACTTCGGGAAATGGCAACCTGGGGGCGACGCTGCGGCAGACGATTCTCGGGGTGGAGGGATTTGGGCCACGAGTGGCGGGGGCGCGCACGTCGGCGAATGTGAGCATGGACTTCTTCTCGACCATGGCCTACAGCAGTTATTGGACCTCGGCAGGGGAGGTGCGGATGCGCACGGCGGCGGTGGACCTGGACTGGGACAAGGACTCGGTGGAGGTGGGGATGGTGACGCCGCTGATTGCGCCGCTGCAGCCGGCGTCGTTTGCGACGGTGGCGGAGCCGTCGCTGGCGGGGGCGGGCGACCTGTGGACGTGGGCGCCGCAACTGAAGTACACGCACCGGTTCCGGCTGGACGAGCAGCGGCGGGTGCAGTTCGAGTTTGGGCTGTGGGATTCCCCGCAGGCAGGGTACAACGGGAACGAGCTGTTCCGCACGGCGAGCCCGGCGGAGCAGGAGGAGCAGCCAGCGTATGAGACGCGATGGTCGTATGCGGGCGCGGGCGAACATGGGCTGGAACTGGGAGTGGGCGGCTACTACAGCCGGCAGGCGTATCCGGGCTACCAGGGCTATCCGGGCACGGAACACCTGGACTCGTATGCGGGAACGTTTGACGCGCGGCTGCCGCTGGGACGGTACTTCGAGCTGAGCGGGGAAGGCTATCGCGGACGGGCTCTGGGCGGTCTGGGCGGCGGATTGTACAAGGACGTGGTGACGGGCACGGACCCGGTGACGGGGGCCAGCGTGCTGCATGGGCTGAACGCCATCGGCGGCTGGACGCAGTGGAAGACGCGGTTTACGCAGACACTGGAAACCAACCTGAGCCTGGGCGAGGACGATGGGCTGGCGCGGGACTTCCACGCAGTGGTGCAGCCGGCGGGGGCGAGCGCGACGCAGCTAAGGGCGCGCAACGAGATGCTGGTGGCGAACCTGATCTTCCGTCCGAAGACCTACATTATTTTGTCGCCGGAGTATCGCAGGATATGGAGCTGGCCGATTGCGGGGACGGGGAGCACGCTGGACGTGTTTACGCTTTCGGCGGGGTATCAGTTTTGAACGGAGTGCGAGCTATGCGGCGCTGGATGATTCTAGGATGCGCGGGATTGGCGATGGCGGCGGCTGCGGGCGCGCAGGGCGGGAGCGCGGAGAGGCGGGGCGTGGAGGTGAGCGCGCACGTTCGCATCGACAATGGCGTGGCGAGCAAAACGGCGAACAAGACGGCGGACAAGATGGGGATGGCCAAGCAGAGCCCGGCGAATGTGGTGGTGTGGCTGACGCCTCTGGGGCCGGACAAACGGCCGGCGGCGACCGGGCATCCGGGACCGTTCCGGCTGGTGCAGAAGAACAAGATGTTCACGCCGCATCTGCTGGTGGTGCCGACGGGAAGCAGCGTGGAGTTTCCCAACGAGGACCCGTTCTTCCATAACGTGTTTTCGCTGTTCAACGGGAAGCGGTTCGATCTGGGGCTGTATGAGTCGGGGACGAGCCGGGCGGTGCGCTTCGACCGCGAAGGGGTGTCGTACATTTTCTGCAACATCCATCCGGAGATGGGGGCGGTGGTGCTGGCGCTGAGCACTCCATACTGGGGCGTGTCGAACGCGAACGGCGAGGTGGAGATTGCGGAGGTGCCGCCGGGCAACTACCGGCTGCATGTGTGGAGCGAGACGGCTGAGACCGCCAGCCCGGTGGAGGCGGAACGGACGGTGGCGGTGGGTTCGGCGGCGATGCGGCTGGACGAGATCGTGCTCGAGGCGGCGACCGACCCGATGGCGCACCATAAGAACAAGTTTGGGGAGGAGTATAAGCCGGAGGAAGGTTCGAGGTACTAGGTTCGAGGTTCGAGGGAAAGCGAATCACAGAGGACACGGAGGAAAACGAGAGAGCACAGAGAGTTTTGGATGGGTGGTCCGAGCAGAAGGCAAATGCGGGGGTCTCTCCACTGCCCCTTCGGCTCGCTCCACTCGCTCAGGGTCCGGTCGAGATGACGCTTCCTGAGAGAACGCGGCGAGGCCGCCTTCGGTCGAGATGACGGCTGCATGAGAGGGCGCGGCGGCTCGGGGTCGGTCGAGATGATGGCTTCCTGATTTGGTCATGTGAGCCAGAGGTTGAGGTCGCGGTTGAGTATGGTTTCGAGGCGATGGATGTCGCTGCGATAGAGATCGAGCAGGAAGGCGCGGTCGCGGGGCGGGATGGTGCGTGAGCCGGGAGGCTGGTAGACGGCGGGGCGCAGGCGGGAACGAAGCGGCTCGGGAGTGATGCGGCGGAGCAGTTGCCAGATGCCGGCGCGGCGCAGCAGGCGGTTGGAGCGGACCATGCGGGCGATGTGGGGCTGGTTGTGACGGTGGGAGATGTCCGGGGTGAAGGCGGTGTCGACGCCGAGGAAGGCGAGGACTTCGCGGAGGAAGGCGCGCGGGTTGGCGCGGGCTTCCTCGTAGAACCAGATGCCGATCTGGCGGCGGGGGAAGTGGTCGAGGTAGCGCTGCACCTGATCGGCGTAGAAGCCCAGTTCGAGAAAGGGGTGATGGATGCCGAGGGCCTGGGTGCCGGCGCGCAGGCTGGCGCGGACGTAGTCGTGGAAGGACTGGGTTAGGACGCCGTCGGAGACGGCCTGAAGATATTGGGAGAAGGCGCGGTCGGCCGGCGCGCGAAGGACCATGAGGATGCGGGCGTGGGGGATGCGGGCGGCGATCTGCGCGGCGGCGGTGCGGGACCAGAGGTAGCAGACGCTGGCTTCGCCGACGGCGCGCTGGGTGGTGGCGGCGGCGAAGAGACGCAGGTAGTCCTGCCAGTCGCAGACGATGCCGTTGAGGCGCGGTTCGAGCATGGGGCCGCGGACGTAGGCGCGGGTGTCGTCGATTACGCGCTGGACGCGGGCCTGGCGGTCCGGGACGAAGTTTTCGGGGCGGACTTCGGAGGCGAAGTAGCCGGGCTCCTTGAGCGGGCTGATGTAGATCTCGGGATGCTGGCCGAGGTAGTGGTAGAGCGAGGTGGTCCCGGCCTTGGCCGCACCGACGATGAAGAAATCCGGCAGACGCATGTGTGAGGTCCACTCGACAAGAACCCACGGGCGCGGTGTCCTGCGTGCGGGACGAGACAGATGCGAGGTTAGCTTGGGGCGGTGGGGGAGTTGTCAGGGCGGGGTTGCGGGGAGGTCAGGGGTTTGTCATTTTTGGGGAGAGAGCAAAAGCGAATCACAGAGGACACAGAGAAAAACGAGAGAGCACAGAGAGGTGCGAGGGGTAAGGCAAATGCGGGGATTCTTCCCGCCCCAGCCAGCAAGCTCTCACCCCAGTGAACAAGTTCACCGGGGACCCCGAAGCTGGCCGGGGACCCCGTTCGCTGCGCTCAGAATGACAGTTTCAGATGGGGAGGGAAGACGAATACGTACCTATTCGGTGGGGGCTTGGCCGGGGATGGGGGCGAGCAGAGGGACGATGGCGACGTTGATGTTGAAGGAGCCATCCTGAAGGGACTTCAGGGTGCCGTTGTAGGTGTAGGGACCTTTGCTGAAGTTGTCGCGTGCGAGCAGTTGGGTGAGCTGATTGCTCTTGGCGCCGGCGAGAGAGACGGTGGTCGGCGAGTTGTTGACGACATGGAGCACGATGAGGCCGGGCTTGCCCGCGGAGATGGTGTTGGCGGGGACTCCGTCGGCGGTGAGCTGCTGGGAGCTGACCAGGTCCTTCTCGAAGCCGATGTTCCAGGCCGCGGCGGGGAGGGAATCGGCTCCCTGGATGGTGGCGTGGATGGTGGTGGTTTGGCCTTTGATGAGCTTGAGGTCGTCGGCCGAGAGCAGCAGGCTGACTAGCGCGATGTGGAACGTGGCCAGGGTCCGGTTGCCCTCCTTGAGGGTAACGGTGTGCAGGCCGGCGGCCATGCCGGAGGGCGGCGTGAGCATGACGGAACGCGGATCCTCGGCGAGGATGTTGCAGGGCTGCGAGTCCATCTGGACATGGGTGAGCCGGCTGTCTCCGCTGACAGGGCCGTGGATGACCTGGACGGCGGAGGCGGTATAAACGGGGGGCGTGGTGTAATCGCTGGGCACGGATTGGGCGAGGGTGGGAGTGGGGGGCTGGGCGGCAGGAGACGGAGGGATGTTCAGGGTCTCCTGAGCTACGGGGGTGTCGGA
>JBELAH010000048.1:0-42198 GCA_049509035.1 Acidobacteriaceae bacterium
GGCTCTCCAATCCAACTCGTTCCTCCGTCCCTCATCACTGAGAAACAGGGTAGAGTCCGCACTGCCCAAGGGTGGGCCAACTTAAACCGCCGTACTGGGCCAATTTAGAGTGCCAGAATCAACAAGCTCAACCTCAAGTACGGCCACACCACCCTGCACTTCGCCGGCATGCTCCCCGCCCGCGACTCCGCCCCCACCCGCATCGCCTTCACCCAGGTCCCCGTCCGCTACGGTATCGACTACATGTAACTATATTTGTGACAATATTATTGGTTATGTAACCGTTCCAGTTACCTAACGAAGACCTCTACGTTCTCTCTCTTTTTCTCTGTGTTCTCTGTGATTCGCTCTTTCACTGCCCACCCTGAAGAATCGTCATCTCGACCGAAGGCGGGGTCCCCGGCGAGCTTGCTCGCTGGGGTGGAAAGGCGGCGCACTTGCCGCCGCAGCGGAGAGACCCCCGCATTTGCCTTTGCTCCTCGCCTTTCCCTCGAACCTCGAACCTCCCTCACTGCACCACCATAATCTCCGCCTGCCAGAACGCTCCCTTCCCACCGCTCGGGTCCAGCACCGTCACCTGGCAATCGTACTTGCCCACCGCCAGCGTGCTCAGGTCGATCGTAAAGTTGATCGGGGCCATCTGCAGCCGAGTATTCTCCTGCGGCGTCACCTCCTGCGGCTGCGTCTCATACACTTTCTTCCCGCCCTGGAAGAAGCTCACAAACGAGATCAACGGCTTCACCGTCGAAACCGCAGCCGCGGGTGCTGCGCCCGCCCCAGTCTTCGTCTCTGCAACCGGAGTCAATGCCGCCGCCGGCGCAGCGCCCTCGTACGCCTGCAGGTACACATACATGTTCCGGCTCTTGCTGAACACCCGGGTCACGCTCGGAATCAGCTTCACGCCATTCTGCACCAGCGGATCGGCCGCCGCGTCCTTGGCTGCCTCTTTGCCTTTGGTCGCGTTGTAGATCGCCGACGCCATCGCCTTGCGTTCGCCCGACAGCACCACGCTGCTGATCGCTACCCGCTTGGTCTCCTTGTTCAGGTTCGGAATCACAAACGTCGTCTGGAACGTCCCGATATTCCCCGTCGCGTCGTCCCGAGCCAGCACCTTCACCGTGTACTTGCCCGGCAACAGCGTGTAACCGGTCGAGTACTCCAGCGGACTCTTCGCCAGTTGCTCGGCAGTCTCGTCGCTCACCTTGGGGTTGGCGAAGTCGCGCAGGTTCGTCACCGTGGTCCCGCCGTAATCGTCCTTGAACTCGGTTACAAAGTCGATCAGCGCCTGCTGCGCGCCGCGTTTCTTCGCCAACACCAGCTCGCTGCCCGGGATCTTCACCATGATCGGCACGTAGTACTCCGCCTTGTTCAGTTGGAAGTAGTTCACCTCCACCGCCACCCGCAGGTCGGTCCACGGATCGCCCTGCATCAGCGCATCCTCCAGTTGCCGCTCCTTGTCCGCGGTGTTGAACTTGCCCCACTCCTTGCCCGCGAAGTAGCCCTGCCGGTAGTCCAGCTTCGCCTCCGCATCCGCGCCCAGCGTCACCTTGATCTTCCGGAACTTCCCATTCAGCGCCGTATTCGACGTGTAATACCCGATAATGTAGTAGTCCGTAACCGACTTCTGCGCCTCCACAATCCCCTGGCTCAGATCGTTGTTATCCAGAAACGCCTTTCCCCCCGTATCTCCCGCCAGCGCGTACAGCGTGTCCTGCGATCGCTGGAAGTTCGACACCATCGCATTGGACGAGCCGCCGGTATACATCGCCTGTCCGCCCGGCGAACCCTGCGTCGCATTGCCCATCGGCGCCATCGCCACCAGCCCGCGCGCATCGTCCATAAACAACGCGACGCCCGCCCGGATCGCCGCATCTTCGGTCGCGTGCATCTGCGCCTGGTTGTCCAGGCCGTTCAGGTTCAGCCCGCTGGCAAAGATGATCAGTTCCTTCTTCTCATTCAGCCGTCCCAGCATCTCCGCCGCCGTCTGGATCGCCGCCAGTTGCCGGTCCGTCGTAAAAATGTTGAACTCACTGTCGTCCTGCCCGAACGCCGCGCCCGTATCCGCCGCGCTGTCGTCGCTGGACGACTCGTCGTTCCCCTGGCCTTCGCCCACCACCATCGTCTCCAGAATGCTCAGCAGCCGGCTGCGGTCCGCCGTAAAGTCCTGCAGGATCTCCACTCCATTCCCCGCATAGCGCGAAATCGACACCAGGTCCGCCGACGTCATGTCCGTCCGCACAAACTTCTCCGCCCCTTCCAGCGCCCGCATCTGGTCTATCGGCGGCATCGCCGTCATGTCGAAGTACAGCGCCAGCAGCCGCTTGTCCTTGTACATCAGCTTCCCCGGCGATTCGCCGGCAATCTGCTCATGCGCCAGCCGGTTGTAGATCTTGATGTTGTCTTCCGCCTCATGCGTGGTCAGCTCCTGGATCGGCTTGTCCGGGACCACCGGCAAACTCTGGTATTCGCAGAAGCTGATCTTCTGCGCCACCCCGTCCTCCGTCACCGTAAAGTCTTTGTCCGTCAGCCCCATCACGGGTTTCCCCGCCTTGTCCTTCACGGTCACGTCTTCCACCACCAGCCGCACCGTCTCGTGCAGCGTCGTCACCCCGGTCTGGTCCGCCGGCTTGTTCGCCCCCGTCAACTGCGCCCCCGCCGTCGCCACCATCGCCGCCGCACACACCCCCGCCGCCGCCAGCCTGCCCACCCAACGCCCGCTCATCGCTCGTAGCTCACAGCTCATAGCTCATCCCTCACAACTGACAACTTCCAACCTGCAACTAACAACTGTCCTCAAAACCTCATCCGCAACGTCACCGTCATACTCCGCATTCCGCCTGCTCCATTCGCGGTCCCGAACAGCGGCTGACCCACGGTCGTGTTCCAGCCCGAGTACGCCACGTGGTTCAGCGCGTTGGTCACATCGGCGCGCGCATCCAGGTTGAAGCGGTCGTGCAGCCGGAAAGTACGCGACACCGACCCGCCCAGCCCGAACTGGCTCGGCCCCGTAATCGAATCCCTGCGCGCATTGCCGAACCCTGTGGTCGGCGCCACAAACGCCGCCGGATTCAGAAACACTCCGTTCCCATAGCTCCCGTGGACCGCGCCGCCCGCATAATTCGCCCGAATAATGCCCGACGAGCTCGTCCCCGGAACCACCACCGGATCGATCGGCGTCTCCGGCATCCCGCTGGACTCGCCAACATTCACCAGCACCGTCCACTCTTTGTAGGCCGCGCCGCGCCAGCCGCTCAGCAGCGTGCGCCCGCCCAGCCCCATGCCCGTCGTATATTGCAGCGACGCGTTCAGCACGTTGCGCTGGTCGAACGTGGACAGGCCGCGCTGCGCTGCCGGGTCGGTCCAGTTCTGCGCGATCTGCGGGCTCCCGCCGCTGGTAGTCACCGACCCTTGTCCGCCCAGCGAGTAGTCATCGTCCAGCGCCTTCGAGTACGTGTAAGTCACGCTCGCCGTGAAGCCGTTGCGCAGCCGTCGCCGCAGGTTGACGATCCCGGCCTCTTTGGTCGAGTCGCCCTCCGAATCGCGGTAAAAGTAGCCCACCGGCGCCGCCCCATACGGGCTCGCCGTCAGCCCCAGGCCATACGAGTTCGGCAGAATCTCCTGCACTCCGCGCGTCCCTTTGGTCCCCACGTACGACACCACCATCTGTAGCGAGAACGGCAGGTCGCGTTGCACATCCAGCCGCCACTGCTGCGCGTAGCCCACCCGGAAGTTCGGGTCAACCGCAAATGTGTCCGGCGTGGTCGTCGCGCACGGCAGTTGCTGGAACGGCGACGCAATGGTGAACCGGCACGCCACGCTGTTGGGCACGCTCAGGCTGGTCGAGACCCAGGGGGCATTCACGCCGGGCGTCTGCTGCGCCATCGCGTACGCCGTCGCCCGGTACACGCTGGTGTCGTTGTATATCCCATATCCCGCCCGGATCAGCAGCGACGACCCCGAAATCGGCCGCCACGCAATCGCGATCTTCGGGTCGGGGATGCTGTAGTCCGGCCGCATCAGCGACGTCGGATACGTCTGCCCCGTCAACGCGCCCTTCGGACTGGTCGCCAGCACCGGCGCCTCGTTGGTAAATCCCGGCAGTACATCCAGATTCACCAGCCGGTTCTTCAGCTCCGTCACCGGCGAGCCATACTCCCAGCGCAGCCCCGCGCGGATGCTCAACTCCGGATTCACCCGGAAGTCGTCGTCCACGTACAAGTCGTACAACGACTGCCGCAGATACTTGTCCGGATTCCCATACGCAATCGAGCTGGTGTCCGGCAGCCCCAGCAGAAAGTCCGCAAAGTCGCTGCCGCTGCCCGTAGTCGCGCTGTTCGCCGTCTGCGCGCCGCTGAAGTAGAGCGACCCCCGCGGGTTCGCCTCGGTCAGGTAGTTGTACTCCTGCCTTTTGTAGTCGCCACCAAACGTCAGGTTGTGCCGGAACCGGCTCCAGGTCATGGAGTACCCAACCGCGTTCTGCTCCGGCCGGCTGTTCGAGTCCGTCCCATCCGACAAGCCTTGGATCCCGCTCGAGAAGCCCAGCCCCGGCGGCCCGTAGTAGTTCGCGTAATTCGCGCCCTGGAAGTACCCCGCGATATTTGCGTTCCCCTCTACGTTGGTCTTGTTCGCAAAGTACGAGTAGTTGTTGCTCTTCGAGATGCTGAAGCTATACGACGCGTTCATCGACAGCCGCTGCGTGAACCGGTGATACCAGCTCGCATTCACGCCTATGTTCAGATACTTGCTGGTGTCCAGAAACCCGAAGATGCTGGGGTTGCTCGAGCGCGAGTCCCCCACCGTCAGGGTGCCGTTCACATTGTTCTTGGTCCCCAGTTGCTTCTGTAACCGAAACTGGTAGTAATCCGTGTGCGTGTCGCTCGCCAGCGGAATCTGGTAGTTGTACAGCGACGTTCCCGACACATTCGGCTGCTGCGGATAGAGCGCCAGCAGCGCCTTTGCCTGCGCGGTGATGCACGCTCCCGGAATAATGTTCCCCGCAAACTGCTCCGTGCCGGAGTTGATCTGCGCCTGCGTCAGGCCTGTGCCCAGCAGATAGCTGTTGCACGCCGCATTCGAGGTCAGCAGGTCCGCCGGCACGTAGATCGGCACCGTATTCGGCGTCCCATTCGGCGTCGTCGACAGGTTCCCGCTCATCTCCGCCGGCGTCGGCATCAGCGCCGTCGGCGACGAATCCGCCTTGTTCTCCGTCCGCTGGTAGCCGAACTGGAAGAATGGCGCCCGCGCCGCCGACAGCAGATGCGGAATCTTCAGCGGCCCCAGCAACTGCGCGCCCGCAACGATATTCGTGTACGGAGGCTTGTCCGAATCCAGCCCGCTCAGCGAAAACGGCTTCGCGTTGAACGCCGAATTCGCCAGATTCAGGCTCACCCCGCCCGTGTACAGCCACCGCCCCCCATTGCGATTGTTGCCGAACGCCTGGCTCAGCGAGAACTGGCTGGTCGCCGCATTGTTCACGCTTCCATTAATCAGAAACCCGTCATTCGCCTGCGCCGAAGTCGTGTCCTGCGAGGCCGAAGCCATCCCGCCCGCCGGCTCCGCAGCCGCCGCCCCACCACCACCCGCCGCCCCACCCGCAGCACTCGCTGTCGTCTTCGCCCCACCCTTCGCCGCCGCTGCCGCATTCGTCCCCGCCGCCGCAGCGGGTGCTCCCGCCGCTGCCGTCGTACTCGCCGCCGCTGCTGTATTCGTCCCCGCCGCCGTCGTACTTGCTGTTCCCTGTTCCCTACTCCCTGTTCCCTGCGCCGCCGCCGTCGCATCCACCTTCACCGGCTTCGCCGCCGCCCGCATCGCATCCAGCGTCAGCAGCTTCATCTCAAACACCACCACCGTAACCCGAGGCTCCGCCGCAGCAACAACAGGTGCAGCCGGTGCGGTTGGCGAAGCCGCCGCCGTAGCAGGCGTGGCCGGTGCAGTCCCCGCCGCCGCCGTACTTGCTGTTCCCTGTTCCCTGTTCCCTGTTCCCTGTATCCCCGCCCCCGCCGCAGGCATCGCAGCAATCGCCTTCGCCGCCGCTGCATCCGCGGGGATATCCGTCGCCGTCGCCACTGTCGGCACCGTAATGTCCGTCTCCAGCGGCGCAAACCCCGTCATCTCGATGTCCAGGTGCCACACCCCGTCTGCCAGGTCCGCAAACCCGAACAGCCCCTGGTCGTCCGACACCGCCACCACCTTCTTATCGCCCTGCGTGGCCGTCACCGTCACCACCGACCCCGGCAGCGGCAGCCCATTGAACGTCACCTGCCCGTGATACGGCGACGCGATCGCGCTCGCAACACTCAGCCACGCCATCGCCAACCCCAGCAGGAAACCCCTTACTCCACGCAACCGCATTCGTCCTCCGCCCTTGCCTGACCCATCATCCTCTGAGCCGTCATTCTGGCTCGCAGAGTCAGAATTTCCGTAGTTGTCCCGCGCTCTACTCACCTGTGTTGCTGTCGCTGCTACGCCAAATTAAAGACACTGCCGCCTGAATATAAAAACGCCGCCCGGCCCAACACGTTCCAACCGGATTAGCGTGGGTCTCCCCACGAATAGCGTCCCATCGAAAGAGCGGGCTTTAGCCCCGGGCCTTTTTCCAGGCTTTCAGGTTGCTATCCGGAATTACGCAGACACGGGCCAAAGCGTTCCAGAAGTTTCAGAGGAGAAAAGTGATTCGCTTAAAGAGACGTTTGGCGGACAAGCTTTGTTCGCGCCATTTCACGTTTATTTTATGCCGTCCGTTCTTCCATTCGATCATCGCCCAATCCGTCCGCTAACCGTCCAAACCTTCGCGCTCGTCCTTTGCTGCTGCTCTCGCCTTTACTGTTGCTTCTGCCCTCGCCTTTGCCCTTCGCTTGTCACTCCCGAAGGGAATCTGCTCCTGCCCTCGCCTTTGCTCTTCGCTTGTGTCACTCCCGAAGGGAATCTGCTTCTGCCCTTGCCTCCAGGTACCCCAAGGCTTCAGCCTTGGGTCTCATAACCTCGCCCCAGAACAGGGGTTTTAACCCCTGGGGTATGTTCTTGCTCTTGCCTTCGTCTTGTCGTCGCCCTTGCTTTGCTCCCTATGTAGCGTGCTACACAGCATACACCACGCTACTGCCGGCCCGCAAATCCTCCAACCACGCTAGTACGACATCTATCGTATGTCAACCGCCCTTCATGAAACGGGCCCAACAACTTCGTACCTGCTGTACTATAACACATAGTACACCAAGTCAAGCCGCCGCCTGTTCCCTGTCCTCAGTTCTCCGCGGGCCGCTCGATGTGCTGCACCCACAGCCCATCCACCTCGGTCCTGGTCGCGTCCAGCTTCAGCCCCAGCGCCGCCAGCGATTTCGCAACCGACGGCATATCTTCGCCCAGGTCTGCATTCGCGCTGGTCCCAGTCCCATGCGGCAGCGGCAGCCCAAAGTCATAGCCGCCGGTCAGCCCTGTCTGGTTCAGCACTTGCCGGTCCAGGTGCTCACTCAGCAACTCCGCCAGGCTCCCCATCGACGCGTCCTGGAAGTACGCCATCCGCCCCATCCACGCCATGTCTCGTCCGTTCAGTACCAGCCCATTCGGCAGTTGTTCCTGCTCGCCCTCCGTATACGCCTTCAGCTTCGGCCCATCCGCTGCCACCGTCAGCGTATAGACCGGCTTCGGCGTCGTATCCACTTTGATCTTCAGTTTCAGCTCACTCGCCAGCAGCGCCCGCACCGCCGCCCGCCGAGCGTTCAGGCTCATCTTCTGCCACGTCGCCACGTCTTCCGGCGCCACCTGCGCCTCAAAGTTGTACAGCTCCGTCTCCACCCACTCCGGATACCCGCCCAGCGTCAGCGTAAACGCCGTCGTCCCCGTATACGCAAAGTGAATAATCGAGAACACCGGCTGGCAGTGGTACGCAATGTAGTCTCCGTCCGTCGGCAGGTCCACCTTGGTCGACGCCACGCCCCCATTGCACAGTTGGAACTTCACCACGTCGAAGTGGATCTGCGGCGGCGGACCCTCCACCGCGATTGCCGCGGCTGCAGCCCCATCCTCGTTTTCCGGCAACCCGCCCGGCTTGAACGCCGGCACCACCGCGGTCGACCCCGTCCCCGACCCCGAACCCGCCTTCGTCCCACCCCCGGATGCCGGCGGATTCGACCCACCTGCCCCTGCCGCCGAGTTCAACTTCGCGCCTGTCGCTCCCAGCACCGATCCCAGCGCCGACCCCGTCGCCTTGCCCGCAGCCGATCCCGCCGTCGCGCTCGCCGCTCCGATCGCGCCCGCCTCCACGCCCGCCTGGGCCCATCCGCTCCCCACGCCCGCCAGCAGACACATCGCCGCCATCACCGCGCCCGTCCGCACCCTCGCCATCGGCAAACCCGCCCGCACCGCGCCCGCCGTCCGCTTCGCCATCGCCGTCACCATCCCTTCCATTCGACCCGCCCCCACCTTGGGTGCCCCATTCATCGCGGTCTTTTCGCGAAGAGTGGAATCGCGCCACGGATCGGCGCTGGATCAGTATCTCAAGCCCCCAGTTTCGCCCCGCCCGACCCCTCCCCGCCATCCCCCAAACCTGTCATCCCACCCCAACCGCGTCATCTCGACCGAACCCGGCCGCTCAGCAAAACGATGCGTCATCTCGACCGAAGCATCGCGGCCTCATCGACGATGCGCAGCGGAGAGACCCCCGCATTTGCCTTTACTTAGCACTAACAACCTGCAACTAACAACCTGCAACCTGCAACTCCCTATTCTCCCCCGGCCGCTCAGCAAAACGATGCGTCATCTCGACCGAAGCATCGCGGCCTCATCGCGATGCGCAGCGGAGAGACCCCCGCATTTGCCTTTACTTAGCACTAACAACCTGCAACCTGCAACTCCCCTAATTCTCCCCCGGCCGCTCTGCCTCATCAATCACATACGTCCTCACCGGCACCTTCCGCTCCTCCACTCGCAGCCCCAGCCCGTCTTCGATCTGCTGTTCCATCGTCGGCCCATCCTTCTCCCTGGTCAACTTGATCGAAAAGTCGTAATAGTGCCCCTCCAGCCCGGTCTCATCCACCATCATCTTGTCGGTCGCGCCGATATCGTACGCGATCTGCCCTGTCAGCGCGCTCACCTCCTCCGCGTGCCCCACCCATCCTTTGTCCGACACCGTAAAGCTTCCCGGCATCGGCCCATCCGCAGTCTTGCCGGTCCGCATCCATTCCTCCCGCTGCTGCGGATCCATGTTCGCCGGCGGCCCGTCCACCTCCTTCATCTTCACTCCACCCTTTGCCTGCACCAGCGCGTACACCGCAGTCACCTTCATCTCCGAATGCACCTTCAGTTTGAACCGCTCCACCAGCAGCGCGCGCAACTGCGGCCGCACCCGCTCCATCCGCTCGCGGTCGCTCAACTTGTCCCACCCCGCCATATCGGCCTCATCCAGCTTGGCCTCAATGTCCCACACATCGCTGTCCGCCCACTTCGGCCCGCCTTCCACGCGCCCCACCTTCTGCATGCCCACGTACGCATAATCCACCAGGCTTGCCAGCGTCATCGACGACACCGAGAACCGCCCCGACGGCGCCATCTCCGTCCCAAACCACCGCCGCCCGTCGTTCCGGTTCGCCGGCCTCACCGTCGCCACCTCAAACCCATGCCCCACCGCATCCGCCGCATCGCCCGCCGCAGCCGTACTTGCTGTTTCCTGTTCCCTATTCCCTGTTCCCTGCGCAGCCGCCACCCCCGCCGCCGCACCCACCCACACCGCCATCAGCAAAACCAAAACCGCCGCCAGCCTCGCCATCGCCGAACCTTTCCCCAATCCACCCCAGCCTACTCCCCCGCCAACCGCGTCATCCCGACCGAAGCGCGCAAGAGAAGGATGCGTCATCTCAACCGGAGCCGTGCGTCATCTCGACCGAAGCCGTGAGGTCAGCAAAATCAGGCGTCATCTCGACCGGAGCCGTGCGGCTTCTCGCACCGCGCAGCGGAGAGACCCCGCATTTGCCCTTCCGCCGAGCACCCGCCGTCACAACGCGCAAAGCGCGTCATTCGAGCGTAGCTCGACCCGGAGGGAGCAGGGGCCTCGTAGCCAAGGGCTTTAGCCTTGGGTCTGCCCCTGAATCGCGCCCCATAGAGAACGGGGGCTTTAACCCCGGGCCTTACTCCATTCCCCTCGCCTCTTCCCTCGAACCCGCAACCTGCAACTTCCCTAATTCTCCCCCGGCCGCTCCACGCTATCGATCACCAGCACCTCCACCGGCCCTTTCGTCTCCACCAGCTTCAGCCCCAACTGCTGCTGGATCGCCGTCAGCAGCGGAGGCTCCGCCACATCCTGGTCCCCACCCTCAGCCGGCTGGTCGGGCCCCCATTTCAGCGTGATGTCGTACGTCCCCGTCAGCCCCGTCTGGTTCACCACCGGCCGCCCGCCCACCGCATCTCCCAGCAGCGGCGATCGCGCCCACTGGTCCATGGTCTCGACCGTCACTGTCATCTCGCCACCTTGCCCGGATCTCCACTTGAATCCCGGCCTCTCGCCGTCCTTTGACGGTGTCAGCTTCGGCCCGCCCTTTGCCACCACCAGCGCATACTCCGGCATCTCCCGCGTCTCAAAGTGCGCCTTCAGCCCAAACCGGTCGGCCAGCAGCGCCTGTTCCATCAACCGCGTTTCCTGCACCCGCTGCGCTGGCGTCATCGCCTGCATCGCTGCAACCGTCGCATCGTCGATCTTCGCCTCAAAATCGTACACATCGGACTTCAGCCACGCCGGCCCGCCCACAATCCGGCTCTCCGCGGAACCCGAAAGACCATACGCGATCGCAATCAGGTTCCTGGTGTCGACCACCATGTGCCACCGGTCCGACGGCGGACCCGCAGCAGTCGTGCCCCGCGGCGTCGCCTCACCCATCCATCCAATCATCGCCCCAGACATTGCCCGCGTGCGAAGTAGCCCCTCACCCGCCCGCCCCTGCTCCGCCCCCGGCTTCAGCAGCTTGATCGCCGCCACTTCAAACTTCGCACTCGCCCCCGCTGTTCCCTGTTCCCTGTTTTCTGTTCCCTGCACCTGCGCCCCACCCATAAATGCCGCGTCCGACAACCTCCGCTTCAGCGGGTTTGGCGTCTCCACGCCCGCTGCTCCCTGTTCCCTGTTCCCTGTTCCCTGCGGCAACGGCCACGGCGTCATCAGCCGGTAGTCGCCCTTGCGCCCACCATCTCCAAACTTCAGCACCACATTGTCGCCCACCCCCGGAATATGGCGATACCGCCAGATCACCGTCCCATCCGCCGGCTGCACATCGATCTCATCCGGCTTCCCATACGCGATGTACACATGCCCGCGGTCGGTCATCCATCCCGGCTGCCCGCTGGCAAAGTGTTCGTTCGCGTACGCAATCCGCGCATAAATCTCGTCGCGATACGCATTGTCGGGGGAATCCGGGTTCGGATTCCGCCTCTGCCAGAACTGCTCGATAAACCTGTCCCGCTCCTCATCGTTGGTCAGCCGCTTGAAAGCCTCCGCCTCCTGGTCGGTAATCACCCACCGCACATCCTGATCCAGCCACACCTTATAGACCCCATGCAACTCCTGCCGCTGATCGCCTCCCGCCGGAATCGCCGCGCCGCTGGGTGCCCCATTCGTGACAGCATCATCGTCACGAGTGGGGTTCGGCGTTACGGTTCCCGCCTGTCCTGCAGCACTCCCTGTGTTCTGCCCCACCGGCAGCAAGTGTGCTCTGAAACTACTTGGAGGAGACACACCCTGAGGCTCCAGTATCTGCCGAACTTCCTTGGCTGCAACCTCAAGGGCCTTCACAGCCGTACTCGCCGCGCTATCCGGCACCGGTTTCGCAATGTGGTCGATGACGATCACGTCCGCCGGAGCCTTCCCCGCCACCAGCTTCAGCCCCAGCTCTTCCTGGATTGCCGTAAAGATGCCCGCGGGAGCATTCATATCTTCGCTCTCCGCAGCGGTGCCGCCGCCCTTCGCCGTGTCCGCCGTAAAGTCCAGGGTGAAATCAAACGTCCCAGTCAGGCCGGTTCGATCCACCACAGGCCGTTCCAGCAGCCCCACCTGCAGCAGCGAGGCCAGCCCCGCCATGGTCGCGGCCTTGGCATGCACCGTCGTGCCCGCGCTCGACTTGGACGTTCGGCTGAAATAAAGTTCGCTGTGGTCGGCGTCGGTCGCGCTCTTCGCCAGCTTTGCCCCATTCTTGCCAATCTGCAATTCATAGACCGGCAACTCGCGGGTGTCGTGATGGAATGTCAGGCCAAACCGGTCGGCCAGCAGCTTCCGCACCATCAGGTTCCACTTTGGGTCACCGGAGCCGCCTTCGCTCGCAACCGCCGCAATGTCGAACTTGTCCACGTCCACCCACGCCGGAGCGCCAACGATCTGGCGCGCCTGAATCCCATACGCGTACTGAACCAGATCGCTCGCCGTAGTGTTCAAGGTGCTGAAGTGGCGTCCGTTGGTGGTGAATCCCATGCCGCGGCGTTCCGGATCGCTTGGCTTGATCGCGGCCACTTCAAACGCCGGCAGCGGCCCGGCCGCATCGGGAATCTGCCCATACATCGGAATCATCCGCACCACGCCGAACCCCACCGGCCCCGCAATCGCCACCAACGCAAACGCTGCCAGCGCCAGCTTCCCGGTCAAGCCCAGCCGCTTCAGACGCGCCGTCATAATTCCACGCACCCGCTGCTTCAGGTCCGCGCCCGTCACCCCCGCCACGCACTTCAGCGGAGACTCCACGCAGAACCGCACCGCCTTCAGCAAACTCTCCGCATACACCCCCGGCCTGCTGCCCATCTCCACCACCGCCTCATCGCACGCCCGCTCCCGCTCCTCCACCAGCCGCGCCCCCACCCACCACACCAGCGGATGGAACCAGAACGCCGCTTCCACCAGCATGTGCAGCGCCGCCGTCAGGTTGTCGCGCCGCCGCGCATGCGCCAGCTCATGTGCCAGGATCGCCTCCACCTGCTCATCGTCCAGCCGCGCGCTCAATCCCTCCGGCCATATCAGCACCGGCCTCCACACCCCAAAGATCCCCGGTTCCATCGATTCGCGCGAAAGCACGAGCCGCACACGCCCGCCTGCGTTCCGCTCCACCCGCCGCAGCAACTCCACCTCACGTCCGCCGGCCGCGCGCACGGCTCGCCGCAGCGTCCGCATCACCTTCAACCATCCCCTGCACCAAACCCCCAGCACCACCACCACCCCGCAAATCCAAATCCCCGCCAGCGCCACCGGCCACGTCAGCTTCTTCTGTTCTTCCCTGATCCCTGATCCCTGTCCCCTGTCCTCCGTTCCCTGTTCCCTAATCCCTATTCCCTGCACTTCGTCAAACGGCAGCCCCACCTCATCCACGGCCGAGTACACCGGCATCGTCACCACCGCATGTTGCGGCCGCGGCAGCATCCCGCCCAACCCCATCAGCAGCGCAAACGGCACCACAAACTTTACACTCGCCGCCATCCACACCCAGTACCTCGCACGCGCCTGGTTCTTCTTCAGCGCCAGCGCCAACCCCGCCGCCACCACCGCAAACGCCGTCGACTGCCACAAATGGTTCGCCACCGCCGGCCCCATCGTCGCTAACCACTCATCCATCGCCTCACCTCCACGCCCTCGGCCCTAACGAGGCGTCATCTCGACCGGAGCGCGTAGCGCGCAGTGGAGAGACCCCCGCATTTTCCAACGAGGCGTCATCTCGACCGGAGCGCGTAGCGCGCAGCGGAGAGACCCCCGCATTTGTTCTTCCTGCCGCCTACCCTTTCCGATCCTCCAGCCGCTTCAACTCCTTCTCCGCCGCCTTCACATCCTCCATCGTCAACTTCCCCGACTCAATCAAATGCGCCATCACCGGCTGCGTCCTTCCGCCAAACAGCGCCAGCAGATCGTCCACCAGCCTTCGCTGCGCCGCGCTCCGTTCCACCGTCGCCGCAAAAATGTGGAAGTTCCCTACCTTCCTCACCCGCCGCACCGAACCCTTCGCCTCCAGCCGGTACACCGTCGTCTGCACCGTGGTATACGCCGGCCTGCTCTTCGCCGCGAACGCCTCCTGCACCTCGCGGATCGACGCCTCGCCCCGCGTCCACAGCGTCTCCATAATCTGCATCTCCAGCTTGCTCAGCCTCGGTCCCTTCAATTTCCCTCCTCGCAATCCCATTCCAGCCATCCCGCCTACTACCTCCGTTCCCCCATCTACTATAAGTGTGGTAGACACTACCACACCCGTATCACCCCACGCAACCGCCTCGTTTGTCATTCCCGCCGGGAATCTGCTTTTGCTCTTGCCTCTCATTTGTTCCGAAGCGCGCCGCTACACGAAAAAAAGGCGTCATCTCGACCGAAGCATCGCAGTTTCATCGCGATGCGCAGTGGAGAGACCCCCGCATTTGCACTTGTTCCTGCCTAGATCGGCTCAATCGGTGCCGATCGGTGTTAAGCCTCTGCCGCTACAGTTCCATCGCGTGCGCCGCCACCAGCCCCTTCGCGCGCGCCACAAACTCCTCCAGCCCCACGCTCCCCTCATCGCCCTTGCCCCGCGTCCTTACGCTCACCGCACCCGCCGCCGCTTCCTTGTCGCCCAGAATCAAAATGAACGGCACCTTCTGCAATCCAAAGTCCCGTATCTTCGCATTCATCTTTTCGTTCCGGGCATCCAGTTCCACCCGCAGCCCCGCGGCCTCCAGCGTCTTCTTCACTTGCTCCGCATACGCCAGATGTTTCTCGCTCGAGATCGGCACCAGTCCCACCTGCACCGGCGCCAGCCACAGCGGAAACGCCCCCGCGTAGTGCTCAATCAGCACCCCGAAGAATCGCTCGACACTCCCAAATAAAGCCCGGTGCACCATCACTGGCCGATGCAGTTCGCCGTCCTCGCCCTTGTACTCCAGCTCGAACCGCGCTGGCAGATTGAAGTCGAACTGCACCGTCGACAGTTGCCACATCCGTCCCAGCACATCCACCAGTTTTATGTCGATCTTCGGCCCGTAGAACGCCGCCTCGCCCGGAATCACGCGATACGGAATCTCGCGCCGCGCCAGCGCATGTTTCAACGACTCGATCGCGCTCGTCCAGTGCTCCGCCTCGCCCGAGTAGTCCTTCGGCTTGGCCGGGTCCCACGTCGACAACTCCACCTTGAACTCCTTGAACCCGAACGTATCCAGCACCGCCTTGGCAAAGTCGATGCACGCCACCACTTCATCTTCAATCTGCCCCGGCGTGCAGAAAATATGCGCATCGTCCTGGGTAAACCCGCGCACCCGCAGCAGCCCGTGCATGGTCCCCGATCTTTCGTAACGATAAACGTTACCTAATTCCGCGTACCGCTGCGGCAGGTCGCGATAGCTGCGCGGGCTGCTCTTGTAAATCAATATGTGGCCCGGGCAGTTCATCGGCTTCAGCCGGTACTCCGCGTCATCAAGCTCCATCGGCGGATACATATTCTCCGCGTAATACCCCTCATGCCCGCTGATCTTCCACAGCTCCCGCCGCATGATGTGCGGGGTAAACACCATATCGTAACCACGTTTGATACATTCTTCGCGCATCCAGTCTTCCATGGTCTTGCGCACCAGCCCGCCCTTCGGATGCCAGAAGATCAGGCCCGCCCCCGCCACCTCCTGGATGGAAAACAGGTCAAGCTGCCGCCCCAGCACCCGATGGTCCCGCGCCTTGATCTCCTCCAGCCGCTTGAAGTACGCGTCCAGGTCCTTCGCATTGAAAAATGCCGTCCCATAAATCCGCTGCAACTGCTGGTTCTTCTCATCGCCCAGCCAGTACGCCCCCGCAATCGCCGTCAGCTTGAACGCCGTCACCCGCCCCGTCGACGGAATGTGCGGTCCGCGGCAGAAATCCGTGAACCCGCCATTCTTGTACAGCGAAATCTGCTCGCCCGGCCGCGTGAACTTCTCGATGAAGTACACCTTCATAAAATCGCCGTGCTCCGCGTACTCTTTCAGCCCTGCGTCCCGCGGCTCTTCCACGCGCACAAACTTCTCATCCCGCGCAACCACCTCGGCCATCCGCGCCTCAATCGCCGCCAGGTCCGCCTCGGTGAACGGCACCGCGCGATACACATCGTAGAAAAATCCATTCTCGGTCGCCGGCCCATGTCCCAGCTTGGTCTCGGGAAACAGCTCCAATATCGCCGTCGCCATCACGTGCGCGGCCGAGTGTCGCAGCACCTTCAGCGACGCCTCGTCCTGCTCCTTCAGCAGCGTCAACTCCACATCTTCGGTCAGCGGCGCCGCCAGGTCCACAATCCGCTCCCCACCCCCCGCCGCCCCATACATCGCATCTTCCGACGTCGCCTCATCCGCCCCTTTTGCAACGTCGCTGTTCTGTTCCCTGTTCCCTGTCGCGGCCCCCGGCGAGCGGTCTTGGCTCGCTGGGGTGACTGTTCCCTGATCCCTGTTCAGCGGCCGCACCCGCGCCACCACCACCGCCGCCGCCAGCCGCGGCGAAATCCCATTGGCAATCTCAAAAGGAGTCGTCCCGCGCGCAACCTCGCGCACCGACCCATCCGGCAACTGAACTTGAATCTGCTCTATATTCACGCCATCCAGAATACCGCGCCCACCCGCCAAAGCGCCGTAATCCCGCGCAACTCCACCCCAACCAAGCGTCATCTCGACCGAGCGGAGCGAGTGGAGAGACCCCCGCATTTGCCTTTAGCCGAGGATCGTCATACTGACTCGTAGAGTCGAAATCTCCGCCGCTGCCTTTGCCTCTCGCTTCTCAACTAACAACTAACAACTAACAACCTGCAACTAACAACTTAAAAGAGAAGCGGACCCACCCATTACGGTGCGCCCGCGTCTCTTCACATCTGCAATCTGATCTATGCGGTCTGGTCCTGCTGCGGCGTGGCCACCGTCCGCAGAACCAAGCCATTGGCTCTAGCCCACACATGTCCTCGCCAGATGCCGATGAGAGGGGCACCCGCGACTACAACAAACGCATAGATCAAGCATGATTCCATAGCGACTTCTCCTTTGTTGTGACCTCGGCAGCCTGGGGGACCGCCGAGTCGGTATAGCGAGGACGGGTGATTCTTGAGGCGTGTGGGTCTCGCGCCCGAATCCTTTGGGCACCCTCCGACTATCGCCCTCGGGTACCTACTTCGCAAATCCCACCTTCGCTTTTCCCATCCCCCTTTCGTGTTATCCGGGGCTTTCATTACACCGGGTGGCCCATCCTTTCCGGTCATCGGAAAGGGTGGGTTGCCTTTGCTCTCACTCTCACCGTCGCTTCGATGTTGCCCTCGCTTCTAGGTGCCCCAGGGTTTTAGCCTTGGGTCTCTCAGGCCACGGGATATCAGTGGGCTTTAGCCCCTGGAGCATGCTCTTCTTCTCAGTCGGGTACCTGGCTCGCACCTTCCCACCGCTTACAATCACCCCATGCTCCAGCTCGCCGCCATCCTCGAACTCATCCTCTGCTGGATCGCCTGGATGCTCGTCTTCGTCCGCGCCCGCCGCACCGCCGCCGGACAGCAGAAAGTCGTTCGCGCCTCCGCCTCACTCTGGGGAATCGGCTTGCAGGGCATCGGCTTCTTCTGCGTCTTCTTCCGCGTCCGTCCCGCCCACCTGCACAAATCCGCCGCGCCCCTCATCGCCTCCATGCTGCTCGCCCCAGCCTCGGTCGCGCTCGCCCGGGCCGCCACTCGCCATCTCGGCAAGCAGTGGCGTTACGAGGCCGCGCTCAGCCCCAACCACGAACTCATCCAGACCGGCCCCTACCATTTCCTCCGCCACCCCATCTACGCGTCCATGTTCATGATGCTGCTCTCCGCCGGCTTTTGCCTCACCTGGTGGCCCATGTTCCTCCTGGGCATCGCCTTCTTCCTCGCCGGCGCCGAGGTCCGCGTCCGCGCCGAAGAGCGTCTCCTCGCCCAGCATTTCCCCGCCTACGCCGACTACCGCACCCGAACCAGCGCCTACATCCCCTTCCTCCGCTGATCCCGCCCGTCGTCCCCAGAAATTTGTATCTCGATCGAAGCGCCATCACCAACCTGGAAGGCGTCATCTCGACCGAAGCGCACAGCGCGCAGTGGAGAGACCCCCGCATTTGTCTCTCGCGTTTCCCCCGCCCACACCTCATCCATATATAGATGGCTTTCCGCGCAGCGGACCATCTTGGCCACCAATCGCGCACCCGCAAATGACCGGACAGGTTCGCCGTCCGGCCATGCCTTGCATCCCTCAAATTGCTTTAGCTTGCGGTTTGCACGCGCCAGAAACCCAAACCGATGACCAGCGCAGACGTCAACGCCGTCGGAGGTTCAGGATCGCAGGCGGATCCAAGGTGTAGTTCACCGCAACCTGAGCATCCAGGCCACCTCACTCCGCCAGCCACTTCTCCGCCTCTTCCACCGTCTTGAACACCCGAATCAACTCGCTGCCCGCATTGATCCCTCGGAAGAGCTGGAACGTGCGCGCAAAATCGAACGTGTCCCGCGTCGGCGCCACCATCGCCCGCCGTGACCTCGGGTTGAACACCGCATCTTTCGCCATATCCGCAATCTCAACCGTCGTCAGCGCAATCCGCGTCACCTCCCGCCCATCGATGATCTGGTAGAAGTCCGGGCTGAACCTCGGATCGCTCAGGAACTTCTTCCGCATCGCCAGCCCCTCGGCATACGTCACCACGCCCCACGCGCGCACCCGCACCCACCGCCGTTCCAGATCGAGCTCGCAGTCGCACGGCATATCCCAGCATCATAAGCCACCCACCTCAGCCCTTGTACTTTTGCTTGAGCCCTGTAATTCGCTCTTTGTTCCTGAAATAGCTCCGGACCTAATGCGCGCTGAAGTGCAGCACCAATCCATCCGCCGCTGCCACCAGCAACATCACCGGGCCCACGCCCACGCTAAACGGCCAGCTAAATAAGGTGGGCGTCAAAGCCACTCCCACCACCCCCAACACCCCCACCGCCGCCAGCCCCAGGCCGCCCCATCGCGGAGTGATCAGGGCCAGCAGCGCCGCCGGACATAGCAGCGGGATCATCGCCAGCGACAGCGATACGCCCGATAGGTCCGTGTAATTGAAAGGGGAAAGTCCACCCCGAAATTGCGGCATCTGAAAAACGCTGTAGATCGTGAGTACCGCCGGAACCAGAAAACGCAGCACCCCTCTCAATAGTCCACCCCCTGCCAATAATTCGGAGTATTCACAATCTCATAAGTATTCGGGTTCGCCGCCACCATCCCATTCGCCACCGAGTTCCACTGCGTCGAGTGCGTCCCGTTCGCGCTGTTCGAGACCACCGACTGGTCCAGCAGATAATTGCTGAACCCCGCTGCCTGCTGTGAATTCGCATTCTCCTGTGCGTTCCAGTTCGCCTGTTCCTGGCTGTCCGCCGCCTCCGTCGCATTCATCCGCGCCGTCGCCTGCGCCCCGATCGCGTGGATCTGATTGATGTACTGCTGCGCGCTCGCCTCAATCTGCTGGTCGCTCTGCTGCTTCGCCTTCAACTGTGCATTGATCTGCGCGCTCACCACCTGCGCGTTCTCCTTGTAGCTGCTGATGATGGCTTGCTCCAGGGCACCCTCCTTGGCTGCCACCGCATTTGGCAGCATCGCGTGATACAGCGTCACCCCATACCCGCCATACGCGGGCACCGGATCGCTCGCGCACATCATGTCGCTGAACGTCTGCATCCCCTTGCCGTCCGGGTCGATCTGCCCCGTCGCCTGCACGCAGTGGTTTCCCTTGGCAGCCTGCAGCGCCGTAATCGTGCTTACCGTAATCTGCGCCGGCGCTTGTCCGCCCGCCTTCCGCCACGCCTGGAACACGTTCACGAACTCCTTGGTCAGATCGCCCTTGAACGCGTACACCACCGTCCCCGGCGGGACCATGTTGTAGCGTTCCCGAGCCATATTCACCTGGAACGGATTGGTCGGGTCCACCGCCGACCGGCTCATATTCATGTCGATGTTCTCGCCGTTCGGCCCGGCCACAATCACCGCGCCCTGCCCGCTCGCCGCATTCAGCGTCCATCCATCCGGCACGCTCAAGCTCGCCGAGTTGTCCTTCGCCGTCACCGTATGCAGCGCCACGCCCGCCGCATTCCCTCCACTGCTCGCACTCGTCGCCGCCGCTCCTTGTCCCGGATGCCACGCCGCGAACAACTGCTGCAGCATCGGGTTCATCGTCTGCGCAAACTTGTCCGTCGCATCCGACACCACTGCCGCTTCCATATCGTTCGGCCCGCCCTGCGCGGCAATCACCATGCCCGCCAACTGCCGGTTCTGCGCATGGTCCATCACCGTAAAGAACACGCTCGCCGTGTTCGTGCCCTTCACCCGGAACACCTGTCCCACGCTCGGCTTCTCGCCGCACGCCTGGTGCACCTGGCTCAGCACGTTTGCCATCGCCGCCGGCAGCGTCGTCGCTCCCGCCACCTGCCCGTATTCAATAATTTGCCCCGCCGCACCCGGTATCACCGTCAACGGCTTCGCCGTAGCCGTAGCCGCCGTGCTCGACGACTTGCACCCACCCAATCCCACCGCAACCAGCAGCAGCAATCCCCAACCACATCGAGCAATGCGCATGGCTCAAGCCTCCTTACCGTGCAAGGAAGCCACATCGCCACTCACGCGAACTTGGCGCAAAGCCCTTCAGGCCCATTTGCCGGGAGCCGTCAAAATCTCCGCCCTTCATCCAGGGCAATCACTCGCCCCTCATCCAGCGCGAACATTGGTGCAGCGATGGCTTCATCGCTCCCAGCGCCCCCATCCTACACCCACTCCACTCCCCACCCTAGCCTTCCTTCCACTTCCCCCGCGAGTGCGCCAGCATGTCGGACAGCCACGCCAGCGTCGCCGGATCGCACACGTGTCTCTTCTCCGCTGCGCTCAGCGTCTCATCCTCATTGCTACACGCAGTGCCGACCGTAACAAAGCAGTGCGGGCAGATCGAGGCATAGGAACCGTCAAGTCGCTCGCGACGCGGAAATCGAAGCGTGCGCTGCATAATCACACCGCCCGGGAAGGGAAGTAGCTCGAAAGAATCGTTATGCTAATCGCGCAATTTTCGCGCTGTCTGTCTGCTATACGACAATCCGCGAGCCAGCAGTCCGCAAGTCATTGATTCTTGCCCAAATATCAAGGACCAGCCACCCGCTCCCCCGCCGTCATCTCGACCGAATCCCAATACCAGGCAACCGTCATCTCGACCGAATCCCAATACCAAGGCAGCCGTCATCTCGACCGGAGCCGCAGGCGGAGTGGAGAGACCCCCGCATTTGTCTCTCGCCCCACTCCCCGTTCCCTGATCCCTGTCCTCCGTCCCCTGCCCCGTCCAATTCCGCCCACTCCATCCGATTACCGCCCATCTTAGACTTCCCGCCCACCCGCATCGTATATCTCCTAGGGCCTCGCTCCCCAGAATCCACGAGGCACCTTGAGGAGATCCATATGAAGCAACTCGCTGCTTTCGCATCCATGTTGGTCCTGCTTGTCGCCCCCGCATTCGGCGCAGGTTCCAAGCCCCAGAATGTCGTCATTCCCCAGGCCGTCCAGATCGGATCCACCCAGCTCCCCGCGGGCAATTACAAGCTGGTTTACACCGGCACGGGCAACGTACAGGTCACCCTCACCCAGGCCGGCAAAACCGTACTCACCTTTGCCGCAAAGGAGATCGACAAGAACACCGTAAACCCCGGAGTCGACACCATTACCAATGGAGCGGTCACCAATCTCCAGGCCATCCATCTCAGCAAGGTCAGCTTCGAACTCCCCAGCGCACCCCAATCCGGCCAATAACCCCGGTCGCCGCTTCGCTCCATCCTTTCAACCCCACCGTCGACGCCCTTCACCCCGCGTCGACCCTGGGGGTCGCTTGCCTTTGCCTTTCAACGAACAACTGACGACCTGCAACCTGCAACTGACAACTATTTCCTCCGGTACTCCTGCGCCAGTCCCCACAGCACCAGCAGCACCAGCACCCCGAACACCGCATTCCTCACCAGCACCATCATGGGCTTTCACCCGTGGTCTCCGCCGTCTCAGCGTCTGCCTCTGCCTTTGCCTTTCAACTAGCAACCTGCAACCTGCAACGAACAACTAGCCTTTCCGTCCTGCACCCATATAGGACGCGAAATCCCGCCCTCAGGCCGCTCTAGAATATCTTCATGTCCTACGCTGCCGCGGTCGACCGCCTGCTCGCCCTCACCCCCGAGCTATCTCCCACCGCGCCCCGCCGCAAATTCTCGCTCGAACACATGCGCATCCTCGCCCGCGCGCTCGGCGACCCGCAAACCCGCTTCCCCTCCATCCTCATCGCCGGGACCAACGGCAAGGGCTCCACCGCCGCCACGCTCGCCAGCATCCTCACCGCCGCCGGCCTCCGCACCGGCCTCTACACCTCGCCCCACCTCACCCGCATCACCGAACGCATCCGCACCTCCGCCGTTCTCCGTTCTCCGTTCTCCGTTCTCCGTTCAGAAACCGCTGTCGCCCCGCCCTCAACGGACAACGAACAACGGTCAACGGTCAACGGTCTCCTCGAGATCCCCGAAGAATCCTTCGCCCGCCTCTACTTCCAGGTCGACGACGCCGCCAACCGCCTCGTCACCTCCGGCCAGCTCCCCCACCACCCCAGCTTCTTCGAGACCATCACCGCCCTCGCCTTCCTCTACTTCGCCGAGCAGCATCTCGACATCGCCGTTCTCGAAGTCGGCCTCGGCGGCCGTCTCGACGCCACCAACATCGTCGAGCCTCTGCTCTCCGTCATCACCGACATCGCCCTCGACCACCAGGACTACCTAGGCTCCACCATCGCCGAAATCGCCCGCGAAAAAGCCGGCATCCTCCGCGCTGGAGGCACCCTCATCACCCTCCCCCAGCACCCCGAAGCCAACCACGCCATCGGCGAAGCCGCCATCGCCCTCAACGTCCGCGCCATCTCCGCCACCCCCTACCTCCCCAACCGCGACGCGTTAAATGACCCCGTCATCCTGAGCGAAGCGCGGAGCGCGCAGTCGAAGGACCTGCCACCCGGCTCGCATCGGCAATACCTTCCGCATCTTTCTGCCAGTTCGTCTTGCGCAACCCCCCTCCCCCCCAACCACTACACCCTCCACCTCGGAGAGGAAACCCTCCACGTCCATTCCCCTCTCCCCGGCTCCCACCAGCGCCGCAACCTCGCCCTCGCCATCGCCGCCGCCCTCGAACTCCGCAATCACCTGCAACCTGCAACCTGCAACCTGCAACTCGCGACCATCGAACTCGGCATCGCCAACACTCACTGGCCCGGCCGCCTCGAATTCCTCCCCCCCAACCTCCTCCTCGACGTCGCCCACAACCCCGCTGGCGCCTGGGCCTTCCGCGCCGCCATCTCTTCCCTCCCCGAATCTCCCCGCACCCTCATCTTCTCCTGCCTCCGCGACAAGGACCTCACCGAAATCTCCCGCATCCTCTTCCCCCTCTTCGACTCCACGGCCAACGTTCTCCGTTCTCCGTTCTCCGTTGACCGTTCCACAACACCGGGCGCACCCACCTCTTCAACGAACAACGAAAAACGTACAACGTTCAACCTGGTTCTCACCCCCATCGCGAACCCCCGCGCCGCCTCCCTCGAATCCCTCGTCGCCGCAGCCCGCGTTCTCGATATCCCCGCCCACATCGCCAACTCCCCCACGGAAGCCCTCGCCCTCGCCCGCGCACTCACCCCAGCCAACGGCCTCATCCTCGCCACCGGCTCCATCTTCCTCATCGGAGCCCTCCGCTCCGCCGCCCTCCCTGCAAGCTGACCGCCGAAAGCCGCCCCGCCGAAAGCCTCATCTCGACCGAAGCCCACCGCGTCCCAGAACAAAGAAGCGTCATCTCGACCGAAGCATCGCACCGCGATGCGCAGTGGAGAGACCCCCGCATTTGCCTTGCCCTAGCCGCCGTCATCTCGACCGAAGCCCACCGCGTCCCAGAACAAAGAAGCGTCATCTCGACCGAAGCGAAGCGCAGTGGAGAGACCCCCGCATTTGCCTTGCCCTAGCCGCCGTCATCTCGACCGAAGCCCACCGCGTCCCAGAACAAAGAAGCGTCATCTCGACCGAAGCGAAGCGCAGCGGAGAGACCCCCGCATCTGCTTTCGCCTTTACCCGCATCCGCCTCTCGATCGGTTCAATCGCCGTGCATCGGTGTTAAGCCTTTCGCTCGCGACCCCGCCCCCATCACTACCCAGAACAACCCCGCCGCCCCCGCCGCCGCCACCGCAATCCCCCGCATCACCGCTGGGTAGCCGAACCCCACATACGCCGCGCCCGCCGCCGCCGACGCCAGCGCCTGGCACGCCTGCGTCACCAGGTTGTTCGCCGCCGACGCGCTGCTCCGCGCCTCCTCCGCCACCCCGCTCATCAGCAAGCTGTAGATCCCCGGCCCGCCCATCCAGTGGAACGCCGTGAAGCTTAGATAGAGCGCCGTCGTCAGCGCCACGCCGTGTACTTGCGCCAGCCCTGCCAGCGCCACCGCCGCCGCCGCCTGCGTCAGCACAATCCCCATCACCAGCCCGCAGCGCCGGAACACCGCCGGAGCCAGCAGGATCGCCGCCACCTGCGCCATCTGCGACCCGGAAAAAATCTCGCCAATCTCTCCCAGCGGCAGCCGCACATACCGCGCCAGGTACGCCGTCGCAAACGGAACGAACGCGCCCGCCGCCAGGTTCCACAGCGCCATCGCCGGCAGAAATCGCCACAGAAACGGATCGAACCGCCACGCCTTCCGCGCCCCTCCCCCGTCCGCTGTCAGCCGCAGCCGCGCCACCGGCCACGCCCCCAGCGCCGCAATCGCGCAACAAATCAGCAGCACCGCCCGCTTCGCATCCGCCGGCGTCATCGCATGCATCGCCTGCAACCATCCCGGCAGCCAGCCCCCTGCCAGTCCGCCCAGCCCACCCACGCCAATCCCCACTGCGATCAGCAGGCTGAACCCCACCGTCCGGTTCTGCTCCGTCGTCAGCTTCGCCACCGCCGGCGGAAAGCACACCGCCCAGAAGCTAACGCACGCGCCGAACGCGAACCCCAGCGCAACCTGGCTCGCTTCTCCCGTCACCAGCGTGCGTGCCGCGCCCACCACCAGCGCCGCCACGAATCCCCACACCAGCACCCGCCGCAATCCCGCGCGCTCCGCCAGCATGCCCAGCGGAATCGTCCCCGCCACCATGCCCAGCGTCATCGCGCCGCCCACAAATCCCAGTTGCCGCTCGTTGAATCCCAGGTCCAGCAGAAACAGGTTGTACAAAAAGAAAAACATAGCCACGCCGAAGTCAAAACACAGCGCCGCCACAAAAAATATCCAGAACCCCCGCCCCATCCCCTTCGCCAATAAGAGCGTCATCTCGACCGACCCATCCCGCGATCCACCCCCGCACCCTCTTTAAAGCGTCATTCTGACTCGCAGAGTCAGAATCTCCGTCGTTCGCCTTTGCTTCTAGGTACCCCAAGGCTTCAGCTTTGGGTCTCAAACTCCCGTCGAACCCAAGGGGTTTTAACCCCTGGGGCTGGGCCACGCCGGCCACCCCACCGCTACCCATCTCCCCCCACCACTTCCTCCAACCTCTCCACCGCCCAATCCAGATCCTGATACCGCAGCTCCATCACCTCCGCCCCCAGCAGCCGTTCCACCGCCTCCGCCTGGCTCGCGCGCAGCTCTTCCATGCCGCACAAGTGCTTCTGCAAATAATCCCGCGCCGCCTCCTGCGAGACTGTAACCATCTCAGTTACATTCGCATCGCCCCGCCGCAGAAACACAATCGCCTCCACCTCGGCCGAACTCGCCCGGGCCACTCCCAGCTCCGCCGTCGCCACCTCAATCGACGGCTTGCCCCCCGCTCGCGGAGTCATCGGCCGCCCCGCCACCTCCCCAAACAACTCTCCCGCCGACGGCCGAAACCGCATCATGTGGCAGTTCCCCACCACCCGCCGCCCCGCGCCCCCCTGCAGCACAAAACTCGCATCGTCGCTCACGTACGTCCATCCCGCCCGCGCGCACGCAAACGCCAGCGTCGACTTCCCCGCGCCCGAGTCCCCGCACAGCAGCACCCCGCGCCCCTCCCGCGCCACGCACGCCGCATGCACCGGCGCCGCATAGCGGTTCGCAATATGGCACAGCCCCGCCGACTCCAGAAACTCCTGCCGGAAGTAGCTCCTATGCTTCACCGCCGCCGCCGTCACCCACACCAGCGAGTAGCCCCGCAGCAGGTCCGCCACATAGAAATTGTCCTGGTCCGCGATCCGCGTCATCAAATGCCGCCGCGCCCTGCACCCCGGCGCCGCCGGGCACTCCGCCGCATCCCCCTCCATCACTCCCACGCTCATCTCAATCACCGGCCTGTCGAACTCCCGCTCAAACGCACCCCAACTCTCCGCCGCCGCCTCCAGCACCGCCGCCGAATTCGTCCTCACCCGCACGCCAAACCCCAGCGGATAAAACATCCCCTTCAGCCCCATCTCCGCGCGATACAAATACGGATCGAAATCCGCCCCACTCACCCGCTCCGTTTCCGCTACCACCGTCCTCATCATCCCACCCATACCCCGCATTCTTGCCCTTACTGCTGCCCGTTCTCACCCGTTGCTGTAATGTGTAACAAAAGCGGATACAAACATCCCGCTTGCAAAAAACGGAGTCGTCTCGACCGAAGCCCAGAATGAAGAGGCGTCATCTCGACCGAAGCCCAGAATAAAGAGGCGTCATCTCGACCGAAGCCCAGAATAAAGAGGCGTCATCTCGACCGAAGCGCGTAGCGCGAAGTGGAGAGACCCCCGCATTCGCCTTCCATCCCCTCAAGGACCTCTGTGCTCTCTCTCCTTTCCCTCTGTGTCCTCTGTGATTCGCCCTTGCCTTTGCCGCTGTTCTTGCCCTTGCCGTTGCCCTTGCCGCTGTTCTTGCCGTTGCCCTTGCCGCTGTTCTTGCCCTTGCCTCTAGGTACCCCAAGCCTTCAGGCTTGGGTCTCTCCCCCTCCGCAAAAAATCGGGGTTTTAACCCCTGGGGCATGCTTTCGCTCGCAGTACTTCCGCCCCGCCCCCTCATAGCCGGCAGCCGGCAGCCGGCAGCCGACAACTGACAACTAGCAACTAAAACTCCCACTTCACCGCCACCTGCACAATCCGTGGATTATTCGCCGTCGCCGTAATCGTCCCAAACGGCGACCCCGTATTCAGTTGCCGGCCCGGGTTCGCGAAGTTCGCCGTATTGGTTAGGTTGAACATCTCTGCCCGAACCCGCACGCTGTTCGTCTCCTTCACTGGAAACGCCCGCTCCACGGCCAGATCCACATCGCGTTGTCCCGGCCCGCGCACCAATCCCGGCGCGCTGTTGCCAAAGTCCGTATCCGCCGCGCTGCTCCCAAACGGCGCCTCCGGTGCCGAAGTAAACGCCGCCGGATTGATATACCCATTCATCACTCGCGCGAACAGCGACCCCGTCGTCGCCCACGGCAGCCCCGACAACTGCGCCCGATGCTCGAACGAGTACGTCCCGTACACCGACCCCGCATTGTTGTCGATGATCGTCAGCGGCGTTCCCGACTGCGCCACCGCAATCCCCGACACCTGCCAGCCCGTCAGCGCCTTCCGCGCCAGCCACGGCCCTTCGCGCAGGCTCGGCGCGTTGTAGATCAGGCTCAGCACGCCGCGTTGCGGCCGGTCGAAGTCGGTCGGCCCGTACGCCTGCCGCGGGTTCAACTGGTCATTCGTCGAGAGCCACAGCTCGTAGAACTCCGCTCCGTTCGATCCGCTGGTTTCGTCCAGGCTCTTCGACCACGTATAACTTCCCAGCAACTCCAGTCCGTGGCTCATGCGCTTGGTCACGCTCGCCTCCAGCCCGTTGTAGCTTCCCATGTACCGCGTATCGTTGAACAGCGACACCGGCGACACCCCCGCATACGGAGTCCGTTGCAGCACATTCGCCGCCGTATTCGTCGTCGCTCCGTTCACTGGGTTTTCCGGGCTCGCCAGTTCCGCCTGGTTGAAGGCCGTGCTCCCCGCCACGTGCAGCGACCGCGTCCCCACGTAGCCCACCTCCACTAAATAGTCCCGCCCCGCCGCCACCTGCACGTTCACGTTCCACTCTTCCGTGTACGGGTCCAGCGCGCGCGGCGACACCGCCTCAATCAAATTCGACCCGCCCGGCACCCGCGCCTGGAACAGCGGATACGCCGAATCCGGCGGCAGCAGCGGCGCGTATGGCTCCTGCAAAGTCGCCGCCCCATTCTGCGCATCCGAGAAGAATTGCTGCACGCTGAACGGCGGCTGCGACAGCGTTCCTTCAATCATGTCGCCCGACAACCGGTCGAAATAGACTCCATAGCCGCCGCGCAGCAGCACCGTCGGCCGCTCCGTCAGCCGCAGCGCAAATCCCAGCCGCGGCGATACATCGCCATACCGCACCGCCCACAAGGTATTGTGCGGCGAGCGCGTCACTCCCGCCGGCAGCGTTCCCGGCAGATTCGCCGGCACAATAAACCCGCTCAGCGTTCCCGTCGCCGGCGCGCTCGCCTGCGCAATCGTCGGATCGAACGTCAGCAGCCGCCCATCGATCTCGCTCGGCGGCCCGAAGATCTCATACCTCACTCCCGCGTTCACCGTCAGCCGCGGCCCCACTTTTACATCGTCCTGCGCAAACGCCGCTACGTCGGTGTAGCGCTCATCTCTGCGGAAGAATCCCGAACTCCCGCCGCTGAACGTCACATTGCTGATCCCCTCCGGACTCCCGTTCTGCGCCGCGCTCTCCCCCAGCAGAAAATCGTCGAACGTCCGAATATCCAGCAGCCCGTCCACTGAGAACGGCGCATTCACCATCACCTGCTCGCGTTTCGCCTCGCCGCCCAACCGCACGCTGTGCCGTCCCCGCGTCCACGACACCGTGTCCTGGAATATGTAACTGTTTGTGATCTGCGATTGCGCCGGCGTTCCCGAGTCGCCAATCGTGAACAGTCCATCCACCGTAATTCCCGGCGCGTTCACTCCACTCGTCGCTCCCGTCGGGCTCACCGTCCCCACGCTCGCCGCCGAAATCGGATTCGCGATCGCCGCATCCCCGGAGAACCGCATATACCCGAACCGGAAAATATGCACCAGGTCCGCATTCACCACCTGCGTATCCGCCAGCACCAGCATCGCGTTCTGGTCCAGCTCATTGGTCGGCCATCCCGGCACCGTCGCCGCGTTCGGCGAGAAGGGCAGCATGGTCGGCGCACGCGCATAGAAGAACCGCGCCGACAACTGGTTTCGGTCCGTCAGCACCTGGTCCAGGTTCAGCGTGTACTGGTCCTCCATATACGTCGCCGGCAGCGCGTACGTCGACTCGCCAATCGGAAACTCGCCCGCGCTCACCGGCAAATCCACCTGCGGGCTTGGAATCGCAAACTGTCCATTCGCCAGCTTCGCATTCAGCAGCGCCAGCGCCACCGGGTTTATGTTCGATCCGTCGCACGCCACCTGCACTCCGCCCGCATGCGTCGCGTACGCAGCGCCCTGCGCCGACGGGCAGAACTGCGCTCCCAGCGTCGCCGCCGAGCGGTCCGCCGTCAACTGCGGCAGCAGCGCCGTCGCATTTGCCCCGAACCCGTTCACACTGCGCAGCCCCTGGTACGCGCCAAAGAAAAACGTCTTATCCTTCCACACCGGCCCGCCCACCGACGCGCCAAACTGGTTCTGCTTCAGCTCCGGCCGCGGCTGCCCTTCCAGCTTCAGAAAAAATTCGTTTGCATTCAGCACGTTGTTGCGCAAAAACTCCCACACATCGCCATGCAGTTTATTCGTTCCCGCCTTGCTCACCACATCCACATTCGCGCCCACGCCGCGCCCGTAGGTCGCATCGTAGTTGCCCGTCTGCACCTTGAACTCTTCAATCGTGTCCGGCGCCGGGATCGCCACTCCCACCTCTTCAGTCGCGTTCTCCACCGAGTTCTGTGCCAGATTATTTGCATCCACCCCATTGAACTGCACATTGTTCGCGGTCGTTTTTGCTCCGTTCGCAGTTACATTTTGCGAACCCCGCCCCAGCGCCGCCGCATTTGGCAGCGCCACCGCCACGCCCGGCGACAGCGAAAGTATCTGCGTATAATTCCGATTTTCCAGCGGCAGCGTGTTGATCGCCTCTTCGCCCACTGCCCGTCCCAGCGTCGAGCTCTGCGACTGCGCCAGCTCCTCGTCCGCCGTCACCCGCACCGTCACGCCCACCGTCTCCACCGCCAGCCGGAAGTCCACCGCGCTGGTCTCGCCCACCACCACCCGCACCGCGCTCAGCGTCGCGTCCGCAAACCCCGCATCGCGCACCGTCACCGTGTACGTCCCCGGAGTCAGCAGCGCCATCGTGAACACGCCCGCCCCATTGGTCGCCGCCGTCCGCGTCACGTCGGTCGAGTCATTCACCGCCGCCACCGCCGCATTCGCCACCACCAGCCCCGCCGCATCGCGCACCGTCCCCGCGATCGCGCCCGTCCCCGGTCCCTGCGCCCGCCCGTCCGCCGCCAGCAGCAGCGCCGCCGCCGCCACCCATATCCCCCACGCAATCTTCGCCACCGAAATTCGCCCCCGCGCCGTCCTCATCGGTTCTCTCTCCGGATTCGATCCAGCTTCATCCAACTCTCATCCACCTGCGATGGAACCCAGTATCCCGAACCGTCCCCGCCCACTTGTCAGCGCCTTGTAATCCCTTTGCCCCTTTTTTGCCGACCCACGCACTACCCCACCGGATCCCCATCGCGATGGAAAGCGTCATCTCAACCGAAGCGCAAAGCAAGCCGCCGTCATCTCGACCGAAGCATCGTCGCAGCCTAAACAAGAGAGCGTCATCTCGACCGAAGCCCAAAACAAGCGGCCGTCATCTCGACCGACCCTGAGCTTGTCGAAGGGGAGTGGAGAGACCCCCGCATTCGCCTTTGCCTCCAGGTATTCTTGGCCTTCAGTGCCTCCCTGAGAAGGGCTGGTAGCCCGAGGCTTTAGCCTCGGGTCTCCTCTGGGGCACGCCTTCTCGCCAACCCCCATCGCCCCCCCAATTCCCCACCCTCAAAAACCGCTATCATTAACCCCAGCCACCACTGCCTCACGCCTTCGCTCTTACGAACAACGAACAACGAACAACGAACAACTGCCCTATGCCTCCCCGCATCGCCATCCCGCTCCCCACCTCCACCGACCCCGACTACAACCGTCGCGCCTGGCCGCAGTATGCCGAAGCCATCACCCGCTCCGGCGGCGCTCCCGTCGAAATCCCGCTCACCGATTCGCCCGCCACCACTGCCCGCCTCATCGCCACCTGCCAGGGCGTCCTGCTCCCCGGCAGCCCCGCCGACGTCAACCCGCAAAAGTACGGCCAGCAGCCCATCGACGAGTGCAACCCCGCCGACCCCGCCCGCGAAAACGTCGACGAGCTCCTCCTCCAGGACGCGCACAACCTCCGCAAGCCCATCCTCGCCATCTGCTTCGGCACTCAGATGCTCAACGTCTGGCGCGGCGGCACTCTGCTCCAGCACCTCACTCCCATGCCCGTCAACCACGCCGCCGGCCGCGCCGTAGCCATCGCCCACACCGCCGTCCTCGCCCCCAACTCCCTGCTCGCCGCCATCGCCGCCGAATCCGAAACCTCCAACCTGCAACCTGCAACTGACAACCTGCAACCGTCCCGCCTTCCCATCAACTCCAGCCACCATCAAGCCATCGCCATCCCCGGCGACGGCCTCCGCGTCACCGCCCGCTCCCCCGAAGACGCCGTCATCGAAGCCATCGAACCCACCCCCAACCTGCAACCTGCAACTGACAACCTGCAACTGCCGTTCCTCATCGGCGTCCAGTGGCACCCCGAGCGCACCTACTCCACCGACCCCGCCTCCCGCGCCCTCTTCACCCGCTTCGTCGCCGCCGCCGCCACCTGGAAACCCCTCGCCCCCACCACCCCCTGAACCGCCGGCAGCAAAGAAGCGTCATCCCGACCGAAGCCCACCACCCCCAAGAACAAAAGCCGCGTCATCTCGACCGAAGCGCAGCGCAGTGGAGAGACACCCGCATTTGCTTTGCCCTAGCCGCGTCATCCCGACCGAAGCCCACCACCCCCAAGAACAAAGAAGCGTCATCTCGACCGAAGCCCCCCACCCCCAAGAACAAGGAAGCGTCATCTCGACCGAAGCGAAGCGCAGCGGAGAGACCCCCGCATTTGCTTTGTCCTAGCCGCCGTCATCCTGAGCGAAGGCCACATCGCGGCCGTGGTCGAAGAGCCGGGTGCCCCACTCATGCGGCCTCATCGTATGAGTGGGTTCCCCTCCGCCCCCATGCTATCCTCATCCCGAAATCCAAGAGGTCCCCCGTCATGCCGCCAAGCCTGAGTCTGCTTTCCCCCACTGTCTCCGTCCTCCCCTGTCCCGCCTGCAATCAGACCATCAACACCTCCATGCAGGCCTGCCCCTTCTGTTCCTTCCCGCTCGACCACGCCGCCGCCACCGCCTCGGCCGAAACCTTCGCCCGCATCAACCAGGCCATCAGCGACGCCGGCTACCTCAAAATCATGGCCGGAGCCATCGGCGCTTTCTTCCTCATCGGCTTTCTTCCCTTCCTCGGATTCCTCGGGACCCTCGGCTTCTGGTTTCTCGCCGTCGCCACGCCGGTCATGGTCATCCGCTGGTTCGTCAAGTTCGGCGACCTCCAGTCCGCCGACCCCGACTTCATCAGCGCCCGCCAGGCCGCCATCACCGTCGCCATCATCGCCGCCGCCGTCCTCCTCCTCGCCATCGCCTTCACCCTGTTCGTTTACCTGATGCCCCACCTCCAAAATACGTAACCACATCCGCTACAAACATCCCAACCAGCATACTCGACCGAAGCGTTTCGCAGCCAGAAGCCTGTCCTGAGCTTGTCGAAGGAATCCCCGCATTTGCTTTTCCGTCGAGCACAGCTCGATCCGGAGGGAGCAGGGGCCTTCAGGCCCCTGAATACCGCCCCAAACAAGAAGGGGCTTTAGCCCAGGGCCCTCGCTTCTAGGTAAGCCAAGGCTTTCTTGCCCTTGCTTCTAGGTACCCCAAGCCTTCAGGCTTGGGTCTCTCGGCTCCGGATCAGAACAGGGGTTTTAACCCCTGCGGCATGCTCCTTTCCTGCGCACTACATGTAACCATAGTCGTTACAAACAATCCACCCACCAAAAAATCGGTCCCATCGGCGACAATCGGTGTTAAGCCTTTCCCCGATCCTCGAACCCCATCTCCGCTATCATCATCCAAACCACTCCGCGCCTTTCCTGAGAACTGACAACTGACAACTCCCCCCATGTCCCCGGAAACCCTCACCGCCCTCCTCACCCCCTACGCCGCCGTCACCCGCTCCCTCGCCTCCCAGCTCGTCCTCTATCTCGACCTCATCCTTAAATGGAACGACCGAGTCAACCTCACCGCCATCCGCAACCCCGAGGACATCGTCCGCCGCCACTTCGGCGAGAGCCTCTTCGCCGCCGCCCACCTCGGCCCCTGCCGCACCCTGCTCGACTACGGCTCCGGCGCCGGCTTCCCCGGACTCCCCATCCAGCTCGCCCACCCCACCCTCCAGGTCACCCTGGCCGAGTCCCGCGCCCGCAAAGCCGCCTTCCTCCACGAAGCCGTCCGCACCCTCAACCTCCCGACCGAGATCTGGCCCCACCGCGTCGAGTCGATGGCCGATAATCGCACATTTGATGCCGTCACCCTCCGCGCCGTCGACCACATGCCCGCCGCCATCGCCGCCGCCGCTCTCCGCTCCACCCATAAACTACTGATCCTAAGTACTTTATCATCACAACACCACCCCCTCATCCCCCCCGATTTCACCCTCGATCCACCCATTCCCCTGCCCGAATCGCACGGCGCAGCGCTCCTCATCGCTCGCCACCGCTAGCCAAATTGCTCCACGTGGAGCAATTTCGCCCCAAACCACCCCGTCCCAAACCTCAAATTGCTCCACGTGGAGCAATTTCGCCCCAAACCACCCCGTCCCAAACCTCAAATTGCTCCACGTGAAGCAATTCTCCAGACGCCGCTTCGCCGGATCCAAATTGCTCCACGTGAAGCAATTTGGATTCCTCGAGGCGAGCTGTGTGACCCGGCCCACATAAGATTTCCACACCATCGCGGCGCAACCCCCGCGCTGAATGCCCCTGTTTGGAACTGTCCACAGGTTTATTCACAGGCGTAGGCACTTCTGCACAGTCCCTGCGTCTTGCCAGCAAAGCCCATCCCCGATAGGCTTCCTACTACGAACGTGTCCACCCTTTCCGCGCCCTCGAATACGCTTCCGGACCAGACCAGCGCCAAACCGGCCAAGGTCATCGCCGTCGTCAACCAAAAAGGCGGCGTCGGCAAAACCACCACTGCAATCAATCTGGCCGCCGCGCTCGCGCTCGAAGGCCTGTCAATCCTGCTGATCGACTGCGATCCGCAATCGAATGCGACCGGCGGATTGGGCATGGCGCGCGATGAGGCGCGGCTGAGCGTTTACGACCTGATGATGGGCGCAGCGACGCTGGACGAAACGGTGCTAGCGACGAATGTGGCGAATCTGCGCCTTTTGCCGGGAAGCAAGAATATGATTGGCGCGAATCTGGAGCTGGTGGCGCAGGAGCGGCGCGAATTCCGGCTGCGCGATGCGATCGCACCGATCCGAAATAGCTATCCTTTTATAGTGCTGGATTGTCCGCCGGCGCTGGATCTGCTGACGCTAAACGCCTTGGTGGCCGCGGATGGGCTGCTGGTTCCGATGCAGGCGGAATACTTTGCATTAGAAGGGATTACGGAACTGATGCAGACTTTGGACCGGGTTTCGCAGGCGTTCAATCCGACTTTGGCGCTGGAGGGGGTTTTGCTGACGATGTACGATGATCGCACAAATCTGTCGCAACAGGTTACGGAGAATTTGCGCGGGTTTTTTGGGGACAAGCTGCTAAGTACAACAATCCCAAGGAACATACGGCTGGCGGAGGCGCCGAGCCACGGGAAGCCGGTGCAGGTTTACGATCCGCGATCCAGGGGCGCGGAGGCGTATACGGCGCTGGCGGCGGAGCTGCTGAAGCGGAATGGGGTCGTGAGTCCAAAGGCGCAACGTCTTCAGAATCAGAGAGATACGGGGGAGAAGGTGGTGCCGAAGTTCTGGCCGTACAGGTAAGTTCGAGGTTCGTGGTTCGAGCGAAGGCGTACCCCAGGGGCTAAAGCCCATCTTTCTGGAGCGCTTGAGAGACCCGAGGCTGAAGCCTTGGGGTACCTAGAAGCAAGGGCAACGACAGAGGCAACGACGGAGATTCTGACTCTTCGAGTCAGAATGAACGAGCAGCAGCGAGGCGAGGGCAAATGCGGGGATTCTGCAAAGGCAGGGGCGAGGAGCAAGGGCAAGGGCAAATGCGGGGGTCTCTCCACTCCCCTTCGGCTCCCCTTCAACAAGCTCAGGGTCGCTCAGGGTCGGTCGAGATGACGGCGATGATGGGGTGAGGCGACGGAGCCCACTCGGTATCGGCCGCGCAGGGGCAAGGGCAAGGGCAAATGCGGGGGTCTCTCCACTCCCCTTCGACAAGCTCAGGGTCGGTCGAGATGACGGCGATGATGGGGTGAGGCGACGGAGCCGACTCGGTCTCGGCCGCGCAGGGGCAAGGGCAAGGGCAACGCAAGAGTTTGAGGGGCGAGGAAAAGAGCTGGAGGCGGAGAGATAAGGATATGGAGACGGTGAACATACATGCGGAGACGAAGAAGCGGGCGGCGCTGGGCAAGGGGATTGATTCGCTGCTGGGGGCGCGGGTGCAGGCGCCGGCGGCGGCGGTAGAGGGGACGGGCCGGCCGCTGGAGATCGAACTGGAGCGGATCGAGCGGAACCCGCACCAGACCAGGACTTCGTTCGACGAAGGCTCGCTGGAGGAGCTGGCGAACTCGATCAAGGCGACCGGCGTGATGCAGCCGGTCACGGTGCGGGAGATCGGGGGCGGACGCTACCAGCTGATCATGGGGGAGCGGCGGTGGCGGGCGTCGAAACTTGCGGGCAAGGCGACGATTCCGGCGCTGGTGCGGCAGGCGAACGACGAGCAGGTGATGGAGATGACCATCATCGAAAACCTGCAGCGGGAGGACCTGAATCCGATGGAGGAGGCGCGGGCGTTCGACCAGTTGCGCACGGTGTTCAGCATGACCCAGGACCAGATGGCGGTGCGGACGGGGAAGACCCGGGCCAGTGTTAGCAACATCGTTCGTTTGTTGAATTTACCGGCGGCGCTGCAGGTGTTTGTGGAGAGCGGGAAGCTGACGGCGGGACACGCGATGGAGGTGCTGCGGCTGCACCCGAGCGGCACGGACGCGATGGTTTCGGCCGGGCTGAGGATTGCGGGGATGGAGCTGACGGTGCGGCAGGCCGCGGGGTTTGTGGACGACCTGATGGCGGGGCGGAAGGGGATGACAGAGAAGCCGGCGGCGAAGGAGCGGGTGGTGGACCCGAATGTGCGCGCGGCGGAGCAGAAGCTGCGGGAAAAGCTGGGACTGCGGGTGCAGATCGACGACAAGGGCGGGAAAGGAAGGGTGGTGATCGGGTACTCGGGGGTGGAGGAGTTCGATCGGATACTGGAGGCGCTGGGGGAGTAGGGCGGTTGGAGGTTGGAGGTTGCAGGTTGCGGGAAAGAGCAAATATGAATGTAACGGATGTGGTTACATGCCGGGACTAAAGTCCCGGCCTATCTCAGAGGCAAGAGCAGAGCTGAGCGTTGCTCGGCGGAGAAGCGAATCACAGAGAACACGGAGGGAAAGAGGGGACACGGAGGGAGCGATGTGGGGATGGGCGAGGTCGGAACCCAGAACTGCGAAAGGCAAATGCGGGGGTCTCTCCGCTACGCGCCCGGGCGCTTCGGTCGAGATGACGCCTTCAAAGTGGTGAGCCGAGGTTGGGCTACGAGGCTTGGCTTACCTAGGAGCCGGGGCCAGCAACAACGGAAAGGCAAATGCGGGGGTCTCTCCACTCCCCTTCGACAAGCTCAGGGTCGGTCGAGATGACGCCTTCAAAGTGGTGGGCCGAGGTTGGGCTACGAGGCTAGGCTTAACTGGAGGCAGGGGCCAGCAACAACGGAAAGGCAAATGCGGGGGTCTCTCCGCTACGCGCTCAGGCGCTTCGGTCGAGATGACGCCTTCAAAGTGGTGGGCCGAGGTTGGGCTACGAGGCTTGGCTTACCTAGGAGCCGGGGCCAGCAACAACGGAAAGGCAAATGCGGGGGTCTCTCCACTCCCCTTCGACAAGCTCAGGGTCGGTCGAGATGACGGCGATGATGCGGTGAGGCGACGGAGCCAACTCGGTCTCGGACTGGATAGCCAAGCCTGGCCAGGGCGATCGCGAAGGTCCCGATGCCGCAGCAGCAATCGAGGATGCGCGGGTTAGGGGCGGCGGCTTTGAGGACGTCGGCGTTCTGGTGGAGCGCAAGCTTTCCGGACAAGACATAGTCCGAGTAGAGCCAGTGGTAGTTCGCGGCAAGCTCATCGTATTGCGACATGGGAATGGTCCCTGGAGCGTTGGAGAGATTGTATGCGTGTTGGCGAAGAGGTAAGAGGCGGCCGCGGGTGGGTGGGGCGGGGATGAAGTTTGCGGGGGTGGGGCCGATAGGGACTATACGACTCGGCGGCGAGGGTCCCAAGTCCGCGACGGAATTCGAGGGAAGTTGCGAAGGGGCAGATGCGAACGGTGACCGAACTTGACCGCGACTCGAACGCCCTGGCTCGCGACGCAACGCTGATTTCAGTTGGCCTGGCGGTGCTGGGGTCGGGCGTGGGTGTGTACGCGGTGATGCTGCGGGTGGAGACGGGGCTGGAGGTGGCGGTTGCGGTATCCAGCGGACTGTTTGGGCTGGCGGCGTTCGCGATGCTGTATTTTCGCAAAGGCGCGGTGGATACGGTGGGGGCGGTGGCGACCTGCTACTACGGGTTGTGCCTGTGCGGCGGCGTGGTGGCAGCGGTGCTGGGCCACGGCAAGCATGTGAATCTGTTCACGTATCTGCTGTGGTTTTTCCCGCTGCTGGTGTTCAACAAGCTGGTGAACGCGGGAAGGCTCGGCCATTTTCTGGGGTGGTTTCTGCTGGCGGCTCCACTGACGCTGCTGGCGGCACTGGCGCCGCAAGTGGCTGCGATTTTTCCGATCGAGACGTTGATTGTGGTGGTTTTCTTCGGCTTGACCTATGTGTGTTTTGCGCTGGCGCTGAACGCGGCGACGCGCTACCGGGAAGCGTATATCGTGGAGCGGGAGCGGGCGGAGTCGTTGCGGATTGAGTCGGCGGTGCTGGAAAGCATCTCGGACTGCTTTATCTCGGTGGATACGGAATACCGGCTGGTGTACATCAACGACGCGGCGGCGGGCGAGTTCGGGATTGAGCGGCATTGGGCGCTGAAGCGGGAGATTTCGGCTGAGGTGTCGGGATTCTTTTCGGCGTCGGTGCTGGCGGGGTTGCAGGCCGCGGCGCGGGGTGGGGTGGCAACGACGTTCGAGGCGCAGATCGAGGACCAGGAGCTGTGGTACGTGATCCGGTGCTTTCCGCGGCCGGAGCGGATGTCGATTTTCTTTCGGAATATTACGGAGGCGGTGGTGTCGCGGCGCAATTTGGAAGCGGCGGCGGCGAAGACGCACCGGTTGGCTTTCTACGATTTTCTGACCGAGCTGCCGAACCGGGTGCTGCTGCGGGAGCGGATGGAAGACGCGATGCAGCGCTCGCAGATGCAGGGCACGGCTTGCGCGCTGATGCTGATCGATCTGGACGACTTCAAGACTTTGAACGATACGGCAGGCCACGACGTTGGGGACATTCTGCTGCAGGAGGTGGCGCGGCGGATTCTGGGATGCGTGCGCAAGGCCGATACGGCGGCGCGATTTGGCGGAGACGAATTTGTAGTGATGCTGGAGGGGTTGAGCGGCGATTTTGCCATGGCGACGGCGGAGGCGCAGTCGATTGGGGCGAAGATACTGCGGGCGTGCCAGGAGCCAATCCCCCTGGAACACTACGATTACGAGGGGACGACCAGCGTTGGGGTGACGGTGTTCCGGGGGACGGAGCAGGCGGCGGACCAACTGCTGAAGCAGGCGGACCTGGCGATGTACCGGGCGAAATCGCAAGGCAGAAACGCGGTTTGCTTTTTCGATACGACCATGGAGGCGCTGGTGCGATCGCGCGCGACGCTGCTGGCGGACCTGAAACGGGCGATGCAGAATGGGGAGTTCGAACTGCACTACCAGCCGCAACTGGACGGCGCGGGACGGGTGACCGGCGCGGAAGCGCTGCTGCGCTGGCGGCATCCGCTGCGCGGGCTGGTGGCGCCGAGCGAATTTATTCCGGTGGCGGAAGCGGCGGGGCTGATCAACGGGCTGGGGGAATGGGCGCTGCAAACTGCGTGCGAACAACTGCGCCTGTGGGCGCGGCGGCCGGAGCTGAAAGGCCTGAGCATTGCGGTGAATGTGAGTGTGCGCCAGTTCCAGGATTCGGGGTTTGTGGCGCTGGTGCGGCAACTGCTGTTCGCGTCGGGAGTGAATCCCCGGCGACTGAAGCTGGAGATCACGGAGAGCTTTATGGTGGAGCGGGCCAACGAGGCGGTGAGCAAGATGGTGGCGCTGAAGGCGCTGGGGATTGGGTTGTCGATGGACGACTTTGGGACTGGCTACTCTTCGCTTTCGCAATTGAAGAGGCTGCCGCTGGACCAATTGAAGATCGACCACAGCTTTGTGCAGGACCTGCTGAATGGAGAGAAAGATGCATCGATCCTGAACGCGATCGTGGCGCTGGCGCAGAGCCTGAAGCTGTCGCTGATCGTGGAAGGAGTGGAGACCGAAGAGCAGCTTGAGTTTCTTCAGGAGCAGGGGTGCAATGGGTATCAGGGATTCTTGTTCAGCGCGGCGCTTACGTCTCAAAGGTTTGAGATGTATGTGGAGGCGCGGGAGGTTAGGCGGGAGGGGGCGGCGTAGAGGCAGTTGTTCGTTGTTCGTTGAGGGGCAAAGGCGAATCACAGAGAGCACGGAGGAAAACCGGAGAGCACAGAGATTGCGCGGGGGAAGGCGTGCCCCAGGGGCTAAAGCCCGCTTTGGTTTTGCAACGGTCATGCCGGGACTAAAGTCCCGGCCTATCTCAGATGCAAGGGCAAAGAGCCCGGGGCTGAAGCCCCCTTTGTGTTTGGGTGGAATTCAGGGGCAGACCCAAGGCTTAAGCCCTGGGCTACGAGGTCCCTGCTTCCTTCGGGGTCGAGCTTGCGCTCGATGGAAAAGCAAAGGCGGATGCAAAGGCAAGAGCAGCGGCAGATGCGGGGGTTCCTTCGGCAAGCTCAGGACAGGCTTCTCCGCTGCGGCGGCAAGTGCGCCGCCTTTCCACCCCAGCGAGCAAGCTCGCCGGGGACCCCGCCTTTCCACCCCAGCGAGCAAGCTGAGCTTTGGGGTGGGGGCTGGATTTCGGGGCTTGGACTAGACGGGCTGGATGTTCGAAGCCTGCATACCCTTGGGTCCCTTAACTGCTTCGAAGGTCACTTTCTGACCTTCCTGAAGGGATTTGAAGCCGCTGGATACGATTGCCGAGTAGTGGGCAAAGAGATCTGCGCTGCCGTCGTCGGGGGTGATAAAGCCAAAACCTTTTGCGTCGTTGAACCACTTCACTGTACCTGATGCCACTGGACACTCTCCTGCGCACGCGTTCCGGCGTCTGCACTTTTGATTTTACGCTCTGCGGGGCGGATTCCCGCGAGTGGAGGCAGAGAATTTTGGGAAGGGCGTATGCGGTGGGCCGAATCCAAGGGTTCGATTAAAGGTACAGATGGCGTTTTTGTTGGGTGGGGTGAGGGACATTATGCATAGAATGATTGCCGAACCCCATATGCCGTTGCCGCGTGGCTGGGTATATGTTGTTCCATCTGATCGGAGGTATGTAATGATGTTTGGACCCAGCTTAGCAATTCTCTCTGCCCTGGTAATCATTGCGGTCATGTCGATTTATTTTCCCAGCGTATATATCCGCAAGACGAACGTAATGATCCACCTGCTGGAACAAATCGCGGCCAACACCAAGAAATAAAGCAGGCGGGGTAACGGGCCCAAGGAGGGCCTGGACGAAGCACCCGGCTTAAAAGGGTGCTGAAAAGCCGTCTGCGGCTGCAAACGGCTGACCTCAGCGGAGACCCAGGTCTGAAGCACCCGGCGAACCGGCGTCGATTCCCATGGTCGACGCGAAGGGCAGGCTCCGGGCGTCCGGCGGGAGGAGAGCATGCCCCAGGGGCTAAAGCCCTCGGATTTCTGGGATGTTTGCGAGACCCAAGGAGACCTGAGGCTGAAGCCTCAGGCTACCAGCCTTGGGGTACCAGCCTTGGGGTACCTCGAAGCAAAGGCAGAGGCAGAAGCGAAGGCAAAGACGGGGATTCTTCGCTGCGCTCAGAATGACACAGTGGAGGTGGTGTTGGCGAGGCGCGGGGTAGACTGAATCCAACTGCGGCGAGGTTTGGGTTGCGGGATTGAGTTGGGATTTGCCATGGCATGGGTGCGATGACGCGAGCGGGGAGCTGGGTGGCGGCGGTGGTGATGGCGTGCGCGGCTATGGGGGCGTTCCCCATCCATGCGCAAAGTGCGGGCATGGACGGGGCAGCCGGCTTGGGTGGGGCGCCAACGGAGGCGGGCAGGCCGATAGCGACGGTGGCGATGGGGTGGACGTATCTGTGGGCAGACGAGGGGGCGCACTACCGGTCGAACCTGAATGGGTGGTTTGTGCGGCCGACGGTGAACCTGCCGCGGGGATATGGCGTGTTTTTCTCGTCGACGAATTATTACGGGACCAATGCGAAGGGGTCAGTGAACTCGCATGGGTACACGCTGGGAGTGACGAAGGAGGTGTTGGCGCGGCGGCGGGTGAAGTGCTCGGTGTTTGGTGAGGCGGGCGACGTGCGCGCGTCGTCGGCGGGGACGATTACGAATGAGTTGCTGATTGCGACCGGAGTGGGGGTGACGCTTCCGGTGGCGCGGTGGGTTTCGGTGGTGGTGACTCCGGCGGAGTATGTGTTTGTGTATCCGCATGAGGACTGGCGGAATGACTTTAACGCGAAGCTGGGGCTGAGTTTTCCGATTGGGACGCGGTGAGGGCAAGTGCGAATCACAGAGAACACAGAGGGAAGAGTGAAGGACAAATGCGGGGGTTCCTTCGGCAAGCTCAGGACAGGCTTCTCCGCTGCGGCGGCAAGTGCGCCGCCTTTCCACCCCAGCGAGCAAGCTCGCCGGGGACCCCGCCTTTCCACCCCAGCGAGCAAGC